>NZ_NSGI01000001.1:0-588361 GCF_002295155.1 Kocuria sp. WRN011
CCGCCGCCGCTGCAACGTCATCTTCGCGATGCTCCGCGACGGCACGTACTACCAGTCACCCACACCAGTCCCGACCCCCGAGCCACCCACTCTCGCGGCTTGACTCGAAACATAGGGACACCCCCCCCCCCAACTTCAAATCCACGTGAGTGAACGTCAGCGTACGCTCCTACGGGCGGGCCTCGGAATACCGAGACACGATCCGTTATCCCCCAAAATAGGGACCTACCGGTCTGGTGAGGCACGATGCCGGGCCGGAAAGCGGCAGAAATTCCCTGCTGGAGGGGAGGGTCCCGTGTTGGCGGAGGGTGTCCGCTAGGCTCGCTCATTATCATTATCGTTCAGCTCCAGCCCCCGTGGAGCCCCCCGGAACGTGTAACGCCAATAGAGAGGCACGTCCGTGTCCAAGGAAACCGCTCCCGCTGTGAGCACTGAAGCCGAGGGTCAGGGGCTGCGCCGCAGCCTGGAAACCCGGCACATGACCATGATCGCGATGGGTGGCGCGATCGGTACGGGCCTGTTCGTGGCCTCCGGTAATTCGATCGCCACCGCTGGGCCTGGTGGCGCATTAGTCGCGTACATCGCGATCGGGCTCATGGTGTACCTGTTGATGCAGTCATTGGGTGAGATGTCTGCATGGCGGCCCACGTCCGGCTCCTTCGGTGATCACGCCGCCAACTACGTCTCGCCGTCCTTCGGGTTTGCGATTGGTTGGAATTACTGGTTCAACTGGGCTATCACCCTGGCCGCGGAACTCGTGGCCGCCGCGCTGGTGATGCGCTATTGGTTCCCGGACGTGCCGTCCTGGATTTGGTCGGCGTTGTTCCTGCTCACGGTGTTCTCCCTGAATGCGCTGTCCACGCGCGCCTATGGCGAGGGCGAGTTCTGGCTGGCTGCCATCAAGGTGGCCGCGGTGGTCGTCTTCCTGGGACTGGGCGTTCTGATGATCTCCGGAATCATGGGCGGGGAGCCGTCCGGGTTCGACAACTGGACTACGGGTGAGGCGCCGTTCGTCGGAGGACCCATCACCATTCTGGCGATCTTCATGGTCGCGGGCTTCTCCTTCCAAGGCACCGAGCTGGTCGGTGTGGCCGCCGGTGAGGCCAAGGATCCCGAACGCACGGTGCCCAAAGCCATCCGCACCGTGTTTTTCCGCATCCTGCTGTTCTACGTAGGCGCGATCACCGTGATCGGCTTCCTGCTTCCCTACACACACCCGAATCTGCTCGCCTCGGACATCGAGGACATCGCGATCTCGCCCTTCACTTTGGTGCTTGAGAATGCTGGTGTCGCCTTCGCGTCCTCGATCATGAACGCGGTGATCCTCACGGCCATCCTGTCCGCGGGCAACTCCGGCTTGTATGCCTCGACACGTATGTTGTGGTCGCTGGCCATGGACGGCAAGGCCCCCAAGTTCCTGCGCAAGCTCAACAAGCGCGGCATCCCCATGCGAGCGCTGCTGGCAACCTCCGCCTTCGGGTTGCTCGCCTTCGGTACTACCTGGTTCGGCGACGGTGCCGTGTACACCTGGTTGATCAACGCGTCCGCGCTGGCTGGCTTCATCGTGTGGGCCGGTATCGCCTGGACGCACTACAAGTTCCGTCAGGCGTTCAAGGCGCAGGGTCGTTCGGTCAAGGAGCTGCCGTTCCGCGCCAAGTTCTTCCCCGCGGGGCCGATCATCGCGCTGGCCATGTGCTTGCTGGTGATCGTGGGCCAGAGCTACGAGGCGTTCATCAACGACACCGTGACCCCTCTGTCCTTGCTTACCTCGTACATCGGGCTGCCACTGTTCCTGGCGTTCTGGTTCGGTCACAAGTTCGCCACCAAGTCCCACGCCGTGGATCCGGCTCAGGCTGACCTGTCACGGAATCCCCAGATCGTGGATCGCCGCAGCGACCTGGTCTAGAACACCACCACGGTGACCAGGCCCAGGACCCCCAGGGCCACCACGGCCGTCGAGGTCACCACCACGGCTACCGCGTCCGGCTCCACGTGCTCGTTGCTGATCCCCACGGAGCCGCGGCGGTACCGTGCCTGCTGAGTAGTGTAAATGCCGATTGCGGTACATGCTGCCAAACCGAAAAGCGCCAGCACGAACGGGCCGTGGGTGGGCAGCCACCGCAGGAATATGGCGGCAGCAGTGCACAGGGCCAGCATGGTGCGACCCCAGGACAGCACCGTGCGTTCAGGCTGCAGCCCCGGGTCTTCGTGGAAACGTTGCGCGGTGCGTGGCATGGCTCAGCGGGTCAGGACGACAACGACCAGCACGCCGGAGGCAATGGCCCCGCCCACGGCCACCAGCGGCGCAATGATCGGCAGCGGCAGAGGCGCCTTGTGGCGCATGGAGCGCTCCACGCCCAGCCAACGGAAGGTGGCGCCCGCGCTCAACAGCATGCCCAGGAGCAGCAGCACCGTGGCCAGGAATTTGCGGATGGCTAGGTCGAAGATATCGCCCGTGAACGCCTCGATGGCGATGCCACCGGCCAGGAACGCCAATGACGTACGGATCCACGCGAGGAACGTCCGTTCATTGGCCAGGGTGAACCGGGGGTCGGGCTCGCTACCGCCCTTCAGCACGCGTTCGCTGAACGAACTACGACGCCGCTCGGCCGGGTCTTCTGCGGAACTCACCTGGTCTCCTTTAGCGGGGCTTCGCTGGGATCGGTCACCGGGATACTAAGGAAGCTTCCCGGATGACACACACTGTCTCGGTGCGGTTGGTGGCACGTAATCCATGGGTGTCACTGATCTATGCGAAAGGATGGCACCAACTGCACGTTACGACCTTACGGAGGCGCATCATGAGTTCCAGTCATTCTTCGGGCAACAACCCCACGGACTATCGCAATTCCACTCAAGAATACGTGCCGAACGGCGGCGCTCAGGGGCGGAATCCCTCGGTGGCAGCTAACCAGGTCTCTCCGTACGGCCAGCCTCCCGGCCGTTGGGAGTATGTGCCGGTCAGCACTCAGGACGCGCAGCAGCAGGACCAGGCAGCCAGGAGCTCCGAGGCATCATTGGTTCTGGGAATTCTGGGAGTAGTAATACTTCCCATCCTCGCGCCGTTCGCCCTGTGGCAGGCCTATAAGTCCGAGAAGCTGGGTGGCCGAGCAACCGCCGGTAAGGTCCTCGGCTGGGTGGGTGTTGCCCTGCTGATCCTGGGCATCCTGTGGGCGATTGCGTTCTTCGCGTTCTTCGGAGTGGTGATGAGCGAGTTCGAGACAGTCACGAGCACCAACATCTGACCTGATCGCCCACAACGGGATCGCCCCTTACCCGGGCGATCCCGTCAGGACCTCAACACGTCACCAAATCGCGACGCGCTCCTGCTGTGGAAGCCACATCTGGTCCGATTCCTGTACGTCGAAGGCTTCGTAGAAGGCGTCCACGTTGCGCGGGGTCTGTGCTGCGCGGAACTCCGCAGGGGAGTGCGGGTCCGTGGCGATGCGCGTCTTGAGCGCCTCGTCGCGGGACTTCTCCTGCCACACGTAGGCCCATGACACGAACAACCGCTGCGCCGGGGTGAACCCGTCGATGGGCTCGGTGTCCGGAGCATCCTTCTTGTCCTGGGCTGCATGCCAGGCCTTGAACGCGATGGACAGCCCGCCCAAGTCGCCGATGTTTTCACCCAGGGTCAGCTCACCGTTGAGCTTGGGGGCGTTCTCGGAACCGTCGAACTGAGCCGGAGACAGCGCCGCGTACTGGTCCACGAGCCGTGCCGTGCGTGACTCGAAGGCCTCGCGATCGGCGTCGGTCCACCAGTTGCGCAGCTTGCCCTCGCCGTCGCACGTGGAGCCCTTGTCGTCGAAGCCGTGGCCGATCTCGTGACCGATCACCGCGCCGATACCCCCGTAATTGACGGCATCGTCCGCGTCCTGGCTGAAGAACGGGGGCTGCAGAATGGCGGCGGGGAACACAATTTCGTTACGCAGCGGGTGGTAGTAGGCGTTCACGGTCTGCGGCGTCATGAGCCATTCGTGCTTTTCCACGGGCTGGCCGGCCTTGCGGGCAATCTCATCCACCGCGAACTGCGAAGTGCGCACCACATTGCCCACCAAGTCTTCGCCGTCCATGTACAGCGCCGAGTAGTCCTTCCACTTCTCCGGGTAGCCGATCTTGGGCGTGAACCCGGAGAGCTTCTTGAGCGCCTCCCCGCGGGTGTCCTCGGCCATCCAGTCGAGCGTTTCAATGGAATCTCTGTATGCAGCCAGGAGATTGTCCACCAGCTCATCCATGCGGGCCTTGGCAACGGGTGGGAAGTATTCCTGCACGTACAGCTCACCCACGGCCTCCCCGAGCGCGCCGTTGACCAGAGCCACACCGCGCTTCCAGCGGTCCTTGAGCTGCGGGGTTCCGGAAAGCACCGTTCCGTAGAACGCGAAGTTCTCGTTCACGAAGGCTTCCGGCAAGTAGGACGCCCGAGCGGAGACCACGTGCCAGCGGGCCCAGGACTTCCACGCGGGAAGCAGTTCGTCCGTGATCAGCTCGTCCAGGCCGGTGAAGAAGCTGGGCTGCGCGTTGACCACGGTGGCCAACTGATCTTCGGTCAGCCCCACGCCCAACAGCACGGAGTACCAGTCCAGGCGGGACACCTGCCCCGCGAGTTCGGTGAAGGTCATGGGGTTGTACATCTTGGTCAGGTCCCGAACGGTGACCTTGTCCCAGTGGTGGAACGCGATGCGCGTCTCAAGGTCCATCACGGCCTGAGCCTGTTCAACTGCATCGTCGAAGCCAGCGAGTGAGAGCATCTTCTCCACGTGGGCCACGTACTTCTCGCGGATCTCCTGGTACTGGTCCTCGCGGTAGTACTCCTCGTCCGGCAGACCCAGTCCCGACTGACCCACGAACACCATGTTGCGCTGGGGATCACCGGGATCGGAGTCCAGATCGATGTCCAGGGCACCGCCGATGCCCCGGCGCAGGGCCGTACCGAACCAGCGTGAGAGGGATTCGGTGGAATCCACGGCCTCGACCGCGTTCAAGTCCTCGCGCAGTGGTTCCGTTCCGAGCGCCTCAATGCGCTCGGTGTCCATGAAGGAGGCGTAGAGCAAGGCGATCTTCTGCTCGGAACTCTGCCCCGCGGCGGCGTCGTCAGCGTCCGGCTTGGCCTGCCTGATGATGTTCCGCACGGCCTCCTCGGCCTGATCGCGCAGCTCGATGAACGCGCCCGTGGTGGCCTTGTCATCCGGGATGGTGGCGTTGGCCAGCCAGGTCCCGTTCACGAATCGGAACAAATCGTCCTGGGGACGCACGGAGCGGTCGAATGCTTGCAGATCAAACACGGAAGTGGTCATGCAGCCACGCTACTGAACCGCGGTGACGCGCACTACAGAGCCCTCGAGCTGTTCCCGGAGGGCAGAATGGTTGCCATGGACGGAGAACAGATCCAGGACTACGCCGCTTCGGTGGCAGCTGAGCTACCCTCGGCCGAAAAGGACTTCCCGTTCGGGGACGAGACCACCGTGTACCGGGTGGCCGGCAAGATCTTCATTCTCGTGGCATCCCCGTACGGCAGGCCACTGGTGAACCTCAAGGTGGATCCCGAACACTCCGTGGCCCTGCGCCAGACCGTGGCTGGCATCGAGCCGGGCTGGCACATGAACAAGAAGCACTGGATCTCACTGGCTGGTTCCGAACAGATCACCGAAGACCTGGTGACGGAGCTGGTGCACGAGTCCTACGAGCTGATCGTGGAGTCCTTACCCCGAAAGAATCGACCGGTGGAGTACCGCTTCCGAGCCGACTGACGCCCAATTCATGGGAATCGTCCCCAACGAATCCCGGCCGAGCTGCCAGCTACTCGTTCTGGTCGCCTTTTTCGTCTTCCACGGTGGCCTCGGAAATGCGCTCCCCGCGTCGCTCCGCCATGAGCAACTCCCACGTGCGGAGCAATCGCGGCAGCGTGATGATCACCAGACCCCCCACCATGTTCAACGGGATCACCCACGCGAACCACACGAACCAGTCGGTGTAGGAATACTCCCAGCCCGCGTGCATGGCTCCGAACATGACAATGGAATTCAAGGCCCCGTGAAGCATGCCCATGCCCACCACGAGCAAACCGCCGATGAGCGAGATGACCGCCGTCATCACATCGTTTCCCGTGCCCTGCTGCATGCGCGTCATGAGCGTGATGGTGGAACCCGCGAGCAACGCCAGGCATACGGTTTCGAACGTCAGGCCGTTTTCCACGTACCCGCTCGACACCTTGATCAGGGAATCGGTCATGTCCGGGAAGGCCGCCACGACCACCCACATGAAAGCCCAACCGCCGGCCAGGTTGGTCACCAGGGTCACGGCCCACAGTCGAACGAGCGACAGCCACGAGCCATGTCCCGCCACCACCGCATTGATGGGCAGCAGAAAGTCTTCCGTGAACAGCTCGGAATGAGCGAGTCGCAGCGCCAACAGGCCAATGCCGAACGCCATGCCCGCCAGAAGCTTGGAACCCGTGGCGTCCATGACCGCAATCATGGCCATGATGCCTAGACCCACATCGATGCCGCCGAACAGGCCCGTAATGATCAGGGCCCGCCACGTGCGATGCAGTCGGTCGGTGCCCTCCTGGACGGTGTTCTGGAACTCTTCGACCAGTTCGTCCTCGAGGGGCTGGTCGGTGCGCCCGGAGGCTCGGCGCTTGGATTCACTGCTCGAGTGATCTGACATGAGCACAGCGTAGGCGAAAGTTTCTCGCCCCGAGGCTGTGCCGTTCGAGCACGTCACAAGTCTGCTTTGCTGATGGGCAGAAATTCGTGACACCCACCCTCTGTTCGTGCGCAAAGGATTAATGCTTTTATTTCTGTTATAACACTTGAAAAAGCGTTAGAAAGGGTGCTTACTATATATATGGAACGTGGTTCTGAGCATTGCCCGTTCGGCGCTATCAGGGGGAACCAAAGCGCCGGATGGACCACGGTTCCAAGACGTCACTGCGGCGCCCGTTCATGGCCCACCACGTCGAGCTGCACCTTAGCTCGGTGCAACGGCGGTTCACCGGGACATCATCCATGAACGGAAGGGGCGGGTACCGGCGCGATCATTCGGGGAGAAATTCGCGTCAGTACCCGCCCCGTTGGCTCAGTGACGTCCCCCGGTCAGCCCTTGCCGGTGAACTCCGGCTTGCGCTTCTCCTGGAACGCCGCAAAACCTTCCGCGTAATCCTCGGTTGAGCACAGCGCCGCCTGAGCCTTGTTCTCGGCGGCCATGGAGTCCCACAGACCCACCTTGGCATCGCGTACCTGCGCCACGAGTTTCTTGGACGCCAGGTACGCTTGAGTGGCACCCTTGGCGGCCTTGGAGACGCGCTTCATCGTGAAGTCCAGCAGTTCATCGCCCGGGACGGCCCGCGAGAACAGGCCGGCGGCCACCGCCTCCGCGCCCTTCATCATCTCCGCCGTGTAAATCAGATCCAGGGTGCGATGGGCCCCGAGCCGCTCCGTGAACAGCGCGTGCCCGCCCGAATCGAGTGTGGCTCCCAGGTTGGCGAACGGCGATCCGATGGTGGCGTCCTCGGCCACGTAAACGACATCCGTGGCAATGGCCAGCCCCAGCCCAACGCCCAGGCACGCGCCGTGGACGGCCGCGAACGTGGGCGCCGGGAAATCGGCCATCTGCTGCAGTAGCGGCTGCACCTTGCCGGTCAAGTACGCGTCGGTGTCATCGGTCGCCGGATCCACCTGGGAGATATCACGGCCCGCGCAAAACGCACGGCCCTCACCGCGCAGCACCAGGGCGCGCACCCCCGCCTGCTCAGCCTCCGTATACGCCTGCGCCAGCGCGTCCAGGGCGGCTGCGTCCAACGAATTCAGCTTCTTGGGTGCGTTGAGCACCACGTGGGCAATGTTGTCCTCGATCGTCAGGTCAATCATGGGGTTCTCCTTGCGATTCGGTTCCTACGCCCGGTTTCGACCGAGGCGAGTGGGCACATACGACGACGACGCCGCGCGGGTCCCAGCGCGGCGTCGTCGGCAAAGCACGCGAACTCAAGCGTCGAAGTCGACGCTCAGTTCCTTGGAGGTGGGGCGGGTCTGGCAGGTCAGTACGTAACCGGCGTCCACCTCGTCCTTCTCGAGCGCGAAGTTCTCTTCCATCTCGAACTCGCCACCGGTGACCTTGGCGCGGCACGTGCCACACACACCGCCGGCGCACGCGAACGGAACGTCCGGGCGAACGCGCAGCGCTGCGTTGAGCACGGTCTCGTTCGCGGACATCGGCGACTCGACCTCGCCGCTGGCGCCGTCGAGATTGAAGGTGATCTTGTAGTTGTCACCCTTGGGATCGGCCTTGACCACGCGGCCCTGCTGACCCTGCGGAGCAGCAGGCTTGCCCGTGGTGAACAGCTCGAAGCGCACCTTGGACTCGTCCACGCCGCGTTCCTTCAGAGTGTCGCGGCACAACTGGACCAGCTCGAAGGGCCCGCACAGGAACCACTCGTCCGCGGAATTCACCTGGATCACGTGATCCAACAGCTCTTCCAGTTTGTCCTGGTCGATTCGGCCGGACATCAGCGGGGAAATGCGCTGCTCACGCGAGAGCACGTGGTGGATAGCCACGCGGGACGGGTACTTGTCCTTGAGGTCACCGAGCTCCTCGGCGAACATCACGTCCATCGACGAACGGTTGGCGTAGACCAGGTCCATTGATGCCGTGTCCGAGGCGCGCAGGATGGCGCGGGCGATGGACATGATGGGGGTGATACCGGAACCTGCGGCGAAGGCGACCAAATGAACGTTCTTGTTCTTGGCCACCTCCTGGCGCGCCAGTTCCTCCGGGTTGTTCATGGAGGTGATGTTCACCTTGGAGGTGAAGGCACCCTGCGGGTTCATCACGTCCAGGACATCGCCGACCTTGAGCTGCTCGTTGGCCCACGTGGAGAAAACGCCGCCCATGTCCTTCTTGATGGCCACGCGGATCTCACCCGGTTTGGGGTCCGCGCAGATCGAGTAGGAGCGGCGCACCTCGTGGCCGTTGATCTGGGCGCGCACGGCAACGTACTGGCCCGGAAGGTAGTCGTAGTCGTCCACGAGATTCTCGGGAACCGCGAACGTCACCTCCACGGAATCGGAGGTGAGCTTACGCACCTCGGACACCTCGAGGGTGTTGAACGCGCCCCGACGCTTGGCGACGGGCTTGGCCTCAATGGTTTCGCTCATGTCAGTGCACCTTGAAGTAGTCGAAGGGTTCCTTGCAGTCGTTGCAGACCCACAGGGCCTTGCACGAGGTGGACCCGAAGCGGGTCATCTCGCGGGTGTTCAACGAACTGCAGCGAGGACATTTGACGGACAGGGCCAAGCGGACCGGTCCCGAATTGTGCCCGGCGGCCGTGCGGCCGGTGGGTGGGGCAATGCCGTACTCGGTGAGCTTGGCCTGACCGGCCGGACTCATCCAGTCCGTGGTCCAGGCCGGGCGCAGTACCTGCACAACGCGCACGTTGCGGTAGCCGGCGGCCTGAACCACGGTCTCCAGATCAGCGGCCATGGTGTCCATGGCCGGGCAACCGGAGTAGGTGGGGGTGATCACCACAACGGTCTCGTCCGGGCCCGCGTACGCATCGCGCAGCACACCCAGATCCTCGAGCGTGAGCACGGGGATCTCGGGGTCGCACACGGTCGCGGCGACATCCCACAGTTTGGCGTCCTCCTCGTTGGAGGGGCGCTGGGACGGGCCCAGCGGCAACTCGCGGGGAGCGGCGTCGTGACGAAGTACGGAATCGGAAGAAACGCGAGAGGTCATCTAGATCACCACTTGGCCCCGGGATGCTTGCGCGCGAGCGACTGCATTTCGGCCAGGATGTAACCGCGGTACTCCGAGTACTCGCCGTCGCGCGGGGCATCGGACAAGCGTGCCTGCGTGACCTTGGGGACCTCGAGCTCGGCCTCGGCCAGCAGGGCCTCGATTCGCTTCATGGTGTTCTCGCGCAGCGTGGACGGGCGGACCGCAATGCCCTCGAGCTCGTCGTGCAGCGGCTCGTCAGCGAACAGCTCGTCCAGGTACGGCCACATGTAGTAGAGGCCCTCCTGGATGCGACGCTTGGACTCCTTGGTGCCCAGGCCCAGGCGCAGAATCCACTGTGCCGCGTGGTCCTGGTGGTACTCGACCTCCTTCACCGCCTTGTCCGCGATGGCGGCCAGGGTCTGGTCCTGGGAGGACTGCAGCGCCGAGTAGAGCTCGTACTGGTAGAAGGAGAACAAAAGCTGACGGGCGATGGTTTGCCCGAAGTCACCGTTCTCCTGCTCGACCAGGCGGACCGAGCGGAATTCCTCTTCGTCGCGGAAGTACGCCAGGTCGTCCTCGGATTTGCCCCACGCGGAACCCGCGTAGGTCAGCAGGAAGCGAGCGTGACCCACCATGTCCAGGGCAATGTTGCCCAGGGCAATGTCTTCCTCGAGCTCGGGAGCTCGGGAGATCCACCAGCCCAGGCGCTGAGCCAGCATCAGGGAATCGTCCCCGAGGCGCAGGGCATACTGGGCGACCGGCTCGGACGCCTTGCCACCGGAGCCCGCGATGTCCTCAGCGGTGATCGCATTTCCGGCGGACTGCTTAGTCGCGGAGTCGTGTGATGCGAAAGCGCTCACAGGTGCTTCACCCCTTCACTCTTGGTGTAGTAGGTGGCGTGGCGGTAGCTCTTGCCCTGAGCGGACTCGAAGTAGCCACCCTTGGAGTCCGGATCGGAGGAGGTAATCGCGTCAGCCGGGACGACCCACACGCTGGTGCCTTCATTGCGGCGGGTGTACAGGTCGCGTGCATTACGCACGGCCATGGTGGCGTCCGGGGCGTGCAGCGAACCCGCGTGCACGTGGGACAGGCCGCGCGAGGAGCGCACGAAGACCTCCCACAGGGGCCAGTTACCGGTGGTGTTTTCGCTCATGTTCAGGCTCCGATGAGTTCGGCGGACGCGCGGCCCGCAACAATGCTGACTTCTTCGTTGTCGTTGGCTGACTCTGCTGCCTCGGCAGCGGCCTGCATCTGACGCTTGGCGTAGGCCTCGGCTGCTTCACGGACCCAGGCGCCGTCGTCGTGGGCCTTGCGGCGGCGCTGCATGCGCTGCACGTTGCACGGACCGGAGCCCTTGATCACGGACATGAACTCATCCCAGTCCAGCTGGCCGTAGTCGTAGTGACCGCGCTCCTCGTTCCACTTCAGATCGGGATCCGGCAGGGTCAGGCCCAGGGCCTCCGCCTGCGGCACGATCATGTCCACGAAACGCTGACGCAGCTCGTCGTTGGAGAAGCGCTTGATGTTCCACTCCATGGACTGCTGGGAGTTGGGGGAGTCGGCATCCGGCGGGCCGAACATCTGCAGGGCGGGGCCGTAGGTGCGGTTCACAGCGTCCTGTGCCATCTGCTTCTGTTCCTTGGAGCCGTGGGAGAGCTCGTAGAGGATCTCCCAGCCCTGGCGCTGATGGAAGGACTCTTCCTTGCAGATGCGGACCATGGCGCGGCCGTAGGGTCCGTAGGATGCGCGGCACAGGGGAACCTGGTTGCAGATGGCGGCACCGTCGACCAGCCAGCCGATGGCTCCCATGTCAGCCCAGGTGCGTGCCGGGTAGTTGAAGATCGAGGAGTACTTGGCCTTGCCGGAGAGCAGCTGCTCGTTGAGGACCTCGCGGGGAGTGCCCAGGGTCTCGGCGGCGGAGTACAGGTACAGACCGTGACCGGCCTCGTCCTGGACCTTGGCCATCAGAATGGCCTTGCGCTTGAGGCTCGGTGCGCGGGTGATCCAGTTGGCTTCCGGCTGCATGCCGATGATTTCCGAGTGCGCGTGCTGAGAAACCTGACGGGTCAGGGTCTTACGGTAGGCCTCGGGCATCCAGTCGCGGGGCTCGATGCGGGAGTCGTCCGCAATGAGCGTGTCGAAGTGCTGCTGGTCCACGGAGTTCTCGGTGGAAGTGGTTTGTTCAGTCATGGTGTCCCTCAGTTCACGGATGAGTTGGGGCGGAGCAAGCTGCCGCGGACTCCGCTTCGATAATAACTGACCGCTCGTTCAGAATATAGCCGTAGAATGTGGTCGTCAACACAAACCTCGAAAAAATGTGATCCACTTGACAGGACATCACATTCTGCGATTCCCTACTGACCATTCGGTCATATAATGTGAGGGAGACAACATGCCGGACCATCCGATTCTCCGCGGGGACAAGACCTCGGAGTGGCTGGGGATCACCGTTCATCGGGCGGACCCGGGTCACGCCGTAATCAGCATGACCGTGCGGGAAGAGATGCTCAACGGATTCGGCATCGTCCACGGGGGCATGATCTTCAGCCTGGCTGATTCATGCTTCGCCATGGCCTGCAACGACCCCACCGGGGACGGCAGCACCATCACGGTGGCGCAGGGCGTGGACATCAACTTCATCAGTTCAGCTCGGGTCGGTCAGACACTGACCGCCGAGGGTCGTGAGATCGCCACCACCGGTCGCAGCGGACTCTACGACATGCGCGTCACCGCCGAAGACGGCTCAGTGATTGCTCAGTTCCGCGGCCGTAGCCGTACCGTGCCCAACCGTCAGAAAGCGTAAGGTCATGACCACCTGCTCCGTTCCCAATCCGTACAAGCCCACCAAGTCCGCGGATCCCTCGCAGCCGGATCCCGAAGAGACCATGACCCGGGACCAGATCGAGGCGTTGCAGACCGAGCGTCTCAACTGGACCCTGCACTACGCCTACGAGAACGTTCCGGCGTACAAGGAGCTCTTCGACGAGCACGGCGTGCACCCGGATGACTTCAAGGAACTCGAGGACTTGGCCAAGTTCCCGTACACGGACAAGGAATTCCTGCGGAAGTCCTACCCGTTCAAGTCTTTCGCCACGCCCATGTCCGAGATCCGCCGCATCCACGCGTCGTCCGGAACCACCGGTCAGCCCACCGTGGTGGCCTACACCGAGGACGACCTGGAAACCTGGGGCACCCTGGTGGCCCGCTGCTTCCGTATGTCCGGTGTGAAGCCCGGCGACAAGGTGCACAACGTGTACGGCTACGGCCTGTTCACTGGCGGCCTGGGTGCCCATTACGGTGCCGAGCGTCTTGGCTGCGCCGTGATTCCGATGTCCGGCGGCCAGACCGACAAGCAGGTGCAACTGATTCAGGACTTCCAGCCGGAAATCATCCTGTCCACGCCCACCTACCTGCTGACCATTGCCGACGGGTTCCGGAAGCACGGCATTAACCCGCGCGAGACTTCCCTCAAGCACGCAGTGCTCGGTGCTGAGCCGTGGACCGAGGAAATGCGCCACGAGATCGAGAAGACTTTCGACATCACCGCGTGCGACATCTACGGCCTGTCCGAGGTCATGGGCCCCGGCGTGGCCGGCGAGTCCGTGGAAACCAAGGACGGCTCCCACATCTGGGAGGATCACTTCCGCCCGGAGATCATCGACCCGTTCGACGATCGCGTGCTGGACACCGGCGAGCCCGGTGAGTTGATCTTCACTTCGCTGACCAAGCAGGCGCTGCCGATCATCCGGTACCGCACCCACGATCTGACGCGTTTGCTGCCGGGTTCGGTGCGCCCGGGGCACCGCCGCATGGGCCGCATCACGGGCCGTTCGGACGACATGATCATCCTGCGCGGCGTGAACCTGTTCCCGTCCCAGATCGAGGAACTCGCCCTGCAGATCCCAGAGCTCTCCCCGCACTTCACGCTGGAGATCACCCGGCCCAAGCGCATGGATCAGATGACCATCCACATCGAGCGTCGCGAAGAAGTAACTCTCGAGGAAGCTCAGGAGGCCGGCAAGAAGCTCGTCCACGAGATCAAGACCAAGATCGGTTCGTCCGCCGCGATCAACGTGGTGGAGCCCGGCTCGCTGGAGCGTTCTTCCGGCAAACTGCGCCGCATCTACGATCACCGTGACAAGTAGGCTCTGATCAGTCATGACGCCGAGCACCGGGGGTTTCCTCCGGTGCTCGTTGCGTTCGGCTCGCGGTAGCCTGTAGTGATTGCTCAGTAACAGAAAGTAGAGTCCGGTTTCATGCCAGCTCAGCCACGCTCCCTCACTCACGACGACGCCGCTTCGGCGCCTCGTCGCGGTCGTCCCGGCTACGACCGGGAGACCTTGCTGGCCGTGTGTGTGGAGGTGTTCAACCGCCACGGTTATGACGCCACGTCCATGGGGACTCTGTCTTCTCACCTGGGCATTTCCAAGTCTGCGATCTACCACCACGTGGCCTCCAAGGAAGAGATCCTGGAACAGGCGCTCAACCGCGCGCTGGATTCACTCGAGGCCGTTTTTGAGCACGTCCAGGCCACCGATTCCCGCGCCGTGAACAAGCTCGAGATGATCATTCAGGGCTCCGTGCGGGTGCTGGTGGATCAAATGCCCTACGTGACGCTGCTGCTGCGACTGCGCGGGAACTCGCCGGTCGAGCTGAAGGCGCTCGAGCGGCGTCGGCAATTGACGCGGATGGTCGAGAACCTGGTGCGCACCGCCCAGGACGAAGGCGACCTGCGCACCGACATCTCCAACAAATCCGCGCCCCGTTTGATGCTGGGCATGGTCAACTCGATCGTGGACTGGTACCAGCCCGAACGCTCCGGAACGGTGGACCAACTTTCCGACACCGCGGTGAAGATGATCTTCGCCGGCCTGCGGGCGATGTAGCGGCAGCTTTCGAGTTGCCGCCGAGATCTGAGACATCCTTAGGCCGCCGCCAAGATTCCAGACACTTTCACGCCACCCATAACGGCTCTGAATGGCTTTAGAGTGCCAGGAATCTGCCCCGGCCGTGCCGAGTGGCCTAGAGTGACTGAGTTCTGGCTCCTAGTCAGGTGGCAGGAGCTCAACGGCGGTGGTGGGGACTCGAATCGAGTCCCCACCACCGCCGTTTTCGGCTGCTTGGCCAGCCCGGGTTACTCAGTGTCCTCCGGCATCGGCCAGGTCTTCGAGACCAGGGTCAGCACGTCGTAGGTGGCGACGATCTCGTCGTTCTGGTTGGTCAGACGGGCGTCCCAGGCGACCTCGCCGTATTCATCGGTCACGCGCGGGGTGATCTTCTTGGCGGTGAGGGTCACGCGGATGGCTTCGTCGTAGGTGACCGGGGTGATGAAGCGCAGGTTCTCCAGGCCGTAGTTGGCCAGCACGGGTCCCGGGGCGGGCTCCACGAACAGGCCGGCGGCCCAGGAGACCAACAGGTAGCCGTGGGCCACGCGGCGCGGGAAGAACGGGTTGGCCATAGCGGCCTCCTCGTCCGTGTGCGCGTAAAAGGTGTCGCCGGTCTTGTCCGCGAATTCCAGGATGTCGTCGAGCTTGACGGTGCGCAGGTCGGAGACGAACTGGTCACCGATGCGCAGCGTCTCCAGCGACTTGCGGAACGGGTGCTCGCCCGTGCCGTTCTCCACGTCCTCCCGGGTCACGGTGTTGGCCGTCGCGCCCCAGTGCCACTGGCCGGTGATGCCGGTGAGCAGATCCGGGGAACCTTGGATGGCGGTGCGCTGCATGTAATGCTTCACCGCGCGGATACCACCGAGCTCTTCACCGCCGCCGGCGCGGCCGGGTCCACCATGTACCAGGTGCGGAATGGGGGAGCCGTGACCCGTGGAGGTCTTGGCGTCGTCGCGGTCCAGGAACAATACACGGCCGTGGTGGGAGCCGATACCTGCCGCGAATTCACCGGCCAGTTCTGGCGAGTGCGTGCACACCGTGGCCACCAGGGAGCCGCCGCCGAGTGCCGCGATCTCCACTGCGTCGGACACAGAACCGTCGTAGCTGATCACGGAAGTGACGGGGCCGAAGGCCTCGACCTCGTGCACGGCGGGGGTGCGAGCGTCGTCGAAGGACAGCAGGGTCACGGGGAAGAATGAGCCCTCGGAAGGAACCGAGGACAGCGCCTCCGGGCCGCCGAATTCCACGACCGCGCCGGCGTCGATCAGGGCGCGTACGGAGCGGGAAACCTCTGACTGCTGCTCATCGGAGGCGAGGGCACCCACGGTGGTTGCAGAGGACCGCGGATCGCCCACCTTCGCACGTTCGGACACGCGGGACTCGATGGCCGAGATGACCTCCGAGCGGATGTTCTGCGGGACGATCACGCGGCGCACGGCGGTGCACTTCTGACCTGCCTTGGCGGTGATCTCCAGGACCACGGACTTCACGAACGCTTCGAACTCGGGCGAATCGGAGGTGACGTCCGGGGCCATGATCGCGGCGTTGAGGGAGTCGGTCTCCGCGGTGAAGCGCACGCCCTTGTCCTGCACGTTCGTGTGCGAGCGCAGGGACTTGGCGGTCGCGGCTGAGCCGGTGAACGCCACGTGGTCGCGGGCGTCCAAGTGGTCGAGCAAGTCACGGGCCGAGCCGGAGATCAGCTGCAGCGAACCTTCAGGCAGCAGGCCGGAATCCAGCATCAGGCGCACGCACGTCTCGGTCACGTAACCGGTGGGCGTCGCGGGCTTCACGATGGACGGCACGCCGGCAATGAACGCCGGGGCGAACTTCTCGAGCATGCCCCACACCGGGAAGTTGAACGCGTTGATCTGCACGGCCACACCGGGAATGCGGGTGTAGATGTGCTCGCCCAGGAACGAGCCGTCACGCGACAGCTGCTCCACGGCGCCGTCGACGATCACGTTTGAGTTGGGCAGTTCGCGGCGACCCTTGGAGGAGAACGTAAAAACGGTGCCGATGCCGCCGTCAATGTCGATCAGGTGATCCTTGGCGGTGGAACCCGTGGCGTAGGAGATCTCGTAGAGCTCGTCCTTGTGCTCGGTCAGGTATTGCGCGAGCTGCTTGAGGATCAGCGCGCGGTCGTGAATGCGCAGTTTGCCCAGGTTCTCCTGGCCCACGGTGCGGCCGTATTCGATGGCGGCGGCGGTGTCCAGGCCGTCGGTGCTGACGCGGGCCACGAGCTCGCCGGTCGCGGCGTTGTTCACGTCCGCGACTCGCTCCGGGTTCTCCGGCTGCCACCACTGGCCGCTCACGTAGCTGGGGAGGATCTCGATGTCCTGGGTTTTGGTTTGGGTGCTCACGCGCCGGTCCCTTCTCAACACTTCAAGCCGAACAATCGGTCAGTATTTAGTCCAGGATAACCTAGGTCACAACAGCGCACCACCGTTTTTCGGGCAACGACGCCGCTCGGGTACCTCGCGCACGCAACGCACCGCGGCGGCGTCGGACGCCAAGTTAAGGAGGAACCATGCACGAGGACCCCACCCCGGCGGACATCCGCGCGGACCAGGACCGGAAGAACCGCGAGAAGCTCCCCTTCGAGGACGCGGACGGCCAACCCTACGAGCCGTGGACCATCCAGCTGGGCGAGTTGGACAACAAGATGGGCGTGGTGATCGAGGAGCAGTCCGCCGAGCGCGTGGTCGCGACCATGCCGGTGGAAGGTAACCGTCAGTCGCTGGGCCTTTTGCACGGCGGTGCATCCGTGGCCCTGGGCGAGGCGCTCGGTTCGTGGGCCGCGGTAATTCATGCCTCCACGTTCGGCAAGGTGGCCGTGGGCGTGGACATCAACGCGACCCACCACTCCTCCGCACGCTCCGGCATGATCCGCGGCGTGGCCACAGCCATTCACCTGGGCCGCTCGGCCACAACTCACGAAGTGGTCATCAGCCACATCGACACCGGCAAGCGCCTCTGCACGATTCGCATCACCAACTTCCTCAAGGACACCAAGAAGAAGTCCTGACGGATTACCCCGCGCACGGAACAGCACTGCGGCCCGCACACTCACTGACGAGTGTGCGGGCCGCAGCGCTGAGGGGCCTGGTGCGACGGACGCGAGCGAGCGGCGTCGTCGATAATTGGTCGAGAGAGCGGTTGGCCGTCGGGCAGTCCATGTGCAATCTCAGGTGAGGTAACAGCATTCGGATGGCCTTATGTGAGGACAATGCAGTTTCGGGGCCCGGAATCTGCATCTTCCTCACATCAGGCTGCACCCTGCGGTTTCCTCACATCACGCTTGCCAGAGCACCATGCGCCGACAATTTCGCGTGAGGGAACGGCAGGCGGGAAGCGCAGCTCTCTTTTGCCAACGCCCTTCGCCTGATCGAGAGTGCTCAGGCGCGAGGGGGAAGGTGGCGCGATTCGCCAGGGTGAATCCTGACATAACGGTCGCCCGGAGGATCATGCCCTCCGGGCGACACGACTACTTCTACTTGGAGGCGACTACTCGCGCATCGCTCAGAACTGCGCGGTCTCCGTGGAGCCGGCCAGAGCGGTGGTCGAGGAGTTGGGGTTCACAGCCTGGGAGACCAGATCGAAGTACCCGGTGCCCACCTCGCGCTGGTGCTTGGTGGCGGTGTAGCCGCGTTCCTCGGCGGCGAACTCGCGCTCCTGCAGCTCGACGTACGAGGTCATCTGGTTGCGGGCGTAACCGTGGGCCAGGTCGAACATCGAGTAGTTGAGGGCGTGGAAACCGGCCAGGGTGATGAACTGGAAGCGGTAGCCCATGGCGGAGAGTTCGCGCTGGAACTTGGCGATGGTCTCGTCGTCCAGGTGCTTCTTCCAGTTGAAGGACGGCGAGCAGTTGTACGCGAGCATCTGGTCCGGGAAGTCCTCGTGCACGGCGTCTGCGAACTTGCGAGCGAGCTCAAGGTCCGGGGTGCCGGTCTCCATCCAGATCAGATCCGAATAGGGAGCGTAGGCCTTGGCGCGGGCCACACAGGGCTCCAGGCCGTTGCGGACCTTGTAGAAGCCTTCGGAGGTGCGCTCGCCGGTGATGAACTCGGCGTCCTGCTCGTCCACGTCGGAAGTGATGAGGGTGGCGGCCTCGGCGTCGGTGCGGGCAATGATCAGGGTGGGAACATCCTCGATGTCCGCGGCCAGGCGGGCGGCGTTCAGGGTGCGCACGTGCTGCTGCGTGGGAACGAGTACCTTGCCGCCCAGGTGACCACACTTCTTCTCGGAGGCCAGCTGGTCCTCCCAGTGCACACCTGCGGCGCCGGCGTTGATCATGGACTTCATCAACTCAAAAGCGTTGAGCGGGCCGCCGAAACCGGCCTCCGCATCCGCGACGATCGGGGCCATCCAGTTGTCGACCGTTTTGATGCCCTCGGAGTGCTCGATCTGATCCGCGCGACGCAGTGCGTTGTTGATGCGCTGGACCACCTGCGGCACCGAGTTGGCGGGGTACAGGGACTGATCCGGGTAGGTCTGCCCGGCCTGGTTGGCGTCACCGGCGACCTGCCAACCGGAGAGGTAGATGGCCTTGAGGCCGGCCTTGACCTGCTGAACCGCCTGGTTACCGGTCAGAGCGCCCAGAGCATTGATGTAATCCTCCGTGTTGAGCAGCTGCCAGAGCTGGTCTGCACCGCGGCGTGCGAGGGTGTGCTCCTCTCGAAAGGAACCCTGCAGACGCAGGACCTCCTCGGGCGTGTAATCACGGGTGATACCGAGCCAGCGGGGATTCTCGTCCCAGTCCTGCTGAATCTCCTGGGCGCTGCGCTGATTGCTGTTCGTGGGGTTCATGACGGTCTCCTTCGTCCTTGTGATGCGACGGTTGTGCGATGAAGTTCCGCCGCTCTGTGCCTTGTGACTACTACTTTGACGGGTTTTCAGCCGGTTGCACCCAGAAAATTCTGTGAAGAAATCAAGTTCTTCACGTTTCGGCATGTTTTCCGTAAGCTCGTGCCATGGCACCTCGTTCGACGACGCCGCAGGGCCAACGCACCCGCGCGAGCGCACCTTCTGCCCCGCCCGCCGATTCGGTCTTCGACGGCGATCCCGCGGACCCTATCGCCGTGGGTCGCCGCATCCGCTACCGCCGTAAGAGGCTCCGCGTGACCCTGGGGCAGCTGGCCGATCAGGTGGGCATGGCGGCGTCGGCGTTGTCGCTGATCGAGAACGGAAAGCGCGAACCCAAACTCTCCACGCTGGCGGCCATCGCCAAGGCGCTGGACACGTCCGTCGAGCAGCTCATCGGTGCCAAGACGCAGTCCAAGCGCATGGAGCTGGAGATCGAGGTGGAGCGGGTACAGCGCGGGCCCATGTACTCGTCGCTGGGGCTGCCGTCCGTGCGTGTGGGGCCGGGGCTGAGTACCGAGGCGCTCGAGGCCATCGTCGCGCTGCAACGGCAGCTCGCCCACCGTCTGGATGAACAGGCAGCCACACCCGAGGAAGCCCGACGCGCCAACACCGACCTGCGGGCGCGCATGCAGAAACTCAACAACTACTTCGAACGCATCGAGACGATGGCCGGGGAGCTGCTGGCGGCCATCGGGCACGGCGGTGGGCCACTCTCTGAGCACCACATTTCGTCGCTGGTCTCCCACGTGGGGTTCGAGATCCACCAGGTCCCGGATCTGCCGCACTCGACTCGGTCGGTCACCGACCTGCGTAACAAGCGGTTCTACCTGCCGGCGCGCTCGAGTATCGGCTCCACCTGGTCCGTGTTGCTGCAGGCCGTGGGGCATTTGCTGCTGGACCACAAGCGTCCCGAGAACTATGGGGAGTTCCTGGAGCAGCGGGTTGAGACCAACTACTTTGCGGCCGCGCTCATGATTCCGGAGTCCTCGGCGGTGAAGTTGCTCGCCGAGTCCAAGGCCCGCCGGGAGCTGTCCGTGGACGACCTGCGCGACGCGTTCGCCGTCTCCCACGAGACCGCCGCGCACCGCATGACCAACTTGATGACCCAGCACTTCGGGATCCCCACGCACTTCGAGAAGGTCCATTCCTCCGGGATCATCCACAAGGCCTGGTCCAATGACGGCATCGCATTCCCCACCGACCACACCGGCGCGGTCGAAGGCCAGCGCGCGTGCCGCTACTTCTCTGCACGGCAGGCGTTTTCGGCGACCAACCGGTTGCTCTCGCACTTCCAGTACACGGATACCCCCGGCGGCACGTTCTGGTGTTCGGCGCGGGTGGAGCGGTCCACGGACGGCGAGTTCTCCATTGCGTTCGGGGTGCCTTACGAGCACGTCAAATGGTTCCGCAACAGGGACACCGCCGTGCGCAAGCAGTCCACCTGTCCCGACCCCGCGTGCTGCCAAGAGCCGCCCGGCGCGCTCGCGGATACGTGGGACGGGCAGTCCTGGCCCTCGGCAAGGCCCGCGACCCACATGCTTGCGGCGATGCCGGCCGGTGCCTTCCCGGGGGTGGACGAGACCGAGGTCTACCGCTTCCTGCGGCGGCACCAGCCCGCGCCCACCATTGATCCGGACGGTGACCTCACGTAGCCTCCAGAACATTCCCGCCGACGACGCCGCTCACGCGCCTCGAAGCCGGAGCTCACGTTTTCGTGACCTCGGCACCCGCGAGTAGAGAGCCGTCGGCGACCCGTGTTTCACGTAATTTCTGCCGACGAAAGGCGACCCATGAGCTTTGCGACCGCTGACCTGTACGACGAGCACGGCGAGGACCTGCAGTCCGTGACCACCCAGATGATCTCGGTGGGCGGTGTGCATCGGTTCACCGGCCCCATCCGTACCGTGCGCTGCTTCGAGTCCAACGTGGAGGTCAAGAAGCTCGTGGCCACCCCGGGCGACGGCGCAGTGCTCGTGGTCGACGGCCAAGGATCCATGAACCGCGCACTCCTGGGCGACAACGTGGCCCGCACCGCCATGGAGAACGGCTGGGCCGGTGTGATCGTCAACGCCCCCGTGCGCGACCGCGTGGAACTGGGCACGCTGCAGATCGGCGTCAAGGCGTTGGGCACCAATCCCCGCAAGTCGGAGCCCAATGACTCGGGCGAGACGGACGTGATTGTGAACTTCGGTGGGGTGACCTTCCGCCCCGGCAAGACCGTGTGGGCTGATGAGGACGGGATCCTCGTGGAGCGGTGATCTGAGACTCAGGCCTCAGTCGTGGAGCTAGCGATCGAGAAGGGTGATCGTAGTTTCACACAGTGACCTGACCGTTGGAAGTAGTCGATCAGGCAGTTGACTGCCGGTAACCGCATGACGTTCTTCGGAGATGACTTCTTCTAGAGCATCAGGAATCATCATTGCGAGCACCCGCACAGTTGCCAGGAGCCATTGCCCATCAACTTTGGCTTCTGCGGCGAATTTGGCCCAGTGTCTGTGTGCAACTCGTCCGAACCGCCGCTCACCGCCTATGGCCATGGCAGCGTTTCGTAGCCCGTCCTTTTTATCGGGGAATCCGTTTTCATTCTTGTACTCGTAAGGTAAGCCAGAGGCTACGTCGTATAGCGGGGCAAGGGCCACTACATCCGGTGCAAGAATTATCGAATAGTTCTTTGCGTGCGCATCTGGCGCACCGATTAGATAGTTCCCTATCAACCCTTCGATGAACCGCAGGACCTCGCTTTCCTCTGCACCCGCCCGGCGTAGGGTTCGGACAATTGACAGTGCGCTTGGACCCTGTTGAGCTTCGTATTTCTTGGTCGGTAGGGTCGATGTTGCCTGACAGAAGTCTTCTTGATGGATGCGAAGCACTCTGCCATCGATTGTCATCCGGTCGTAGCGTTCCACAACAATGGCATTTGTGCCGTCGAATTGCATATACCTTGAGTTGGCAACCGTGAGCCCAACTTTCGAGAGTGTTCGGAGCGAAAGATGCTCATTGAGCGCTTGGTCTCGAAAATCATGAATGCCAGGTTTAAAAATGTGAGTGGTTGGCTCCGCCCCCGTTGCTTCGAACCACCCGTCGTCCCAGCGCAAGGCAAACTTCGATTGTGCTCCTGCTAACGACCAGCGTTCTCTGTCAACAAGCCAGGACCCCTTGGGCTGAGAGATTAGTGCGCGTAGGCGCTCACCAACCTCGCGTTCTGTGCACGGAATCAAGTTACCTTTACTTTGCCGAGCTGAATCCAGTTCATCTGGGCGTGCAAACTGGATAGCACCTGCGCACTCCAATCCAATGTGTTCCAGGAGCGCGAACGGATTTCCAGAAGAGATACCGAAATTGTGGGCTAGAGCCTCCCTTACGCCTTCTCCTTCTGGCAGAAGACCCTCAATGAACGCGTCAGTCGCCCGTCTCGGGTATGGGGCCAGGCGGTACGGCAATGCCACGGAGACCTCTAAGGCGGGGTCCGAGTCTTTGAGGTATTGGAACGTTCGGTTCCCTTGCGGGCTTTGAATCAGAACACCGACTACTTCTCCATGGAGCAGCACAAGCAATTCTTTCATCCTGCATCATCCTGCTTCGGATGATCGTCAGGGAGTGTGTTGCCGGTGATCTTGGTCGCTTGGCGGATGGTTTCGAGGAGCTCGGGTGGGAGCTGGGCGGCTTGGCGCATGGTTTCGAGGAGCTCAGGCCGAACCTGGGCAGCTTGCCGCACGACGTCGAGTGTGGTGCGTGACGGCGCCGAATATTGACGCATGATGTTCAATGCTTTTCGAGCTTCAGATGTGGTTGAGTCTCTGATCTTTTGCGCAGATACGGTGCCCGGGGTGGAGGCCTTAGCTTGTGGTGATCCTGCCTCGTCTTGCTCTGGCTGCTCGATTAGCTGGATGGAGAGATCTAGGGCTCGCAAGACCGCGAGCACTTTGCTTAGCTCGGCTCCCGTCCGTGCCCCTTGTTCGAGGCCGATCAGCCACTTGCGGGAGACTCCGGCGCTTGTTGCCAGCGAGGCCTGAGTCAGTCCGGCACGGGTGCGAGCGTCGTGGATTGCTGCGCCTAGTTGGCGTCCTGTTGTGATAGCTCGGTTCCCCATGATGTGAACGTACCATCACATGATTATTTGTGTACATACCGTCACTTCTGGAGGGGTGCACGTATCGTCACATTCTGTAGTGTGAAGGTGCTGTCACATTATCCAATGTCCATGCAGTTGATTTTTGACGGCTGCTCCCCAGCCAAAATCAGGACTGCGGCCCCGCTTCGTGTGAAGTGGGGCCGCAGTCTTATTCGGGGGAGCGAGCTGCCGCTCAGCACATTTACTGTTCGGGAACCAGAGCCTGGCCGTCCCAGACGTAGTTCACGGTTTCCCCGGTCTCCCGGCCTTCGCCCTCCAGGGTCTTCTGAATCACAGTGGGTTCTCCGTCCTCACTGATTTTCAGATCAGCATTGGAGAACGGGGTCTTTACTGCACCCTCACCCGGGGGCATGGTGCCGTTGGAGTCGTAGCCCTGATCGGTGGGCGTCAACACGGTCACACCCTTGTCATAGGAGAGGTACACATTGCCGTACTTGTCCACGTTGGAGCCGTTGTTGAGCTCCCACTTCTGGCCACCCAGGGAGGGGGAAGTGCCGAAGGACACCACGGGGCTGCTGTCTTCCGATCCCACGTAACCCACGGGCTGACCGTTCTGGTACAGAGCGTATGAAGCCAGACCGGTGCTGGGCGCAGCGCCCTCGGGGCTCGTGACCTCGTGATAGGTCACGACCTCCATGGCACCGAACTTGGGGTGCTCCACGGGGATGCGTCCGGTTTCAGTGCACTGGCCAGCGCACGGATCGGCTACTGCAGGCAGCTGTTCTGCGCCGTCGGATTGCTCACCGGTTGCGGTTGAAGCCGGGTCTGCGCCGGGTGTCGCAGATTCGGTGCCCTGTGCGGGCTCCTCGGTGCCAGAACCGTGAGCGGTCTGAGCCGCGGGGCTGGTGGTTCCTTCCGCGCTGTCCGCTGCGGGGCTCGCGGTGGCCTCGGTATCGGCCTGGCCGCAGCCCACCAGCAGCGGGATGGAGAGAGCAGTTGCGGTGATGGCAGTAGCTTTCTTGTTCATGATCCTGACCTCCTTGGAGGTGGTTGCCGTTCAGGTCACAACCCACACTTCCCGGGGTGATTTGCGAATGCAATACGTCGTGACGGAATCGTGATCCGCTGCTCAGCCCCTCGGGCTGCCGTGTCGAGCGGGGGAATCCGCTTCCCCGCGCGGCTGACAGCAGCAGCTAACTATTAACCAATGCAGACGAAAAGCCCCGGTGGATAGTTCATGTATGAACTATCCACCGGGGATGGTGCGATGTGCCCGTGGGGCGGGCCGAGCGGCGTCGTCGGGCGGGAATCCAGCTATGCCGGAGAACCCGAGACGAGGCTACGAGTAGTCGTAGAAACCCTTGCCGGATTTCTTGCCCAGCTCGCCGCGCTCAACCATGTCGCGCATGAGCTGCGGCGGTGCGAAGCGGGGGCCGAGCTTGGATTCGAGGTACTCCGCGATGCCCAAGCGCACGTCCAGACCCACGATGTCCGTGAGCGCGAGTGGGCCCATGGGGTGCTTGTAGCCGAGCACCATGGCGTTGTCGATGTCCTCGGCGGAGGCCACACCCTCTTCGACCATGCGAATAGCCTCGAGGCCCAGCGCTACGCCCAGGCGGGAGGAAGCGAAACCGGGGGCGTCATTCACGGTGACCGGGGTCTTGCCGATGCCGGCGACCCACTCGAGGGTCAGCTTCTGCAGCTCATCGCTGGTCTGCTGTCCGATCACGATCTCCACGAGCTTGGAGGCCGGAACCGGGTTGAAGAAGTGCAGGCCGCAGAAGCGCTCGGGGTGCTTGAGTTCGGCGGCCAGCCCGTCCACGGACAGCGAGGACGTGTTGGTGGCCAGCCAAGCGCTCTCGGAGAGGTTCGCCTCGACCTGCTGCAGCGAGGAAACCTTGAGGTCCCAGATCTCGGGAACGGCCTCAATGACCAGCTCGCACTCGGAGAAATCGGAGTGGTTCAGGCTCACGGAGAGGTTCTCGGCCCACTTGTCCAGGTTGCCGTCGATCTTGCCGCGCTCAAGCGACTTGACAAGGTCGGATTCGATGCGCTCCTTGGCAGACGCGGCCGCCTGGGGATTCGCCTCGACCACGGTGACGTTGGAGCCGGAGATCAGGAACGCGTGCGCGATACCCGCACCCATGCGGCCACCGCCCAGCACGCCCACCTTGGCGGGAACAGTGCCCTTGGTCTCTTCGCTCATTTCTTGTTCTCCTTCTTCCGGTCCAGGAACGCCTGCATCCGGTCAAACTTGGCTTGGGATTCGAACAGGATCGCCTGCGCGAGTTCGTCCACGTGAGGGTGGGACTCGCGCGGCATGTGGAACACGCGCTTGGACACGCGCACGGCCAGCGGGTCCTGCTTGCCGATGCGGTCGGCCAGCGCGTGCGCGGCATTCACCAGTTCAGCCGGTTCGTGAATTTCGGTGATCAGGTGCGCGGCCAAGGCTTCTTCCGCGTTGAGAATCCGCCCGGCCAAAACGATCTCCTTGGCCACCGGTTCACCCGCGAGTTCCTTGATGCGCCACAGGGCACCCGCAGCGGCGATGATGCCCAGGCCGGTTTCCGGCTGGCCGATCTTCACGTACGGGGTTCCCAAGCGGAAATCCGCGGCCCACGCGAGTTCCGCACCGCCACCCAGCGCGTAGCCGTCCAGCGCAGCGATCACGGGCATGGGCAGTTTGGCGATCCGGTCGAAAATCTGCGAATTCACCCCGCGCAGCGCATCCTCACGACGCCGCTCGCGCAGCTGCGCGATATCCGCACCCGAGGCGAAAATCCCCTTGCCGTTCACTTCCGTGCCGGACAGGATCATGATCTTCGGGTTGCGTTCCAGGTAGCCGCACACGGTGTGCAGCTCGTCGACCATGGTCTGGTCGATCGCGTTGCGCACGTCCGGGCGGTCCAGGATCACGTGCAGGCGGTCCGGGGTTTCTTCCAGACGGATGGCGCTGAAGTCACCCTGCAGGATCTGCTGATTCGCTTCGGCTTGATTCTTACCGTTCGACGACGTCGCGTGCTCGCTCATGCGGGCATCACACCTTCTCCACGAGCATGGCAGCACCCTGGCCCACGCCGATACACATGGTGGCCAGACCCTTGTCCGCGTTCTCGCGTTCCATGCGGCCCAGCAGGGTGATCACGATGCGCGAGCCGGAGGAGCCCAGCGGGTGGCCCAGGGCGATGGCACCGCCGTCGCGGTTGACGATGTCCGGGTTCAAACCAAGACGGCGGATCGAGGCCAGGGACTGGCTGGCAAAGGCTTCGTTGATCTCGGCGGCCCCGAGGTCATCCACGGTCCAGCCCGCACGCTTGAGGACCTTCTCTGTGGCGGGGACCGGGCCCAGGCCCATAATCTCGGGAGCCAGCCCGGCGGAAGCACCGTCGATCACGCGGGCACGGGCCTTCAAACCGTATTTCTCGATGGCGCTCTCGGAGGCCACGATGATGGCGGAGGCGCCGTCGTTGAGGGATGAGGCGTTACCGGCCGTGACTACGGAACCGCCCTTGACTACGGGGCGCAACTTAGCCAGGACGTCCGGGGTGGAGCCGGCTCGAGGACCCTCGTCGGTGTCAACGGTGGTGACGGCACCCTTGCGGCCCTTGACCTCGACCGGCACGATTTCGTCCTTGAAGCGGCCGGCCTCAATGGCTTTGATGGCCTTTGCGTGGGACTCGGCGGCGAATTCGTCGCAGTCCTCACGGGAGATGTTGTCCACGCGGGCCACTTCCTCTGCAGTTTCCGGCATGGAGTAGGTGGCCTTGCCGTCGCGGGAGAGCGGGCCGTCCTCGAACTTCTCGTTCACGAAGCGCCAGCCGATGGAGGTGTCGAAGGCTTCGCCGGGCTTGGCGAACGCGGTCTTGGGCTTCTCGACAACCCACGGGGCACGGGACATGGACTCCACGCCACCGGCAATCACGATGTCAGCCGCGCCGGACTTGATCATTTGGGAGGCGATGGTGATCGCGGACATGCCGGACGCGCACAAACGGTTCACGGTGATGCCGGGCACGGTGTCCGGGTAGCCGGCCAACAGCCACGCCATGCGGGCCACATTGCGGTTTTCTTCACCGGCGCCGTTGGCGTTACCGAGGATGACCTCGTCAACGGCTGCGGGATCGATGCCGGCGGCTTCGACCACGGACTTGATGCAGAGGGCGGCCATGTCGTCAGGGCGAACGGAGGACAGTACCCCGCCGTACCGACCTACAGGGGTGCGGGCCCCTCCGACTAGAAAAGCTTGCGGCATCGTGGACATGCTGTCTCCTTCGCAGGGGCAATAACTGACCGATCGTTCATCTAAAGATTCCACGACTTTGTGACCTACGTCAATACACTCGGTCGGGATTGCGGGATTCGGACTTTTTCGGCTCCAATGCGTTCGGTTTCATGCTGAGGGTCGGAGCTGAATGACCTGCGAATGCGATGTGGCCGGACCCGCGAAGGATCCGGCCACATCTGTGATTCAGTTGCATGCACTGCGCGGAGCTTTACCGGCGGTGCTGCGGGGCATTGCTGTCCATGTCCTCGGGCAGTACCGGGGGAACTTCTTCGCCCGGGTGCTTGGCAATGAATTCCTCGTGCACTTCCTCGATGTGCAGGTCGCGGCCCTGGTCCGACTTGCGGACGAAGCACACGGCCGTGAAGGACACGACGGAGAGCAGAGCGATGTAGAGGCCAATGGTCCAGGACTGGCCAGTTTCGTTCAGCAGCAGTTGGGCGATCAAGGGGGCAAATGCGCCGCCAATGATGGATCCGAGTGCGTAACCGATCGAGATGCCGGAGTAGCGGACACGAGCCGGGAACATCTCCGCGTACATCGCGGACTGAGGGCCATAGGACGGGCCCAGGCCGATGGTCAGGATGAAGATCGCCGCCGCGAACAGTGGCAGCGATGCCGTATTCAGCATGAACCACATGGGGATGGCCCACAGGATGATGAACGCGTAACCCAGCTGGAACGTCAGTTTTCGTCCGATCTTGTCTGACATCCAGCCGCCGAGCATCGTGAAGATCAACCAGCCGATGCCCCCGATCAGGGATGCGACCAGGGTTTCGGATCGGGGCATACCCAGGACCGTGGCACCGTAGGACGCGAAGAACGCGATCACTAGGTAACCGGCGGCGTTGTTGGCGGCAAAGATCAGGGCGGCCAGGGTTACTTCGCGCTTGTTGGTGCGGAACAACTGGCCCAGCGGAGCTGAAGACTCCTTGGCGCGCTGCTGCATGGCAACGAACACGGGAGACTCATCCACCGCGCGGCGAATCGCGTAGCCAACACCGATCAGCACGATCGAGAACAAGAACGGAACGCGCCAGCCCCAGGACTCGAACTGCTCGGGGGTCAGCAGGGATGTCACGCCGAACATGAACAGGGTGGCCATCAGCATGCCCAAGGGCACGCCGATCTGCGGGTAAGCCCCGAACAGGCCGCGCTTGTGGTTGGGGGCGTGCTCCACAGCCATCAGGGCCGCGCCTCCCCACTCGCCACCGGCTGAGAAGCCCTGCAGGACGCGCAAGCAGAGCAGAATAATGGGCGCCGCAATACCGATCTGTTCGTAGGTGGGAAGCAGGCCGATCAAAGTGGTGGCCGCGCCCATGCCGAACAGCGTCAGCACGAGTGTGATCTTACGACCGTACTTATCGCCGATATGGCCAGCCACGATGGCGCCCAGCGGACGGAACAGGAAGCTGATGCCCAGGGAAGCCCAGGCGACGATCTGTCCCACAGCCGGATTCTCAGCGCCTGCCGGGTTGAAGTAGTGCGTGGCCAGGATGAAGGCCGCTGCCTGAGCGTAAATGAAGAAGTCGTACCACTCGATGGTTGTGCCCACCAGGGTGCCGGCGAGAACCTTGCGCTCTTCGCGGGACATGGTGTGCGCCTGCTGCTGTGCGGGCGGGGAAGCTGCGTTTGTAGCCATGGAAGCTCCAGGATCATGAGTTGCGCGGTCCGGGCCCGGCAAGATCTGTGATTACTGACCGAATGGTCGTTGGAATAGATAGTACTGATGATCGTGACTCGCGTCACTACCTCCGCGCAAAATTATCAAAGGTCTGAGGAAACACGTGTGAAGCTCTGTCTCGGGTGCCGTGCTGACCAGTCTCTTCCCCTGGGCGACGACCTTCCCTCGGGCGTCCAATGAGCCATTTCATTCGGTCTTACTGTGTGGTAGACCCGGTTACTCTGCAGTACGGTCGCATCAAATGGTTGCGCGGGGTCTGGTCCCGCGTTCCGAATTTCGCAACCAGGCTCAGCAGCGCGGATCAACCGGTCACCTAGCGCAACTGCTGATCCAACCAGCACATCCACTGGGCTCGACGGTCTGGGTGCCTGAGGTCGTCCCAGGTCAGCACTCGCACCTTCCATCCAGCATCACGAAAGCGTTCGAGCCTGTAGTTCTCGTCCCGGTAGATCTGAGTGTCGATTGCGTGGTCATTGCTGTTGTATTCGAGGGCCGTCCGCTTGGCGACCCATGCGAGGTCGGGGAATCGTTCCCGGCCATCCAGCATCACCAGTGGGTTCATGCTGGGCGGCGGGAAGCCGTTCTTGAGGACCAGCAATCGAGTCAACGTTTCGGGTGAAGACCACGTGCGTTCCACCGCGTGGCTCAGAAGTCTGGCGATTCGACAGGCGGAGCGTGAGCGTGGGGGAAGCAGGGCGAGAGTCCGCGAGATTTCTTCACGGTCGAACGGTTTCAGCCAGATCTTGTTGGTGACCTGGATCCGGTGCGCCAGCAGGTAGTCCAAACAGGCAATGATTCGCCACGCGGACAGGTAAGGGGCGGCCACGGTCAGTGCTTCGATCGGATGGGTGAGGGCGCACTCCGATGGACCCAAGTACGGGTTCAGCCCATAGGACTTGGTCATTGTGGCACCACCCAGCTCTGACGTGGGGCGGTAACGGTTCCAGGCCAGGTGGGGTGAGCCCATGGCGCTCACAAAGGCGCGTGCTCGCGGAGCGGGTTCGTGTCCGAGCGTCGGATTGATCCAGTGTTGAGTGGAGTCGACGGGCACCTTGTACAACCGCAATGCGTGGAGGCCGGTGATCGGCAAGCCGCTCATGTTCCGCCGGAAGTGTCGGTGCAGCAGCACGGAGAGCATCGCGGGTTCGTAATGCTCTGGCTTGTGGAACCAGTATCCGCGGGTCAGGCGCACCATGGCGGGGTCCGCGTTGAGCTGAGGAGCGCGCAGACCCCAGTCGACCGTCGGCAACACATCTGGCAACGGGTCGAAACTCAGTACTCGAGCGGCTTTCATGACCGCGACTGTAGGCGGTCTCGGGGTCGGTCAGTTCGAGTTATCCACAGTCACTTCTGCCGACTGTGCTAGCTCTCCGGTTGAGCCCCACCATTTCATCCTGCCTTACTGTTCGGTAGGGCGGGTTACTTTGCCGTAAGGCGGCATCAGATGGTCGGCCGCGATGGCCGGCTGAGCTGCGACGCCGGCCGGACCCGGCGGACCCGGCGGGCGGGGAGGCGGCGTGGCCCTAGGCGGCAGCGGGGGCACTAGCGGTGGGGTGGGGAGGATGAGCCAGGGTGATGGGGGCGGGAAATGAGGGGGCAGAGGCGGGTGGCGCGAGCGGCGTCGTCGTCGATTGATTGCCGACGCCGCTCGCGAACCTTGCTAGAACAAGCGCTCGGTCGCGAGGCGCGCGCCTTCGACCAGGGAGCCGAGCTTGGCCAACGCGATCGAGGGGTGGAGGCGACCGCCCAGGCCACAGTCAGTGGAGGCGATGACGTTCTCGCGACCCACCACGGACGCGTACTGCTCGATGCGGTCGGCCACGAGCTCCGGGTGCTCCACCACGTTGGTCGAGTGGGAGACGAAACCGGGGTAGACCACCTTGCCCTCGGGGAGCGTGTGGTCCTTCCAGACCTTCCACTCGTGGCCGTGGCGGGGGCTGGACGCCTCGAAGCTGTAGCCGCCCGCGTTGATGGTGAGCATGAGGTCCACCAGGTACTTGAACTCGAGGTCTGTGGTGTGCGGGCCGTGCCACGAACCCCAGCACAGGTGGAAGCGGATCTGGTCCTCGGGGAGGTCGCGCAGGGCGTAGTTGAGGGCGTCCACGCGGATCTTGGTGAAGGCCAGGTAGTCCTCCACGGTGGGCTCGGGGTTGATCTGGTCCCAGGACTCGGCGATGGAGGGGTCGTCGATCTGAACGGTCAGGCCGGCATCGATGATGGCCTTGTACTCCTCGCGCATGGCGTCCGCGCAGGCGTACACGAGCTCTTCGTCGGTCGAGTAGTACTCGTTGCGGACACGTGCGCAGGAACCCGGGGACAACGCGGCCACGAAACCCTGCTGGGCTCCGGTCTCGGCCATCGCGTCCTTGAGACGGCGGATGTCACCGGCCACGGCTTCCTGACCGGCGTAGGTCAGCGGCCCGGTGATCTTGGGCTGGGCGACCGAGGCGCGGTGCGCGAGAACTCCGGCCGTGGGGTCCTCGTAGGCGTCGCGGAAACGAGCGCGGTCGCGGCGGTCCGGGAAGCTGGTCAGAACGATGTTGCCGGGGGAGGAGCGCTTGACCTCGGCGTCCTGCCAGCGGTCCTCGTTGGTGGGGGTCAATCCGCCCAGGCGGGAGAACGAGTAGTTCCACCACGCGCCGTAATCCACGGAGGAAGACATGGTGTGGCCGTATTCGCCGTCGTTGACGATGTCCAGGCCGATCTCGCGCTGCTTGCGAACGATGTCGATCACGCCGTTGTCGAGCGCGGCATCCAACTCCTGGGCGGTGGCTTCACCCTCCTGGAAACGCTTGTTGGCCTCCAGTAGATCGGGAGTGCGGGGCAGCGATCCTACGTGGGTGGTCTGAATACGATCGGTGTTCTGAGGCATGAACTAGCAGTCCTTTCCATCGGTCCTGGCGGTAGCACCGTGGGCTGAATCCCGGGTTGCTGCGGCGTCAACGAGCCAGATCTCTCGGCCGCTCTGGATGGGTACCCATTCATCAAACATCATGGGTGGGTGGTCGGGCCAATTGTGGCGCGCGTAATGTGTGGGACGTAGATCACCCATTACCGAGGAGTTGGGGCATGTCGGACAGCACGCTCAAGGACAAGAAGGCACTGGTCACCGGCGGGGCGAGTGGCATCGGCGCGGCAGCGGTTCGGGCCCTCGCGCAACGCGGCGCCCACGCGATCGTGGCCGACATCGACCCTCAGGCCGCCGAGGCCATGGCGCAAGAAGTCGGGGGCGAGGCATGGGCCGTTGACCTCACCGACACCGCAGCGCTCGCGGACTTGAGTCTCGACGTGGATGTGCTGGTCAACAACGCCGGGATTCAAAAGGTCACGGCCGTCCAGGACTTCGATCCCGCCGACTTCCACCGGATCCTCACGCTCATGCTCGAGTCCCCGTTCCTGCTGATCCGTGCCGCCCTGCCTCACATGTACGAGCGGGAGTGGGGGCGAATCATCAACGTGTCCTCGATCCACGGTCTGCGCGCCTCGGCGTTCAAGTCCGCATATGTCGCCGCTAAGCATGGGTTGGAGGGCCTGTCCAAGACCGTAGCTCTGGAGGGCGCTCCGCACGGTGTGACCAGCAACTGCGTGAACCCCAGCTACGTGCGCACGCCCCTGGTGGACAAGCAGATCAAGGACCAAGCGGCCACCCACGGAATCCCCGAGGACGAAGTGGTCGAGAAGATCATGCTCACCGAATCAGCGATCAAGCGCTTGGTTGAGCCGGAGGAGGTTGGCGAGCTCATTGCCTTCCTGGCCGGTCCCTCCGCCGGCATGGTCACCGGCGCTGCCTACACGATGGATGGCGGCTGGACGGCGTCCTAGCCAGATGGCACCGGGCGCTCCGGGCCGTCGCCCACGATCTGACCGTTGCGGGGTAGGCCGTCCGGAAATGACAGGGGTAAGCCAACAGCCTGAGCGAAATCCAGAGAATCGACCGCCTGCACATGCACGTGCGGTTCGGTGCTGTTCCCAGAATTTCCGAATTGGGCAACTGCGGTCCCAGCCTGAATGCTCTGGCCAACTCGAACCCTGATGCTGCCTTGCCGCAGGTGGCACAGTGCTACGTACTGGCCGCTGAAGGAATCCTGCACCACCACGTAATTTCCAGCCAACGCGCCCCATCCGGCGGCGACGCGGCAGGCTTGGGTCAGCGCGTAACCAACGGAGGACAACCCGCGGAAGGCGTCGTGATCTTCGGCGTGGTCGTCCGCCAGAACCACCGTGCCGGTCACGGGTGAAATGACCGGTTGTCCGAAACCGACGAACTTCTCGGGAGCCTCCGTGCGCAACAGCGACGTGCCAGTGAACCTGGCCGAACGGTTCTGTCCATCCACCGGCACAAAATCCATCGCGAAACTGGTGCCGAACCGATCGGTTCCGTGGCTCGGCACTCGATTCGCGGGGCTGTTCTGCACCAGGCACCGCCCGTGGAACGGATAGTCGAGTTCCATGCCCTTCATTCTTGCCCGTCCGGCGACTCGTGGGAATAGGCCACGACGCCGCTCACACACCCCGGCACGCACGGCGGGTGGGCCGAGCGGCGTCGGCGAACCATTTCGTCAGGGGTTACGACAAAGTAACCGGGTCTACTGCGCAGTAAGCCCTCATCACATGGTCCGGCCCGTACGCCACGCCGACGACGCCGCCCGCACACCCTTCCAGGCCCGGCACCCTACGCCGAGGGCGGCCCGGCACCTTACGCCGAGGGCGCCCCGGTGCGCAGGGCCGTGGACAATTTGTGCGCCTGATCGAGCAGCGCCGCGCCCAGTTGGGGGCGGCGTTCGGCGCGGAATCTTGATTCGATGCCGGTCAATGACAGGGCGTACCGGGGTTGTCCGGAGGCATCGAACACCGCGGCGGCCATGCCCCATGACCCTTCGACAATGCGTCCCGGATTCAGGGACCAACCGTGGTCGCGAACGCGTGCGACGAGTTTGCGGACGTGTGCGTCGCGGTGCTGAGAGCCGAGGCGTTGCCGTTCGTCCCGGGTGTCCGCTAGGGCGGTCTCGAGCTGATCCGGCGGGAGTTGACCGAGGATCGCGATCCCCGCGGACGCCACGCCCAGCGGGAGGCGGAGCCCTTCGTAAAGCACATGGGAGCGGACCGGAAACGACCCCTCGACGCGCGCCAGGCAGATGACCTCGTTGCCGCGGCGCGCGGAGAAGAACGCGGATTCACCAGTGGCTTCCGAGAGGCGCTGCAGGCACGGGGTGGCGAGTTCCTGTGCCGGATAGCGCTGGGCCGCCACGGTGCCCAGGATGTGGAGTTCGGGTCCGAGCGCCCAGTTGCCGTTCTCGGTGCGGTCGACCAGGCCTTCATCGGCCAGCGCCGTCAGGAGCCTATGGGTGGTGGGCCTGGTCAGTCCGGTGTGGAGCGCAATTGCCGCGGTAGAGCCAGCCGTTTCACTCGCGGCAACCGCCTGCAGGATGGCCGCCACCCGGGCCACGACCTGAGTGCCCCTCTGGGTATGCGGTGAGCGGGAGTGCGACGAGGTATTGGAATCCGGTGTCGTCATCATCGTCCCCTGGCTTGGAGCTGTCGCGAAGTTGTTCACATTATGGACAGACTAGACGCTGTTTTTCAGAATATGAGGACTTGACCGGAAGAATGCGGGCGCTCATTGACCAGGATGTGGGCGCTTCCTACGCTGAGATGGAGATCACACATTACGAAAGGGTGACCGTGTCCAAACTCAGAGACAACGTTGCCGAACTCCTGGCCGACACACTGCGGGACGGCATGACCCTTGCCGTGGGTGGCTTTGGCCTGTCCGGTATCCCGCGGGACCTCATCGAAGCGGTGAGGGACAGCGGCGTGAAAGACCTGACCGTGGTGTCCAACAACATGGGCGTGGACGGCAAAGGCCTGGGACTGCTGCTCGAGAACAAGCAAGTCACCAAGGTTTTGTCTTCCTACGTGGGGGAGAACAAGGAGTTCGCCCGTCAGTACTTGGAGGGTGAGCTCGACGTCGAGTTCACACCCCAGGGAACGCTTGCCGAGCGGCTGCGGGCCGGCGGTGCGGGAATCCCCGCGTTCTACACGGCCACCGGTGTTGGCACCTTGGTTGCCGAGGGCAAGCCGACCGCGGAGTTCGACGGCCGAACCTATGTTCAGGAACGCGGGATCGTCGCTGACGTGGCTCTGGTGCACGCGTGGCAGGGAGATACGGACGGCAACCTGATCTACCGCCGCACCTCGCGGAACTTCAACCCGGTGTGCGCTGCCTCCGGCAAGGTCACCTTTGCCGAGGTCGAGAACATCGTGGAACCGGGCGAGCTGGATCCGGACCACATCGTGACGCCCGGTGTGTACGTGCAGCACGTGGTGCAGTACTCGGGTGCTCCCAAAGACATCGAGCAGCGGACCACGCGACCGAGGCCGGGCGCGGCGACGTCGTCGGCCGAATCGGAAGGAGGCGCGGCATGAGCTGGACGCGCGACGAGATGGCGGCCATTGCGGCGTCGGAACTCAACGACGGCGACTACGTGAACCTGGGTATCGGCATCCCCACGATGGTGGCCAACAACCTGCCCGAGGGCGTGAGCGTGGTGCTGCAGTCCGAGAACGGTGTGCTGGGCATGGGGCCGTTCCCGTATGAGGGCGATGAGGACCCGGACCTGATCAACGCCGGCAAGCAGACCATTACTCTGCAGGACGGTGCGGCGATCTTCGACTCGGCCACGTCCTTCGGAATGATCCGAGGCGGCCACGTGAAGATGGCGATCCTGGGTGCCATGCAGGTCTCCGAACAGGGGGATCTGGCTAATTGGATGATCCCCGGCAAGATGGTCAAGGGCATGGGTGGCGCCATGGACCTTGTGGCCGGAACCCCGCGTGTGCTGGTCTTGACGGAACACGTGGCCAAGGACGGTTCGGCCAAGATCAAGCGCGAATGCGACTTGCCGCTGACCGGCGTGGGCGTGGTGGACCGGATTGTCACGGACTTGTGCGTCTTCGACGTGGAGGATGGCGGGTTGGTGCTGCGGACCCTGGCCCCGGACGTGACCGAAGAAGAAGTGGCAGAAAAAACCGAAGCGAAGTACCGGGTTGACCTTGTGGACGTCACCCCGGATTCCGTTCCCGTACAGGAGGACAAATGACCGAGAACGCCAATGATGTTGTGATCGTCAATGGGGCGCGTACCCCGCAGGGCAAGCTGATGGGCACGCTCGCGTCCCTGAGCGCGGTGGAGCTTGGGGCGCACGCCATCAAGCACGCCGTGGAGCGCTCGGGTATTGCCCCTGACACCGTGGATTACGTGTACATGGGCAACGTGGTGCAGGCCGGAAACGGCCAGAACCCCGCAAAACAGGCCGCCGTGGAAGCGGGTCTGCCCATGACCGTGCCCGCCATGACGTTGAACAAGGTGTGCCTGTCCGGGCTGGTCGCGGTGACCGAGGCGGCCCGCATGATTCGCGCCGGCGAGGCCTCCGTGGTGGTGGCCGGCGGCATGGAATCCATGACCAGCGCGCCGCACCTGTCCCTGGGCGCTCGCAAGGGCAAGGCCTACGGCGACATGACCCTGGCCGATTCGCTGGCCAATGACGGTCTGGTCGACGCCGCTTTGGGGGTTGCGATGGGCGAGCTCACCGAGACGGGCAATTCCGAGCGCTCGATCGGCCGCGAGCAGCAGGACCAGGTCGCGGCACGTAGCCACCAGCTGGCGGGTGAGGCGCAGTCCTCGGGTGTGTTCGCGGACGAGATCGCGCCGCTGGAGATCCCGCAGCGCAAGGGCGATCCGGTCACGGTGTCCGAGGATCAGGGTGTTCGTCCCGAGTCCACGGCCGAGGGCCTCGGCAAGTTGCGCGCTGCGTTCACCAAGGACGGCACGATCACTGCCGGTAACTCGTCCCCGATTTCGGACGGCGCCGCGGCCGTTGTGCTGACGACGCGCGCCTACGCGGAGGAGCACGGTCTGTCCTGGCTGGCCGTGGTGGGCAAGCCGGGTCAGGTTGCGGGTCCGGATACGTCCCTGCACTCCCAGCCGTCGCGAGCCATTGAGCATGCGCTGGAACGCGCTGGGTGGTCCGTGGATGAGCTGGATTTCGTGGAAATCAACGAGGCATTCGCGGCAGTCTCCGTGCAGTCGGTCGATGACCTGGGGATTCCGTTGGAGAAGGCCAATATCCATGGCGGTGCCATTGCCTTGGGCCACCCGATCGGCGCGTCCGGTGCTCGTCTGGCGCTGCACGCGGCTCTCGAGCTGGCACGCCGGGGTTCCGGCAAGGCGGCCGTGTCGCTGTGTGGCGGCGGCGGTCAGGGTGAGGCGTTGCTGTTGAGCCGCTAATGCAGTGACGTTTCCGCAATCCGGATAATGGAATAGTTATTCCATTATCCGGATTTGTGCTGCATACTCAGTGGACGAGACCCACGCCACACTCAGGAGATGCGCCCGATGACTCACACCCATGCCTTCAACGGACCGGCTTGGATTGTCGTTCCCGCCGATCAGCCAGAGCAGTTCGCTGAGGCTGCACAAGCGGCGGACGTGGTGGTGTTGGACCTGCACAACGGCGTGCTGCCGCGGGACAAGGAGTTCGCGCGCCAGTGCATCCTGGAATGCCCGTTGGATCCGGCCCGCACGGTCATCCGAGTGAACCCGGTGGGGACCGATGAGCATGCTGCAGATCTGCAGGCGTTGGCTTCTACGACCTACCGGCGTGTGGCGGTTCCCAATGTTGAATCCGCCGAGCAGCTCGCGGGGCTAGTCGACTACGAGGTCGTGGCGTTGATCGAGTCTCCCCGTGGTGCCCTGGCGCTGGGCGAGATTGCCGGCGCGAGCGGCGTCGTCGGCCTCATGTGGGGATCAGAGGACCTGATCGTGAATCTGGGTGGCCTCACGAGCCGCAAGTGCAACGGCGCGCTCCGGGATATTTCCCTGCACGTGCGCTCGCAGACGGTGCTGCACGCGGCGGTGGCAGGGATTTTCGCGGTCGACGGGATCTTCCTGGACGTCGAGAACCTTGAGGGACTGCTGGGCGAGACCCTGGACGCCTCCAGCTCCGGTTTTGCCGCCAAGGGTGGGATGCACGTCTCGCAGATGGCCGTGATCAAGGAAGGGTTCCGCTCCAAGCCGGACAAGCTCGACTGGGCCCGCGGCGTGGTGGAAGTGGCCGCGGAGCAGCGGGGATCGTTCCGGCATGGGGCGCAGGTCATTGACGCGCCCGTGATCGCTCTCGCGGAGCGCATGGTGGCTCGCGCCGATGCGAGCGCATCCGTGACGCCCTAGCTTTTCGAGGCTATTTCAACGCGTGCGACAGGGGAGCGCGCTGCTCAAGTAGGTGTTGGCCCCGCTCGTAATCGTCGTCCGAGTTGTAGGTGAGCACGCCCACCAGCTCGCCGCGTTCGTCGCCGTACCAGACCACGAACCCGTCCGGCCGCTCCCGGAACTCTGCCGTGCTGAAGCCGTCTCCCCACGCGGAGTATTTGAGCGTGTGGTCACCGATGATGCTCCAAAAACCGGGGATCGAATCCCACGATTTTTGCGCGTTCTGCTCGACCGCAGCATTGTGCCCGGCGATTTCTCCCATGGCCAGCGCGTCACCCCAGTGCTCGACCATGATGGGCCGCCCCGCCACGCCATGCTGGGCCAGCGCGGAATCTCCGGCGACCCACACGGTGGCGTGCGCCTTCAGATGCTGGTCGGTCATGATCCGGCCGCCCCGGACCTCCGCAGGCGAGTTGTCCAGGAGCGTGCCGCCCGGAGTCACACCCACCGCGGCAAGGATCAGATCGGGGTTCAACGATGTCCCGTCATCGAGTTGCACGACCCGCGGGGCCGCCACGGACTTCACGCTGCGGCCGGTACGCACCTCGACACCGACGGCCTCAAGCCAGTCCTTGATTCTCGACGACGCCGCTGCGCCCAGTCGTTGCTCCTGCGGCCCGTTTTCGGGCGTCACCAGGGCGACGTTGAGGCCGCGTTGGGCCAGTGACGCGGCTGCTTCGCAGCCGATGAAACCGGAGCCGATCACCAGGGCGGTATACGCCGTTCGCGCGGAGGCCACCAGGGTCCTTGCGTCATCGAGTGATCGCAGCAAGTGGATTTCGGCACCCTCCTGCGCGGCGTGAAGCGACTTGGAGCGCGCACCCGTGGCAACAATCAACCGGTCGAATTCCACGGACCAGCTCTTAGCCGCCACGGTCTGCTTCTCTATGTCCACGGCCGAGATCGACGAGGCGAGCAGCAGCTCCACACCGTCCGGAAGGCCCTCTCCATTGACAGGGTCGCCGGTGGGTTCTTTCTCGCCGGACAGGACTTCCTTGGACAGCGGCGGGCGTTCGTAGGGTGGATCGATGTCTTCGGTGACCATGAGCACGGGACCCGGCCCGGCGGCGTCGAGGTAGCTACGTGCCGCGCTGACGCCACCCGCGCCGCTGCCGATGATCACCAGGGGATAGTGCTCCCGTGAGGGGAGGGACTGGTGACGGGGGAATGTCGAGGCATCCGAAACTGTCATGCTCCCATTTTGCTGACCGCTTGAGGGGGCTGACCAGGGGTTCGGAGGCTACTTGCGTGTTTTCGCTCCGATGGCCGTGCGGTGGTCCATGATCTTGTCGAGCAGGCTGATGAGCAATTCGCGCTCTTGTTCGGTGAGGGCCTGGCTCCAGTCGTTCTCGCGGGAGTTCTGCCGGGCGAAGACCTCTTGGATCTTGGTTTGGCCCGTGTCGGTGAGGTGCAGGATCAAGGAGCGCCCGTCCGCCTCGGATGCCTGTTTGACCAGCAGACCTTTGGATTCCAGATTGCCCGCGAGGTTCGAGACCGCAGCACGGCTCATTCCCATGAGCTCGGCCGCGCGGTGAGGGGTCAGGGGGCCCGCAACCCACAGCGCGAACAGCATGCGATAACTGGCCCACGTGCCACCGGCGGGGCGGTGAATGGAGGACTCGAAGTCGTAGATCACCGATGAGGACGCCCGGAACAGCGTGACGAACAGGCGGTTGGCCGTGACGTCGCATTCCGGGAACTCTTGCGAGATGCGTGACGCGGCGGCATTTGCGAACTGCCAGTAATCCGGGTTCACCGCGTTCGGGGCGTCGTCAGGTGTGGGCATGGTCCAAATTTAGTGTGCAGCCAAGCCGTTCGGGGAGTTTCTCTCGGGTGGGCAGGTTGTTAGACCTTTTATTACCTGGTGAGATCTCAGCGGCGCGAGGCTCATGGTGGTCACGTATTGAACCGCTTGCTCTGGGAATGAACAATGAAGGCAGGAGCCCCGTTGTCGCGTTGAGGAGTGCTGGAAATGTCCACCGTTGAACCGAACGCACGAAACGAAGCGCGAACGGGACACCGTGGCGGGGTCGAAACCAGAGACGAACGGCACCCCGGCAAGCGAACCGTGCTGTCGGGATTCCTGTTTGGTTGCGGTATTGCAGCGTCCATGATCGATCTGTTCATCTTCCACTTGGGCCTGCAATGGCACCATTTTTATGATCTGTCCACCCATGAGGTGGCGTTGCTGACGGACGGGATTTTCCACGCGTTCGGGTGGTTCATCACCGTGTGGGGCCTGTTCCTGCTGGCCGATATCCGACGCCGCGGGGGCGTGAATTGGAAGCGCTGGGCTGGGGCAGTGGCCCTGGGCATCGGGTCGTTCCAACTCCTCGACGGCGTGCTCAACCACAAGATCCTGGGCATCCATCAGATCCGGTACGGCGTTGACCTGCTGCTGTATGACACGGTGTGGATCGGATCTGCGATCGTACTCATGGTGATCGGGTGGATGGTGCTGCGCATGACCCGTTCGGCCCATGACGCTCGCTGAGGCTGCCCGTGCACGCTCATGACTCAGCCCACGCGACTGGCCTTGATGGCTGGCTCGTGTTCGAAGTATTTGTTGCGGCATTGCTGATTGCCACGGCGGTCGGGTATGCCTGGTCCCTCTGGGCCGGGCGGCACCGCAGTGCGTGGCCGGTTCATCGGACCGTGTTCTTCTACGCGGGACTGGCCTGCGTGGCCGCGAGCCTGGTGGGCCCCTTGGGCCAGGCCGCTCACGAGAGTTTCACCGCGCACATGATGGGGCACTTGTTGCTCGGGATGATCGCCCCGCTCCTACTGGTGCTTTCGGCTCCGGTGAGCGTGCTGTTGCGGGCCTTGCCCGTGGGGCGAGCGCGTGCGGTGTCTCGCATGCTCCGTTCGCCCTACGTCCGGGTGATCACGCACCCGGTCGTGGCCGCTCTCTTGAACGCGGGTGGATTGTGGGTGCTGTACACCACCCCGCTGTTTCATTGGATGCACGGTTCCGTGTGGGTGCATGCGCTGGTGCACACCCATATTTTCTTGGCGGGGTATGTGTTCACGGCGTCCATGGTGGGCGTGGACCCGGATCCGCACAGGGCGTCGTTCAAGCTTCGAGCCGGGGTGCTGATTGCGTTCATCGCTGCGCATTCGATTCTGGCCAAGTGGTTGTACGCCCACCAGCCCATGGGGGTGGAAACCGCGGATGCGCAGTTCGGTGCCCAGCTCATGTACTACGGCGGAGATGCGGTGGACGTGCTACTGATCGTTCTGCTGTTCACCGGGTGGTACCGGGCCACGAGGCCGCGGTCAGCGAGCTCGGATAGGGCGCGAGCGACGTCGTCGTAGACGGCCCCGACTAACGCACCATGCGAATGGTCTTCAAACCGTTGGATGCGCTGTCGATCCGCTCGGCGCCGTCCGCCTCAAAGCCGTTCTTCTCGTAGAATCTGCGCGCTCGGGGGTTGTCCTTGGCCATCCACAGCTGTGACGGCTGATCGTCGAGGGAGGCGTCCAAGAGTTCTTGTCCTGCGCCCGTCCCGTGGAATTCCTTGAGGACGTAGAGCATGAACAGCTGGAAGTCCCGCACGTCATCCTTTTCTTGAGGGTGGGCGGTCATCGAGAACCCGATGATGTGATCATCCGCTTCTGCCACCCACGGGAACATGTCCTGGCCGTGATTGTCCACGATGGCTTGCCAGGTGCGGCGGCGGGATTCCCAAGCGGTGTCTCCGAGGAAAGCGTCGGGTAATTGGCCCGTGTACGTCTCTTGCCAGCACCGGAGGTGCACGTCGGCCAGCGGTTCAACGTCGGTCGGTTCGGGGCGTCGCAAAGTGATCGGTGGAGCACTCATGGTTTAACGCTAAGAAACGGCCCCGGGGGCGGTTCAAGCGGCCGGTAGCGCCCGGCCCGAAATACCGTGTGATCCACGCCACTCTCGATAGCCTCAGGGGTGGTTGGTGACCCGATCCCACCGCACCAAGCCGTACCGATCTGACTGACGAGGTATCGCCATGAGCACCCCCGAGCACCATTCCGACACCCGCACCACGGCTGAGCCGCCGCTGGCCCGGCTGATGCGACCCGTGAACTCCGTGGTGGAGCGGTTCATCCCCTCCGCCTTGATCTTCGCCATCGTGCTGACCGTGGTCGTCGCCGTCATGGCTCTGATCCTCAGCGATTCCGGTCCCGTGACCGTGATCGAAGGGTGGGGAGTGGGCCTGTCCGGGCTGTTGGAGTTCATGACCCAGATGGCCTTGGTGCTGTTGCTCGGCCACGCACTCGCCAGTACACGGCCGGTGCGTGCGCTGCTCGGCAGGTTGGCTTCCGTCCCGCGTTCACCTTTGAAGGCGTACGTGTTCGTGTTTGTCGTGGCAGCTATTTCCTGTCTCATCACCTGGGGTTTCGGGTTGGTTGTTGGCGCCTTACTGGCGAGGGAGGTCGCCCACGAGTTCGGCCGCAGGAACATTCCCATCAGTTTCCCCATGCTCGTGGCCGCAGGGTTCTCCGGCATGGTGGTGTGGCACATGGGTTACTCGGGTTCCGGACCGCTGACCGCGGCCACGCCTGGGTCTTTCATCGAGAAGCAGGTGGGGTACGTGATTCCCATCAGCGAAACGACCTTCTCATGGTGGAACATGAGCGCCGCGGTGGCGACAGTGATTCTGGTGGCAGCGGCCCTGTGGCTCGTAGCTCCTCGAGTAGTGCCCGCATCTCACAGGATCACCGCGGAGGCGCTCAAGGAATCCGATCAAGAGGTGCAGCAGCCCAAGGTCGAGGCCCCGGCAGATCACTTGGACGCGTCACGACTGCCCACTCTCCTCATCGGGATCGCTCTCGTGGCCTACCTGGTGATCCATTTCGCGCATGGCGGGTCGGTCACGCTCAACATCGTGAACTGGATGTTCCTCGCATTGATTTTCTTGCTGTCCCGCAATTCGTTTGAGGTCATGGGCCTGATCAAGAATGCTGCCTCCAACGTGGGCGACATTCTGCTGCAGTTCCCGTTGTACGCCGGAATCATGGGCATCATGACCGCCACCGGTCTCATCCAGGTGCTGTCCGATTCGATCGTGGCGGTGGCCTCGCCGCAGACTTTGGGGTTGCTGGCGTTTCTGTCCGCGGGTCTGGTCAACTTCTTTGTCCCTTCCGGCGGTGGCCAGGTGGCCATCCAGGCGCCCATTCTTCTCGACGCCGCCGCGAGACTCGACGTGGACCCCTCCGTCACGATCATGGCCGTGGCATACGGCGACCAGTGGACGAACATGATCCAGCCGTTCTGGGCGCTGCCGCTGTTGGCCATCGCGGGCCTCAAGATCCGCGACATCCTGGGTTACACCACGGTGGTGCTCTTGGTGTCGGGAGTCGTTTTCGGTGCCACCATGTTGATCGTGGGGGCAGGGGTTTAGCGCACCATTCGCACGATCATGAATCCGGTGGCTTGAATGTAGACCGCTTCGGCGCCGTCTGTGGTGAAACGGTTGCGTTCGTAGAAGCGCCGTGCCCGGGGATTGTCCTTGGCGACCCAGAGGAACGCAGGATTGTCACCGATGACGGCCTCTAGGAGAGCCTGTCCGGCACCGCTGCCGTGGTGCTCGGCGAGTACATAGAGCATGCGAAGTTCCAGGGGACGAGCGGCATGTTCATCAGTCGACGGTGCGGCACCCGCGAATCCGATCAGCTGGTCCTTCGTCTCAGCGACCAGCAGTGTGCCGTCCCTCTTCGGACGTTGCAGCGTGCCTTGCCACATCTCGACCCGGGCGGCGCGAGCGGCGTCGTCGAAGGCCGAGGCCGGCATCAACTGCCCGTAGGTTTCCCGCCACGTCTCCACGTGGAGGTCCCCGAGGGCAGCGGCGTCGTCGAAAGTGGGCTCGCGCAGGGTGATAGCCGGCGGGTTCATGGCCCTATGGTATTGCCGCAGTGGGCGCGTGTGGATGTCCGAGGTTACGTTTACTGTGGTTCACATCTCACCCGCGAAGTGCAGCACTCAGCCAGGAGTCACCATGAAGATCACCGGAGCAGTCCTCGAAGAGATCGGCCTGGAGCGTCCCTACACGGAGTCGAAGCCACTGAACATCACGGAGCTGGACCTGGACGATCCCGGCCCGGACGAGGTACTGATTCGTATTCGGGCCGCAGGCCTGTGCCATTCGGATCTTTCCGTGGTCGATGGAAATCGAGTACGGCCCACGCCCATGCTGCTTGGCCATGAGGCTTCCGGGGTCGTGGAAAAAGTCGGTGAGAACGTCACAGACCTGTCCGTGGGAGAGCAGGTCACCACGGTGTTCCTGCCGCGCTGCGGTGAATGCAAGAACTGCCTCACGGACGGAAAACTGCCGTGCACCCCGGGCACCGCCGCCAACAATGACGGCGTGCTCATCGGTGATCACGTGCGGCTACATCGGGAAGGTGAGGAGGTTCGTCACCATCTGGGGGTCTCTGGGTTCGCGACGCACGCCGTGTTGAACCGGCAGTCGGTGGTTCCGATTGGCGACGACGTGCCCGCGGACGTCGCCGCCGTCCTGGGCTGCGCGGTGCTCACCGGCGGCGGCGCCGTGCTGAATGCCGGCCAACCGGCGGATGGGCACGCCGTGATGGTCGTGGGCCTGGGGGGTGTGGGGATGGCTGCGCTCATCACGGCCGTTTCCATCGACAAGGGCAAGGTCATTGGAGTGGACGCCAACCAGGAGAAGCTCGCACGCGCCCGTGAATTGGGAGCTGACGAGGTCTACACGCCCGCACAGGTGACCGAGCAGGGCATCAAGGCCCCCGTGGTGATTGAGGCGGCCGGGCATCCCAAGGCGTTCGAGACCGCAGTGGCCGCGACAGAGGTGGGCGGCACCACGGTGACTGTGGGTTTGCCGTCCCCGGATGCGCGATCCAGCATTTCGCCGCTCGTACTCACCGCTGAGGCCCGCACCATCAAGGGTTCCTACCTGGGCTCAGCCGTGCCCGCCCGGGACATCCCGATCTACGCGCAGCTGTGGCGCGAGGGGAAACTGCCGGTCGAAGAGCTGATTTCCGGGCGAATCGCACTGTCGGAGATCAACAGCTCACTCGACCTACTCGCGGACGGTCAGGCCGTCCGCCAGGTGATTATGTTCGAGGACTGAACCTGCCCCCGCCCGGGATGAGCGCTGTCAGGCCTCGTCCGGGTTCCAGCCCCGGATTTTTCCGTCCGGGGCCGCGTACTTGGCGATCAGGCTGCAGTCCAGGTTCTCGTAGCCCTCGTCCACGAGTTGCTGGAACCGCTGAGCCGCGAGCTCGGCCGCGGGGAGGTTCACCCCGGTCTGTTCACCCGCAGCCAGCGCGAGCCCCACATCCTTGGCCGCAAGTGCCGCGGAGAACGTGGCCTTGAAGTTGTTGTTCGCCGCCGAGGAGTCGACGATGTCCGGCACGGGATACCACGTCTGCAGGGCCCAGGAGTTGCCGGACGAGACCGAGGCGATGTCCCAGAACACCTGCGGGTCCAGGCTCAGCCGGTCGGCAAGGACAGCGCCTTCGCCGCAGGCCTCCAGGCTGATGAACAGCATCATGTTGTTCACGATCTTCGCGGCCTGACCGGTTCCCGCCTCGCCGGTGTGGACGATCCGCCCGGCCATGGGCTCGATGTACTGCTTGGCTTTCTCGACTGCGCCGCTCTCGCCGCCCACCATGAACGTCAAGGTCCCGGCCGCCGCACCACTAATGCCTCCGGACACCGGGGCATCGACGAATTCGAATCCCGCCTCCGCGGCGGTCTTGTGCAGGTCGACCGCGGTTTCCACGTCGATGGTCGAACTGTCGATGAGCAGGGCGTCTTGTGGCGCGAGGGCCAAGACTCCACTGTCCCCGAGGTACACGGCTCGCGAATGCTCACCCTTTGGCAGCATGGTGAAGACCACCTGCGCGCCGTCCAGGACTTCCTCGATAGAACTGCAGGTCGTCACGCCCTGGGCCTTAGCCTCGTGCATCGCTTGTTCATTGAGGTCGAAACCGCGGACGTCGTGGCCCGCCTTCACGAGGTTGGCGGACATGGGTCCGCCCATGTTTCCCAGGCCGATCCAGCTGATGGTGGTCATGGTGGTGTCCCTTTCGGCGGGCCCCCGAGGAAGATCAGGAGCTGGTGGTGTGTGTCGTGCGTTCCTGGTCCAGGCGGCGTCGGTCTTCGGCGTCGATCGACTGCAAAGAAATACCGCGGGTCTCGCGCAATGTGGCCACGGCGAACAGCGTGATGAGGCACGCGATCGAAATGTAGATGGAAATGGGCACCCAGGAGCCGAACTGGCGCAACAGGGTGGTCGCAATAATGGGAGCCAGCGAACCCGCGACGATCGAGGTGACCTGGTAGCCCAGCGAGACGCCCGAGTACCGCATGCGTGTGGGGAACATCTCGGCCATGATGGCGGGTTGTCCGGCGTACATGAAGGCGTGGATTGCCAGGCCCAGAACGATGGCGGCAAGAATGACCCAGTCGTTCTGAGTGTTGAACATGGGGAACGCGATGAACGACCACACGATGCCCATCAGCGCACCGGCTGCGTACACGGGGCGTCGGCCGATCTTGTCCGTGAACCGGCCCATCAGGGGCACCAGGATGGCGTGGATAATGTGCGCCACCAGCAGGAGCAGCAGGATGTTAGAGGTGTCCATCTTCAGCTGTGTGGACAAGTACGTGATCGAGAAGGTGACCACGATGTAGTAGAGGATGTTCTCTGCGAAGCGCAGTCCCATGGCGCCGAATACGCCGCGGGGGTAGCGGCGGAACACTTCGGCCACACCGTATGCGGCACCCTTGGCCTCGATGACCTCTTCCTGAGTCTCCTTGAAGATTGCAGCGTCCGAAACATGGGTGCGGATGTAGTAGCCGACGATCACGATGACCACGGACAGCCAGAAGCCCACGCGCCAGCCCCACGAGAGGAACTGCTCGTCGGAGAGCGTGCGGGAGAGGATCAACAGAACCACGGTTGCGAGCAGGTTGCCCAACGGGACCGCGGCCTGGGGCCAGCTCGCCCAGAAGCCGCGCTCCTTGTTGGGGGAGTGCTCGGCCACGAGCAGCACGGCGCCGCCCCACTCGCCACCCACGGCGAAACCCTGTGCGAAGCGCAGGATCACGAGCAGCGTGGGAGCCCAGTAGCCGACTTGATGGAACGTGGGCAGGCATCCCATGAGGAAGGTCGCGGCACCCACCAGAATGATGGCCACTTGGAGCAGATGCTTACGGCCGAACTTGTCACCGAAGTGCCCGAAGACGATGCCACCCAGTGGGCGTGCAATGAAACCAACCGCGTAGATGAGGAAGGCCTTGATGATGCCGTCCAAGGGATTGCCCGTGTCCACGAAGAACAACGGGCCGAACACCAAGGTGGACGCGGTTGCGAACAAGAAGAACTCGTACCACTCGACCACGGTGCCGGCCATCGAGGCGGCCACGACCTTCTTGAGTCCCGCGCGGTTCTCCGGAGTGTCATTGGGATCGAGTTCGGCTGCGGGGGTGGCCCGGTCCGCGGTGCTCATGGGGTTCTCCTTATGGATCAAAACTGTGACCGCGATCACGCCACAGTGGGTCAAACCTACTGCTAGCTCCGGACTTCCTCAATGACCAGAACCTGGCCCCCGCTGTGCAAAAATGCACATACTGCTCTCGATGAGCTTTGCAATACATTTGGGAGGGGCGCGAGTGGCGCAAGACGTCGACAACCTGTTGCTACTGCTCTCCGTGGTGCGCCACGGCTCGTACTTGGGTGCGGGTGCTGCGCTGGGGATCAGTCACACCACGGTCTCCCGGAGGATTGCGGCCCTGGAGAAATCTGCCGGAGCCCGCCTGCTCGTTCGTTCCGGGGAGGTATGGGAACCCACGGAACTGGGGCGCGAATTCGTCTCGGCCGGTGAAGACATTGAACTGGCACTCGGCTCGTTGGCGCTGGATTCGGGCGGCGTTGGCGGTTCTGTGCGGGGTGTGGTTCGCGTACTCGTGCCCGAGGGGTTCGCTGGTGTGGTCGTTGGGGCGGCCATGCGCAGATTGTCCGAAACCCACCCCGGCGTTCGCCTGGAAATGATCAATGCCGCGCGGAGGGCCAGAACCAATCTGGTGGGCATCGACTTCGAAGTGGTGGTGGGACGGCCGGAGGTCTCACGGAACGAGGCTTTCCACTTGGCTGACTACACGTTGGGAATGTACGCGTCTCGGTCCTATCTCGAGACCCATGAAGCGATCACCGAACCCGACCAGGTGCAGGACCACCCGCTCCTCTATTTCGTGGAGTCGATGCAAGACGTTCCGGAGCTGACGGATCCGGTGAGTTACTTTCCGCGTATGCGGCAATCGGTGGGGGCTACGTCCTCCATGGTCCATGTGGAGCTCACGCGCGCCGGTGCGGGGATCGGACTCCTGCCGTGCTTCATGGCCGAACGGGCCAGTGACCTGGTGCGACTGTTCCCCAGAGAACTGACTTTCCCCGTGTCCTACTGGGTAGTCTCACGCCCCGATCTGCTCCGACGGCCCGCGGTGCAAGCAGTCATGAGTGCTCTCCGGGCCGCGGTGCACGACATGAAAGATGAGCTTGCGGCTGCCCCGCCGGAGGATGAGCGGGCCTAGCGGGAGCCGGATTGGCGCGGATCACCCTCAGCTCAAAAGCAGCTCGAGACCCGCAGTGAACTCCGCTTCAGAGGATGAGGTGTCCAGCCCCATGGCCTCCCGCGTCTGCTCCGTGCTGACCGACCCCAAGGTGAAGCGAACCAGGGTGAGGGCTGTATATTTCGCTTCGCCCTGGGGTGATCCGGATTCAGTGGAGAGCGCCACCAGTTCCGGCACCGGACTCAGACTTTCCGGGTTGATCGAGTGCGCCACGCTCACGACTTCCGCGCCATCGCGCACGGCCAGGATCAGCGAACGAAACTCACGCGTCAGGTGGGCGGCGCGATCACGCGGGGGAGCGGCGTCGTCAAGTGCCTCTGTTGAGAGCGGCGCAACCATGCGCTGGGCGAGCACTCCGAGCAGCTCTTGTTTATTGGCCACGTGCCAGTAGAGGGCGCCGGGTTGGACTCCGAGGTCCTTGGCAAGGCGGCGCATCGAGAGGTCGCCCAGGCCGTAACTCTGCAGAATGCCCCACGCGGCATCCACGATCTGGTCGCGAGACAGGGCCATGGTGCTCCTCGAAATCTGGGCGGGGACGATTGGAACTTTACCCGCGGGGCACCCTCGGATTGACAAACTTGAACACTGTTCAATAATTGAACGGTGTTCAAGAACTTCAACGATCTCGCAGATCGCACGCTCAACGGTGAGCCGGTGACCCCCGAAGAGGCGCTCCAACTGCTCGAAACCAGTGATCAGGACATGCTCGACCTGGTGGCTGCCGCGGCCCGATTGCGGCGCGAGCACTTCGGGATGACCGTCAAGGTGAACTACCTGGTCAACCTCAAGTCCGGGTTGTGCGCGGAGGACTGCGGCTATTGTTCGCAGCGGTTGAATTCCGGCGCGGGCATCCTGAAGTACTCGTGGCTCACTCCCGAGCAGGCTGTGGAGCAGGCGCAGCACGGCATCAAGGGTGGCGCGAGCCGCGTGTGCCTGGTGGCGAGCGGTCGCGGACCGTCCAATCGCGAAGTCAACACCGTGACGCAAACGGTCGAGGCGCTCAAGGAACAGCACCCCGGGGTGGAGGTCTGTGCTTGCCTGGGTCTGCTCAAAGACGGCCAGGCCGAGACCCTCAGTGACGCCGGCGTGGATGCTTACAACCACAACCTCAACACCGCCGAGTCCAATTACGAGAGCATCTGCTCGACGCACACCTACCAGGACCGCGTGGACACCGTGGAGCGAGCCAAAGGCGCGGGGCTCTCGCCGTGTTCGGGGCTGATCGTGGGCATGCGTGAGACGGACGAACAGCTCGTCGAGGCGCTTTTCGCCTTGCGCGAGCTCGATTCGGATTCGGTGCCGGTCAACTTCCTGATGCCCTTCGAGGGCACTCCCTTAGCGGGTACTTGGCAGCTGAGCCCGCAAAAGTGCCTCAAGATCCTCGCCGTGGTGCGCTTCGTCTGCCCGGACAAGGAGATTCGCATGGCGGGCGGTCGCGAAATGCACTTGCGTTCGCTCCAGCCGCTGGCGTTGCACGTAGTCAACTCGCTGTTCTTGGGTGACTACCTGACGTCCGAGGGCCAGGCCGCCAAAGCGGACCTGGACATGATTGCCGACGCCGGCTTCACCGTTCTCGGGTCCGCTTCCGACGACGCTTCGAATGCCGACACCGCGGCCGTACCCGAACCCTACGAAAAGGTGGACCTGGGTTTGGAGCCGGCGCTGCGGCGTCGTGGGGCGGGCACGGCGGTGGCCCCCAATGCTTAAATCGGGCGAGCGATCCCTCGCCGACCGGGACCGGGGCTTGTTGTGGCACCCGTACGAAGCACTCGACGGCGAGCCACCGTACGCGGTCGAGGAAGCCGACGGCGTCAGCCTGAATCTGCGGTCCCCGGATGGCGAGTTGATACATGCCATTGACGGCATGTCGTCGTGGTGGTGTGCGGTGCACGGCTACCGCAATACACGGCTGGACCGTGCTGCGGTGGAGCAGATCAGCCGGTTCTCCCACGTGATGTTCGGCGGTTTAACCCACCAACCCGCAGTGGAATTGGCCGAACGACTCGTATCAGTGACACCTGACGGACTGGACCACGTGTTTTTCGCCGACTCGGGGTCGGTCAGCGTGGAGGTGGCCCTCAAACTTGCGGTCCAGTATCAAGCGGCGCGGAATCGTCCCGAGCGGCGCCGTATCCTCACGGTCCGCGGCGGCTACCACGGGGACACTACCGGCGCCATGAGCGTGTGCGATCCCGAAGGCGGCATGCACGCGCAGTTCAGCGGGCTCGTTGCGGACCAGTTGTTCGTGGCACCCCCGCCCGCAGCGCGCTTCGTTCCGGCCGGGGATCTTGCCGACGCCGCTGATCGCTTTTTCGACGCCCCCGCGCCCGACTACGCGGTGTCCGACGACGCCGCTTCCGGATGGTTCGGCAATCTGTCGGCGGGTTCGTGGTCGAGCAATACCGACGAAGTTGATCGTTGGATCTCGGAACTACAAGAAACCGCGCGGCACCACCGACACGAGCTGGCGGGCGTGATCGTCGAGCCCATCCTGCAGGGCGCGGGTGGCATGCGCACCTACGATCCTCGCTGTCTCAAGGCGCTGCGCGAGCTCGCCGATGAACTGGACCTGGTCTTCATCGCGGACGAAATCGCCACCGGTTTCGGGCGCACCGGCGCGTGGTTCGCGTGCGAGTGGGCGGGCATTGTCCCGGATGTGATGTGCGTGGGTAAGGCGCTGACCGGCGGTTACCTGACGCTGGCGGCGGTCCTCGTCTCGCGGCGGGTTGCGGTCGTCGTCACGGATTCGCCACAGCGTGCACTGATGCACGGCCCCACCTTCATGGCCAACCCGTTGGCGTGCGCGGTGGCTCATGAATCGCTGGCCATGCTTCAGGAGAGCTGGCGGCCGAGCGTGACCCGGCAGAATCTGAAATTACAAGAAATCCTGCCGACTGCCACGGAGCTGTCCACGGTGGCGGATGTCAGAGTGATCGGGGCCGTGGGGGTTATTGAATTCCACGACGCGCCGGATCGGGGCGTGCTGACTCGGACTGCCTTGGAACACGGCGTCTGGCTGCGACCCTTCGGGAATCTGCTCTATGCCATGCCGCCGTACGTCTGCACCGAGCGCGAGATCGAGCGGATCGCCCGCGCCATGGTCGCCGCGGCAGGAACTGTCGCGCAGCAGACGGTGAGCGCACGGTGATGGCCACTTGCCCGGCAGCTGAACCGGTCGCGGTGCCGCACTGCGAAGCGCCATCGCCTTTGTCCACGCGTGCGCAGGAGGCCACCTCATGATTGGGAAGACCGGACCGCTCGATTCCTGGCTGCACGACAAGGCGAGTACACGCGCGGACTTGGGGCTGCGGCGTCGTACCGTGGCGATCCGCGAGAACTCGGTCGATTTGGCGTCCAACGACTACCTGGGGCTGTCACGGGATCCGCGAGTTGTGGCTGCCGCGGCGGAAGCCCTGCACCGGTACGGCGCGGGATCGCGCGCGTCCCGACTGGTCACCGGAACATTGAGCGTTCACGCGGACCTCGAACGGGCCCTCTGCGATCTAACGGGACAGCCCGCCGCGCTTGTATTCTCCAGCGGGTATGCAGCGAACACTGGCTTGCTCACGGCCCTGGGGGAGGCGGACACCCTGATCGTTTCCGATCAGCACGTGCACGCGTCCCTGGTGGATGGGGCGCGTCTGTCTCGAGCGCCAGTGGTGATTTCCGGGCACAACAACGTTGAACACGTGGCGCAGTTGCTCAAGGAGCGCAGTCAGAAGCGCGCCATCGTGGTCGTCGAGTCCATCTACTCGATGCTCGGCGATCATGCTCCACTCAAAGAACTCGCCGCGGTATGCGAACTCCACGGGGCACTGCTCGTGGTGGATGAGGCACACGGAATCGGTGTCGCTGGGCGGGGACGCGGGCTCGCACACCAGGAAGGCCTGGCGGGCCACCCCAATGTGGTCCTGACCGTCACGCTGTCCAAGGCCTTGGGCGCACAGGGCGGAGCGGTTCTGGGGTCCGAGCTGTTGCGCGATCACCTGGTCAATGTCGCGCGTCCTTTCATTTTCGATACGGCGCTCGCCCCGGCCAGCGCGGCCGCGGCAACTGAGGCGTGCCGAATCATTGTCCGCGAACCGGATCTGGCGGAACGGCTGCACGCTAACGGCCGAGTCATCGCTGAGGTACTAGGGATCGAGCACGCCCTCGCGGCAGTTCAGTCCGTACCGATCGAATCGCCGGAGTTGGCGCTCACTACGGCCGAGACCTTGCGCGATCGAGGGATTCTGGTCGGCTGCTTCCGCCCACCGTCAGTGCCGGACGGCATCAGTCGGTTAAGGCTCACGGCCCGAGCAAACGTGGAATTACAAGCATTGACGGACGCATTGAGCGAGGTCCAAGACGTCATAACTGAGTTGGGTGCCCGACCGCTCGGGGTGGTCGCGTGATGGGTAATCCTTTGGCGCGGGCGGCGGAACTCCTGACCGGGGTTGTGGTCGTCACGGGCACCGATACGGACGTCGGCAAGACCTACGCCACCGCGGCCCTTGCCTTGGCCGGGTGCTCGGCGGGGCGGCGTCGGATTGCCGTCTATAAACCGGTCCAAACGGGCGTGCTTCCCGGTGATTCCGGCGACATCGACGACGTCGCCCGCTTACTTGCCGCTGCCGGCGTACCTAGCGATCTCCTCACCACTGCCGAAGGTCAACGACTCTCGGCGCCCATGGCCCCGCCACCGGCAGCGGCCATCGACCAGGTGCCACTGTTGAACCTCGACGATCACGCGGAACGCGTTGCCGCGCTGCTGAGCGATCACGACCTGGTGCTCGTTGAGGGCAGCGGAGGTGTGCTCGTGGAACTCGACGGTCAGGGGCGCAACATCGCGGATCTGACCGAGCGCATAAGCCGCGACGTCGATCCGTACGTGGGAGTAGTGCTCGTGGGCCGCCCCGATTTGGGCACCCTGAATCACACATTGCTCAGCCTCGAAGCTTTGTATCGCAGGGGAGTGCGCGTGCTCGGAACGGTGCTGGGTAGTTGGCCCTCGAATCCGCAGATACTGCACGAGACCAATCGCGACTACATCGTTAACATCCATGCGGAGGACGGCAGGAGCATCCCTCTCCTTGGTGCCATCCCGAAGGGCTGGGGCTCCGTGGGCTGAGTATGAGGTGAAGTAACTGCAGGTCTGAAGTGTGGTGGGAGGGAAATGCCATTTCGGAGCAGGAAATCGACACTTCCCTCACTTGAGACTTCGTCGGTGCCGTTGCCTCACCTCAGACTCGCGCAGGTTGCTGGATAGTGCAGCTGCGCGGAGCATGCTCCGCGGTTAGCGCTCCGCCGGATCAGGACCCCGCCACCAACGCGTCGTACACGCGCTCGAACCGCTCGTGGACACCGTCGTAGTACTCACGAGTCTCATATTGCGGGGAGTACGTGCCAGCGGGTTCGTGATTCGCCGGTTCCACATCCGGTGCCAGTGACTCGAGCATTAACAGCGCCGTGCCGCGGGCGGTGGAGCGCTTCATCACCTGATGGATGACAGGTTTGCCCAGGTAATCGCCAAGAATCTGCAGCCACGACGGTAGACCCTGCGTCACGCTTCCCGCGGCCACGATCTTCTCGACGTCCTTGGCAGCCTCTTCCATTTCATCGGCAACTCGTCGATACGACGCCGCGATGCCCTCCAACATGCCGCGCGCCATTCCCGTGGCATCGGTGGACGCGGAGACATCGACGAACGCGGTGCGCGCACTGCCGGCCCAACCAGTGGAACGTTCGCCGGTCAGGAAGGGCAGCACCCCCGGGGTCGAAGGGGACACTGCTTCCGCCGCAATCTCGTCCAGGTCAACGCCGTCCAGATTGAGCGTGGTCTCAAGCCAGCTGATGGCCCTACCGACATCATTGAGGGCACCACCCAACAGGCATCGAGAAGAGTCGATCCGGTAACACCACAGCCCGGGCGGAATATCGTTCGGCCGGTGATGCAGGAGCACTCGCATGGCTCCGGAAGTGGCAGCCGAGACAACCATGGTCTGCTGATTGTCGCCGCCCACGCCGACGTTGGCACACAACCCATCGGCAACAGGTGCGTACCACTGGGCGTCGGAGAGAGCCTCCCAGCGTTCGGTGCGTTCGGGGTCCACGTCCGGTAGCGGCTGATCGGGGTCGAGGATCGGGGACAACACGTCCTCGGTGATTCCCGCGGCCTTGAGCATGCACTGATCCCAGTTGCCGGAGCGCCGGTTGAGCAGCCCGGTCCACGCGGCGGTTGCGGTGCCCGCTGCCGTAGTGCCCAACAGTTTCAGCCAGACATATTCCCCGATGGACATCCATCGAGCGGCTTCCTCCATGATCTCTGGCTGCGTCTCTGCGAGCCAGCGGAACCTCGGCGCCAGATAGCTCGTGTGCAGTCGGGCGCCCACGATGTCCTGGACTTCGCGCTCGTCCAGTTCTTTCCGGAGCTGCGCGAGCTGCGGTGCGCAGCGGGAATCCGCATACGTGAAACACAGGGTAATAGCGTCCCCGTCTTCGTTCACGCCCACGAGAGATGACGCGAAAGTATCGAGGCCGACGCCGCGCACTCGCCCGGCCAGCTCGGGCCGGTCACACACGAGGTCCAGAATCTCGGTCAGCTCTTCGACCACCTGATCGGGATCGATCACCGATGTGCCGTCGGAGTTCGTGGTGAAGGAATGCGGAACCTTGTGCCGGTAGCCACGGACCGGGGTCCCGGTGGCATCGTGGAGAGAGCCGCGGCTTGCCGTGGAGCCAACGTCAAGGGCCATGACCAACGGGTCCACTGCTTTCTTGAGTTCGACAGCGAACTCCACCCCGTCATCCGGTCGCGGTGTGTCCTTGTGTTTGGCCATGATTCCTCCTGCTCCATTGCGGTGGATCGACACCTTCAGTCTATGGAGCGGGGCCGAGCGTGGGGCGGGAGCAACTCGCGTGAGGGAGGCAGGAAACGGGAGAGAGCGGCGTCGGCGTCCCAAATTTTGAGATGCATGACCGACATGTGGATAGCGTCAGGGGCCGCGCGTATCCTTGAACGAACAAATCTTTCGGGTCGCGGCAACTTCGAGCCGCGTGAGAGCCCGAACCACACCTTGGGAAGGAGTCACTGTGCCGCAGCTGCGATCAGCCACGTCAACCACCGGCCGGAACATGGCGGGAGCGCGCGCCCTGTGGCGTGCCACCGGCATGGGAAGCGAGGACTTCGGTAAGCCGATCATCGCGATCGCCAACTCCTTCACCCAGTTCGTCCCCGGACACGTGCACCTGAAGAACATGGGCGAGCTCGTGGCCTCCGCCGTACACGAGGCCGGCGGTGTGGCCAAGGAATTCAACACGATCGCCGTGGATGATGGCATCGCCATGGGCCACGACGGCATGCTCTATTCCCTGCCCTCCCGTGACATCATCGCGGACTCCGTGGAGTACATGGTCAACGCCCACTGCGCGGACGCACTGGTGTGCATCTCCAACTGCGACAAGATCACTCCGGGCATGCTCATGGCTGCCCTGCGTCTGAACATCCCCGTGGTGTTCGTCTCCGGTGGACCCATGGAATCCGGTGAAGGTGTCGAGGGCGTGGTGGAGCACCGCGTGGACCTGGTGGACGCCATGGCCCTGGCCGTGGATGAATCCATCACGGACGCTCAGTTGGCCCAGATCGAGGAGAATGCCTGCCCCACCTGTGGTTCGTGCTCCGGCATGTTCACCGCCAACTCCATGAACTGCCTGACCGAGGCGCTGGGGCTGTCCCTGCCCGGTAACGGCACCACGCTGGCGACCCACGTGAACCGTAAGCGCCTGTTCCTCGAGGCCGGCCGCCGCGTGGTCGAGTCCGCCAAGCGCTACTACGAGCAGGACGACGAGTCCGTGCTGCCCCGCAACATCGCCACCAAGGCCGCGTTCAGCAACGCCATGGCCTTGGACGTGGCCATGGGCGGTTCGACCAACACCGTGCTGCACATCCTGGCTGCGGCCCAGGAGGCCGAGGTGGACTTCAACCTCTCGGACATCGACGCACTGTCCCGCAAGGTTCCGTGTCTGGCCAAGGTGGCGCCGAACTCCACTAAATTCCACATCGAGCATGTACACCGCGCCGGTGGTATCCCCGCCATCCTGGGTGAGCTGCGCCGCGGCGGCCTGCTGGATGAGGACGTCCACACCGTGCACGCCCAGACCATGGGCGAGTGGCTGGACGAGTGGGACATTCGTTCCGGCAAGGCTTCGAATGAAGCTAAGGAGTTCTTCCTGGCCGCACCCGGCGGTGTTCGCACCACCCAGGCGTTCTCGCAGGCCAACGAGTACGAGGACCACGATCTGGACGCCGCCGAGGGTTGCATCCGCGACATCGAGAACGCGTACACGATCGAGGGTGGCCTGTGCGTGCTGTTCGGCAACATCGCTGAGGACGGCGCCGTGATCAAGACGGCCGGCATCGACCCCGAGCTGTTCCACTTCAAGGGCAATGCCTACGTGGTCGAGTCCCAGGACGAGGCCGTGCACGAGATCCTCTCCAAGAACGTCAAGGAAGGGGACATCGTGGTGATTGCCTACGAGGGCCCCAAGGGCGGACCGGGCATGCAGGAAATGCTGTACCCGACCAGCTACCTCAAGGGCTTGGGCCTGGGTAAGAAGTGCGCCCTGATCACGGACGGTCGCTTCTCCGGCGGTACCTCAGGCCTGTCGATCGGCCACATCTCCCCGGAGGCCGCAGCTGGCGGTGCCGTGGGTCTGATCGAGCACGGCGATGAGATCGAGATCGACGTGGAGAACCGCGTGCTTCGGGTCAACGTCGACGACGCCGAGCTTGCGCGCCGTCGCGAAGCCAAGGGTTCCGCACCCTGGAAGCCCACCAAACCGCGAGAGCGCAAGGTGTCAAAGGCGTTGCGGGCTTACGCCTCCATGGTGACCTCTGCCGATAAGGGCGCAGTGCGCGTTGTCGAGGACTAAATGAAAGTTATTCATTTGTAGCGAAGCCGCTAGTGAAATGAAGAAGATGACCCCGTTTATTAACGGGGTCATCTTCTTGTCATATTTGCCCTTTCGGGTGGCGCGCGTGTCACAGGTAACAACCCTGGTCCTAAGCTCAGCTCTCAGGCACGCGAAGATGTACGGGCCTCATGCGAAAGGACTTTTGGATGGCACAGCAGGGCCCACACATCGGGACGACCGAAGAGCGTCAGATCCTTAAAGAGCGGTTCAACGATGAAACCGTTGGTTTCCACAAGGGACTGGGTGCGCGACAGCTTCAGATGATCGCGATCGGTAGTGCGATCGGAACGGGTTTGTTCCTGGGTGCCGGTGGCCGGTTGGAGCAGGCGGGTCCGTCGCTGTTCATTCTGTACGCGATCTGTGGTTTTTTCGGCTACCTGATTCTTCGGTCGCTCGGTGAGCTCGTGGTGCACCGGCCGTCCTCCGGGTCCTTCGTGTCGTATTCACGCGAGTTCTACGGTGAGAAAGCGGCGTACGTCTCCGGTTGGCTCTACTGGTTGAACTGGGCCATGACCGCGGTCGCGGATGCCACGGCCATTGCCATCTACATCAAGTGGTTCGGGCAGTACAGCGAGACCGTGGCGGGTATCCCGCAGTGGATCTTGGCGCTGGTCGTAGTGGTCCTGGTGGTTGCCATGAACATGGTCTCCGTCAAGGTGTTCGGTGAACTGGAGTTCTGGTTCTCGCTTATCAAAGTCCTGGCGCTCGTGATCTTCCTGATAGTTGGAATCTTCTTCGTCATGTTCGGAACACCCACCGGTTCCGAGGTCGGTTTCTCCCTGATCCAGGACAACGGTGGCCTGTTGCCGGCCGGTATTCTTCCGGCGTTGATCGTGGTGCAGGGCGTGGTGTTCGCCTACGCCGGTATCGAGTTGGTGGGAACCACTTCCGGTGAGACCCGCAACGCGGAGAAGGTCATCCCGCGGGCGATCAACACCGTGATCTTGCGTATTGCCGTCTTCTACGTCGGTTCCGTGCTGCTGTTGTGCCTGCTCCTTCCCTACACCGCCTACAGCGCCACCGAGAGCCCGTTCGTGACATTCTTCTCGTCCATCGGCGTGGATGCGGCCGGTCCGATCATGCAGCTCGTGGTGATTACCGCGGCGCTGTCTTCGTTGAACGCGGGCCTGTATTCCACTGGACGCATCATGCACTCCATGGCGCAAGCGGGATCGGCCCCCAAGTTCGCCGGAAAACTCACCAACTCCGGTGTGCCGTTCGGCGGCATTTTGATGACGGCCGGTGTCGCTGTGCTGGGTGTGGGCCTGAACTTCGTGGTTCCCGAGCAGGCGTTCGAGATCGTGTTGAACCTGGCCGCACTGGGAACCATGGCCGGTTGGGCGGCTATCACCATGTCGCACATGAAGTACGTGTCCATGGCCAGGCAGGGGTTCTACAACAGACCCTCTTATCGCGCACCACTGGCTCCTTTCACCAACTGGTTGACCATTGCGTTCCTTGCGGGTGTGATTGTGCTCATGGCCGTGGACTACCCGGTGGGCACCTTGACCCTGGGATCCTCACTCGTGTTGATCCCCATCCTGATGATCGGTTGGTTCGTGGTGCGCGGTCGAGTCCGTGCGATCGCTGCCGAACGAGAGGGCTACACGGGGGCGTTCCCCGTTCTGGCGGAGCGTCCGGTGGTGAGCGCCTTCCGAGTCGGCCGCGAGCGGTCCACCGGATCCGGCTCCACCACTTCCACGGCTTCACTGCATCAAGTTCCCAAGCCGCACACGGACGCAGCCACCACCGACACCACCAACTCCGACTAGATCAGCACCGACAAGCACACCACTGACGGGGATCATCCCTCTAAGGAGAACGAGACCATGACACAGTTCGTCGACGTACCCAATATGGCCCGATGGATCCAGCGCGAAGGCGTCGAGGGGATCATGCGCAACATGGTCAAGTACCTGGAGAGAGAGATTTCGCCCGCTGGGAGAAGTTCGACAAGATCCCGCGCGTGGCCAGCCACACGCCGTTCGGGGTGATCGAGTTGATGCCCACCTCGGATGGCGAGGAGTATTCCTTCAAGTACGTGAACGGCCATCCGTTCAACCCCGCCCGCGGCTACCAGACCGTGACCGCCTTCGGTGTTCTGGCGGACGTGGACAACGGCTATCCCACGTTCCTGGCGGAGATGACCCTGCTGACCGCGCTGCGCACCGCGGCGACATCTGCCATGGTGGGTAAGCGTCTGGCCCGTCCGGACTCCAAGCGCATGGGCATGATCGGCTCCGGTTCTCAGGCCGAGTTCCAGGCACTGGCTTTCCGCGCCGCGATGGGCATTGAGGACCTGGATGTCTACGACGTGGACCCTGCCGCCATGGACAAGCTCAAGCGCAACCTGGAGCCGCTGGGCTTCCGAGTCACGGCCATGTCCTCTTCGGACGAGGCTGTGGCCAATGCGGACATCATCACCACGTGCACCGCGGACAAGGCGCAGAACACCGTCCTGTCCGACAAGCAGGTCAAGCCCGGCGTGCACATCAACGCCGTGGGCGGCGACTGCCCGGGCAAGACCGAGCTGGAGGCCGCGATCCTCTACCGCTCCACCGTGTTCGTGGAATTCCCCGAGCAGACCCGTATTGAGGGCGAGATCCAGCAGGTCGAGGAGGACTTCCCGGTCGTGGAGTTCTGGAAGGTCCTCACCGATCAGGCACCCGGCCGTACCTCGGAGGAAGAGATCACCATCTTCGACTCCGTGGGATTCGCCATTGCGGACTTCTCCGCACTGCGCTGCCTGCGTGATTCCACCAACGGTACGGAACTGCAGACCTACATCGACCTGGTGGCCGAGCCTGAAGATCCCAAGGACCTGTTCTCACTGGTGAACTCGCTCAAGCCCGTGGGCTGAGCCGCGCTCACACCCCGGCGGTAGTTTCCGCTACTGTGACCTAAATCAGTGCAACAGCGCACATTAGGCACCCAGTCCCGCTCGCCCGAAGGCAGCGGTGAGCGGGACTGTTCCGAGGGAGAAGTCCGGGGATATTCATGGATGCATTAACAGAACTTGTCGGAACGGTGGGCGAGTACGTCTGGTACGTCGTCTTCGCGATTCTCATTGGTGTGGGTCTCTACCTGACCGTTCGCACCGGCGTGATCCAGTTGCGCGGACTTCCCGAAATGTTCCGGGTTCTCACCGACTCGCCCGGTGACGCTGAGGACGGTAAGAAGGGCATTTCATCCTTCCGCGCGTTCACAGTTTCCGCAGCTGCCCGCGTGGGCACCGGCAACATTGCCGGTGTAGCTATCGCCATCAGCCTGGGTGGCCCGGGCGCCGTTTTCTGGATGTGGACCATCGCGGCCATTGGCGCGGCCAGTGCGTTCGTGGAATCAACCCTGGGCCAGCTCTACAAGATCAAGTCCCGGGACGGCTATGTGGGCGGCCCTGCCTACTACATGGAGCGAGGACTCAAGAAGCGTTGGATGGGTTTGATCTTCGCGGTCACCATCACCATCACTTACGGCTTCGTGTTCAACTCTGTGCAGTCCAACTCGATCGTGGACGCGGTCAGCGGCTCGTTCAACCTGGACATGGCCGACAGCCAGAACATGTGGATCCGCATTGTGATCGGCCTGGCCCTGGTGGCCATCACCGCAGCCGTCATTTTCGGCGGTATTCGCTCGATCTCCAGCGTGACTCAGATCGTGGTTCCCGTCATGGCCGTCCTGTACCTGATTCTGGGACTGCTGATTGTTGCCCTGAACATCACTGAGGTCCCCGCCATGTTCCTCATGATCGTGGAAGGTGCCTTCGGTATCCGTGAGTTCGTGACCGGCAGCCTGATCGGTGTGCTGATCCAGGGCATGAAGCGCGGCCTGTTCTCCAACGAGGCCGGTATGGGTTCCTCGCCCAACGCCGGCGCCACCGCTTCCGTGTCCCACCCGGCCAAGCAGGGTTTCGTGCAGTCCCTGGGCGTCTACTTCGACACCATGATCGTCTGCTCCGTCACCGCGTTCATCATCCTGCTCTCCAACCCGACGTTCGGCGATGAGCGCCAGGGTGCCTCGCTCACTCAGACCGCGCTGGGCGCACAGCTGGGCGACTGGGCCATTCACTTCCTGACCGTCGCGATCTTCCTCTTCGCGTGGTCGTCGGTGATCGGCAACTACTACTACGGCGAGTCCAACATTCGCTTCATGACCGGTTCTCGCGCGGTCATGACGGGTTACCGCTTCCTGGTGTTGGCGTGCGTCTTCCTGGGTGCCATTGCCGCTCTGGATCTCGTATGGTCGCTCGCGGACCTGTTCATGGCGTTCATGGCCACCATCAACCTGATCGCCCTGGTCGGGTTGGCCGGGGTCGCAGCCAAGGTCTTGCGCAATTACATGGACCAGCGCAAGGCCGGTGTGGAACCCGTCTTCCACTCCGGTGACATCCCCGGTCTGTCCGGCCTGGGCGCGTGGGACGGCACGGACTTCGTGACCACCCGCGAGCACTGGATCGTTCAGGCGGAGGAGAAGGCCGAAAAGAAAGAGGCCAAGCGCGGCTAGTCCCGTCGCGGCGTCGTCGTCATGAATCGTTCGCGACCAGGACGACGACGCCGCCCGCGCACCAGACGAAAGGCCCCTCACCACGCGTGGTGAGGGGCCTTTCGCCACGACTGATGAACCGGGGTCAGTGAGGGTCCTTCGAGTCGGAAGTCTCGCGCTTGTCTGCGCCGCGGTCCTTGCCGTTCTTCTTGCCGAGACTGCGAACGACCTCTGCGTCGATGGCGCCGGTAATGGCGTCACCGTCCGCGGTCGATTGGTTCGCGGCGTCTTGGAGGCGCTTCTCGTGGCCTTCGGGGAAGTCCTTGTCCTCAGATTCCTTCAGGGTCAGTAGCGCGCGCATGCGGTCGCGGCGGCTTTCTTCGCTCGCGATCTTCGGGCGGCTACGGAACCACCAGACCAGCATGACGAGCACCATGATCATCCCCACGTAACCAATGGCGGGGTACACGTAGGCCATGAGAGTTCCGAAGCCGATGAGGCTCACCAAGAAACCGGCCACGCAGGTTCCCAGGAACACCGGGACGTATCGCTTGCGGTGGTTGACGGTGATGCGGCGGCCCAGCGCGTAAAACATGCTGATGCAGGTGTTGTAGATCATCACGAACGTCACGATCACCATGCCCAGTGCAGCCGTGGGGTGCATGGTCTCGAAGAGCATGAGCATGGGGATGTCAGAGCCTTCCACGGACTCGTAATTGACCAGCAATGCCACGGCGTTCATGACCAGCAAGATCGTGTACACCACGCCACCCAGGACACCGCCCCAACCGGCCACGCGGGGGTTGGGGGTGTTGCCGCCGATCATCAGGCTCATGGAGACACCCAGCATCAGGGCCATACAGGTGTAGTTGATCGCGGACAGCCACCACGGAGACACGGGGGAATCGGCCTGCACGGCCAGATCACTCATGGCACCGAGGTCCACAGGCAGCTGCAGCATGGTGTAGATGAACGCCACGATCACGGCCACGAAGATCAGGGGTGTGACTGCGGAAATGATGTTGGTGACCTTGTTGACGTTGAGCAGGCCGGTGAGCATCACGATGCCCACCATGATGGCCGAACCGATCCAAGCGGGAAGGCCGAACTGCTGCTCCAAGGTGGAGCCGGCGCCGGCGAGCATCACGAATCCCATGGCGAACAAGGTCAGGGTCACGCTGATGTCCAAGAATCTGGAGACCACGGGGTGTGCCACGGAGCGGAAGACGCCGCGGTGCTCCTCTGCCAAGAAGTAACTGCCGATCTGGATGATCACAGCACCCGCGGCAACCATGAGAATGCCGGAGACCACGGCACCGGAAATACCCCACGTGCCGAATGAGATGAAGTACTGGACAACTTCTTGACCGGTGGCGAAACCCGCCCCGACTAGGAGGCCGACGAAGGCCAGAGTGACTTGTAATGTTTTTCTGGCATCCACGGAAAACAACTCCTCCAAATTAGGGGACAGATGGCGAGAAACACTGAACCTTCCCAGGATAGAGGGCTACCCGTCAGAAGCGACTTGGCGTCACGGCCCAGAGTGAGATACTCGGTGCAAAACTTTCGGCGAGGGGAGAACCACATGGTGCAGCAATGGGAAGAGGACCTCAAGGACTGGGTGGCCGGCTGGGACGCGGTGCGTGGCACCGAAGTGCCACCGCAGAATGTGGTGGCGTGGAACGGTGAAGTGCCCTCCAAGGAGGGTCTGGTGCTGGTCTGCGCGGAGGATCAGGCTGTCATGGTTCGCGGTGCCGTCAACGTCAAGGAGAAAGACGTGCTGTCCCGGGACATCCTGATGACCGGAGCGGTTCAGGAGCTGGATCGAGGCCTGAGTTTCCCGGGGGAGTCCGGCATGTTCGACGCACCCATGGGTGATGTCACACGGTTCGAGGTGGACGAGTGGGGCAAGCCGATCGCACACTCCACGCTGTCCGTGCAGGATGAGGTCGCGTACATGGGACCGCTGCTCGCGGATGCTTCGGTTGAGCGCGATCCGGCAGAGGTGCTGGACCCGTTGGTCTCGTCCATGGCCAACGAGGCCTTCCTGGCCGACGCCGAGCGCATGTACACCGTGGTCCCCGAGGACGAGGTGCCAGCTCGCGAGTCCCAGGGCTGGGAACGCGCGGCGGTGGTGCTGCGGCTGGGTTGAGCAACGCGGTCCAGAACCATCTGATCCCGCCTTACTGCCAAGTAACCATGGCTACTCTGCAGTAAAGCGGGATCAAATGGTTGGTCGCTCAAGGACCGTCAGGCAACCACCTGACGCTTGGCGGAAATCACCCCGGTGTTGAAGCCGGCCAGGTGCAGGCCGCCGTGGAAGCGGGCGTGTTCGATCTTCACGCAGCGATCCATCACGGCGTTGAGCCCGGCGTTCTCGGCGATCGCCGCGGCTTCCTCGCTCCACGAGCCCAGCTGCATCCACACGGTCTTGGCGCCGAGGTCCACGGCCTCCTGGGCCACACCGGGCAGATCGGAGTCCTTGCGGAACGCGTCCACCATGTCCGGGACCTCGGGCAGGTCCGCGAGCGAGGGGTAGACCTTCTGGCCCAGCACCTCGTCCAACACGGGGTTCACGAAGTACACGCGGTACGGGGACGAAGACAGCAGATACGTGGCCACGAAGTAGCTGGCCCGCGCGGGCTTATTGGACATGCCCACGATCGCGATCGACTCGGTGTTGCGCAGGATGTTCAGTCGCTCGGGGGCGCTGGGGCCCACCCAGGTGCGTTCGGTGCTCATGCGTGGACTCCTTCGGCAGCTTTTTCGGACGTGGGTTCGGCGGTGGCCGCTGCGGGCGTCACGGTTTCGACGACGTCGCCCTCGCGGTTGATCCCGGTCGCGGCGGTCAGTGCCTGGTCCAGGTCCCACAGGATGTCGGCGGGGTCCTCGAGACCCACGGAAATGCGGATCAGGTCTTCCTTCACGCCGCCGGATTCCAGCTGCTCGGAGGTGAGCTGCTGGTGAGTGGTGGACGCCGGGTGCAGCACCAGGGTGCGGGCGTCACCGATGTTGGCCAGGTGCGAGGCCAGCTGCAGGTTTTCGATGAACCGGCCACCCACTTCGCGTCCGCTGAGCTGATCGGTGCCGGCCACCCCGAAGGCGAACACGGAACCAATGCCCTGCGGCAGGTACTTCTTTGCGCGTTCGTGGTGCGGGTGATCCTCGAGGCCCGCGTAGTTCACGTAGCCGATGCGCGGATCGGTGGCCAGCCACTGCACGACCTCTTGCGCGTTCGCCACGTGGGCGTCCATGCGCTGGGGGAGGGTTTCCACTCCCTGCAGCAGGTTCCACGCGGCCTGCGGGGTCAGCGATGGACCGATGTCGCGCAGCTGCTCGGAACGCAGCTTGGTCAGGAAGCCGTACTCACCGAAGTTCCCCCACCACGTCACGTTGTTGTACGAGGGGACCGGCTCGGTCATTGCAGGGAACTTGCCGTTGCCCCAGTTGAAACGACCGGACTCGACCACCACACCGCCCAGGGTGTTGCCGTGGCCGCCCAGGAATTTGGTGATCGAGTGGATCACGATGTCCGCGCCGTGCTCGAACGGACGGCACAGGTACGGGGTGTTGAGTGTGGCATCCACGATCAGCGGCAGGCCTGCCTCGTGGGCGACCTCCGCCAAGCCTTCCAAATCGGCGATCTCACCGGACGGGTTGGCCACGAGCTCGGTGTAAACGGCCTTGGTGTTCTCGGTGATGGCCGCCTTGTAGTCGGCCGGATCGGTGCCGGGAACAAAGGTGGTCTCCACACCGAAGCGCCGCAGGGTCACGTCCAACTGCGTGACCGTTCCGCCGTAGAGCTGGGAGGAAGCCACCACGTGATCGCCCTGTCCGCACAGCGCGGCAAAGGTGATGAACTCGGCAGCCATACCGGAGGCCGTTGCTACCGCGCCGATACCGCCCTCGAGGGACGCAATCCGTTCCTCCAGCGCAGCCACGGTGGGGTTGCCGATGCGCGAGTAGATGTTGCCGTACTTCTGCAGCGCGAAGAGGTTAGCGGCGTCGTCGGCGTCTTTGAAGACGAACGAACTGGTCTGGTAGATCGGGACGGAACGGGCGCCGTGCTCGGCGTCCGGGGTGCCGCCTGCGTGCAGTGCACGGGTGCGGAAACCGAACTGGTGCTCGGCCATAGGGCTCCTCCTTGTCGGCCGCGTACAGCTCCCGTCCGAACACTGCCCGGGGCCGCGCAGCACTCCATCGGTCCTGGCGGTAGCACCGTGCAGTAGGCCGATCGCTGCGGGTTGCTGCGGCGTCGTCGATCCAGGTCTCTCGGCCGCTCGGGATGGTGAGTCCATTGTGTCGCGTGGGTGTCGACGTTCACAAACCGGGGCCCGCCGGTGACCACGGTGCGAGACGGCCGTCGACGCCGCCGCGCGGGACCTCCCGCGCATCCGCGGTGAATTAGGCGTACTTCCCCGGGTTCATCCGGCGGAGATTTTCTCGAGCGACTTCCGTGAGGTTCTCGAGGGGGAGGCCGGCGGGGCAGACCTCCATGCAATCGCCCAAAAGGGAGCAGGGGCCGAACTCGTGCTCGGCGGCGTCGAGCACCTTGCTCGAGCGTTCGTTCCGTTCCTCCGGAGTCTTGGCGAGCGGCGGGAGTTCCTTGAGCAGCGTGCCCACGTACAACTGGCCGGAACCGTTGGGGCAAGCCGCCACGCATGCGCCACAGCTGATGCAGCCGGCGTTGCCCAGGGCCTTGAGTGCCACCGGGAACTTGGCCTCCTTGGCCACCCGCCGCAGAGCCTTCTTGTCCACGGACAGATCTTTCTTGACCGGGAACGAGCCCGCGCGCATGGGTTCGATGAAGATCTCGTCCCCATCGCGGTAGGCCCGCAGTGACTGCGTGCATGATGCCTGGTTCTTGTCCGGGCCGTGGGGCACGCCGTCCACGGTCACGCCGCACTTGCCGCAGATGCCTTCCCGGCAGCCATCGTCAAAGCTGACGGGGTCATCGCCCTGGCGAGTGAGGGTTTCGTTGACCGCGTCGAGTAGGTCCAGAATGCTCATGTCTTCGCGAGCCTCGACCGGGCTCACGGCCACGAACGTGCCCTGATCCTCGGCGGAAGCCTGCCGCCACACGTGCACTGTCAGCAGCATCAGCGCACCACCTTGGCCTGTACGGCCACGGGGATGGTGACGTTTCCGAGAGCCACAGTGGCACCCACCAGCTTGGCCATGGCCTCGATCAATTGGGCGCGCTGTTCGGTGGTCGTGAAGCCTGCGTCCATGGCGGCCGTGCGCACGCCGTGAATCATGTGGCCCGCCAAGGCAGCCATGGATGCGGTGTAGAAGAACGCGACGCTCGGGCGGGACAGGCTTGCCACCAGATTGCCGTAGGCGTCCCCGTGGCGATGCTTCACTGACGCCGCCGGGCGCGCCCCGACCGTCAGATCCGCAACGTGGTACGCAGTGAACAGACCGAGCACCACACCCGTGGAGCGCATGGAGCGGGCGATGATCTGGGGGACCGAGCGACGCCGGCCACGAGGACGCCTGCGCTGCTTGCCCGTGAGCTGGAGCTTGAGGTCCTGAAACGTGCTCTGGACCGTGTGGCGCTCGGCGCGCATGGCCCGCAGTGTGAGTTCGGCGCCGGCCATGATGTGGCTCGTGGCGCTCGCGAGCAACCCGATACGCACCACCCACAGCACGGAATTTCGCGGCAGCACCGGAGCACCGACGGTGCGGAGGAATTCCGCATAGTCGTTGTAGTGCTTCCGGCCCAGGTACACCTGCATGTTCCCGGCCATGTGCCCCGCGGTGAACAGGCTCAAGATGGTTCCGGACGCGGCCATGGCGAGTTTGAGCTCGGCATTGGTGGCGTCCTTGAACATCACCTCCCACGCGCTGAGCTTGGGAGTGGAGTCGGCAGTGTCCGTCGAAGGCTGAGCGGCGGGATTCATCACTGGATCATCCTAAGAGTTCTGCGCGGAAGTATCAGTTCGAGTGCCCTGGGAAGTAACGAACAACTCGATCCTCATGCGCGCGGGGTGAAATTCCAACGCTCGGGGGAGTCGGTGCCTGCCTTTTCTTCGTAGCCTTAAAGATAAGGAGCAACCAGGCGATGACTAGGAGCGCTGGATGACTGACTCACGTGACGCCCCGCGGGAAAGAACTCGCAACCGAGCCCAGGACCTCGATGGCGATCAACCCATCACGACCTTCAGGGAGCGGCCTCAACCGAACTTTGCGCTGGATCCGTTCCACAGGGTGCTTCTTTTGGTCAGCATGATCTCGGCCGTGGCCCTGCCGGTGTACTTCTTCCTGCGGTATTCGGGTGCCCAGGGAGATTTCGCCCTCCATTACGACTTCACTGGTGACGTGACCCGCGAGGGGTCTTTCCAAGAGGCCGCCATTATCCTCGTGCTGCTGAGTCTGCTGACGATCGGTTGTGGAGTGCTGACGCGATACCCACGGGTCTTCAACTTCCCCGTGACCCTCACCCGGGACAACGTGCAGCGTCAGTACAAGAACGCCGTACAGATGTTGGTGTGGGTGGTTGCCGGTATGGCGGCGGTCCTGGCCATCATGGTGGGAGGCTGGCTCGGGATCCTCAGTGCGGACCTGATGTGGCTGCCGCTCGCGGCCATGGGGATCGTCCTGATCGTGTTCATCCGGCGGATGGTCAAGCTCCGCTGAAATCGTCGGGCCGGCTCAACCCAGCCGGCCCGACGACGCCGCTCAGCGCTTTTCCTTGCTCAGCCCACGTTTATTCGCGTGTCGCCAGGACTTCGGCGATCGCGTCAAGAGCTTCCTCATTCTGCAACGAGGAGCGGTCGCCCAAGGTCTGACCTTCGTAGAGCTGGGTCAAGAGGCGACGGGTGATCTTCCCCGAACGAGTCTTGGGGAGATCCGGCACGGCGATGACCTCGCGGGGTTTGGCGATCGGGCCGATCTCCTGCGCCACGTGCGCCCGGAGTTCTTCCCGAACCTCAGCCGCGGACAGCGACTGCGCGTCCGCTGTGAGCACCACGTAGGCCAGCACGGCGTGTCCGGTGACGGGATCCTTGATGGGGGTCGCGCCGGCCTCGACCACGTGAGGGTGGGTCACCAGGGCGGACTCGATCTCGATGGTCGACAACCGGTGCCCGGACACGTTGATCACATCGTCCACGCGGCCCAGGATGTACAGGTCGCCCTCGTCATCGGTGCGAGCGCCGTCTCCGGCGAGGAACCAGCCGCGCTCGCCGTAGGCCGCCCAGTACGAGGACAGGTAGCGCTGCGGGTCGCCCCAGACCGTACGGGCCATGGACGGGCCGATCTTGTCGACCACGGCGAAACCCTGCAGATTGGGGCCCACTTCCTCGCCGGAGTCGTCGAGCACGCGGACCGAGACGCCCGGGACGGCGCGCGTGGCGCAACCGGGCTTCAGGGAGGTGTGCGGAGCGGCGTCGTCGAACGTGCCGGGCGGTGCGAACTGCGGATCGTGCGGGCGCGGGGAGGCCACGCACGTGCCGGTCTCGGACTGCCACCACGTGTCTACGAACGGGACCTCGCCGCGGCCGACCTGCGCTCGCAACCAACGCCACGCCTCGGGATTGATGGATTCGCCCACCGAACCGAGCAAGCGGATGGACGAGAGGTTGTAGACCTGCGGCAAGCCCTTGGGGAAGGCGCCCATGAGTGAGCGGATCAGCGTGGGCGCGGTGTAGTAATTGGTCACGCCGTAGCGTTCGATGACCTCGAAATGACGCCCGTAATCCGGGGTGTTCGGTGTGCCCTCGTAGATCACTTCGGACACGCCGTTGGCCAACGGGCCATAGATCTCGTAGGTGTGCGCGGTGACCCACGCGAGGTCGGCGGTGCACCAGTGAACGGTCGAATCCACCTTGGCCGGGTCGTTCACAGCGGAGAGCTCGTCCGGCCGCAGCACGCCGTTGGCATCGGGCACGTCCGGGAGCAGATCGAACATCAGGGCGTGCGTATATGCGGTCTGCACCAGGTACCCGCCCATCGTGTGCACCAGGCCCTTGGGCTTACCCGTGGTGCCGGAGGTGTAGATGATGAACAGGGGCGTCTCCGCGTCGAAGGCCTCTGGCACGTGCACGTCCGATACATCCGCGGTCAGCTCGTGCCACCACACGTCGCGGCCACGCGTCCACGGCACGGTGTCCTCTTGCTTGGAACGCAGCCCGCGGGTGCCGCGCGGCAGATCCATGCGGCCAGGTCGCGAGGTGCGGCGCACCACGATCACGTGCTCGATGTTGTTCTCGCCGCTGCACGCCTGGTCCGCGTTGGTCTTCACGGGGACGACTGCGCCGCGCCGGTTCTGCCCGTCCGTGGTCACCAGGACCTTGGCACCGGTGTCTTCCACACGGAACTTGAGAGCCTCGGCGGAGAAGCCTCCGAACACGAGGGAGTGGATCGCGCCGATACGCGCGCACGCGAGCGTGATGATGACGGTTTCGGGAATCACGGGGAGGTAGATGACCACGCGGTCGCCCTTTTCCACACCGAGTTTCAGCAGGGCATTGGCAGCCTTGGACACCTCACGCTGCAGGTCCGCGTAGGTGTAGACCAGGCGATCCCCGGGTTCACCCTCGAAGTAGAGGGCCACGTGATTGCCGCGGCCGGCTTCCACGTGGCGGTCCACGCAGTTGTAGGAAACGTTGAGCTTGCCGCCCTCGAACCAGGCGATCTCCGGTACCGAGAGGATGTCGTTGCCAGCATCGTCCGTGCCGATCTTCTGCGGCTTGTCGAAGCGGTGGGTCGTGTGCCACGGCTCGGCCCAGTCCAGACGGGTCGCCTGCTTGGCCCAGAACTCCTCGCGCGCCTCATCCGAGATCAGCGCGGGATTGGGCGTGGGCGAGTAAGGGTCTGAGAAGGAAGTAATCTCGATCAACTCCATCGTCTCCTGGCATTAGCACCTTGCACCGCACGGGTACCGGTTGCTGCGACGTCAACGAGCCAGGTCTCTCGGCCGCTCCGGATGGGAACCGTTCCATTCAACGTCTCGGGAGGGGGCGGTCGCAAATTGAGTCCGCGAGCGGTGTCTGAACATTTTCGGCAGAGGTTCGCACGTCAGAGGCGGCAATGAACATTTTTGGTAGAGGACCGCACGTCAGGGGCGGCAATGAACATTCCTGGCAGAGGTTCGCACGTCAAAGGAGGCCATGAACATTTTCGGTAGGGGATCGCACTAAATACCGGGCTCCGCGCGCGAACCTCTACCCAGAATGTCGACGGCTCGTGGGGAATGCCGGCCGCGCTCTCGATTACAGGACCAGTGCGACTACGGAACCACCGCACCTACAGAACCCGCGGGCCCTACAGAACCCGCGGGGCCTCGATCAGCGGGCAGGTGTTCATGACCACTTTCACCCCGGCGGCCTTCGCCCGTTCGGCAGCGGCCTGATCGGTCACACCCAGCTGCATCCACACCGCTCCGGCACCAATGTCGATCGCCTGATCCACCACTTCACCCACGCGGCTGGAGTTCACGAAACAGTCGACCACGTCCACGTGCCCCGGGATGTCCTCGAGCGATCGATAGCCCGTCTCGCCATGTACGTCCTCGCCCGCCAGATTGACCGGGATGATCTGCTGCCCGAACTCGTCACGGATCCGGCGGGACACCGCAAACGCGGGTCGCGTGCGGTTGGTGGACAGCCCAACAATGGCCCACCGCCCCGGGGTCGCGAGTAGCTCGCGAATCTGGTCCGGATCGTTGACGTGGCGATCACTCATATGACCATCGTCTCACTGTGAATCAGCTCGGTCATTATGTTTCACGAGCCGCCGGAGGGGCCACGGAAACGGTACAGTGGGGCGCAGAACGATCATGAGTTCCGACGCACAGCCCTGGCTTGTCGGACGGCAACCCTCTCCCGTAGCGGGGTGCCCCAGGTGAGGATCGGGCCGCATGGCACACCGCATGTGGCAAGTACGGCGCCACACAAGCGCGCTGGACCCGCAGAGTAGGCCGCCGCAGGTGGTGCACGGGGCGCGGGTCGGGTTCGACCCAAAGGGGCACACATGAGCAAAAAGCGGATTTCCGTGAACGCCTTCGACATGACGTGCGTGGACCACCAGAGTTTCGGTCTGTGGCGTCATCCGCGGTCCAAGGCCACCGAGTACAACACCATCGAGTACTGGACCAACCTGGCCAAGACGCTGGAGAAGGGCAAGTTCGACGCCCTGTTCCTGGCGGACGTGGTGGGCATCTACGACATCTACAAGAACTCTGCCGCACCCTCCGTGTCGGACGGCGCTCAGGTTCCCGTGAACGATCCGTTCATGCAGATCTCCGCCATGGCCGCCGTGACCGAGCACCTGGGCTTCGGCGTGACCAGCGCGGTGACCTACGAGCAGCCCTACACCCTGGCCCGCAAGTACGCGACGCTCGATCACCTGACCAAGGGCCGCGTGGGCTTCAACGTGGTGACCTCGTACCTGCCCTCCGCCGCGGAGAACCAGGGTCTGCCGCGCCAGATCGAGCACGATACCCGCTACGAGATTGCCGAGGAATTCCTCGACGTCTGCTACAAGCTCTGGGAGGGTTCCTGGGAAGACGGCGCCGTGGTCAAGGACCGCGAGGCCGGCGTCTACGCTGACACCCAGAAGGTCCACCCGATTCAGCACTCGGGCAAGTACTTCACCGTTCCGGGTGCCGCGCTCACCGAGCCGTCCCCGCAGCGCACCCCGCTGATCTTCCAGGCCGGTGCGTCCTCGCGGGGCCAGGCGTTCGCCGGACGTCACGCGGAGGCCGTGTTCATCGGCGGCTTGCGTCCGGATCTCACCCGCTACGTCACGGACAAGATCCGCGAGCAGGCCGAGGAGCAGGGCCGCCACCGCGACGACGTCAAGATCTACGCGATGCTCTCCGTGGTCGTGGACGAGACCGAGGAGAAGGCCCAAGAGAAGTACCGGGAGTACCTCTCCTACGTGAACCTGGAGGCATCCCAGGCGATCATCGGCGGTTGGTCCGGCGTGGACCTGAGCCAGTTCGACGAGGACGAGGCCCTGAACTACATCAAGACCGACTCCATCCAGTCCTTCCTGACCCCGTTCACCCTGCAGTCCAAGGACAAGAAGTGGACCCGCGAGGAGATCGCCAAGCACTGTGCTCTGGGCGGCATGGGTGACGTGATCGTGGGATCGCCGGAATCCGTGGCCGATCAGCTCGAGACCTGGGTCGACGAGGGTGGTCTGGACGGCATCAACCTGGCCTACCACGTGAGCCCCGGGTCCTTCGAGGACTTCGTGGAGTACGTGGTTCCCGAGCTGCAGAAGCGCGGCCGCTACCGCACCGAGTACGAAGGCTCCACCCTGCGCGAGTCCCTCTACGGCGCCGGCCAGCCCCAGGTCATGGACACCCACCCGGCAGCGCAGTACCGCGGTGCGTACGCCGACAAGCCGTCCGTGGCGGACACCGCCGCTCGCGAGCTGGTGGGCTAACAGCCTCAAGAACGACGACGCCGCTGTCGCGACCTTTCGCTCGAAAAGGTCGCGGCAGCGGTGTCGTCGGTGTTAGAGCAAAGCCGACGTGAGGCGGCAGACGTTCTCGACGTACTTCTGCCGCATGGGGCGTTTGTTCCAGAGATCGAGGTCGAGCAGCGTGGAGGAGGCCTTGAACTCCTCTACCACTTCCTCCATGCGGTCGTGGAAACCCTGGTCCACGATCATCACGGACACCTCGAGGTCCAGGGCGAAGGACCGCTCGTCCATGTTGGAGGAACCGATCACGCTGATCAGGTCGTCCACGAGCACGAACTTGGCGTGCAGCACCGTGGGGGAGCTGTAGCGGTGAATCTTGACCCCGGCTTCGGCGAGTTCGGAATAGTAGGAATTCTGGGCGTTCTGTGCCAGGAAATGGTCCGAGGACTCTCCCACGAAAATCTCCACGTCCACCCCGGACTGCGCCTCGGTGGTGAGCGCGTGCAGCAGGGATTCGTCCGGTACGAAGTACGGGCTGGAGATCACCACGCGCCGGTTGGCGTTGTAAATGAGGTGGTTGAACAGGCGCAGGTTGTTCTCGGTCTCGAACCCGGGTCCCGAGGGGACCACTTGGGCATACACGGGGCCTTCGACGTCCGTGAGGACCTCGGTGGCCTCGTCCAGGAGCAGGTCGTCGGTCTCCGAATACCAGTCGGAAACGAATACCGCGTTGAGCTCGGCAACCACGGGGCCGGAGCAGCGGATCATCAGATCCTTCCACTCCAGGCCGCGGCGGACGTTCTTCTTCTTGTTGTACGAGCGATGAATGATGTTCTGCGAACCCGTGTAGGCGATCGAACCGTCCACCACCAGGATCTTGCGGTGGTTGCGCAGGTCCGGACGCTGCCACTCACCTCGCCACGGGCGGATCGGCAGCATGCGTCGCCAGGGGATGCCGGAGGCGTTGAAGCGGCGGACCAGTTCCGCGTAGCCGGGGTAGCCCAGCGAACCCACGTGATCGATCAGGATGCGCACCCTCACACCGCGTTCGTGGGCCCGAACGAGCGAATCCAGCAAGACCTGGGACACCCGATCCGTGGCCACGATGTAGAACTCGAAGTGCACATAATCCGTGGCGCGGTCCACGTCACGGGCCATCTGCGCCATGGAGTCATGGTTGTCCGTGAGGATGTCGAAGCCGTTGCCGCCCACCATGGGCAGTGCGCCCAACTGGTAGTTCAGCTTGGCGGTCGTGGTGACCCACTCGGGCAGGTGATGGAACTCCTCGCCCAGGGCGAAGTCCTCCGGGGTGTTCTCCCGAATGATGTCGTTCATCTTGGCCTGCTTCTCCATCCGCTTTCGCGGTAGACGGGAGGAACCAACGACCAGGAACAACAACAGCCCCGCGTAGGGCAGGAGGAAGATGGCCAGCAGCCACGCCAAGGCGACGGAGGGCCTGCGGTTATGCGGGATCCAGCCGAGCGCAACGATTCGGACCAGCAGGTCGATGACACCCAGGATCACCAGGATCCACTCTGGGACAGTGTCCGGGGAGAACAGTTCGTAGGGGGTCCAGGGGAACATCAGCCGGCTAACTCAGTTGCTTCAATGCGTCTCCGGGCGGACATGCACATACGTGGATTCGGAGCCGCCGCTCGGGCGCTCCTCAAAACCGTGCGTGAGGAGCAGCCGACATGCGGGCTGATTACCCCACGGCACGGAAGCGTTCACCGCGTTGACCTGGGAATTCTGGAAGGCCAGCTCGACCAAGTAGGGGAGCACCTCGCCCGCGTACCCCTGATTCTGTCGGTTCGGCACAACGGACCCTACGACCTCGAGTTCGTTGTCGATGGGCGGGCCTACGAAACCTGCCATGCCGATAATCTGACCCGATGCCGCGTCCACCATGGCAAACATCGAGTACATGGTCTCGGTGAAGAAATAGCTGCCGGCATCCAACGCGGTCTGAGCCCAGTCCTGATCCTCGGGAGTCGGAAACCCCTGGGCGAACTGTGGCAGGTCCGTTGATTCTGCGATCGACTCAAGCTCGTCCTGGGTGAACGGACGCAGCAAGAGACGTTCGGTACGAATCGATCGTTCCGGGCTGAGCTCTTCAAGAACCTCAGTCATGGTGTCTGTCCTTATGATCAACCGAAATACTTGGGCAGGGTGGCACTGTGGGCCTCTCGCAAGGCCTCCAGATCAACGGAGAACTCACCCTGGACGTCCAGGGCTCCGGACTCCGCGTCCACCACGCCGATGCGCGCGAACGGGTAGTTGCGCACGGTGCACATGTCCTTGAAGCGCACCTCTTCCGAACGCGGAACGGCCACTACGGTCCGCCCCTGGGACTCGGAGAACAGCAGCGTGAACGTGTCCACGCCGTCCCGATCGGCAACTTCCCCCAGGCCGATCCGTGCGCCCACGCCAAAGCGCAGGGCCATCTCCGACAGGGTCGCGGCCAAGCCACCCTCGGAAACATCGTGTGCTGCGTCAATCATGCCGTCCCGCGACATATTGACGAGCATGTCCCCCAGGATACGCTCCTGCTTCAGATCAACCGCGGGCGGTTGTCCGCCCAGGTGACCCCGCACGCGGGCCCACTCGGAACCGTCCAGTTCGTCAGCGGTCTCACCGAGCAGATAAATGGCCTGACCGTCCTCACGCCACCCGGACGGGGTGCGGCGAGCGACGTCGTCGAGCACGCCCAGCAAGGCGACCACCGGGGTGGGATTAATGGCGACGCCGCCGGTCTGGTTGTAGAGCGAGACGTTACCGCCCGTGACGGGCACGCCCAGTTCTTGGCAACCGTCGGACAGGCCACGCACGGCTTCGGCGAACTGCCACATGATGTCCGGGTCCTCGGGGGAGCCGAAGTTCAGGCAGTCCGAGACGGCCGCGGGGCGAGCTCCCGCGGTGGTCACGTTGCGGTAGGCCTGGGCGAGCGCGAGCTGCGCACCGGCGTACGGGTCCAGGCGGGTGTAGCGGCCGTTGCAGTCGGTGGACAGGGCCACGCCCAGGCCGGTTTCCTGATCAACGCGGATCACGCCGGCGTCATCGGGCATGGCCATGGCGGTGTTGCCCTGTACATAGCGGTCGTACTGGCTGGTGACCCAGTCCTTGGAGCACAGGTTGGGTGAGGCCATCAGTTCCAACACGGCCTGGCGCAGCTCCGCACCGGAGGGGCGGGAGGCGTCTTCGGGAGAGCCGGTGAAGTGGTTGGCCTGCAGCTGGTCCTGGGAGTCAGGGCGAGCGTAGGGACGTTCGTAGACCGGGCCGTCGTGGGCCACGGTGCGCGGATCCACATCAACGATCACTTCGCCCTGGTAGTCGATGATCAACCGGCCGGTGTCGGTGACCTCACCGATCCACGAGTACTCCACGTCCCACTTGGCCATGACCGCTTCGAAGACCTCGACCTTCTCCGGGGTCACCACGGCCATCATGCGTTCCTGCGATTCGGACATCAGGATCTCGCCCGGCGTCAGGGTGGGGTCGCGCAACAACACCTTGGTCAGGTCCACGCGCATGCCGCCGTCACCATTGGAGGCCAGCTCGGAGGTCGCGCAGGAAATACCCGCGGCACCGAGGTCCTGGATGCCCTCCACCAGGGAGCTCTTGAACAGCTCCAGGCAGCACTCGATCAGGACCTTCTCCGCGAACGGGTCCCCCACCTGCACAGCGGGGCGCTTGGAGGGCTTGGAATCGTCGAAGGACTCGGAAGCCAGCACGGAGGCGCCACCAATGCCGTCGCCGCCCGTGCGTGCACCGAACAGCACCACCTTGTTGCCTGTACCCGAGGCGTTGGCCAGGCGGATGTCCTCGTGGCGCATGACGCCCACGGCCAGGGCATTGACCAGCGGGTTGCCCTGGTAGCAGGGATCGAACTCCACCTCACCGCCGATATTGGGCAGACCCAGCGAGTTGCCGTAGCCGCCCACACCGGCCACCACGCCGTGCACCACGCGCTGGGTGTCCGGGTGGTCGATGGCGCCAAAGCGCAGCGGATCCATCACGGCCACCGGGCGGGCACCCATGGAAATGATGTCGCGGACAATGCCACCCACGCCGGTCGCTGCACCCTGGTACGGCTCCACGAAGGACGGGTGGTTGTGGGACTCGATCTTGAAGGTCACGGCCCAACCGTCACCGATGTCCGTGACGCCGGCGTTCTCGCCGATGCCCACCATGAGGTCCTTGCGCATCTCTTCCGTGACCTTGTCGCCGAACTGGCGCAGGTGCACCTTGGTGGACTTGTACGAGCAGTGCTCGGACCACATGACCGAGTACATGGCCAATTCGGCGGCGGTTGGGCGGCGGCCCAGGATCTCCTTGACCCGATCGAACTCGGATTCGGTCAACCCCAGCTCGGCCCAGGGCAGCTCGGTGTTCGGGGTGGCGGCGGCGTGCTCAACAGTGTCCAGATTGAAGTGAGTTTCGCTCATGTCGGTTACGAGAATCCCTTGCCGTGGTGGTGGGCGCGTACGGTGCGTTCCCGGCGCTCACACGAAGAATGTCTGATGAAGTTGGGGCCAGCCGGTCAGCGGGTCAGTGAACCATGAGGTCCACAGAAGGGCCGCCCGGTTGGCGGACGCTAGCGGGTCAGGCACTCCAGAGCGGACACGAAGATGTCCAGGCCGTCGGTGCCGTGGCGCATGTCCACATCACCGGAACCGGAGAAGTCCGCACCGAAGCCGGGTTCCACGGCGTGCTCCGGGTGGGGCATGAGACCCACCACGTTGCCGCGTGCGTTGGTGATTCCCGCAATGTCGTTGCGTGAGCCGTTGGGGTTGCCGCCCACGTAGCGGAAAGCAACGCGGTTCTCGGCCTCGAGCTCGTCCAGGGTGCGTTGATCGGCCACGTACTGGCCGTCCTGGTTCTTGAGCGGTACCACGATGGTCTGGCCCTGCTCGTAACGGCCGGTCCAGGCAGTATCCGCGTTCTCGATGCGCAGCGCCTGATCACGGCAGAGGAACTTCAACTGCTCGTTCTTGATCATGGAACCGGGCAGCAGGTGCGATTCGGTGAGTACCTGGAAACCGTTGCAAATGCCGAGGACGGGCAGAGCGGCGTCGGAATTGGCGGCGTCGATGATCTTGTCCATGAGCGGCGCGAAGCGCGCGATGGCGCCGGCGCGCAAGTAGTCCCCGTAGGAGAAGCCACCCGGCAGGATCACGGCGTCCACGTTCTGCAGGTCTTCGTCCGCGTACCAGAGCGGAACCGCGGTGCCGCCGGCGATCTGCACGGCGCGCATGGCGTCGCGGTCGTCCAGGGTGCCCGGGAAGGTGACCACGCCCACGCGGATGTCCTTCAACGCGGCGTTCGGCGCCGGCTGGGACAGATCCGCGATCAGGGGGGTCTGGTCGGCGGTCAGATTCTGGGCCACGATCAGTTCTCCTGGTCCAGCACCGACACGTTCACGACGTCCTCGATGACCGGGTTGGACAGCAGCTTCTCGGCGGCCTCGCGGGCATGGGCGAGTACCTCGTCCGTTGCCTCACCGTCCACGGTGAGTTCGAAGCGGCGGCCCTGGCGGACCTCGCTGAATCCGTCCAGCCCAATGCGGGGCAGTTCGTTGGCGATCGCCTTGCCCTGCGGGTCAAGGATTTCCGGCTTGGGCATAACATCAACCACGATACGGGCCATTTCAACTCCTGAGATTCGAGCTAATCCTTGCCCATCCTATCGGTCTGCAAGCTCGACCATGGCAGCGTGTGAAGTGACGGGTCCCCGGACCGGTGACTGTTGGGTGCGGGGCCGTGTGACTCCGTCTCGTTCCGGGCTGATGGAGGCGCCGAAGTGGCCCGGCGGTCGGGGCTCTCCTACGATGGTCAGCACACTGATGTATGTGATGAGCGCGATGTGAGGAGCAGTCGGATGAATGCAACGCGGTGCAACGCGGTGTCGGTTAACGAGCTGTCACCCCGGTGCAATGGGTACGTGGATCTGCGCTCCTATGCGGTGGTCGGTGATGGTCGCACGGTTGCTCTGATCTCCCATGACGGATCCGTGGACTGGTACCCGATTCCTGATTTGGATTCGGCCCCCACTTTCGCGCGATTGCTGGATGCAGAGCACGGCGGATGTATCGAACTATGTCCGGACGAACGGTTCGAGGTCGAACGTGAGTATCTCTCGGGCACCAATATTCTGCAGACCACGTACACCACTCCCTCGGGGAGGGTGCAGGTCACCGACTCGTTGAACGTTGGTTCGACCGGGCGACTGCCCTGGAACGAACTCGCGCGGGCGGTGCAAGGCCTGGAGGGAACTGTTCCCATGCGATGGCGTGTGGCCCCGGGAACCATGCTCAACACGGTCTCTCCCTGGGTTGATGTCACAGCGGGCAAGCCCGTGCTGCGCACCAATCAGGTCTCGGTGGGGGTGTGCGGTGAACACGTGGGTGAGAGCACGATCGAGGAACAGCAGATGTCGGGATCCTTCCGAACCACCCCTGGTTCGCAGCACTTGCTCGCGGTGGTGGCCACGCACGGCGAACCCCTACGGCTACCGGCTCCACGTGAGATCCGCAAGAACCTTGACATGACTCGGGACACGTGGCGGCGGTGGGGGGATCTGCTCGACTACGACGGACCCTACGGTGAGGAAGTCCAACGCAGTGCCCTGGTGCTCAAATTATTGAGCCACAGTCCTTCAGGGTCCGTGGCAGCGGCCGCGACCACATCCCTGCCCGAGAACATGGCGGGCACCAAGAATTACGACTACCGCTTTGCCTGGATTCGTGACGCCACCTATTCCTTGCAATCTTTGTTGCAGCTCGGGGAGCAGGAGGACGTGCACGCCCAAGTGTCCTGGCTGCTTCGGCTGGTACGGGCCCAGGTGCCCCACCTACACGTGCTCAACCGTCTGGACGGCGAAGTCCCCGAAGCGCGCATGGAAGAGTACGACGTTCCAGGTTGGCGCGGTATCGGCCCGGTCGTGGCGGGCAATGAAGCGGCCGACCAACTACAACTGGGTGTCTACGGGGACGTGTTCGACGTGGCGCACCGCTACGTGGCAGGCGGTAACGTGCTGGACACGGCCACTGCCCGTATGTTGGCCGATCTCGCGGACGCGATCTGCGACGTGTGGCGGCGCCCCGATTCGGGGATGTGGGAACTGCCCGAACACCGCCATTACACAAGCTCCAAAATGGGGTGCTGGCACGGGTTGGATTGTGCCGTGCGGCTGGCGGAGGACGGTCACATCTCCGGCTGTGTGGATCGCTGGCGGGCCGAACAACAGCGCATCAGGACGTGGATCGACACCAAATGTTGGAATCCGGAACGGGGAGCATACGTCTGGTACCCGGGGACCGAAGAGCTCGATGCGTCAGTACTGTTGCACGCGATGACCGGCTTCGACCGCGGCCCGAAGATGGAATCGACCATTGCCGCACTCCGGCAAGAACTTGGTCGAGGGCCGTTGATGTACCGCTACAGCGGGATGGAGGCCGAGGAAGGCGCATTTGTCGCGTGTTCGTTCTGGACTGTCGCCGCGCTGACCGCCGTCGGTCAGCGCGAGCAGGCCGTGGAACTTATGGACCGCATGGTGGAGTTGTCCAACGATCTTGGTCTGTTCACGGAGATGATCGATCCCGAAGACTATTCGTTCCTGGGCAATTTTCCGCAGGCTTTGAGTCACCTGGCGGTGCTCAACGCGGCCCTTGCACTGCGTGACCAAGATGCAGAGTCCTGACCATCTCCCCGGGCCGTAGTTCTTGGCTGAACGGCAACCCCTGGCCAGACGGCGACCCCTGGTCGAGCCGCAATTATTGGTCGGGGCGGTGACGGCAGGCGATCCTCGATTCAGCTGAAACGGGCCATGACCCAGCCGTCGGTCACGGTGACCTCGGCCCGGGCCAGGTCCTTGGCCGGATCGTCAGCAATGCACCGCCCTGAGGCCAGGCTCAGTCGAGACCCCAGAAAACGGCCGTCCGGGGCGAACAGCCAATAGTGGTTGGGGCACTCAAAGCGTGTTGCACGGCCCGAGGACTCTCGACACACGGTGGCCCGTTGGTGAGGACACGTGTTGGACAGGACATGAAGGGCACCTGCGGCGTCACGGGTCACTAGAACAGGCCCTGTGCTGCAGCGAGCTGTCACGAAATCAAAGGATTGCGGTAGCGCCGACACCTCAACAATTCGTTCCCACGGCCCGGGTGACGTCGACTCGATCACTGTGAAACTCCCGGAGCGGCCGCGGGGCAGTCAGTAGGACGGGGTGGGGACTGGCTCTCGGCGGATTGAGAGGAGCAGGTTTCCGGGAGCAGGAGTTCGGTGACTACGAGTAACCGACGGCGCAGGTTGGCGGACCGCGCGGCAAAGTCCCGCTGGCGGCGTACGTACTCCGCCTTGCCTGCGGGAGTCTCGATGCGCACAGGCTCGTAACCCCACTCGCTCAGCTCGTACGGGGATGCCTCCATGTCCGTGCGGCGCACATCCCAGGCCAGCTCGAAGCAATCGGCCAACAGATCGGAATCCACGGCGGGCAGCAACTTGTACGCCCACTTGTAGAGGTCCATGTTGGCGTGCAGGCACCCGGGCTGCTCCATGCGGCGTTGCGTTTCCCGGGTTGGCTGCAGCTCGTTGCGGTCCACGGCCTGCGGCTGGAAGAACCGGAAGGCGTCGAAATGGGAGCAGCGGATCTTGTGCGATTCCACCACGGCGTTCGTGCCTTCCGCGCCCAGCCTCAGTCCCACGTACTCGTGACGCACACCGTTCTCCTGCGCCTTGTACGCCATGGCCCACTCGTGCAGACCGAAACAGTCGAACGTGCCGGTCTTGGCCACGGTGTTGGACAGCAACTCTCGGGTGAAGCGAATGGCGGTCTCGCGCTTGGTCACAAAGCTTTCGAGATCCACGACGACGCCGCTCGCACCCTCGGGTGCGCTCGCCTCCTGAAGTTCGGCCTTCGTGGCGGGGCGGTAGAACTTCCAATCCGCTCTGTCCTGGGCATCCAACAGGATGGTTCCGACTCCGGGGTGCCACCGCGTGAATTGGGCGGGGGAGAGGGTGTAGTACGTGAACAAGAAATCTTCCACGGGGTGCGCACGCCCCTCGTGCCGCCGGTTCAGAAACGGCCTGGTGAAACCGGAAACGCGCTGTTCGTGTACTTGGGACGTCTCCAGCCATTCCTCACGGAACAGCGCTTTAAGCACGCGATGCTACTTCTGCCTGCGTGATCATGTACCGCATGGCTGTGTTGAGCTCGTGGACCTGTTCGGGCGTGATGCCCATGCGTTCCATCATGACTAGGGGTACTTCGGCAGCCTGGTCCTTGAGCGCCCGGCCTTCATCCGTGAGGGTCACGGCCAGCGCGCGCTCATTGTGGGGGTCGCGGCCGCGGCAGATCAATCCGCGAGCTTCCAATCGCTTCAGCAGCGGCGAGAGAGTGGCCGAATCCTGCATGAGTTCGGAACTCAGATCCTTCACGGTGCGGGGGCTGGAGCCCCACAAAGACAACATCACCAGGTACTGCGGATGGGTCAGTCCCAGGGGTTCGAGGATGGGACGGTAACTCTGGACCACCATTCGAGATGCTACGGACAAGGAGAAACACAACTGGTTCCCCAGGGCCATCGGATCGTGCGGAGTGTTCTCGGAAAGGTTCTCACCAGGTTGGATGTCCATGTGTGCCTCTCCAGCGTTTACTTCTCTAGTCGATAGTTTGTGCACTAAAAGTGTAGGTCACGGGCCACTTGGATGGCAGCCCGTGACCTCAGTAAGTCTGAAGGTCTGAGAATCTCAGCGACCGGTTCCCCCGTACACGGTGGCCTCGTTATCCGCGTCCAAACCGAAAGCGGTGTGGATGGCGCGCACTGCGGTGTCCAACTTGCTGACATCGGTGATCACGGAGATCCGCACCTCAGAGGTCGAAATCATGTCCACGTTGATATCCGCGTTGGCCAGGGCCTCGAAGAACTTGAACGACACTCCGGTGTTCGTTTTCATTCCCGCGCCTACCAGGGAGATCTTACCCACCTGATCGTCATAATCGAGACTCGTGTAACCGATCTTTTCCTCTGCAGCGCGCAGAAGGTTCATGGCCAGGTCACCCTGGGACTCGTCCAGGGTGAAGGACAGGTCGGTCATGGGGCGATCCCCGGTGGAGACGTTCTGCACGATCATGTCCACATTGACCTTGGAATCCGCGAGCAAGCGGAAGATACGGGACGCGATTCCAGGGCGGTCCGGGACACCCACCACGGTGATCTTGGCCTGGGTGCGGTCGTGTGCGATTCCGGAAATCAGCGGCTGTTCCAAGGGAATCTCCTTCTGCGGCGTGAAGTTTTCGTGGGGCGTGGGCATGACCCAGGTGCCTTCGTTATGGCTGAACGACGAGCGGACGTGCAAGGGCACGTTGAAGCGGCGCGCGTACTCCACGCAGCGCAGGTGCAGGATCTTGGCTCCGTTGGCGGCCAATTCCAGCATTTCCTCGGAAGACACCCGGTCGAGCTTCTGCGCCGAAGGAACGATGCGCGGATCGGCCGTGTACACGCCGTCCACGTCCGAATAGATTTCGCACACGTCCGCGTTGAGCGCGGCAGCCAGTGCGACGGCGGTGGTGTCGGAACCGCCACGACCGAGCGTGGTGATGTCTTTGGTCGAACGGTGCACGCCCTGGAAACCAGCGATGATCGCAATGTTTCCGGCGTCCAGTGCCTCGCGCACTCGGAAGGGGTTGACCTCCACGAGCTTGGCCGCACCGTGGTCACCGTCGGTGATCATGCCGGCCTGTGAGCCGGTGAAGGACTGGGCCGGTACGCCGACCTCGGAGATAGCCATGGCCAGCAGCGCCATGGAAATGCGTTCGCCTGCGGTCAGGAGCATATCCAGCTCGCGGGCCGGTGGCTTGCGAGCGACCTCGATGGCCAGATCCAGCAGGTCATCGGTGGTGTCGCCCATGGCGGAGACGACCACCACGACATCGTTGCCGGCGTTGCGGGTCTCGGCGACCCGGCGGGCAACTCGGCGGATTCCGTCGGCATCAGAAACCGAGGAACCACCGAACTTTTGGACAATGAGGCTCATACATTCCTCTCGGACTGCGCAAGAATCACGCGATCAAGTGGTTTGGCGTCCATGCTAACCGTTTGCGCAACCATGATCGTTTCGGAGTCCAATGAGGCGAAGCTGGGAAGTCAGTTCGCCTCCGCGATGACCGTGCGGCCCTCGAAGGCTCGCCCGAGAGTGACTTCGTCCGCATATTCCAGGTCGCCGCCCACTGGAAGACCCGAGGCCAAACGGGTGACCCGGATACCCAGGGTCTTGAGCATGCGGGACAAGTATGTGGCGGTGGCTTCACCTTCCAGGTTGGGGTCCGTAGCCAGCACGATCTCCTGGATTGTTTCGTCCGACAACCGCGTCATGAGTTCACGGATGCGCAACTGATCGGGGCCCACACCCTGGAGGGGTGAGATAGCCCCACCGAGCACGTGGTAGAGCCCGCGGTAACTGCGGGTGCGTTCGATGGCCATGACGTCTTTGGATTCCTCGACCACACAGATGACGGTGCGGTCGCGGCGAGCGTCACGGCAGATGGCGCATTCTTCTTGTTCGGTCACGTTGCCGCACACCTGACAAAAGGACACGGACGTTTTGACCGTGGTGATGGCATCCACGAGTTGCTGGACCTCGTCCTTGTCAGCGTCGAGCAGGTGGAATGCGATGCGCTGTGCGGATTTGGGTCCTACTCCCGGGAGCCTTCCCAGCTCATCGATGAGGTCTTGGACCGCGCCTTCGTACACAGTTCTCCTTGGGGGATTCGGTTAGTTCGCTTGATGGGGGCGCTCTTCGATGAGCAGGCCCCCCAGAATTCGTTCAATCGCCGCGCGGCCATACAACGACGAGTCCTCGATGGACTCATCATCCGCACTCGGCGAGAAGTTCTCGTCGTCGTTGGTGTCCGAGGAGTCTTCGGTCTGGGGCGCTGAGGGGCGTTGCCGTGCCGCGGCAATTTCCGCCGCGTGGCGTTCCCTGAAGCTCGGCCGTTGATTGCGAGGGCTGCTGACCTGGGCAGGTGCTTGTTCGCGAGATCCGCTCGGGCGACGATCCGAAGTCTCATAGAGGTCAGCGGGCGGCTCGTCTTCCGGAGGAGGCGGGGGTTCATTGGGCGTCCAGTACTCGTTGTTGGGCTCGGATGGGTGCTCGGGAGCCTGAGCGAACTGCCGCCCGCCGGACGCTGACGGCCGATTCTGAACCGATGCCGATGCCGATGCCGATGTCTGAGCGGACTCCTGCCCGTCGGGGTCTGAGTCGGATTCCTGGGTTGTCTGCCGAATCCCGGAACCGGATGGCGAAGCGTCGCTCGTGTTCTCGGTGTTGGGAGCACGCCCCTGTTCCTGCCCAAGGCTGTCGACCGGTTGGGATTCGGCGGCCATGTCCTCACGGGTGTCCCCGGAAGTGTCCACGGACGACGTTTCAGGATTGGTGAGGTCAGCGTTGTCAGAGCCAACATCTTCGCCCGTGCCAATGGTGAGGTCCGCAGGGGAGATGGGCGTCGGATCCGACGACTCGACTGAGGAATCTTCCACGACCGGAGCCGCGTTAGCTTCCCCCGTCTGAGCCTCATCAGCTTGATCCGAGGAGTCAGCATCTGATGTTGACTCGGCGGGCCTACCCTGCGGGATTTTCGCCACGGACCATGATGTCACGGGCTCTTCCGGAGAGGGCTCAGGTTCGGGCTGCGGGGTACTTTCACGGTCTTGCGGGGTGCGGCGGGAGGCTTGCTCTTGCTCTCCCTGATCGCGTCCCAGGTCATTGGACTGTTCGGTGGGCTGCTCCCCAGCCGTCTGCTGGGGCTCGGCCGCGGGCCGCCGGCGCTGCGCACCGAAACCTTCCTGCTCACGGAAGTATGCGGGCGGCTCGGTGGTGGACTGCTGCTCCCCAGGTTCCTGGTGGTCTTGGGGTCCCTGGTGAGTGCGGCGATCTTGACCGCCACGCCCCTGGCCGCCACCCGCCTGGTCCGGCCTTCCCTGCCCGTTGCTGGGTTGTCTGCCCCCACGGCCAGGGCCACCCGGTCCATTACCACCGGGATTCCCACCGCGCGTGGGGCCACCGGAACCGCCACCGCTTTGGCCTCCGCCGTGGGTATCGCCGGGACGCACTGCTTCGATGCGGCAGTCGATTCCGAGCACGGAGTGGATGGCCGCGCGCACGTCGTTCTCGAAGCGCGGGAAGTTCAGCAGATCGCCCTCGGCATCGAAAGCGATGCGCAGGGTCTGACCGTCGAATGTCACGGGGGTGCCACGCATCGTGACCGTCCAGGCGACGCGACGGATCTCTGCCAGCGCGGACACGATTTCCGGCCAGGATGCGCGCAGCAACTCGATTTCCCCACCCTGGTCCGCGGAGGCATGAGTCTCCGCGCTCTGAGCTGGGGCAGTGTGGCCCTGAGCTCCGCCAGTTCCGCTGGGCGCCCCCGATGGGGCGGCACCACGGCTCTGGCCGGGTTCCTCCGAATCAGGGCGTGCCGGCGTGGTGTCTCGGTGTTCCGGTCCGTGATCGACCGGACCGTTGTCGTGGGCGGCATCTGGTTCGCCTGGGCCGGTCCGGCCGTCTGCAGGAGGCGTGTCGCTACCGGTCTCACGTTCGCGCTCTGGAACCGGCTCTGCGGCTGCCGGGTGTGAAGTTCCTTCCGGTTCCTCGGTGCCGTCCTGAGGATCCGTGGGCTCTTCGACAGTCGGGGCGTTCATGCCCGCCGACGGCGGAGCTTCAGTCGGTGGGGCTGCTGGCTGGGGCGCACGCTCAGGTGCGGTTTGGTGCTGTGGCGCGGGAGCGGCGTCGTCGGTGGGGACGTGCTGATCGGTCTCAGGGGCGCCCTGGCGAATACCGGCGCCGCGAGGAATGCTCAGGCGGCGCTCGAGGCGGTCCACGCGGGCTGTGATGCCGCGCGTGGTGTGGTCCGCGGAGGGCAGGAGAATGCGCGCACACAACAACTCGAGGTGAAGCTGAGGCGAAGTAGCCCCGGTCATCTCGTTGAGCGCGGTGTTAGTGATGTCCGCGGCGCGGGAGAGCTCTGCGGCCCCGAGCTGATTGGCCTGATTGCGCAAGCGATTGATCTGATCGGTGGGCATGCCGTGCAGGATGTTGGCGGCGGAATCCGGAACCGCGTTGACCACGACCAGGTCGCGGAAGCGTTCCAGGAGGTCCTCGACAAATCGACGCGGGTCCTGGCCGGTCTGAACCACGCGATCGATTGCGCTGAACACCGTGGCGGCGTCGCCGGCGGCGAAGGCATCCACGACGTCGTCGAGGAGGGCCGCGTGCGTGTAGCCGAGCAAGGCCACCGCGAGGTCGTAGGTCATGCCACGGTCATCGGAACCGGCCATGAGCTGGTCCAACACGGACAGCGAATCGCGAACGGAACCGCCGCCGGCGCGAACCACGAGGGACAGGACACCGGGCTCCGTGGCCACATGTTCCTGCTCGCTCAGCAGCTCCAGGTACTGCATGAGCGGCTCGGGAGGAACCAGCCGGAACGGGTAGTGGTGGGTACGCGAGCGAATGGTGGTGAGCACCTTGGACGGCTCGGTGGTCGCGAAGATGAACTTCACGTGCTCCGGAGGCTCTTCCACGATTTTCAGGAGTGCATTGAATCCCTCGCGCGTGACCATGTGCGCCTCATCGATGATGAAGATCTTGTAGCGATCCCGCACCGGAGCGAAAGTGGCGCGTTCGCGCAGGTCACGGGCATGATCCACGCCGCCGTGTGAGGCCGCGTCCATCTCGATGACGTCCAACGAGCCAGCGCCGTCGCGGGAGAGATCCCGGCAAGAATCGCAGTGCCCGCACGGCGTGGCCGTGGGGCCCTCGGCACAGTTGAGGCAGCGCGCGAGAATACGGGCCGACGTGGTCTTGCCGCAACCGCGGGGACCGGAGAACAAATAGGCGTGATTGACCCTGTTCTTGCGCAGGGCAGTCATGAGGGGCTCGGTCACATGTTCCTGACCGATGACATCCTCGAAGGTCTCCGGGCGATAGCGGCGGTACAGGGCGGTAGTCACGTATGAAACCTTAGCCGCGGTCACCGACAGGCACAGCGCGACCGCACGGTTGGGGAGTTAGAGACGAAAAGACCCCTCGCGCACCCGCCAGAGCCCATTTACCCTTGCTACCTTCCGGTCCTGGGGGAGTTCAACAGGATGACGCCACACGAGGGGCTGCCCATTACTTTAGCTCAACTGATGGCAGAGTTCTAAACCGACCGGGCGTCCATATCGGATCGCATGCTGTCGGTCGACGACGACGCCGCTCGGTCCGGATTTTGCCCTAGCTTCACCCTCGATTCGCATCAGGGCTTCGAGTTCCGCTATGCTGAGTGCCGCACGTTGCCCACGCGTTGGGGAATGTGCACGCCTGGAGGATTCGCCTAGCGGCCTATGGCGCACGCCTGGAACGCGTGTTGGGTTAACGCCCTCGGGGGTTCAAATCCCCCATCCTCCGCGTTGTGAGGTAGCCCCTGGCTAGTGGAAACACCGGTCAGGGGCTACTTTCATGTTCGGGGTGCCGGATCCGCCCAGCACCACGTTGCTGACCTATGACCCACGTCCCAATCCTGGACATGTGAGGCACTGTTCTGTAGCCGACGACATTTCAGGTCGAGATGCGTATCGAAAAGGCACTCTGAAGTGCGTTCTCGCGCCACAGATGTCAGGGCCTTCTAAGACCGCGGCTTTGTGGTGGTATTCGACCCGAGTTTCGGCCGTCCAGGACTGGTGGACTGCACACTCATCGACGGTGCGACCAAGATTCCCCGCACCCCGCATGCTGATCGACGATAGAGCCAAGAATCATTCGGTTCCAGGCGTTACCGTCGATCAGGATGCACTGGCTCAGGTGTGAGGGCACTACCGTCGACCAGAATGCAGTGCCACCGCCGAGCCTCCGTGCGCCGCGAGCGGTGGCAGAGGGTCAGCCGTTCCGGCGCCTGGCAATAGTGTCTGCATAGGCGGTATCAGGTGGGGCTAGAGCCCCGGAGCTACCGCTTCTTGGGCGTGAACGACGTGGTGCACTTCCAGATCGTGTTGCCCTGCTTCGCGGATACCTCCACAACCACCTTGCGTCCGGGTGTTGCACCGGCGATGGGGTACTTGACCGACGCGGTGCCCTTGGTGGAGGCGGTCGCGTACTTGGTGTTCGTGGTGGTCTTGTACTTGGCCTTGGTGGTGACCTTGGAACGTGCCCCCACCTTGGACACGTTTACGTACGTGTTCGTGTACTGGCGGGGCTGAGTCACGGACATGGTGGCCTTGCACGGCTTGACCACCGCGGCTTCGGCAGGTGCGGTGCCGACGGCAACGGTGCCGGAAGCCAAGAACAATGCAATGAGTCCGGTCGTCACAGAACGACGGAAGGATGATGCGGCAATCATGCGCGGATCCTTTGTTACGGGCGATAACTCTCCGAACTCGGAACCAATATTCCGCGTCAGGACGGCCCAGCCAGGCCGTGAGTCCCTCGCCGATCAGGGGGATGCTCACATCATAAGGACACTCATGACCTGCCAGTAACTATTGTCACAAAATGACGCGCACGAGTTTTCCAGGCTGCCGAGGCTGCAGACGCCGCCGCGCCCAGTTCGGCGCACATCGTCACCGCACCGGGCCTCCCACGTTTAACAGCGCCGCGGCCACGCTCGAAAGGAGCGTGGCCGCGGCGTCGTCGGCGGTGCTGTGAAGGCTACTTTTTGCCCGCCCGGAAACCCGCGATGTACGGGTCGTGGTCGGAGGAAGCGATCTCGTTCGCCACGTAGTAGTCGAGCGCGGTGGTGCGGTACTGGCTGTACTGCAGCAGCGGGGACTGGCCGGAGTTGATGTTCCAGGCGTCCGCGCCGGTCATGCGCTTCTTCAAGGACGGCGAGACCAGCATGTGGTCCAGCGAACCCACCTGGCCACCGAACACGTACGTGTAGTCGTCCTCCGTGGCCTGCGCGTAGCCGGCACCGTAGAACTCCTGCATCGGGTCCTCCTGGGCGTAAGAATTGAAGTCACCCAGCACGGCCACGTCCTCGGAGCCCGCGGCCTTGCTCAGCTCGGGGATCCAATTGACGACGGCGCTCGCTTGCGCCACGCGCGCGGCGTTCCAGGCTCCCTGGCCGTCGCCCGAGGCGCGGTTGGGGCCCGTACGAGGCGCGGAACCCTTGGACTTGAAGTGGTTGACCACCACGGTGGTGGGCGCGGCGCCGTGCTTGCCGCCGCCCTTGGTCGAGGTGAAGGTGGCGGCCAGGGGAGTGCGGGCGTTTTCGAAAGCGCCCCCTGCAACGGCCTCGGAACCGAGAGCCTGGGCTCGGCCCACCTGGGTGACCTGCTTGGGCTGATAAATGATGGCGTTGGTGATGAAGTCCTGATCGGCCACGGGCTGCAGCTCGGAGTCGGGCACGGACACTAAGTCCCACTTCTTGAACCCGGCGGCCTTGTTCAGCGCGGCGACGAGGTTCTGCAGGGCCTCGTCCTTGGGCTCACTGAGTTTGACGGAATTCTCCACTTCCATGAGACCGACCACGGAGGCGTCCAACTGGTTGATCGCGGAGACCGTCTTAGCCTGCTGGCGTTGGAAATCGGCCTGGTCGAACGCGCCGCGCACATCGCAGTTCTGGGCCACGTTGTAGGTGCCGTCGGTCGAGTAGTTGCCGCCGCGGCAGCCCTTTTCCTGGCCCACGGTCGTGAAGTAGTTGAGCACGTTGAACGAGGCGATCCGCATCTGCCCGCCCACTGCCGACTTGGGATCGGCCGAGCCCGAGAAGCGTGCCGGTTCCTCACCCGGAACCACAGGGGAGGTCGGCTGGAAGCGCCACTTGTCGAAGCGGTAATCCACGATCACAGGTTCGGTGATGCGCGCGGAATCGCCCACGGCCACGGGATCCTCCCGGGTCAGGTAGGGAACCTGGCGGGGTTCCTGGGTCGGCGACGCCGCGAAGCCCCGGTTGGTCCCGTCATCCAGCGTCACCGAGATGGCACTGTTGCGCTCCGCTTGAGCCTGGGCTTCCGCGCTGCCCGGCCGTGCGACCTGGGTCGGCTGAGCGGGAAGTTCCTTGCCCGCAGCCAGTCCGAGTTCGCCGTAACGGCCCACGCCATAGGTGTCCGCGACCTGGAACTTCTCCTTGGGCTTATACAACATGGACTCGAGGTTCTCGCGGGTCGCGGCTGTGGAGGCCCAGTCGTTCGTGGCGGGCTGCACAGCGGGAAGGTCTTCGGTCACCGGGGTGACCTCGATGTTGCCGGCCAACTGGGTGAGTCCGCGATATTCGCCGGCTTCACCGGTGACCTGCACCCGATCGCCCACTGAGACCGTGGACTGCGTGCTGCCGGTGTAGACGAAAATGCCGGTGGAGGCCTTGCTCGTGTCCACCTTGCCGCCGGTACCGGGAGTCTGAATCACGAAACCGCCGAGCGTGCCCGGGTCACCCGGATACACGGCGGTGACGATTGAGGGTTCGGTGGTGACCGTCTGACCCTTGAGCGGGGTTTCGGCACCGGTGCCCTGAATCTCGGCGATGGACACGGTGTCGTTGGCGGGGATCGCGAACGCTGGCGCCGCGGCAATCCCACTGCACAGCAACATGGCTCCGGTGGAGGCGGCTGCTATCCGGATCCGCAACGAGGGCTTGGATGACTTAACGGGCATGGGTGATCTCCAGATTGTGGTGAAGGGTTATCGCTTGCCCGGAACCTTGACGTCCACCCACACCAGGCGGTGGTCGGAGGTCGGGAACGGGTAGTCGCCGGTCAGCTCGGAGCCGGGCTGGCCAGGTGCGGGCCAGAAAACTCCGGCATCCAGCAACGGCAGATTCTTGGACGGCAACGCGTAGTCCACGCGCAGATTGCCGGGAACGGGGTTGTCATTGAAATCGGCGGTGTCGCGCGCAGGATCTGACTCGTGCGCGAGGTTGGCGCCACCCTGGCGCTCGCTGGCCTCCGCTGCACCGTTCGAGGTCGGCAGCGGATCGCGGACTCGCGAGTTGTTCAGCAACTGGCCGATGGCACCCGGGAACGAATCGCCGTCGTTGGGGTCGGAGTTGTAGTCCCCCACGATCACGAAGCGCTCGCCGCGCGGCAGGCCACCGTGGTGCCCGGCGTCGTCGTAAATGTAGGAGGTGGTCTTGTTGCCCGTGACGTAGTCGGCCCAGAAGCGGATCTCGTCGTTGTTCTTGCGGCCGTTGCGGTCTTCGGGGCCGTCGAAGCTGGGTGGGGTGGGGTGTGCAGCCAGAACGTGCACGGTTTTATTGCCGACGCGCACGGGCACGTCCCAGTGGGACTTGGACGAAAGCCGCAGCTGCTCGGCCTGCTCACGCGTGTAGTAGTCGGTGGGCAGTTGGTTACTGGGCATGTCCTGCCAACGGAAATTCTGGAAGGTGCGCACCTGATCGTGGGCGATCGGATACTTGGAGTAGATCACCATGCCGTACTGGCCGGGGAACAGACCGAAGCCCCAAGCATCGTCGGGCCCGCCCGTCTGCCCGTCCTGGTTGAGATCCAGCCCGGACTGCACACCCGTATTGACCGGCGCCACGTAGTAGTAGGGGTAGTCCACCGGTACCTGACCGTTCTGCCCGACCGAAAGATAGTTGTTGCGGAACGCCTCCGCAGCCTGGCCACCGGGCACGTAGTCGAACTCGTTGACGAGCACCACGTCCGGGTTGTTGATCTGGATGACTTCCGCGATGTTCTTGGCCTGCTGATTGTCCGGCGTGGACAGGTCGCGCAGCAACTGCCCCGCCTCATTGCGGTTCAGGGACGCGTTGTACGTGGCCACGCGCAGCCCGTGCTTGTCGCCGGTCGCATTCGTGCTCTTCGACGACGACGCCGCTCGCCCACCTTCACCAGCCACGGCCGGTGCCGCGGCGCTCACGGCGAGAGCAACGGCGAGTGCACCCGCCGACGAAACGACAAGGGCGCGAGATCGAGCACGCATACGAACCTCCAGGTCAACACACAGTGACCTTGAGCATAAGCGCGATAAACGACCAGGTCGTGGCGGGGAAGTAAAAACTTGGTGGTGGCGGGCTGCTGTGTTGCGGAGTACTGGCGACGCGAGTCCCGGGGAGGGGTGAGTTCGCTGATCACCGTGAGGCTGATGTTCAGCCCATGCCTGACATGACCTGTTCACGATGACGGATGTCCGGCAGACTCGAAGCATGTCTTTCGGTCGTCGTGTCCATGCGCCCCCTGAGTTGGCGGAGCCAGCCTCGAATCCTGGGGATGTCGTGCTCAGGGTTGAACTTCTTGGAATAGAGCCAGTCATTTGGCGGCGCATCCGCGTGGGGCAGGATGCTCGATTGCCCGATCTCCACACGATCGTCAACGCCGCTATGGGGTGGCTGGATTGCCATTTGCACTCGTTCAGAGTTGAAGACAATGCGCCGTTCCTCACGAACATCGACTTGATCGAGGGTTCAGACGCGGGCATTCATGAGGGCTCCGTGCGCGTCAGCCAGGTGTTGTGCTCAGTCGGTGACGAGCTGATGTACGACTATGACTTCGGGGACGGTTGGGAACATCGAATTACTCTCGAGGAGATCCTGCCGAGCATTGAATCCACGGTGCCCCATGTGCTCGACGGGGCCCGGGCCTGCCCACCCGAGGATTGTGGAGGGATCCCCGGCTATGGCGAACTCTTGCGGGCTCGCCAGGCGACTAGCCCTGATGAGCATCAACGGATGCTGTTGGATTGGTGCCCACCGGGATGGGATCCGGAACGCTTCGACGTGGACCGGCATAACCGCGTGGTCAACGCGCTGATGAATCCGCAGCCACTGGACGATGTAAGGCCTGAGCTGATCGAGCTGATCGACTCATCTGCTACGCGGAAAGAACTACTCGTGACGTTGCAGATGACCGAATTCAGCCAACATCCGCCCACGGAACAAGAAATGGCCGACGCGGTTCGGCCGTTTCAACTGCTCCTGGACGCGGTTGATGACGGCGTCACGCTGAGTAAGGCGGGTTGGCTCCCACCCACCGTGGTCAAACGGCTGGCAACGACCCTGGGCGTGCCGTCGTGGATAGGTCAAAACAATAGAGAGCAACACACAAGACCAGTTCAGGACTACCGGCGGACCCTCACACACTTGGGGTTGCTGAAGGTCCGCAAAGGAGAGCTCAGTCGGACGCAGATCGGAATGAAGCTGTCAGGCGACCCGCGTGAACTCTTCTTTTACATCGCCATGAAGTTGCCCCTGGGCCGGGACGATTTCGACCGTCACGCTGGGTGGTTGTGCCTACTCCACCGAGCCGCTGGTATACCCGATTCGACCTACGGCGACTGGGTAGCCGACCAGCTGATGCTGCTCGGCTGGGCCCCGCCGGGTGAGTCTCCAGTCTCCGCGTTCGAGGTGTATGAGGTCACCCGGGATACAGCATGCGCGCTTGGGCGGGATGCATGGGAGCTTTCGATTGTTTCCCAGGAAGGCTCCCTGGCTCTGGCTCAAGCCGCGCTGCTCCGCCCGGATGTTCTTAGATATTCAATATAATGATGGGTCTTCTGAACTCCAACCTCTCACCACTACTCATCAAGGTGTCTATCGCAGCAAGTGATGCTCGATACCTCTAGCCGGCTATTGTTCGCTATGCCAATATATTGATATGGGTCAGCCTGAATTTCACTACGTGGACCAACTTCCCCGCCGCCCGCAGAAGCCTGAGATGCGCCTCGTTGCAAAAGATGGTGTGCGGCTCCGCGAGATGGGCGGCGAATCGTGGCTGGAGGTGGACCCGAGCGCGATCAAAGCGATGGCCTACGAGGCGTTCAGCGATGTATCCCATTTCTTGCGGACCGATCATCTGGCACAGCTGCGGCGAATCCTGGACGACCCGGAGGCCTCACCCAATGACCGCTACGTGGCCCTGGACCTGTTGAAGAACGCCAACGTGTCCTCCGGGGGTGTTCTGCCCATGTGCCAGGACACCGGCACGGCGATCGTTGCGGCCAAGCGGGGTCACCGGGTGATCACTGACGGCAAGGACGCCGAGTACCTTTCGCACGGCATCTTTGACGCTTTCCAGGAGCTCAATCTGCGGTACTCCCAGATGACGCCGGTCTCCATGTGGGACGAGGTCAATACGGGAACCAATCTGCCTGCCCAGATAGAGGTTTCGCTGGGTGAAGGAGCGCAGTACGAGTTCCTCTTCATGGCCAAGGGTGGTGGGAGTGCCAATAAGTCCTTCCTCTACCAGGAGACCAAAGCGCTCCTGGATGAGCAGCGGATGCTGGACTTCCTGCGGGGGGAAGATCGAAAGCCTGGGGACGACGGCCTGCCCGCCGTATCACTTGGCGGTTGTCATTGGTGGTACGTCCGCGGAGTTCGCGCTGAAGACCGCCAAGCTGGCCTCCGCCCACTACCTGGACACCCTGCCCGATCACGGTGAAGGCCTGGGAAACGGCTACCGCGACATGGACTTCGAGGAAAAAGTCTTCGAACTCACCACGCAGCTGGGATTGGGCGTCCAGTTCGGCGGTAAGTACTTCTGCCACGATGTGCGCGTTGTCCGGTTGCCACGCCACGGCGGTTCGCTCCCCGTGGCGCTCGCGGTGTCCTGCTCGGCGGACCGTCAGGTGCTGGGGAAGATCACCTCGGACGGAGTCTTTCTCGAACAGCTCGAGCGGGACCCCGCCCGGTTCATCCCGAGCGCGGGGCTGGAAGAACTGACCGGTCCGGAGGATGTGGTGACCATTGACCTGGACACCTCGATGGGCGAGATTCGGCAGCGACTGAGCCAGTGCGACGTCGGCGCGAGTATCCCTGAACGGGACTCTGATCGTGGCCCGCGATATCGCCCACGCGGAAATGCGCGCGAAACTAGAGCGGGGCGAAGACCTGCCCGACTACATGCTCAAACACCCCGTTTACTACGCCGGGCCGGCCAAGACTCCGGATGGCATGGCGTCCGGATCGTTCGGGCCGACCACTGGTGGCCGGATGGACGGATACGTCGAAGATTTCCAGTCGCGGGGTGGTTCATTGGTGATGCTGGCAAAAGGCAACCGGTCCGCCTCCGTGACCCAATCGTGTGAACGCCATGGTGGCTTCTATTTGGGTTCGGTGGGCGGACCGGCTGCCCGGTTGGCTCAGGACTGCATCACGTCAGTCGAGGTGCTCGACTATGAACACCTGGGAATGGAAGCAGTCTTCAAGATCACTGTGGAAGATTTCCCCGCTTTTGTCGTTGTCGATGACAAGGGCAACGACTTCTTCCAGGATGGAGGTGCGACCGTTGTCCCCCTGGGTCGCACTCGGCTGGTAGATCACCCCTGATGTTTCGGGCCTAGTCAAAGTCCGATGCGTACTTTTGGCGCTCATCGAGCTCTTCGGTCAATTCCTCGACGCGATCCAGCGTGGCAGGATCTGCGCCCTCCGGATTGGTGAGGTATTCGCGTTCGAGCTGCCGACATACCCGGCCGTGAAGGGCCATTACCGTCATCAAGTCAAGGTCTGCCAGCTCGCTGGGGAACTGATCTGCTGGAGCCAGGAAGGTGCTGGCGGGGTCGAGCCGTCGGGAGTCAGTGGGCGCACTTTGGGGAGTGCTCGAGGGGGTCGTGGGAATGATGATTTCGCTCATGATGCACCTTCCTTGTGGGGCGCTGCTACCAGGCTCGTGTAAGTGCTCGATGCGCCTATGTCGACAGTTGCGTGATGGCGGGGGAGGTGGGCGGGAACCACGAATTGAACGGGTGGCCCGTTGCCCAGGGATACCTCGTTATCGACGGCATCGCGCAGCAACTCCAATCCAGCCGCGTCAACATGGCGCGTGGGGGTTGCGTCTACGGTGACGTGAATGCCGGGCGTGAGTTTGCGAGCCCGGCGGATGAGGGGCAGAAGAGCCGACTGGCTAAACCTGGTCAGGCATCCTGCGGTGATGATCCGGATATTTTTTCCGTCCATGTCGATCTGGACGGTTACAGAAATTTTATGGTCCACTCGTGCAGCCTTCCTCCATGTTAGGGGGTGGCCGCGGCTTGACCTACAGCTAAGCCCAATGGACTACCAGTGAGTAGGGAACGTTTTCCCAGATAAGCGGTAATTTGGACGCAAAGTGTTAACGTTCAAAATGAGTGCGACCGGGCCCGCCGCCCATTTTTGCCACCAGCTCGGCGGCGAGGTCACGCAGCTTGATATTGCGGTGGTTGGAGGCCGCAGTGAGGATATCCACGGCCTCACCTTGCGAACATCGGTTCTGTCCCATGACGATCCCCACGGCAAGGTTGATCACCGTGCGTGAGTTGATGGCGGCCGTCAGGTCCTTTTCTACGTCCCGCTGACTTTCCAACCTCAAAGCGAGACGCAGTGCGCTGGAGACGGCCGCGACTTCCTGCTCGATCAGCTCCACTGCGGGGACGTCGAAGGCGCGGGGACGGGTCGCATAGACATCCAGTCCCGCGGCGGCCCCGCTTTCCAGCTCCATGGGTACCCCCAGAATCGAGTAGGTTCCCATTTCCGCCGCGGCTTTCCCATACTCCGGCCAGCGAGTATCCGATCGAGTATCGGGGACGTACACCACCTGTTTGTCCCGGGCTGCGGTCAGGCAGGGACCATCGCCGTGATGGAACTGGAGCTCATCAAGGTCTTCCAGGAGCTCGTGCGAAGAAGCCGTTGGAGTGGTGCGCTTGGGGCGCAACAGGGTCACTGAGCAATAGACCTCGTTCCGGTTATCGGAAATAGTCCGGGCCAGGTTGACCGTGAAAACGTTGAGAAATTCGGAGATGTTTTCACTGTCGAGCAGCAGTTGTTGGATCTGCTCGTGTGAAAGGTCGTCGGCCTCGCGGTCGGTCATGGACTGCTCCTTTGCAGCTGTGCCGAACTCCCCGAACGGATCGATTCGGGGCCAGAAGTTTCAGCCCAGTCTAGTCTTCCACGACCTCTTTGCCTTCAGGGTCTTCCCGTTCATCGGGAGTCGGCCCGTCAACCGGTGAGGTTCGACGGCGCAGGATATCGGCCGAGTACGGAGCCCGAGGGGGAGCCTGCTCTGCGAGGAGTTCATTAGCGGCTTGGGCGAGGAGGTCGCGTTGGAGGCGCGGCAGGACCAAGGAGTGGTGGAGGAAGGCGTCCATCTCGAACTCGCTGATGCTCCCACCAATGCTGAAGAAGTACAGCCACAAGCGACCTTGGTCTATATTGGCTGCGCGCATGGTCGCCAATAACTGTCGCGCCTGTTCGTAGCCGACAGAAGCGTCATCGGACTCATGTGATTTCACGGTGATTCGCCCTGCTTCTCCCAATCAGTCAAGATTTCGGAGGCCACGTCGATGACGCGGCGATTGCTGGTTCTCGCCCGTTCCAGCAAACGGGTGCGCGCTACATCCCGGTTCAAATGCTCCTGAGCCATGAGGACACCCGCAGCCAAGCCGATGGTGTCCCGTGTGGTCAAAGCGTCCGTCAACGCTTTACTCAGTCGCACCGGGGTGTCGATGCTCTGCGCTGTGCCCAGCAGCGTGGCAGCGGCATCGGCCAGCAATCCTAGAAGGTGCACCTCTGTCTCGCCAAAGGCATGGGGCTCTGCCGCGTAGACCTTCAAGGCACCAACATGACGTCCTCGGTAAATCATGGGGGAGCTCAGGATCGATCCGATCCCCATGGAGGACACGGCCCCGATCCAATCCGGCCAGCGGGTTTCGGTGGCGGTGTCGTCTACACGTTGGGGTTCACCGGTTGCCCATGCGCTCAAGCAGGGGCCTTGTCCCAATTCGTATTGCAGAGCGTCGATCGCCTCCACGGTGGGATCGGTGGAAGCACTGGATAGTCGCTTGCCATCTTCATCGAGGAGGGAGAAGCCGGCGCCGGTTGCGGAGGGAACGGTCTGATGAGCGGCCCAAGCGAGTTTGCTGGCCGCAGAGGTGGCGTCCTTCTCGTTCAGGATCATCCCGGACAGGTGCGCGAAGATCCTACCGAGTTCAACGGGTGTGGAATCAAATGACATGATGTGCGCCGTTCTTTGGGTGGCCGGTCAAAGTGGGATGGCATCTGCCCCAAAGTGATATGCGAGTTTCCAGCCGAAGTCAGAAAATCAACTTACGAACCACTGTACTCGGGAAGTGCGGTTTCACTCGGGAAGGTGACAGGTGATTCTTAGAGCTCGAGCACCCGCGCGTGGATGACCGAGCGATGGTGGAGCGCGGTACGGAGGGCACGGTGGACGCCGTCCTCCAGGTAAAGCGTGCCGTTCCAGGAGACGACATGCGGGAAAAGGTCACCGAAAAAAGTGGAATCGGCGTCCAGGAGTTTTGACAGATCCAGCATGGACTGTGTGGTCACCAGGTCGGCGAGTCTCACTTGCTTGGGTGGAATTTTCGACCAGTCAGAGGGTGTGACCAGGCCGTGTTCGGGGTAGGGGCGTGAATCGCCCACGGCCTTGAAGATCATTGGTTCAGCCTAATGTGTTGCGCTCCTGCGATGAGGTGTGGTTCCGATGGGGGGACTTCTTACGAAACCACGCTCAAGGCCGGTCGCGCCAAAGGCAACTGAACGGGGCGGAAGTTCTGATCGAACTGGGCGCCCAGGCCACGCTGGATGAACAGAACGGTCGCATCGGTCCGTTCCTTCTGAGCTCGCTCGCTCTCGGCGCCATGACTGCGGTCCGCTGTGGACGCGAGTGAACCGTGCACGAGCTGGGTGAGCTGGGCGGGATCGGTGCGGGGGAGGTAACCCTCGGACATGGCGCGTTCCAGGATGCCCACCAGGACCCCTTGGAGCTTGCCCACGTGCGCGCCCAGCTTGGCAAAATCCTCGGGTGCGAGCACGGTCTTCATCGCCTCGCCGGGGGGCAAGTGACGACGGCTCATGTCCTCAAGCTGTGCCCGTACGTAGATGCCCAACTGATCGATGGGATTGTCGGTCTCGGTCAGATCCCGCTCCAGATCCGCGACGAACCGTTCGGTCTCGTCCAGCGCATAGGCGACCAGCAGCTCACCCATGTCCGCGAAGTAGTTGTAGACGGCGGTGCGCCCCACGCCCGCGGTCTTTGCCACCTGGGTCATGGTCAGATCGGTGAGCCCTTGGGTGTAGAGCAGTTCTCCAAACGCGGTGAGGATCGCACGCTGGGTGCGCTCTCGCTGGGCGGCGTTACTGGAGGCTGTAATGCGGGGCATGATGACACCTTATCTGATTCTGTCAGTAAAGCGGGGAAGGTCTGACCTAGGCGGGTGACGGTCTGTCATTACATTCAACGGCACGGGGTGCCAGATGTAATCCAGGCGCAGCGATCTCACTGAGATCTTTCAGGAAACGTCCCGCTTGTGCTCCGAAATGCCGACGACGCCGCGCTCGCCGGCCCCAGCGTGGGGAACCGGTGCGCGCGGCGTCGTCGATCGTGGGAGTCAGGACTCGGCGGCGAGCCCGCCCTGCCACAGGGATTCGAACGGGAGGTGAGAATCGAGTCGGTGGCGGATGCCGGCGGAAACGAACGCCTTGGCGGTGCGAGCTGCGTCGATCTCGGACGCGCCCTTGGCCAGCTCGGCGGCAACCGCGGCGGCCAACGAGCAGCCCGCACCCGAGACCGGAACCTCGCCCACCTTGGGTTCGCTGAGCACCTCGAGTTCGGAGCCGTCGTAGAAGACGTCCACGGCGTCCGGGCCGGACAGACGCACGCCGCCCTTGGCCAGCACGGTGGCGCCGGAGGAATCGTGGATGCGTTTGGCGGCTCCCTTGAGATCCTCCACGTTGTTGATCTCGTTCATGCCGGACAGCGACAACGATTCGAAGTGGTTGGGCGTCACGAACGTGGCCAACGGCAGCACCTCGGCCTTGAGCGCCTGATCAGTGTCCAGGGCCGCGCCGGGCTCTTGACCCTTGCAGATCAGCACGGGGTCCAGCACCAAGTGACGCGGCTTGAGCTCGGTCATGGCCTTGGCCACGGTGTGGATCGTGTCCGGTGAACCGAGCATGCCGATCTTGACGGCGTCCAGGTCGTACGCGGCAGAAATGGTCTGCAGCTGATTGGCCAGGGTCTCCTGGTCAACCGGAGTCAGGCGATGGGCCCAGTCATTCTCCGGATCGAACGCCACAATGCAGGTCAGCGCCAGGGAGCCGAAAACTCCCAGCGAAGTGAAAGTCTTGATATCCGCAAGCGCGCCGGCCCCGCCGGTGACTTCGGAACCGGCAATCGTCATGGCAACGGGAGGTTGCGGGCGGGAAAGTTCAGTCATGGGGATATTGTGCTCCTGCAATCCCCGTGCTCGCGAATTCAACGCAACAGGCGTAACCATTACACTGATCCACGACGCCGGGTGGCAGACGACGTCGCACCAGTTCCCTTGATTCCGTGGAGAGTTTGTCGTGCCCAATTCCGCCACCCCGGTCACCCGTGACGTTTCCTCAACCGCGTCCGCGCCCGACGCCGCCGGCCCCGCTTTCGCGCGCCGCCCCCGTACGTACTTCGACCTGATTCTGGCCGCCTATTGCGTGATCCTTGTGCTCTCCAACATCGGAGCGACCAAGGGTGTGGAGTTCGGTCCCATCATCACCGACGGTGGGTTCTTCCTGTTCCCGTTGGCTTATGTGCTGGGCGATGTGGTGTCCGAGGTTTACGGCTTCAGGGCTGCTCGCAAGGCCATCATCACGTCCTTCGTGTTCGGTGCGTTCTCCTCCGCAGTGTTCTGGATCGTGATCATCCTGCCGCCCGCTGAGTTCTACGAGAACCAGAGCGCATTCGAAGCCGTGCTGGGCCCGGTCCCGCTCATTGTGGTCGGTTCGCTACTGGGCTACTTGGTCGGCCAGCTACTCAACGCCTACGTGATGGTCAAGGTCAAAGCCAAGACCAAGGAGAAGCACCTGTGGGCCCGCCTCATCGGCTCCACCATGGTGGGTGAGCTGGTCGACACCATCATCTTCTGCTCGATCGCGGCACCGATCATCGGCATCGATTCGTGGTCCGGGTTCCTCAACTACGTGATCGTGGGCTACGTGTACAAGTGCCTGGTCGAGGTGCTCCTCATGCCCGTCACGTACGCCGTGATCGGGTGGATCAAGCGCCGCGAGCCGAGCTACGGAACGGTTCGGAGCGACGTCGAAACCCGCGCGTAGTTCACGGGTCTCGGCCCATTGGGGTGCGGCCGCAGTGTGAGATCGGGACTGAAACTCAGTCAGTAGCCGAGGTAGGCGAGCTGCGCGGCGATGGAGTGCTCAGCCGCGCGGCGGACTCCCTCCGGTACGTCCGCGTAGACGGCGTCCGTGATGGCCTCGAGGCTCGCGCCGCTGCCCAGCTCGTTGAGCACCGAACGCACCTGATCCAGGCGTTCCAGGCGGTGTTCAGTGAGCTCCTCGCAAATCTCTTGGATATCGTGCAGCGGGCCGGCGTGGGCTGGCAGCACCATGGCACCCGAATGCCGACCCAAGACGTTGAGCGAGCGCAGGTAATCGCCGAGTGAGCCGTCCGGGTAATCAATCATGGTGGAACCGCGGCCCAGGATCGTGTCCCCGGTGATGATGGTTTCCGGTTCGTCGTGCGGAATTCTGAAGCTCACGGAGTCCGACGTATGGCCGGGGGTCGCGATGACCTGAATCCGCATTCCTGCGGCCACGATCGTGTCTCCATCGCTGAGCGGTTCGCCGTCCCGGCAGTGATCAGGTAGTGCCGCCCGAACGGGGGCGCCCGTCAGCTCGTGGAGCCGGTCGATGCCGTCCGTGTGGTCACCGTGGCGGTGTGTGATCAGAATCAGCACGACGTTACCGACATCCACGATCGCCTTGAGATGGCCGAGATCCTCCGGCCCGGGATCCACCACCACGACATCACTGCCGGGCCACGAACCACGGCCCTGCGCCGAGGGGTGACTGCCGTAATGGGCATGCTCCGGATCGGAACCCGGCGCGGACAGGATCCACGTGTTGGTTCCGTCCAACGTCATGGGCCCGGGATTGGGCGCCAGGATCACTCCCGCGCACGCGCTGACCCGGCGAAGCTCGCCGGGGTGGGCGTGTGGCTGGTCCGTGTCCATTTAGATCCGGTTCTCCTGCACGGCCGCAGCAATGGTGTCGAAGGCGGTGAGGGTGGTCAGCAGCATCCACGCGTCTTGCGGCACCGGCCAGCTCGAGAGCTTGGTGGCGACCACGCGGGCCGGGCGGTTGATATAGATCATTTGTCCGTGGATGCCCAGGGCAAGGATCACGTCCGAACCTTCGCGCGGAATCCAGAACTGGTTTCGGTACATGCCGCCGGGCATCCGGGTGTCCGTGGGGGAATCCGCGAAAACCTGCCGGGAATCAGGGCCACCCGCCATGGTGTCGTAGATCCATTCCGCGGGGGTCACCCGGGCGCCGGTCATGGACACACCGTCACCCAGGACCACGCGGCCCACTCGAGCGATATCGCGCAGGGAGGCGGAAATGCCGCCGTCGAACATGCCGGTGCCGGTGCTGTCCACACCAATGTTGGCGTCCTCTTCTGCACCGATGCGACTCCACAGCATGCGGGACATCAACTGCTGCATGCGTGCACCGCCGGCGGCCTCGCAGACCCAACCGAGCACATCGGTTTCCGCCGAGCGGTACTCGAACACGCCTCCGTGCTCGCGGACCTTCTTCAGGCCCAGCAGGAATTCGTACATGCTGCGCGGGCCGGGGTGGGTCCAGGGCTTCCACCCGATGGCTTCCTCGAGCTGGCGGACCTCTGCATCCGGGTCCGTGTACTCCTCGGAGAAGCGCACGCCCGTCCGCATGTCCAAGAGGTTCCGCACAGTGGCGCCCGCGTACCCCGAATATGCCAATTGCGGTACGTAGGCGGTCACGGGTGCGTCCAGGTGGAGGAGGCCCGAGCCCCAGAGTGATCCTGCAACGAGCGAGACCAGGGACTTACTCACGGACATCAGCAAGTGCTTGGTGCCCGGAGCCATGCCACCGGGGTAATGCTCGGCCAGGATCTTGCCGTCATGTTCGACCAACCAGCCGTCGGTGTAGGTCCAGTCCATGACTTCGCCCACGGTGAGAAATCGACCGTCAACCGTGACAAGGGGGAGGTTCTCCACGGGTGCGGGAGTACTCTCGAACGGAGCTGCCGGTGCCGCGGCGCGCGAAATGGCCGCGGTGGGCAGGATGTCCGCAATGTGCTGGAACGACCACGCGAGTTGCTCGGGGGTCTGCCAGTTGTTGAGAGTGACTCCCATACCCGGGGAGCCGCTGGTCTCGCTGAGCAACCTAGGCCTTCAAACCTGCAGATCCCTTGGCCCCTGCAGGACGAACCAGGGGAGTCACGGTGTACATGTCTCGGAAGGATTCGATCAAATGCTTGGCTCGAATGCTCAGCGCGGTGCCATTGCCGGTGTCACGCTGCAATCGCCCGATCGACACGATGATGCCCAGATCTGCGCCCTTCCAACGAAACTCGCCGGGACCGTAGATCCGCATGAAAAAGACTTCCGACGAGTTCTGAAGCTGGTGCCAGTCTAGCGCCGGGCGTCGGTAAACGAGGCCTCCGTCAGCGTCCACGAAGTACTGGCCAGTGCGGGGCGCTTTATCGATTCGGGCAACGCCCGGGGAGATCTCCTTGACCACGGCCTGGCTCCACACGTCCACGGCAGCCAGCTCGGCCCAGCGTTCATTGATCTCGTCCACGTCCAACTGCAGTTCGACATCCATGTACTGCAGGATGTGGAACAAGAACAGGGGGACGTCCGCGTATGCACCGGCGGTGACTTGAGTAATGGATGTTGCTCCGGAAATGCGCGGGTTCAGCTCACCCAGGTACACGTCCTTGGTGTCCAGGTCGATGAGCACGTCCACTTCGAAGAAGCCCTTGTAGCCCTCCTCACCCAGGCGGTCACCCAGTCTGCGGACCATGTCCGAGGCCACGGCGCGCGTCTCGTCGTCGAGTACGTCCGGGAAGGTCTCGTTGCCGCACCAGCCACCGCGGTAGGGGGTCAATTCCGGGTATCCGGTCAACTCGGTCATGAACGGGCCCACAATGGTGCCGGCGTCGGTCTGCACCGCCTCCACCGCAACAGGGAAGTTGTTGATGCGCTTCATGACCTTGACCTCTTGGCCGACGATCTCGTCCTTGTATTGATTCCAGTCCTCTTCGGACTTGATGAAGAACGTAGTCTTGCCGGAGTCGCCGTAGGCCGTCTGCACCACGAGGTCGGTGCCGAGGCCGTTCTCGGTGGTTTCTTTCTGGAGCTCGTCCCAGGAGTCCACCGTGGTGAGGATGTTCGGTACCGAGGGCACTCCCACCTCGTTGCCGAGGCGCGTGGTGATCAGCTTGGAGTCCAGTTTTTCGCGAAGCTCCGCCTTGGGCAGGATCAGGTCGTACCCGAGTTCCTCGCAGATCTCCTCGGTCTCTTCGTTGAAGAAGACCAGAGCGATCTTGGGTCGGGTCCCCCGAGGCGTGCGGGAATCGATCAGCGCGCGAACCTCGTGATGACGCAGGAGCCAGTTGTTGATGTCCTCGCCGGACTCGAACTCACGGGCGGGCTTGTTCTTAGGCGTGAAGATGCGCGGATGTGCGCCGTCCCAGCCGTCGTAGAACGAGATGTAGGACAGGTTGCGCACCCAGCGGTCCAGGCCCAGCAGGTTGAACGGGGTGGCACCCACGAAGAACACGGGGGTGTCGTTGACGCGGAAGAAGTGCCGCACCTCAGAGATATTGCGCAGTACGCGTCGCGTGGGTCCAGCCATGCTGGGCGGGACATATTTTGCATCAACACCCACGCCGTAACCGCCAGCGGTGACTTCGTTCGTTTCGTCTACGGAGGCTGGCCTGCCGGGGATCACGCCCTTGGCGGGTTGTTCACTTTCGCGGGGATCCACCAGGGACAGGCCCCCGGTGGGTGGTGCTTTGAATTCTCCGTCTACGGGTTCGCTAGCAGGAGTGCCGGCGAGTGTTTCCCCCACTCCGGAATTGGCCGCATCTTGCGCGGGTGTGGGCGTGGAATCCAAGTCCACGCCAGTTTGGTCCTCGTTCTCGGTCATGCTGACCACCCCTCCGGATCGCTGTGATTCCCGTTTATACAGGGCCGCGAATGTGGTGTACAACACAGTGCGGCGTGTCCCGGGGTTTGAGTACAAAGATTTCAGACGGCGGGACCGCGACAGGGAGAGTAGCAGTAAGGTGATCATTGCATTTGGTAGTAATTCCTGAGAGTTTTATCTCGGTATTCGAAATAATTTCCGGTGTTTATCGCGTCGCGCGCTCCGGACACGATGTCCAGGATGAACCGCTCGTTGTGGATGGATGCCAAGGTCGCGGCGTTGCGTTCCTTGGCCTTGAACAAGTGCCTCAAGTACGCCCGGGTGTAGTGGGCGCATGTGTAGCACGGACACGTGTCGGAGATCGGTGTGAAGTCCCGCGCAAAACGTGCGTTGGTCAGGTTGAACCGTCCGGTCGGGGAGTAGACGGCTGATGAGCGCGCCACCCTGGTGGGTGAAACGCAGTCGAAGGTGTCCACGCCGTTGTCGATTGCCGTAAAGATATCATCGGGTTCGGAAATGCCCAGAAGATGTTTCGGTGTACTTTCCGGTAACTCTTCGGTGCACCAGCGAACAATTGTTCCCAATTGCTGTTTTTCCAGGGCTCCGCCGATGCCGAATCCGTCGAAGCCCATGGTGGCCAAATCTCGGCAAGCCTTCCGGCGCAGGTCTTCGTACTGTGCACCTTGAATAACTCCGAACAGCGCCTGGTACGGCTTGTGGGAGCGCTCCTCGGTCAGGCGTTGGTGTTCCGCGATGCAGCGAAGCGCCCACAACCGAGTTCGCTCTAACGCCTCTTCCTGGTAGCCCCGGGAGTTGTGGAGCGTGGTCAGCTCATCGAAGGCGAACATGATGTCCGCGCCCAAGTTGTGCTGGATCTGCATGGAGATCTCCGGGGTGAACCGGTGGAGGTCACCGTTGATGTAAGAACGGAACCACACGCCGTCGTCGTCGACGTTGGCCATGCGTTCCTGGCCCTTGGCGATGTCGTCGTCGCCGAGCGGTTCCTCGACCGTGGACATGTCGATGACCTTGCCCAGGCCCGAACCCTGGGACATGACCTGGAACCCGCCCGAGTCCGTGAAGGTGGGGCCGGGCCAGTTCATGAACTTCCCTAGGCCGCCGGCGGCGTCCAGAATGTCGTCGCCGGGCTGGAGGAACAAGTGATAGGCGTTGGCGAGCATGGCCTGAGCGCCCTCGTCAGCCAGCGACTCCGGCAGAACGGCCTTGACCACGGCCTGGGTGGCCACGGGGATGAACGCCGGCGTCTGGATATTGCCGTGCGGGGTGTGGATCGTGCCGGTGCGGCCCTGGAACTGGCCCCCATTTGCCTGGATCTGTTCGGTCGAGGGGGATGAGCTGTCCCGCAGGCGGGTCTCGATCTCGAAGCTGAAGGGAGCGCTGGAAGTTTCGGTACTGGGCGTAGGCACCACACCATTGTGCCGGTTCCCGGCGACTGCGAGAGAATGGGCCCGGTTCAACGTTCCAGACAGAGAGGTAGGCCGCACTCAGGTGAGCACGGTTGCCCAGTTTTTCGCCCTCCCGCCATCACAGCGGGATCACATTCCGGCGGCGCGTATTGCGCTGTCCGTGGCCATACCCCTGCTGGTTCTGCTGGCCCTCGACCGGACGGATCTGGCGATCTACGCGGCCTTCGGCGCTTTCACCTCCATCTACGCACGCAACGAACCTATCCGTGATCGGTTCAAGCACCAGTCGCAGGCCGGTCTCATTCTCTTGGTGTGCATCTTGCTGGGTGCGCTGCTGTCCAACCTGGGTGCCGCGCAGGTGGTGACGCTGGGGGTCACCGCGGTGGTGGCGGGATTAGGCGCACTCGTGGCGGCCTACCTCACCCTCAAACCGGCCGGGTCGCTGTTCTTCATCTTTGCGGTGGGGGCCATCGGCTCCCTGCCCGACGCCGCCCCTCTGTGGGTCGCGGGTCTGATCGCCGCCTTGTCCGCAGGGCTTTCCGTGGTGCTCGGGTTGGCCGGAAAATGGGTGGGCGAAGGTGTTCACGGTCCCATCGCCTCCGTGCCCGCCCATCACGGGCTTACGACCGGTCAACTGTGGTCGCATGCGGGTCGGTTCTTCCTGGCGACCTCCGTTGCCGGGGCCTTGGGCATGATGAGCGGACTGTCGCACAGTTACTGGGCCATGGTCGCGGCGGCCGCGCCGATTGCTGCCCCTGATCTGAGTGCCAGGCTCCAGCGCGGCGTGCACCGCATGGTGGGCACTCTGGGTGGCGTGGGTGTCACGGCCTTTTTGCTGTCTCTGCAGTTGGACACGTGGCACATCGTGGTGTTCGTGATCCTGTTGCAGTTCCTGGCGGAGCTGTTCATCGGCCGCAACTATTCGATCGCGTTGTTGTTCATCACCCCGCTCGCTCTGCTCATGACGCAGCTGGCCCACCCCGTGGAGGCGCTCTCCCTGCTGCAGGCTCGCGCCGTGGAAACCGTGATCGGAGCGGTGTGCGGACTGGCGGTCGTGTACATCTTCCGCACCCGGTCCGAACGCGAGGCGGACACCCGTGCCGTTCCCCTGATTCGTCAAGCGGCCAACGGGGACGAGCCGCAAGACTGACGCCCGCATGATTCGTGCACCGGCCGGGTTCGACGCCGCTCCTCGGTGACATCTCTGGCACGGGTTCGCAGAAAACACCGGGTTCCCGGTGCGTTCCTCTGCCCTAAATGTTCAGCTGCGATCCTCGACCTCAAATGTCCACGGGCGGGTGCTCTCGGGCGAGAGAACACGCGACAACGCGACCGAGCGGCGTCGTCGGTGGTGAGACTCGGCGGTGAAGCTCAGCGACCCCAGCCGGCGTGCGCGATGGCTTGGCGGATCAGATCCCCGCGGCCGCCTTCGAACTCGGCCTGAACGTCCGGGGACAGCGCCTCGTCCGGGGTCATCCACGACAACTGCAGGGCATCCTGGCGCGGCTCGCATTCGCCGCGCACCGGGATGATGTAGCTCAGGGCCACCGCGTGCTGTCGATCGTCGGTCAGGCCGGTCTCGGACGGAGACGGGAAGAATTCGGAGACCGCGAACGGGACCGTGGAGGACGGCATCTGCGGGAACGCGAGCGAGCCCAGATCCTTCTCGAGGTGCCGCAGCAGCGCCGCGCGCACCGTCTCGCGGTACATCACGCGCCCGGAGACGAACGTGCGCACCATGTGGCCTTCCGAAGTCCCCTGTAGCAGCAGGCCGATCTCGGAAATGCAGCCGAGGGGGTCCAAGCGCACGGGGATGGCCTGGATGTACACGATGGGCAGCAGCGACCGGGCATGATTGAGGTCGTCCTCACTGAGCCAGCCTGGATTGGGGTCCGGAGTACGTACAGAACTCATACAGTGTTTCTACCCCAGCGCACCCTTTACGGCTATGCCGAGCGCCGGTTTCGCGGGGTGGTTCAGCGCACAGCCGAACCTCACGAGAGCAGCGCGGCGGCTTCCAGAACGGTCCATGCCTGCACCTGCGTGCCGAGTTCCACGGGGGCTCCCACGCGTTGCGCCTCGTTCGAGTGACGTGCCGGTTCGGGGGAGAACACGGCCACGGTCTCGCCCTCTTCGCGCTGGGCGACGGGCTTGGAAAAGTCCTCGGCCGGGTCGAATTCGCGTCGGCCGTCCCACAGCGCCCGGGCAGTCTCTTCGACTAATTCACGGGCCACTGCTCGCGCGTCAGGATCCAGCAATTCCGACGACGCCGCCTGGCCCAGATAGCGCGCCAGGATCCCGGTGAACAGCCCGCCGTCCCCTCCGCCGTGGGTGCGCAGGACCGGTTTTCCGTGGGGACCGTCCACGGTGAACTGCTTGGCCGCGCCGTGGACGATGGCCGCAGCGCGGTCCAGCCACAGTTGACGTTCGGCCGGGTCCCGGGTGAGTTCGGCCAGTTCCAGGACCGCACCGAGCGCCGGGCCGGAGTTGTAGCTGTACAGCGCGCGATCCACCGAGGTGGTTTCCGTGCCGGAACCGGCGGCGACCAAGCGGATGCCATCCAGGAAGGCCCCGCGCTCGTCATCCCACAGGGTGTCGAACAACCAGTTCAACTGGTCGCGGGCCTCGGCCACGCGGTGGGTGCGCAGCAGGGCAAGTGCGGTGGGAGCCGTGGCGGCGGTGTTCTTGTAGTCGCGGGTGGTGTTCCACCACGTACCGCCGCCCAGGTTGGAGTCGCAACCGGATTCGAGGCGGTTCATGAGTGAACTGCCCGCGCTCAACACGTCCTTGCCGCACGTGCCGGTGGCCTCGAGGTCTTCCTCGCGCAGGCGTCCCAAGGCCAGGGCGAGCCAGGCCATGTCATCGAAGAACAGGTTGTTGGTAACCCGGCCACCGCTTCGGATGGCCATGCCGCGCAACAGACGGTGGGCGCGAGAACGCAGGCGGGCGGCGTCGTCGTCGTGACCGGCGCGGCGCTCGCGGGCGGCGGCGTCGACGAGCGCGTCAAGGAGGTGGGCCTGCCACCAGTAGTGCCACGGGCCCACGCGCGGGTGGGGGAAGGCCACGGCGCCCAGGTAGGTGCCCGGTACGCGGAGGGCGCGGGAGCCGAACAGGCGATCCACGGAGTGCGCGGCTTTGGCGGCGCGGTACGCCGGGGATTCGGACATGGCAGTGCTCCTGGGCCGGAAAACGAGACGGTCCGAGCCTAACCGGCTAGCCGAGTTGTGCCTGCAACTCCGGCTCGGCGATCTGGGAGACGAGCCACGGGCTGAACGCGAACGGCGCGCGCTGGACGGCGTCGGCCAGGTCCTGCGGGGTGGCCCAGGCGTATTCGGAGACCTCGGACTCCACGGGCTCGGGCTCGAAATCGGTGATGGCCACGAACACCGGGCAGAACTCGTTCTCCACAATCCCGGACGCGTCCGTGGCGCGGTAGCTGAACTCCGGAATCACGGGGGCGATGTTGCGGATCTCCAAGCCGAGTTCCTGTTGCGCGCGGCGAGCGATGGCCGTCTCGAAGGGCTCGTCCGGACCGGGGTGGCCGCAGAAACTGTTGGTCCACACGCCCGGCCAGGTCTTCTTGCTCAGCGCGCGGCGGGTCACCAGGACCTCGCCCTTGGTATTGAGCACGTGACATGAGAACGCGAGATGCAGGGGAGTGTCCTCAGTGTGGACCTCCGATTTGAGCGCGGTGCCGGTGGGCTGATGCTGGTCATCCAGGAGCACCACGTGCTCCGCGGTGGTCTGCTGGGTCACGATGGGCCGCCTCTAAGTCGTGTGTTAGGTTCCAGGCCATGGTAGCTGGCTGGTCTCACACGATATGAGGAAACGACGCACGGCACCGCCCCTGCCCATGGACCGCGGGGTGGGGCCCACGCGGGTTCGCATGCCGGGGCCGGGCGCGCCTGACCCTGTGCTTCTATCGCTCGGTTCGCTGCCCGCAACCGCCGTCTCCTACGTGATGCAGCGGTTCCCGGACAGCGCCGCGTGGTTCGCGGACGAGGTCGGGGCTGGTCGAGTGCGTTCCGACGACGGCACCGTGGTCACGACTTCTTCGCCCTACGTTCCGGGCGCTTCCGTGTGGTTCCACCGTCCCATTCCCGACGACGACGCCGCTCCCGTCACCTTGGACGTGTTGTACGAGGACGAGTGGATCATCGCCGTGGACAAGCCCCATGGGCTGTGCAGTACCCCCAAGGGAGAGAACGTCCGCCGCAGTGCGGTGGTCGCGGGGCGCGTGCAGTTCGCCAACGACGAGATTTCCGCACTGCACAGGCTGGACCGTTCCACCGGAGGGGTCCTGTTGCTGTGCAAACGGCGCGAGCATCGTGGGGCCTTCCACAAGATGTTCGAGCAGCGGTCGGTGTCCAAGACGTATTGGGCCGTGGCTTCGCTCAACGGGCGAGTGGATGCCGAACCGGTGCGCGTGGAATCGCGAATCAACAAGACGCAGGGTGAGTTGCAGGCCCGCGAGGATCCGGGGGAGGTCAATGCGATCACGGATGTTCGGCTGCTGGTTTCCTTCACGGATGAGTCCGGTGAGTGGGGACTCTACGAAGTTCGGCCACTGACCGGACGCACCCACCAGATCCGCGTGCACATGACGTCTTTGGGGCTGCCGTTGCGGGGCGACAAGCTGTACCCGGTGCCGCTGAATGACTTCGATGTGGAAGACCCGGACAACCCCATGCAGTTGATCGCGCGTTCCATGACGTTCGTGCATCCGATGACGGGGGAATCCGTGATGATCGATTCTCGCTTGACGCCGAGTAGTCATGCGGCGGTGGCAGGCTAGTCATAACTATGGGGTGCGGGCAATGAACGTGGTTTCGCCACTAACGTCAGTCACTGTGGCGATACTTCCCGTCGTTTCCCGATTGTTCACTTCCACGGGGAAATTTGGTTCCAGAAAAACCATTAATAACGACAAGATAACGTCAATGTGTGTAGTATCAACGATGGCTCTTCCCCCCAGCCACCTCCCGGTGGACGGTGCTCTTCTTTTTGAACCGCTCCTTTGACGCAGAACCCCCCGTGCGCAATTTCGTCTGGTCTTTAGTTGACTCTGCGCACTTCTCTGCGCCCGACGACGAAATGGCCCGATACTGATGTTCAAGTACCGCACCCCCAAACATGCCGCCCCCAAACGTAAATCGAGCAATCGACTGCTCACTTCCGCGACCGCAGCATGCATCATGCTCGGCGGTCTGACCGCCACAGCGCCGGCGAATGCTGCTCCCAACGACATTGTCTCTGTGTCTCAGTCAACCCGCGCAGCTGATGCTCAGAACATGCTCAATCAAATTAATGCTCACCGCGCATCTAAGGGTTTGGCCCCGGTGAAATACTCGGCCAGCCTGTCCGGCATTGCACAGGGGCAGTCCAACCGACTGGTCCAGCAGGAAGTCATCAATCACAGCAACACCTTTCTGACCGATCCTCGGGCCGCCGGGTACAACGCGGTGGGGGAAATCCACGCGCTTTCCTACAGGAACTCGGTCACTGATCTTGTGCAGTGGTGGAAGGGTTCCAACGGACACAACAAGGTGTTGACCGATCCGAAGATGAAGGTCATTGGAATTGGGCTCACTCACGTGGACGGTTCTTTGTCCCGCACCGGTTCCGGGTGGCGCCTGGTCGGCACCGTGGTTTCCTACGGATTCCCGCAAGGCGCGGGTCCAAAAGATGTGTCCACCACCGTTTCGGGAAGTCTTCTCGGAGGGGTCGCTACGCAGTCCAATAAAAAGAGCCCAACATACTCAACAGCGCCTCAAAACATTGGTGGTTACACGGTCAAGGGCGCTATCAAGGCTCGGCATAGTGCCCTGGGCGGAACCGGCGTTGTCGGAACCCCCACGATGAACGAACGCGGTGGACTGATCAACGGCGGCGCCTACCAGAGCTTCCGCAACTCTAGAGGGGTCGGACACAAGATCTTGTGGTCCCCGGCCACTGGCGCGCGGGCGGTTGTTGAAACCGGTGCCATCGGAAACGCATGGAAGAAGTCGGGATACGAGCGCGGCTGGGGGTATCCCACTACGGATGAGTATCGAGTCGGTACCGAAGTCCAGCAGCGCTTCTCCAATGGCTACGTAGCTCACTGGTCCTCGGTGACCGGGAGAACCTGGGTTACGCGCTAGAAGAGCCACAAGTGGTGCACCGTAGATGGTTCGCGAACTGCGGTGCACCACGGGTAGGTTGGCTGAAGCCTTTGGAATTGATCCGTGTGAACGTATTTCTGAGGGATCTCGACTGACGATTCCGGTGCCTTGGTTAGACTCGTCAACGACTGCCCGTCGCCACCAGGTGAAAGCGCCAACCTGCAAGTGACTGACCACACTTCGGAGCTCATATGACTGACCGAACCGCTAAGAGCGTCCAAACGCGACAGCGGTTCGTGGATGTGGCATTGCAGCTCATCAAAGAACGTGGATACGAGCAGACTTCCATGGCGCAGATTGCGTCCGCCGCTGGTAGTAGTCGCGCGAACCTATACTTGTACTTCAAGAGCAAACCACAAATCATTATGGCTCGAATGCAGGAAATCGAGACTTTGATAGCCAGTCTCTACGACCGTCTTGACCAGATGTCATCGCACAGTTGCGAGGCCATGAAAGCATGGCTCGATGAGGCTCGCGACATGTGGATCCGGTACTCGACGGAATTCGAGGCCATCAATCGAGCGATGGCAACGGACCCAGAAGTTCTGGATGAATGGCTAGGGCTGGGGCGTCGAATTTCGAGCCGTCAGACCGCTCTCTATAGGGATTGCCGGAACCAGGAAGAACGGTTAGATCGGGAAGTTCACATGACAACTCTCATGATGAGCCTGGAACGAAATTTCTATTTCCTGTACATCCGTGGTCACAGAGAGCGCGAGGACCGGGTACTTGCCTCTTTAGCGCGCCAATGGGCGCAGCTTTTCGGCGAGTAGCCCGGCCCTTCTTGGCGTTGTAGATCAGCGATCCAACACCAGCTTGGGACAGCCGACGGCAGCGCGGGACACACAGATCATCATGGTCTCGTTCGTCTCCTGCTCTGAGGCCGTAAGGATTGAATCCCGGTGGTCCGCCTGACCGGCGACAATCGGGGTTTCACAGGTGCCACACGTGCCGGTCTTGCACGACGAGATCACCGGCAACCCCTGACGCTCGGCGGCATCCAGGATGGTCTCGTCCGCTCCTACGGTCACGGTGGTTCCTGACGCTGCGAACTCCACATCGAAAGGAGTGTCGGGCACTGTACGTTCGACCACCTTGGGCGCGAATCGCTCCAGGCGGAGAGAGTCCTTGGGCCAGTGGGCGGCACACTCTTCCGCGGCTCGCAGGAGGGGTTCGGGCCCGCACGCGTAGATCAACGTTTCTTCACGAACTTCGCCGAGCAATCCGGGCAGGTCAATGATTCCGAGTTCATCCTGCGGAACCAGAGTGACCCGATCGCCGTACTTCGCGAGATCCGACAGGAACGCCATCGAGGACCGAGTGCGTCCGCCATAGACCAGTTCCCAGTCCGCCCCGGCACGCTCCGCCTCCGGATCATCGCCAGGATGGGTGTGATGCCGATGCCACCGGCGACAAAGATGTATTTCGGAGAGGGCGCCAACCTGAAGTTGTTACGGGGCCACGAGGCCGTGACGCGCGAGCCTGGAAGCAACGTCTCGTGCAAGGCTTCGGAGCCTCCGCGCCCGGAGACTTCTTTGAGCACACCGATGCGGTAAACGTTCGTCTCCCCCGGATCGGAGGACAAGGAGTACTGCCGCACGAAAGGCTCCAGCTCACCGTTGGGAACGTGCACGTCCACGTGCGCGCCAGCGCGCCAGGTGGGAAGTTCACCGCCGTCGGGGTGACCCAGGGTCAACGTGACCACTCCGTCCGATGCTTCTGTTCGGTCCAGAACCTCAAGGTTGAGGGTCCGCACGGTGCGTTCCTTGGAGCGCTCCACGTCCGCAACATCCCAGTGCACGTTCAAAGATCGCCGAACGGGTAAGAGGGCCATGCGGAGAAAATCCAGTTCCGCCGTGTCATCGGGCCGGAGCGAGGGCAAACGCTCGAACAGTACGCGCAGGCCAGTTGCCCCCTGGACGCGGGCCAGGGGGTTGCCCAGGCACGTGTGCCGCCCGGCCGTGAACGCGAGGTGGTCGGTGGGGTCGGGCCGATGGATATCAAACTCGAAGGGCCGCTCCACGTGCTCCGGGTCCGTATTGGCGGATGCCAGGGCAACCCAAATCATGTCCCCCTCCTCGACCGTGACATCGGATAGGGTGACCGCGCGCGTGGCCCGTCTCGACGTGAAGGTGGAAGAAGGGCGACGTCGCACGGTTTCCTCGAAAGCGCGAGGCCACAACTCCGGCTCCGCGATCGCATCCTGGAGGGCGCCGGAATTCCGGGACAGGAAGATCACGGCATTGGTCATTGCCTGGGCCGTGGTGTCCGTACCCGCCGCGGCGAATTCGGAGACATGCAGCGCGATCTGAGGCGTGGGCAGGGCAAAGGAGCCGTCATCCTTGCGGGCGGATGCCATGACGGAGATGATGTCGTCCGCATCGGAATCCCTGCGGGAGTCGATGATCTCTCTCAGTACCAGGTTTGCTCGGACGAACCGGTCCCACACTTCCGAGCGTTTGGGCTCGGGCAGTGGCTCGTGGGCAGAGGACAACACCGAGAAGAGATCGTCTCGCAACTGGCGCATCATGGGTTCGTACTCGTAGTCCAGGCCCAGCAGAGCCATGATGGTCTGCGTGGTCAGCTCCAGTGAATACTCCTCGAGCAGGTTGGCGGATCCGTTTGTTTCGAAGCGGTCGATGATGCGATGGGCACGGGCCTCGATCTCGGGTTGAAGCCGGTCCATGTGTTCCTTGATGAACCCGCGTTGAGCCACGGAACGCGCTTCGGTGTGTCCCGGGGGATCTTGACCGACGATCATTTTTGCTACGAGCTCAGGAGGATAGATGTCCTGGTACTTCTCGGGCGCGTCCGCGGCCGAATTGGCGGCTGATGAGTAGGTCTTCCAATCCGAGAGGACTTCCAGGCAATCGTCGCGCTTGGTCACGATCCAGGCGTTGAGGTACGGATACCAGAACACCGGTGTGGCATCTCGAACTTCGGCCAGATGGCCGGCTGGGTCCCTGTAGTAGTCGTCGCCCATGGCATCGAAACCATGCGCGACCGGGCAGCGCCCGGCGGGGCGAGCGGCGTCGTCAATCGTGGTCATGGCGCAATCCTTAGTTGTCGGACACGGCGGAAGCCGCGATCGTGGACAGTTTCTGGAAACGTGCAACGTTGTCGCCCTCGTCCATCACCCCTGACGAGAGGAAACTGAACGACACATCGCTCACGGGATCCACCCACAGCAACGACGACCCGGCGCCGTAGGAGCCGAAGGTTCGTGGGGAGACGAAGGGACCGAAGAATCGCGCGTGTGTACCCGTCCCGGCCAACGCCATGCCCAATCCCATGTTCCCCGGGGGAAGTTCCCACTTCCTGGCGGCGGCCACCATTCCGTAAAGGTCGTTGATCTGGTCGCCCGTCTGATTGGTGGTGGCGAAGTCCAATACTGATTCCCCGATGATCTGCTCACCGGATGCGGTGCGGCCGCGGTGCCGCAGCATTTCCGTGAACGCGAAGACATCGTCGATGGTCGAGACGGCACCCACCCATGGCATCTCGGCATCCGGTCGGTCGATGACCTCATTGAGGCATTCGATGTCTTCGGGTTTGAGCCAGGAGTCATTGGCCACAATGACCTTCAGGGGGACCGCGCGATCCGCAAGTTCAGCGGGCATTCCGAAGCGTGTGTTCTTCATGCCTACGGGGGTGAAGATCTTGTCCTGCATGAGCTCACGGAAGGACTCCGCACCGTAGGCGCGGCGGGCCATCTCACCCAAGAGCGCATGGTTGATGGCCGCGGAGTAGTTCAGATTGGTGCCCGGTTCATGCACCACGTCCACGCCGCAGAGCGCGGAAATGACGTCCGCCAACACTGCGAATCCTTCCGGGCCCACCCCGGGGTTGGGCGTGGCGGGCATGCCTGCGCGGTGAGTCAACAGATGTGCCACGTTGATCCGGTCCTTGCGGGCGGCGCGAAACGGCTCGGTGCCGAAGAATTCGGGGATCAGGTCGACCACGCGGGTGGACAGCATCAGCCGGCCTTCGCTCAGTGCCCGGTAGATCAGGGCATTGGTGAACCCCTTGGACATGGAAAGGATGCGGTAAACGTCGTCAGACCTGGTGGGGCGCTGCGTCTGGATGTCTGCCAGGCCGTAACTGCCGCGAAGGGCCACTTGACCGTGGCGGGCCACCACGATGTTGGCGCCGTGATAATCGCCCCGGGAGATGTCCTCGCGAATGGTCTCGTCGAGGACCTCCAAGAAATGCCGGCCCAGGCCGGGTACCTCGGAGATTGTGGGTGTGGTCACCTGGGTGGAGGTGTGCTGCATCGAGTGGCTCCGTTCGAAAATTGAGGTGAATCTCAGAGCATGAGGGCGCCGCCGGATGGCGACAGGGTTTGTCCCGTGTAATGGGCTCCGGCGTCAGAGGCGAGAAACAGAACCTTCTGCCCGATCTCCTCGGGTTCGGCCACGCGCTTGAGCGGCTGCAGCGCCAGCAGTGCCTGGACGTGATCCTCACCTGACGCGGTGAACATGGGTGTGTTGATGCCGGCCGGGGCCAGGGCGTTGACGCGGATGTTGAAGGGGGCAAGTTCGGCGGCCACGGCCTTGGTAAGACCGACGACGGCGGCCTTGGATGCCGGGTAGTACGCCGGCATCGGAAGCCCGATCAATCCGGCCACCGAAGCGAAGTTGATGATCGACCCGCCGCTGGCCTTCTTCAAGAGAGGGGCGGCCGCGCGGATCGTGTAGAACGTGCCGTTGAGATTGATGGCGACCACCCGGTCGAAGTCTTCGTCGCTGATTCCCTGCAGGAACTCGGGGTTGTACGGTTCACCGGTCTTGAAGGACTCGATCATGGTGGCGTTGATCTCATCGACCCAGGTTTGCTTCTCCCTGTTGGGTGTGGAGACTCCCGCCGCGTTGACCAGAACGTCCAACTTTCCGTGGTCCTTATTGATTCGTTCGAAGACCTCATTCACCGCGTTCGAGTCGGAGGCATCTACCGCGAATCCTTGGGCTCCTTCGAGTCGGGCGAAGTCTGCGTCCAAAGCTTCCTGGCGAAGGTCCATTCCGTATACGATGGCGCCCGCTCGGGTGAGGACTTTCGCGGCGGCCAGACCCATGCCTGACGCTGCTCCCGTGATGACTGCAACTTTGTCGTCCAGATCCATGTGTTTCTCCATCCGTTGGAAATCACCATGCAGCATGGCTGTGCGCCAGCTCACATCTTCCGGGTAGCTTGGCAGAAAAGTGGACACCTGTCTAGGTTTTGAAGAAGACTGCCGCTCGGGCGGTCCAGCCCGACCTCGGCCGTGAGAAAATTTTTACGAAAGCTTCAGGTTCCTGGGATGTGGACATCACGTTGAGGTGAGAGTATTTAGGCTGCCTTATCTTCGGAGGTTCCGGGGCCGAGGACCGGATCAGGGAGCGCGCAATCGGCGGCACCTAGGATTCGGGGGGAATTCAGGGGGATCAATGAACGCCATAGATGGGGCGGGGAAGAACCATCCGATAGAAATGGACCGGGCACCGAAGAAGCCGTCCAAGCGGCTGGTCGGAATCGACGCTGCCCGGGGCTTGGCCTTGGTTGGCATGATGGCCACCCACCTTCTCCCGGCGTGGAACGAGGACACCGGAGAAGCGACACTGAGTTGGATACTGTTTTCCGGGAACGCAGCGGCTCTCTTCGCCATGCTGGCGGGTGTTGGGCTGGCGTTGAGCACCGGCGGCAGAAACCCGCACCAGGGAAAGCGACTGACTGCCGATCGAGCGGGCATAGCCGTCCGAGCCGTACTGATCACTTTCGTGGGGCTGTGGATCGGCACCTTGATGTCGGAAGAACCGCCCGCCTACAACATCCTGATCTACTACGGGATGTTCTTCTTGCTGGCCATACCGTTCCTGCGCCTCGGCCCCAAGGCGTTGTTCGTGCTGGCGGGGGCCTTTGGCCTACTAGCTCCCTTGCTGATGCAGAACTTGCTTGATGTCCTACCCGAGTGGAGTTCTTACAATCCCACGCTGGGGACGGTCCTATCAGAACCGGGGGGCACATTGTCGCAGCTGCTGTTGACAGGGTCCTATCCTGCGCTGCCGTACATGACCTATCTACTGGCCGGGATGGCTATCGGTCGATTGGACCTACGCAGGATCAAGACTCAGATCACTTTGTTGGCTGCCGGTGTTGGAGTGGCAGTCTTGGCTCACGTGACGTCCTACATCCTGCTGTATGGACTGGGCGGTTATCAACGGTTGTTGGATTCCTCGCGGGTGAGCGAGGAAAAGCTGGTCGAAATCCTGACGTGGGGCCCTGACTCCTTGCCGACCTCCACTCCGTGGTGGCTGGCTATCACCACTCCCCACGCAGACACCCCGCTCTCGCTTGCGGCCAGTCTGGGCGTGAGTATGGCCGCACTCGGGGCATTCCTGTTGATTGCCCGGAAAGCCGGAGACTGGTTGTTGCCGCTCACGGCTATGGGCGTCATGACGTTGACTCTTTACACCGCCCACTTGGTAGCACTCTCCTTCGAGATTCACTACGACCGGCCCTACCTCTGGTACCTCATTCACTTGGTGGTCGCAGCGGTCTTTGCTCTGGTGTGGTACCTGAACCTGGGCAAGGGGCCCCTCGAGCGAGCCATCGGTTACGGGGTCACGGGCGCTCGCAGAATTGTCATGGGCGGGAGTTCAGGACGCACCGATTTCGGAGCCTGACACTGACGTATCGTGGATGAGCCCACGCGCACGCATCCAGTGCTCACCACCGGATTCGATGCCGGACCAACTAGCGAGATGAGGAGTCGCATTGATCGCCGCTCTCGTGGTTTCCGCGCTCTCCGCATATGGCCTCTATGTGGTGGGCGCGGAGGCAGCTCGCTGAGGCCCCATCTCGGGACACGCGAACCAGCGGAGGAGCTTTTCGCTTCTGTCCGCTCCAATGCGGTGGCGCACACTTGGGGAGCTGTAGTCCACGTAGTCGCTACGCCAATTGCTGCGCTGGCTTCGCTGCCCGCCGCACTCTGGATCGTCGGGCTTGGCCTACTGCTGCATGTCTATCCGGTCCTGCTCCAGATGCGTACCCACTGGCGGTTACAGGCACTGCAGAGCTTGTCCCAAAGGTAATCAGGATGGCTTTCGGATCGCGGTCAGTCCAAGGGGGACGACCAGTGGAATCACGATGGCGGTAATTCCGTCCCCAAGTTCTGAACTCAAGAATGCCCAGAGGAGTCGTCGACTCTTACGATTCTGAAACGGCTCGATGAGACGTCGGTGGGCATCTCTGCGCATCAAGCGAGCTCGCTCGCCTGACACCTCGGGCACCACGCAATCTGCCGCAAGTGTTGGACCGCGGCAGGATCGCGGGGCTCGGTGATGGACGGGGCGGCGTCGTCGATCTCGCCGCGCTTGAGGCGCGTGCCGCAGCGGCGGCAGGGCTGGTCGTAGTGGCCGTAGGCCCAGAAGAGCGGGCGCCCGGTCGCGGGGTGGCCCACCGTGGATCGCAAGGGGCGGTCGCGATTCAGGTTGAGTAGTTTGTGCGCCAGCTTCACGATCTCGACGAGCTTCGCATCCGGAATCGATCCCGCGGGTGCCCAGGGGTTGGTGCGCGTCATGAACAGCACCTCCACCCGGTACACGTTGCCGATGCCCGCGAGGTTGCGCTGGTCCATCAGGGCCGTGCCGATCGCGCGATCCGGCTGGGCGCGCAACCTGCGCAGCGCCTCGTCCACGTCCCAATCGGGGCCGAGGATGTCCGGACCCAAATAGCCCACGAGCTCCTGGTCCTCCAGCCGCGTGGGAACCAGCCGCACGTCTTTCACATCGAAACCGATCGCGTCCACGGTCGCCGTGCGCAGGATCGCGCGGATCGTGTGCGAACCCTGCCCGATCGACACGTCCGCACTCAACGGCGTGCGAGCCTCCGCGCGGGAGCGCACGCTCGCGTAGCGGCGATACGGCTGCCGCCCGCGCCTTCCGCGAACGGCCGGGGAAGTTCCGGACGACGCCGACGCCGCCCGCTCGCCGCTATCTCGAGACGTCCCGGCCCGCTCGAATACCCGCCACGTGCCGTCCATCATCAGGTGCGAGTGCAGGGTGAGTGGCTCGGCACCGGACCTCAGCTCGGCAGCGTTGGGGGCAGCGGACAGCCGAATCAGAATGTGCTTACCCCGCGGCACCACGTCCACCACCGTGCGCCCGGACAGGTCCGTGGTTGCCAGTGCAGGAACCCGAAGATCCGAGGATTCCAGCACCTGTCCCTTCAGCGCCTCGCGGAGCATCGTGCATTGCCGGTAAACGGAATCACCCTCTGGCATGGACGATCACCCGCTCAGTGGTGCGCGCATACGAACCCCGCGCGGCGTTTGGTAGAAGCCCCCGGACAACAGTCCTTCCCGCACGGCAGTCACCATCTCGATCGATGACAGCACGGATTCGCCGTTGACCTTCTCAACCACGAGTGAGTCCACCGCACGCCGTTGCACGAGCGCGGCCACGGCCTCGGCGGCCATGCGCAGCTCACGCTCGGACGCCGTGAACGCCAAAGCGGTTTTGCCGCCGCGCTCCAGGTACAGCACCAGGTCGCCGTCCACGAGCACCACGATCGCACCGGCCTTACGCCCCGGTCGATGCTTGGTCGAGGACTCCAGCGCCACGGCATCGGGCCAGTCCAACGCGGCGCCGTAGGGATTCGCCGGGTCGGTGGCCGCCAGGGCGAGAACCTGGGGCTCTGGAGCCCGCACCGAATCGTCCTCGGTAAAACTGCGGAGAATATCAACCGTTGCCGGTTGCGTGAACTGCGCTGCACCCAAGCCTTCAATGAAGTAGCCGCGTCGCGCCCGACCCGCGTCCTCCAGGGCGCGCAGCACCTTGTACACGGTCGCGAAACCGCCCGGCACGTCCTCCACCGCCACCGGGCCGCGCGTGAGAATTCCGTAGCGATCCAGCAACAGCTCGGCCTGTGCCTGGGCGCGCACCGTGGCATTCAGCGGTTCAGGCCGCAGCACGGACCAGCGACCGGCCGTGGTGCGTTCCTCGGAACCACCCTGGGCTCGCACCACGCGACCGCCGGACTCTGCCCCGGAAACGCCGATGTCCGACGTCGTCCCCGGCCGGGACAGCCCCCGCAATCGGGCAGCACCGCGTCGTCCGGCCGCGCGTGACCGCGCCGGTCGTTTGGGCGCCTTGTGCGAGGAATGCCCGCCGGCCATCAGCGCGCGCACCGGCGCGTACGTGTCATTGGTGATCAACCCCGCCCATAGCAAGTTCCACAGCGCGATCCGCAGCTCGGGCATCCCCACGGTGAAACCCGCCTGGGACAGCGGCTCGATCAGTTGCCACGCGAAGTACGCCCCGCCGCTCTGCAGCACAGCCAGTACTTGTTTCTCCAGCTCGGAATCCAGCTCCGACGCCGCCACCTGCAGTTTTTCGACCGGCGGCAGGGACAACTCCGCGGACTCGGCCAAGTGGAACGCGACCCAGCCGTCCTCACCGCCCAACGAACCGGCTCCCGAGAACAACACTTCACCGGTGGCCATGAGCTCATCGAGCATCCCGGGGCGGTAATCCACGACCCGCTGAGCCATTACGAGCGGCTCCCACGCGGAGGCCGGAATCGGCACACCCGCCAGCTGATCGATCACGGTCAGCACGCCGTCCAGCCCGCGCAACTGATGACCCTTGACCGCGTGCTGCCACGCCGGCAGGAACTTGGCGTAAATACTGGGCGCCACCGGTTCCACGTCTTCGCGCAGCGCGGCGAGCGAGCGGCGTCGTAGGGTGCGCAGCACCTCGACATCGCACCATTCCGAGTCCGACGCCGCCGGGTCGCCACTCGGCCGGAACGCACCCTCGCTCACCCGGCGCTGTTTGCCCAAGGCCCGCAGCGCGGATTCGACCACGGCCGGACCCAGATGCAGTGCCGTAGCGGCCTCGACCACGCTGAACGGGCCGTGCGTGCGTGCGTAACGGGAGACCAGGTCGCCCACGGGGTCGGCCACGGGTTCCAGGAAGGTGAGCGGTACGCCCATGGGCAAAGGAATACCCAGGGCATCACGCATGCGGGCGGCATCTTCCACCGCGCAGTAGACCTCAGTGCCTCCCACGCGCATGATGATGGCGCGGTTGGTGCTGACCAACTGATCCAGCAGTGCCCTGGCGTTGGACTCGCTCAGGTGCTGGTCGTCGGTCTCCAACGATTCCTGTGGGCGCAAGCGCAGAGCGGCCTCGGTGGGCGTCATGGGGCCGAGCAGGCGCAGCAGGTCGGCCGCCCCCTCCACCCCTCGCAAGCGACGATCCGGAGCCAGCCGCTGCAGTTGAGCCACCATCTGCTCGATGACCTCTTGATCCAACAGTTCCCGCAGCTCGGCCCGGCCCAACAGCTCGTTGAGCAGCGCCGGATCCAACGACAGCGCGGCGGCCTTGCGCTCGGCCAGCGGGGAATCGCCCTCATAGAGGAACTGCGCGACATATCCGAACAGCAGGGTGCGCGCGAAAGGAGAGGGGGTATCGGTGGTGGTCTCGACCATGCGTAGTTTCCGCCCGGCCAGCTCGCGCTGCAATCGAAGGAGCGCGGGCAAGTCATAGACGTCCTGCAGGCACTCACGCACGGTTTCCAGGATCACGGGGAACTGCGGATACTTGCGGGCCACGTCCAACAACTGCGCTGAGCGCTGGCGTTGCTGCCACAGCGGCGTGCGCTTGCCGGGATCGCTGCGGGGCAGCAGCAGGGCGCGGGCGGCGTTCTCGCGGAACCGGGACGCGAACAGCGCGGAACCGCCCACTTCCTCGGTCACGGTGTGTTCGAGTTCGTTCGGGTCGAAAAGGAACAGCTCCGCACCGGGCGGTTCCTCGTCCGTGGCGGGTACGCGCAGCACGATGCCGTCGTCACCGGCCTGGGACGCGGCGTCGAGACCCCAGCGTTCTTCCAGGCGAGCGCCCACGGCCAGGGCCCAGGGCGCGTGCACCGGCTTACCGAACGGGCTGTGCAGCACCACGCGCCAGTCGCCCAGCTCGTCGCGGAAGCGCTCGACCACCAGCGTGCGGTCGTCGGGGATGTGTTCGGTGGACTGCCGTTGCTCGTTTAGGTACGCGATGAGGTTGTCTTGCGCCCATTCGTCAAGCCCCGCGGCGGTCAGGCGTTCGCGGGCGGTCTCCTGCGACGCCCCTCCGATCTCGCGTGTAAAACTGCCGACGGCGCGCCCCAGTTCCACCGGCCGGCCCAGGCCGTCGCCGTGCCAGAAGGGCAGCTTGCCGGGGACACCCGGGGCAGGGGAGACCACCACTCGGTCGTGGGTGATGTCCTCGATCCGCCAGCTGGAGGCACCCAGGGCAATGATGTCCCCCACGCGGGATTCGTAGACCATCTCCTCGTCGAGTTCGCCCACGCGCTTGGGGTTCTTGCCGTCCTGATCACCCACCAGGAACACGGGGAACAGACCGCGGTCCGGGATGGTGCCGCCGGAGGTCACAGCCAACCGCAGTGCTCCAGGGCGTGCCTGCAAGGTGCCGGTTTCGCGGTCCCACACCACTCGAGGACGCAGATGGGCGAACTCGTCGGACGGGTAGCGCCCGGCGAGAAGATCCAGCACGGCGTCGTAGGCCGACCGCGGCAGATGACGGAACGGCGCGGAACGGCGGAGTGTGTCGAACCAAGCCTCCACATCCACGTCCTCGGCAGCCGCGGCGGAAATCGTGTGCTGGGCCAGGATGTCCAACGGATTGGCGGGGATCGCGAGCGGCTCCAACCGCCCGGCCAGCATCTGCTCGGAAATCACCGCAGCATCGCGCACGTCGCCGCGGTGCTTGGGGTACATGCGCCCGATCGAGATCTCCCCCACTTGGTGCCCTGCGCGCCCCACACGCTGCAAACCCGAGGACGCCGAGGGCGGTGACTCCACCTGGATCACCAGGTCCACGTGCCCCATGTCGATGCCCAGCTCCAGAGAGGAAGTGGCCACCACGCAGCGCAGCCGACCCGTCTTGAGGTCCTCCTCGATCAAGCTGCGCTGGTCCTTGGACACCGAACCGTGGTGCGCGCGGGCCAGCACGGACGTGGCACCCTCGAACCGGTTGTGCTGTCGGGAGATGTCCGCGAACTCGCCGGTGGTGTCGGCATCAGCGGCGGCAATCGATTCGGACTCGTCGGCCCCTTCCGAACCGGAGGGCGCGTTGTTGACCCGGAACTCGTGAATCTCGTTGAGCCGCGCGGTGAGCTTCTCGGCCAGCCCGCGCGAGTTCGCGAACACAATGGTGGAACGGTGCTGCTCCACCAGATCCACGATTCGTTCCTCCACGTGCGGCCAGATCGAAGCGGTCGCCTGGTAGTCGGAGGCCTCCAGATTCGCGTCGATGCTCGCCGAATCCACCGAGGACGGGGGCGCCGATGCCCCACCCAACGCCGTCATGTCCGGAATCGGCACGGACACCGTGAGATCCCAGTCCTTCTCGGACGGCGGCCGCACCACGGTCACCGGCTGAGAACCGCCCAGAAAACCGGCCACGGTGTCCACAGGCTCCACGGTCGCGGACAAGCCGATGCGCTGGGCCGGTTCCTCTAGCAGATCATCGAGCCGCTCCAGACTCACTGCCAGATGCGCGCCGCGTTTGGTGCCGGCCACCGCGTGCACCTCGTCGATGATCACGGTCTTCACGTGCCGCAGCGTCTCCCGCGCCTTGGACGTGAGCATCAGGTACAACGACTCAGGAGTGGTGATCAGGATGTCCGGCGGGTGGGCCAGCAGCGCTCGCCGGGTGGCTTGCGGAGTGTCACCGGAACGCACGCCCACGGAGATATCCGGAGGGGTAATCCCGGCGGCCTTGGCAGCCTGGGTGATCCCGATCAGCGGCGCACGGAGATTGCGCTCCACATCCACGCCCAGGGCCTTGAGCGGGGAAATGTAGAGCACCGTGGTGTGCTCCTCGGCCTTCGCCGGCGACGCCGCCCGCTTGGCTTTCGCGCGCAGGTCCACCTCGGTGCCAGGAAGGGGGTCCTGCCCTGTGCCGGGTGTTTGTCGGGCGGCAGCCTTGGTTTCAGGGGTGCCCCCACCCGCTGAGTCGGATGCGGGGAGGCCGCCCCCGGAAGGCCCGGCAGCAGCGTCGTCGGTGGTGTCGGAGGGACGGGAGATGAGCTGGTCGATGGCCCACAGGAAGGCCGCGAGGGTCTTACCCGAGCCGGTGGGGGCGACCACCAGGGCGTGGCGGCCCGCCGCAATGGCCTCCCACGCGCCGCGCTGGGCGGCGGTGGGACCGCTGAATGCGGCGTCGAACCACGTGGCCGTCGCCGAGGAGAAGAGTTTCAGGGACGGGTCAAGACCCAAAACCACGCACCTGAAGTTGGTCGATCTTGGGGTTGCCGCAGGCCTCGCCGGGGTAGCTCAGGAGCAGGGACTGGTGGCTACCCGGCGGGTAGACGCGGAATCCGTCGGCCTGCTGAGGGTTGCACAGCTGGCCGATGGCCCCCGGCTGGGTGATTTTCAGAGGCGCGGAAGCGGACTGCCCAGGCTGCAGGGTGACTGCCGTGCCGGCCAGGGCACCGTCACGGGCTGCCGGGGCACCCACGGTGCCGCCGTTCTGGTCAACGAAAGACACACCCGGGTACCCGTGGAGCACGCACGGCTCGTTACCGGTGTTGGTGAGGTTCACGGAGGCGAGCACCGATCCCGCAGCGCCCTGATTGGGGGTCACGTTCCCGGACAGCTGGGACACGCTGCACGCGCCCGCCTGTGCGCCGGGCTTGCTCTGGCCGTCCGTGGCGGGCGGGGTGAACGGGGTTGCCGGGGGCATTCCCAATTCGGGGGCCGACGCCGTGCGCTCGGGTTCCGGAGCGGCGGGGCCTTCGGGCGCAGCTGCGGTTTCCTCGGGTGCTGCGACCGGCGTGTCTTCCGAGGTCTCGGACGCTTCCGCCGCCGACTCGGTGGGCTCAGGGCTAACCTGTGCGGACGGCGATTCCGAACGCGTCTCCGACGTCGTTGCCGAAGGTGACGCGGAGGGCGTGGCACTCACCGACGCGGACGGAGACTGCGTGGCTGACTGCTCGTCGTTTGCGGTGTCATCACCGCCACCGCAAGCGGACAAGAACAACACGGCGGCCAGGCCGGTTGCGATCATGACGGGACGGGTACCGGTGCGGGAGCTCTGGGGGGCGAGCGTGATTCTCCTCATGGCAACAGTGTCCTACTTTTCGGGCCGAATCGCTGCACGCATCACCTGTGCCAGGTGAACTCCTTCTGCACCGGTTCCCTGGGCGACCTGCGTGCGGCAGGAAAAGCCGTCCGCTAGCACGATGGTTCCGGGTTCAGCAGCGCGGATGCTCGGGAACAATTCGCGCTCACCCAGGGTCTGGGACACCTCGTAGTGACCGGGCTCGAAACCCCAGTTGCCCGCCAGCCCACAGCAACCGCCACCCACCACGGTGCTGTTGACCCCCAGTTTCTCCAGGACCTTCAGCTCGGGGGAGTAGTCACCCATGGACTGCTCATGGCAGTGCACCTGGCACAGCGCCTGACCCGGGCCCGCCTGGGTTTCCAGGGTTCCGAACGGCCAGTGACCGCCCTCCTCGGCGTGCTTGGCGCTGAACTCACCCAGCGTCACCGTCAGGGCCTGCACATTGTGCGCACGGGGATCGTTGGGCAGCAGCTCGGTGATGTCGTGCTGCAGCATCACGGTGCAGGACGGTTCCAGGCCGATGATCGGGTAGCCCGCCTCGATCAGCGGCTCCATCACGTCCAGGGTCTGCAGCAGTGTCTTGCGGGTCATGTCCAACTGCCCGGTGGAGTGCCACGTCAGACCGCAGCACACGTTGCCCATGGGCATGAGCACGCGGTAGCCCATGGCCTCGAGCACCTCGATCGCGGCCTTGCCGGGAGCGTCTGCGGAGAAGTTGGTGAACGTGTCCGGCCACAGCACCACCGAGGGCTTTTCCCCGGCCGCCGACGACGCTCGGTTGCCACCGCGCGCAAGGTCGCGAGCGGCGTCGTCGCCCTTGGTGCGCGCCTTGTACCACGAGGTGAGCGGGGTGTTGTTGAAGCGAATCATGCGGCGCTGAGGCTCGATGCCACCGAGCTTCTTGGTGAGTTCCTCGACCGGACGGAAGCGTTCCATGAAATTGACCGCGCGCAGCGAGCCGGGGACTTTGGTCACGAGCTTCATGAGCCACGGCATCCAGCCCATGGTCAGGTGCGCCATGGGGCGGCGATCCTTGCCGATGAACGAGGTGAGGCCCTGGCGGAAGTGGTGGTGCAAGAACTCTGCCTTGTAGGTGGCCATGTCCACGTTGACCGGGCACTCGGTCGCGCACGCCTTGCACGAGAGGCAGAGGTCGAGAGCCTCGTAGGTTTCCTTGGACTTCCAGCCGTCGGTGATGTGTTCCCCGCGCAGCATCTCGGCGAGCGAGCGCATGCGGCCTCGGGTCGAGTGGACCTCATCGCCTGTAGCGACGAAGGACGGGCACATGGCGCCCGAATCCGAACGGCACGCGCCCACACCCACGCAGCGATTGATGGCTTGACCGAACGAGCCGTTGTCGGAGGAGAACGCGTGGACCGGAGTGAGCTCAAAGGTGCGAGCGCCGGGGCCCGGTCGGATGCCCTGGTCAATGGGTTCCGGATCCACGACGACACCGGGATTGAAGAAGTTCTCGGGATCGAAAATCCGTTTGAACTCCGCGAAAGCCTGCCGTGCTTCGTCCGAGTAGATGGTGGTCAGTAGCTCCGAGCGGGCGCGGCCGTCACCGTGCTCGCCGGACACCGAGCCGCCGTAGCGGTGCACGAGCTTCGCGGCGCGTTCGATGAATTCGCGGTACAGGGCCACGCCTTCATCGGTGTTGAAGTCGAAGGAGATGCGGATGTGCACGCAACCTTCGCCGAAGTGGCCGAACGGGATGCCACGCAGGTTCATCTCGTCCAGCAGCTCGTAGAGGTCCTTGAGGTAAGCACCCAGGTGCTCCGGGGGAACGGCGGAGTCCTCCCAGCCGGGCCAGGCCTCGCCGCCGTCCGGGAGACGGGTCACGATGCCCGCGCCGGCCTCGCGGATGCGCCACAGGGCACGTGCCTCGGTGGGGTCGCTGACGACCACGGAATCCACCACGGTCTCCTTGACCAGGGCGGGGAGTTTACGGGCTGCTTCAAAGGCTTCTTCTTGGGTGTCCGCTCCGACCTCGCAGTAGAGCCAACCGCCGCCTTCGGGGAGCTCGCCACCCGCGTTCTCCTGGCCCTGGCGGGTGCGCAACGCGGTGAGCAGGTCCGAGCCCATGCCCTCGATGGTCGTCACACCGGGCACACGGAACTTGGGGGCGGCGGTGGCTGCTTCGATCGCGTCTTTGAAACCGAGCACTGCCAGCGCGGTGAACTTGGGTTTGGCGACCAGCTTGACCTTGAGCTGGGTGATGATCCCGCACGTGCCCTCGGTCCCGGAGAAGGCCTTGGCTACGTCAAAGCCGTTCTCGCCCAGCAAGTAGTGGAGCCCGTAGCCGGAGACCTGGCGCGGGAACTGGCCGAGCTCGGTGCGCAGCATGGCCAGGTGGCGGTCGCGCAGTTGCTTGAGCTGAGAATCCAGGGCGGCGTCGGAGGTGCCGCCCGCCTCCAGGGTGACCTCGCGTCCGTCGGCGAGCATGACCGTGACCGCCGCCAGATTGGAGGCGCTGGTGCCCCACGCGACAGAGTGGGAGCCGCACGCATTATTGGCCACCATGCCGCCCACGGTGCAGCGGGAGTGGGTGGAGGGGTCCGGGCCGTAGGTGAGGCCGAACTCGCTCGCAGCATCACGCAGCTGATCGCAGATCACACCGGGTTCGATCGTGGCCGTGCCCTGGTCCGGGTCGATCTCCAGGATGCGGTTGAAGTACCGGGAGGTGTCGATGATCAGCCCGTCACCGATCGCATTGCCCGCCACCGAGGTTCCGCCGCCGCGGGAAATCACCGGCCAACTCTTCTCCTGCGCGGTGGCCAGCAGCTCGCGGATCTCGTCCACGGAGCGCGGTTCCGCCACGGCCTGGGGGAGCCTGCGGTAAATCGAAGCGTCGGACACGTACGCGGCACGAGTGGTCAAATCATCCCGGAGAGCAGTCATGGTCTAACTTTCGCCTACCCGCCCCCGGGATTCCAATTAGGTCACCTTTGTTCCGTGTCCCGGCCCATTCTCCCGGGGACGACGCCGCCCGCGCGCCTTCGTGGGGAAGGTACGCGGGCGGCGTCGGCAGGATCTAAAGCTGGTGGCTCACCACTCCGGGGCGATGGTGATCTCAGCGCCCTCGAGCTCCTCGTTCCACTCGACCTGGCAGGTCAAGCGGGAGTTGTCGTGGCGGGTGTCGTCGAGCATTTCCAGGAGGTCTTCTTCCTCCTCGTTGGTGCCGCCGGTCTTCACGAACGACTCCTGATCCAAGTACGAGTGGCACGTGGAGCACGAGGCGTTGCCGCCGCAGGTCGCCAGGATGGGGAACTTGTGACGGGTCAGGGCCTCCATGAGGGACTCGTAGTCCTTCCACTCGACGCCCTCGGTGCGCACACCTTCACGGTCGGTCACATTGACGTTGATGCTGCTCACTCGGGTGGACCTCCTACAGTTACGACCCGTTGTGGATTCTCAGAACTAGGGGCCATTCTACGTTCGCGGACCACGGTTGAGACCACCGGATGGCCAAGTGTGATCAGTCCCCCATGCGACGCACGGTCAGTGCCTGGGCCACACGGCCGATCGGGCCGTCCTCGTCGAAGAGCTCCGAGTGGGTCAGGCCCACGCCGCCCGGGCCGATCTCCACGTTGGTGTCCAGGCCCACCCAATCGGAAACCGGCTCGCGAATCAGGTGGATGGACAGGTCCACGTTGGGGAACGCCCATTTGCCCGGCTCCACGCGGGGCGCCAGGCCGTTGGCGGTGTCGATAGCGCTGACAAAACGAGCGGTGTTCGAGGACTCCTCACCCGCCACGATCTGGTGCCCGATGCGCAGCCACCCCGCAGCGCTGCCTGCTCTCGGTTCGCGAGCCAGATGTGCCTCCAGCGTGGCGATGAAACCACCGGCCCACGTTTCCGTCATGTCCACCGGCGGGCATTCCTTGACCGGGGGGAGGGGCTGGATCTCCCCGCCGGCCACGTCCTGGGTGTCCGAGGTCTTCAACCGCCACATGCTCAACCGGATGCAGTCGCGGCCGTCCGCGCTCATGGTGGCTTCGAGCAGTTCAATGGTCTTGCCCGGGCGCAGCACGCGCGTGTGTACCTCGATGTCACCGCCGGGGATGAAGCCCAGGATGTCGTAGGACAACCGCACCGGAATCACGTCTTCGCGCGGGTGGTTGCGTTCGATTTCATGGACCATCAAGCCCGACGACGCCGCCATGTGCTGTTCCAGCGGGCTCCACGCACCCTGCGTGTACACCGTGGTCCGGAAACTGTGGTCCCCGGTCCGCACGTAGTGGGCATCGGGGACGTCCTCCCCATTGGCGCCGAGGTGCTGGGGCTTGGGCTCGCTGGTCATGCTTGAGGTCCTCCTGCAAGGTGGTGTTTGTGTCCTGGATTACACCTTAGAGTCCCTCACTGAGTTCACCGTGCACCCCGGTGCTCGAATCCATCAGTCGAGGACGGCAGCTACCGCTTCGATCTCGACCAATTGGTCGTCATAGCCGAGAACGGTGACGCCGAGCAGTGTGCTGGGAACGTCATGATCACCGAATGCGTCTCGCACTACTTCCCAAGCGGTCACCAGGTCTTCTTGGCGGGAGGAGGCGACGAGCACCCGGGTGCTGATCACATCGGTGATTCCGGCACCCGCTTCCCTTAAGGCGATCTTCATGTTGGAAATGCACTTCGCCGCCTGGACGGCGTAGTCACCGACCCCCGCGGTCGAGCCGTCTTCGTTGAGCGGACATGAACCGGCCAGGAAGATCAGACGCGAATCGGCGGGCGCGGTGGCGGCGTAAGCGTACTCGGCTGCGTTGGATAGTTTTGTTGAACGGATCAGGGAAACAGCTTTCGGCACGGAACTCTCGCTCCCTATTGGTGACATGTGGACTCGGCATACGGCGATCGGTTTCCGGTGGAAGCCGGAGGGACTATCTGCTGTCTGATCAACGGTACGGCCCACTGGATCGGAGGGGTTGCACGTTGATCGACGGTGACGCCAGAGATCCGGCGATTCTTGGTTCCAACGTCGACCAGAATGCAGCGGGCCGGGGGTCAGGGTCGGAGCGTCGATCAGGGTGCAGGGTGCAGGGTGCAGGGTGCATGTGCCAAGGCTGTAGCGTCGATCGGCCTGCAGCTGCTGTCACCCCGGCGATGTGAACGTCGATGACACGGCACCGGAGCGGCGGTCAGACATTTGTGGCTGAGGATCGCACTGTTTGACCTGCTCCTAACTGCGTACCTCGACCCAGAATGTTCGGGGGTGGGATTCTCTGCCGGAAATGTTCCAGGGGCTACGCGGTCGTCCGTAGTCACACGGGCATCCGTCATGCTGCGCCTGATTCGAGCCCGGTTGCTGGTACGCCGACATGGAAATCGCCCGCTACCCCTGTTTGACTAGGGATAACGGGCGATTTCGACTGGCGGTGACGGAGGGATTTGAACCCTCGTTGGCTTTAACACCAAACATCATTTCGAGTGATGCACCTTCGGCCGCTCGGACACGTCACCAGCTCGAAGTACTTTACCGTCAGGTTCCACCGGGAACCAAACCGTACCGACTGGGGCTACTTGCGGTGGGCCTCGAAAAACTCCCGCAGCAGCGCGGCGCATTCTGCCTCACGGACTCCACCGGTGACTTGGACCCAGTGATTCAGGCGCGGTTCGCGGACCACGTCGAACACGGAACCGCAGGCGCCGGCCTTGGGGTCCCAGGCTCCGAGCACCAGCCGCGGCACCCGGGACAACACGATGGCCCCGGCGCACATGGCGCACGGTTCCAGGGTCACCACCAGAGTGCAGTCGTCGAGCCGCCACGATCCGGTGCGGGCGGCGGCGTCGCGCAGGGCGAGCACCTCGGCATGCGCGATGGGGTCGCCACAAGCCTCGCGGCGGTTGTAACCCCGCCCGACGACGTCGCCGCGAGAGTTCACGACCACCGCACCGATCGGGACATCACCGCTCGCTGCGGTGTGCTGGGCTTCTAACAAAGCCAGGCCCATCCAGCGTTCGTGCTGAATGGACCTGGCAGTGGGCGGTAACGCCATGTGTGACTTACCGGCGGCTGTTCTGCGCGAAGTACGCGGAGTTGGGAGCCTTGAACGCGGTGACGATCCACATGATGTTCACGACAATTGCGATGATCGAAATGACGATCAGCACGATGCCCAGACCGCCGAACATGAGCGCACCGAAAATCCCGAACAAGTAAGACAGGATCGACAGAGCAGCAAAGACGGTGCCCAGGATGCGGGCCCAGTTCTTGCCCTTGGCCAGGCCACGGTAGACCAGGAAGTACAGCAGCAGTGCGATCACGAGCCCGATGATGCTCCACACCGGATTGCTGCCGGTGCTGGCGAACGCCTCTGCCTGTTCAGAGCTCATACCCGATTCGCGGAGGTACGCCTCCATGTCGAACGTGGAGTTCGCAATAAGGCTCACGATCGTGTAAATCGCGTACAGCGCCGCGGACAACAGCGTCAGTTTGAGCAACTTGTCGAGCAGGCCCGGGCGATCCACCATGCCGGTGTACTGGTTCGGGTTGTACTCCGAGGTGCCGTACTTGCCACCCTGCTGGCCGTAGCCGGGCTGGGGTGCGCCCTGCGGGTCCTGGCCGGGGCCGGGCTGCACGTCGCCCGGCTGAACGCCGTGAGGTTGGGCGGGGTTGGGCATACCCGCGCCAGGCTGGTTGCCGTAGTCGGGGTTGCGGGGTTCGTTGGGTGTGGTGCTCATGGGGGAGTTCCCTTCGTCGAATCAGTGCGAGTGATGCGGGTGAATTATTCGTAACGCAGTGCGTTGATGGGATCCTGCCGTGCCGCGCGCATGGCAGGAATGGTGCCCGCCAGGAACGCGATGACCATCACCGACAAGATAATGATCGCGATTTGGATCGGGTCGAACAGGAACAGGCTCAGGCCCGGCAGGCCTTCCAACAGTCCGTTGGACAACACGGAACTGATGATTGAACCGGTGGCCACGCCCACGGCAGCGCCGATGGCCGAACCCAGGAAACCGATGAAGATGGCTTCGAGGGAGAACAGGCCGAAGACCTTGCCGCCGCTCATGCCCAGTGCCTTCATCAGACCGATCTCACGGGTTCGTTCCTGCACGGACATCAGCAGCGTATTCACGATGCCGAAGCCCGCAGCCAGCAAGGCGATGATCGCGAACGAGTTCAGGATCCACACGATGCCGTTGATGACCGCACGGAACATACCGAGCTGGTCCTCCACGGTCATGCCCATCATGTTCTCGTCCGCGAGCTGGGACTTGATCTGGCCGGCGTCATCGATGTTCTCGATGTTGGCCACGGCCATGAAGTAGCTGTCCGGTACGTCACGCGGAGAACCGGAGGTCTGGTAGTCGTAGAGCTTCTCGTTGAGACTCGAGGACGGCATGGGAGTCAGGGACGCACCCGCCAAGGACGCCTGCGAGATGCCCGAAATGGTGATCTCGAAGGTCTTGTCCTCACCGGCCATGTTGGTCATGACCACGTCCACGGTCTTGCCCACGGCGTCCTCGTTGGAATCGAAGCCCAGGTCTTCGACCCACGAGGCGGGGATGAGCATCTCGTCGTCCTCGCGTGCGGGGATCTCGCCGGCTTCGAGTTGAACGCCCTCTGCATCGGAGGGCGCCCCCAGGCTCAGCTGGAACTTCTTGCCGTCGGCGGATTCGAGATACGTGGGGGACACCATGTACATCGGGTCCACTGACGTAACGCCGTCAATGTTCTCAATGGTTTCGATGTCATCGTTGCTCAGGCCGCTCGTGGAACCGAAGCCCGTTTGAATGCTTGATTCCTCCGGGTCGTATTCACGGGGGCCGTCATCTTGCGGTGCGGTCTGTTCGGCGACCTTTTGGACGTAGATCGACTTCTGGTCACCGAATCCGGCCACCGTCTTGTCGATGTAGTCGTTGACGCCGGTGCCCACACCGGAAGTGAGAGTCAGGGTGAACGCACCGATGAAGATGGCGATGACGGTCAGGATGGTTCGTGCTTTGGAACGGAACGTGTTTCCGATGGCCGTCCGCAGCAGATCGATAAACTTCACTCGGAGACTCCCTGCTGGTCGGTGGTGGACGGTTCGGCCCAGGGTGCGGCGTGGCGACCCGCGCGACGGGGGCGGCGTGCGGCCTCGGCGAGTTCGGCGGCGTCGGCCTCGCTGAGGGTGATCAGCTGGCCGGTTGCGGGTTCCTTCACGGTGACCGGACCGTTGTCCCCCTCTCCGGGCTTGGAGCGGCCGGAGAACATGTGGGTGGCTGCGGCCGGCGATGCGCTCTGGTCGATTTCACCGTCCACCAGGTAGATCTGGCGGGAGCATCGGGACGCGAGGTCGGGATCGTGGGTGACCACCACCAGGGTGATGCCCTTCTCCTTATTCAGACCGAAGAGAATGTCCTCCACCACGTCCGAGGTGGCGGTATCCAAGTTGCCCGTGGGCTCGTCCGCGAAAATCACGGAGGGGTTGTTGATCAGCGCGCGAGCAATGACCACGCGCTGCTTCTGACCACCGGACAAATCCGTTGCCTTATTGGAGGCCTTGTCCGCCATTTCCAGCTGCTCAAGTGCTTCCATGCCGCGACGCTTGCGTTCTGCAGCGTGGACGCCGGCAATCTTGAGGGGGAGTGTCACGTTCTCCAGAACGGTTTGGTTGGGGGTGAGGAAGAACTGCTGGAACACGAAGCCGAACGCGGAGTTTCGCAATTCGTTGAGTTCCTTGGCGTCCAGGTCGCCAGTGGGCTGGCCCTTGAGCGCGACAACGCCGTGGGTGGGGGCATCGAGTAGGGCGAGCAAATGCATGAGGGTTGATTTGCCCGAACCGGACTTACCAACAACGGCTACGGACTCGCCCTCGTTGATCTGCAGGTTCACACCCTTGAGAGCGTCGAACCTGGTTTCCCCTCTGCCATATATCTTGACCAGATTCTCGGTTTCGAGGACCGGAGCCGTCATAAGAGGCTGTTCCTTTCGGGGGCTTCAGCTGATGTACCTAATGTGATTGAGTTCAAGTCTTTCGTATTGACGATAGGCCACGCATCCTACGACGGGTGGAAATTTCACACATGACATCGGGGGGCCCCGGCCCCGCCCCGGGCTGAAGTTCGGCCGCCGGTGCTAGTTTGACCGTATGCGAGTCACCGTTTTGGATCACCCCCTGGTAGCCCACAAGCTCAGCGTTCTGCGCGACAAGTCGACACCGTCTCCGGTGTTCCGGCAGCTGGTCGAAGAACTCGTCACGCTGCTCGCGTACGAGGCCACCCGCGAAGTGCGCGTGGAACCCATCACCATTCAGACCCCGGTGGCGGAAACCCAAGGCGTGGGGCTTTCTCGCCCCCGCCCGTTAGTGGTCCCCATCCTGCGTGCCGGCCTGGGCATGCTCGAGGGTATGACCCGGTTGATCCCCACCGCGGAGGTCGGGTTCCTGGGCATGGCCCGGGATGACACGACTCTGGACATCATCACGTACGCGGAGCGACTGCCCGAGGACCTGACCGGCCGTCAGGTGTACGTGCTGGATCCGATGCTGGCCACCGGTGGCACCCTGCGTGAGGCCATCAAGTTCCTGTACCGCCGTGGCGCGGAGCAGATCACCTGCGTGTGCTTGCTGGCCGCGCCGGAAGGTATCGCCAAGCTTGAAGAAGAACTGGGTGATGCCGAGGTGAACCTCGTGTTGGCCGCCATTGATGAACGGCTGGACGAGAACGCCTATATCGTGCCCGGCTTGGGAGATGCCGGGGACCGGCTGTACGGAGTGGTGGACTGAGGCTCCTGAGAAGCGGGAAATTTCAACTACGTGGTACCGAGCGTTCCGGGTTCTTGACACTGGACATTAAATCTGATTTAGACGCGTGAGGTCCGAATCCCAAACCTCCAAAAGCGCGGTTTTCTGCGCTTTTGGGGGATCGGTTGGCCTTGTGTGGCACCGATAGTAAGCCCCCTTCAAATGTGATTTGAACTACATTTAAGGCCCGTAGTCTCATTATGTGAGAAATAAGCTGGTTTGTTACTTGCCAGTCCGCGTGTTGTCACACACGATGTTGAGTACGCCGCTTCCAGGAAACTCACGGATTCGGTGTCTCACGAGGCAGGGGATACTCACATGTCAGGTGCACCGGGCTACGTCCACATTTCTCAGCGGCATCGCTTGAGCGCCGCGCAGGCCGCCATGCGTTCGCGCGGGCCACATCGCGTGGCAGGTTCCGTCGAGGAATATCGCACCCTGCGCTCCATCACCGGTGATCAGTCGCAGGATTCACGCCTGGAGCGACATTCCGTAGCCGAACAGCAACCCACCGAGGCGCGCGGGTTCGTGATCTACGTGGGCGTGGACGAGCAGGCCGCCGCCGATCGCGGGATCAACCTGGTTCAGCTGGTGCAGGACGTGCGTCATCACATCAACCAGCTCGTTCCCGAGTCCGATTCCTACGCGGCCGTGGCGCTCGCTCCCATCAATGCAGAAGGCACCGATCTTGAGGTCGTGCGCAGCGCGTTGGGCGATCCCACCTGTGCGGATCCCGTGATCGAGCCCATGGTTCCGTTGCCCACTCCGGCGTCCGGTTCCACCATCGACCACCAGCGCGTGGGTGTGCTGATCGATCTGTCCCGCCGCGAGGTGTTCCTGGACGGAGACCTGCTCAACCTGACCCACCGCGAGTTCGAGCTGCTCAACTACCTTGTCGAGAACGGCACCCGCACCGTGGGGCGTCTCGAGCTGCTGGACAACCTCTGGGACGACGCCGAGGAAGTTCCCTCCGAGCGCACTATTGACGTTCACGTCCGGCGCTTGCGTTCCAAGCTCGGCCGTCTGGCCAACACGGTGCGCACCGTGCGCGGTCAGGGCTACCGCTTCTACGACCACCCCGAAGTGGTCGTGTGGGCAGCCCCCGAATACTCCATCTGACCTTTTCGCAGGTTCTCCACCGACGACGCCGCTCGCGCGCCCCACACGGGTGACCGAGCGGCGTCGGCGTGGTTAAGGAGCGAGGTGAGCGTGCCAGACTGGTGGGCATGGCACGCCACGATGTGAAGCACTTGGTGATCATGCGGCACGCGAAGGCGGATTACCCGCCCGGTGCGCTGGATCATGACCGGCCCTTGATGCCCCGCGGCGCTCGCGATGCCGCTGCGGCGGGGGAGTGGCTTGCGCAGCAGTACACCCCGGACATGATCATGGTGTCTTCGGCGCTGCGCACACGGCAGACCGTCACATGGGTGTGCAGCGAACTGGGGGAGAAAGCACCCACGCCGCAACTGGTGGACGAGCTGTACAACGCTCATGAAACCGCGATCATTGCCGCGATCAATCACGCCCCGGAAACCGTGCGGACGCTGTTGGTGGTTGCGCACATGCCCGGGGTGCTGGACACGGTGCTGCGCCTGGCCTCGCGCGATTCCGATGTGGACGCCATGATGGAGGTCTCCGGCGGCTTTCCGACATCGGGAATCGCCGTGCTGGAAGTCCCGGGGGATTGGGCAGAGCTGGATGGCGGCGATGCGCGCTTGGTCCACTTCGAGGTGCCGCGCGGCTGACATCCGAAGCGGATCTTTTCAGCCCAGCTCGGATTCGTACTCGGCCATGAGCGCTTCGTACGGCGGCCATTCCTTGGTGCTGATCTGACCGGTTTCCACCGTCTCAACCATGCGATCCAAGTAGTACTCCCAACCCGCGCCCACGTACTTCACCTCCATGCCCGGCGGTAGCGGCATGGCGAACTTCACGTGAGTGCCGCCCTCAGTTTCAGAGAATTGCACGTCCACCGTCCAGATCTGCGCGGGGTCCTCGTGGAGGTTGTGCACTCGCAGGTGGCGGGGCTTGTCGCACGCGACGATCACGTACGGTTCCGAACCGGCCTCTTCCTCGAAGGCCATGCTGACCTCTACCTCACCCGATGCCGGGTCTCCCGACCACGTGCCGAACCACAGAGCCAACCGGCCGGACACGGTGAAGGCATCCCATACCTCGTCGATGGGCGCGGGAACGTCGCGGGTCAGCACGATGTTCTCCGCGCCGTCAATGCTTTCCAGGGTTCCAGTGATCACGGGGCACTCCTGCGTACTTGGTGGGGCGGGCCGCCCCGTTCAATGATCAGACAACCACTCGGTGGGTGGGCTGTCGAGAGCTGTTCCGTGAATCAGCGCCGGGGCTCGCACGCCACGCCGTCACCGTCACCGTCGAGTCCTGGGCGGTACCCAGGCTGACCGGCGTAGAGCGGGGCGGCGCCGGCGGCTCGGGCGTCGGCGCATTTGGCGAAGTACACGTCATCAGGGGCGGCAGGGGCAGGGGGCGCAGAAGGTGCCGGAATTGGCGGTGCCGGAAACGCCGGGGCCTGCGAGGCAGGAGGCTCCACGGCCTCGGGTTCGCGAGAGGCCGGCTGCGCGTTTTCCGGAGCTGTCGGAGGTTCAGAGGGTTCCGGAACCGAGTGCTCAACGGTCAGTGGTTGATCCGGGCACTGAGTGAGCACCCGATCCATGGCCCGCTTCTCTGCGTCCGTGACCCACAGTTCATAGCGCTGCTTCACGGCGATCTGCCGGGCCACGTACTCGCATCGAAATTCCTTGTTCGGCGGCAGCCAGGTGGCGGCGTCCCCGTCGCCCTTGGCGGAGTTGCTGGGGCCGTCCACGGCCAGGAGATTCAGCGGGTCGTTGGCGAACTGCGTGCGTCGGTCGGCGTCCAGGTTCTGAGCGCCCTTCTGCCACGCGTCGGACAGCGCCACCACGTGATCAATCTGCACGTCCGAACTCGTGTGGGTGCCCGATACGAAGTCCACGTAATCGCCGGTGAAGGGGCTGGTCAGATCGCCCGAGAGCACTTTGCATCCCTGGGTCCCGGGCGCAACGGCCACGTCCGTGAGATCACGACGGAGAATGTCGTTGCGGGTGTCGCACCCATTGCGGTCGGTATCGGCCCACCGCACACCGAACTGCTCGCGCGAGTAATCGGTCTTGGGCGCCCGACCCGTCACGAGCAGTTCCCCCAGGCCCGCCCGTACGGGGCTGCGGTTCGTTTCGTCTGCCTCAACCGCTTGGTCCTCCGGCGCGGCCTCCCGCATGGGGGTCTCCGCACGCGACGGTTCGCTGGGCTCGGGACCCGGAGCGAGCGGCGTCGTTGTCGAATCCGCCGACGACGCCGCGCTGGCCGAGGGTGCCGACGTGCTCTCCGCGGGGTTCGATGCGGGGGCCTCAACCGGGGCGCAACCGGTGAGCGCGCCGAGAAGCGCGAGGGCCCCGAGCGCGGCGGAGCGTAACGGGGAACGAGGGGAAGCAGCCACGAGAACAATACCTAAGAAATGGGGGAAGACAAGCAAAAAGCTCCACATCGGAACCGATGCGGAGCTTTTTCACTGGGTGCGCCCGGAGGGATTCGAACCCCCAACCTTCTGATCCGTAGTCAGATGCTCTATCCGTTGAGCTACGGGCGCATTTGCAACAACCGATGTGCTCGGCTGCAACGGGTAATAACTTACACCGGTCCCGCCCAAGTGCAAAATTCGATGTCCGTTACACCTGTGTGATGTAACGCTCATCTGGTGTTGCCGTTGCCGCGATAGACTCACTGGACACGCAAAACCCTGCCGGAGCTAGTCCCCCGGGATCAGATTCAACGATGCCGTTGAGAGCCTGATCGTCGGGCAGCAGCATCGCCGACCATGGGCGCGGCAAGACGGCCTCAACGAGGAGACATGTCAATGGCTGACAACACCACTGCAAGCACCGAATCCACCGGACTCAACCAGGCTGTGCGTGAAGCGCTCGACAACGCACCGACCACGCACCCGCGACTGCTGGAGTGGGTCCGTGAGATGGCCGAAATGACCCAACCGGACGCCATTCACTGGGCTGATGGTTCCGAAGAAGAGTGGAACAGGCTGACCACGGAACTCGTGGACGCCGGAACCTTCGTTCGGTTGGACGAGGAGAAGTTCCCCAACTCCTTCGCTGCTTTCTCCGACCCGGACGACGTTGCTCGTGTCGAAGAGCGCACCTTCATCTGCACCAAGACGCCCAAGGGTGCCGGTCCCACCAACAACTGGGAAGACCCCGCGGTCATGAAGGAAACCCTGGTGAAGAAGTTCACCGGTTCCATGCGCGGCCGCACCATGTACGTGATTCCGTTCGTCATGGGGAGCCTTGACGCGGAGGACCCCAAGTACGGCGTGGAAATCACCGACTCCGCCTATGTGGTGTGCTCCATGCGCATCATGGCCACCATTGGCACCCCCGTGCTGGACAAGATGACTCGCGACAACGCGTTCTTCGTGGAGGCCCTGCACTCCCTGGGTGCCCCGCTGGCGCCGGGCGAGGAAGATGTCCCCTGGCCCTGCAACCCGTCCAAGTACATTGTGCAGTTCCCCGAGGACCGCGCCATTTGGTCGTTTGGTTCCGGCTACGGCGGCAACGCGCTGCTCGGCAAGAAGTGCTACGCGCTGCGCATCGCTTCCGCGATTGCCCACGACGAGGGCTGGCTGGCGGAGCACATGCTCATCCTGAAGGTCACCGACCCCGAGGGCGATTCCCGCTTCATTGCCGCGGCGTTCCCGTCGGCTTGCGGTAAGACCAACTTCGCGATGCTGGAACCCACCATTGACGGCTGGAAGGCCGAGATGGTTGGTGACGACATCTCCTGGATCCGCTTCAGCAAGGACGGCCAGGCTCGCGTGGTCAACCCCGAGGCTGGTCTGTTCGGAGTTGCCCCGGGCACCGGTTGGTCCACCAACCCCAACGCCATGCGCGGTGTGGCACGGGGCAACACCATCTTCACCAACGTCGCGCTCACCGACGACGGTGGCGTGTGGTGGGAAGGGATGACGGACGAGGTGCCCGAGCACCTCACCGACTGGAAGGGCAATGACTGGACCCCGGAGTCCGGCCGCCCGGCCGCCCACCCCAACTCCCGTTTCTGCACTCCCATCAAGCAGGTCGACATCCTCGCGGACGAGTACGACGATCCGGAAGGTGTGCCCCTGTCGGCCATCATTTTCGGCGGTCGCCGTAAGACCACCGTGCCCCTGGTCTCCGAGTCCTTCGGCTGGGAACACGGCGTCTTCCAGGGCGCAACGCTGTCCTCCGAGACCACTGCCGCCGCAAAGGGCGCCGTGGGCGTGGTGCGCCGCGACCCGATGGCCATGCTTCCGTTCATCGGCTACAACGCCAATGATTACCTGGAGCACTGGCTGGACACCGGTGCCCGCGTGGGTGAGGATGCCATGCCCAAGATCTACTACGTGAACTGGTTCCGTCGCACCGCTGACGGTGGCTTCGCGTGGCCCGGCTTCGGTGAGAACTCGCGCGTGGTCAAGTGGATCGTCGAGCGCCTCAAGGGCACCGCCGGTGGCCAGGAGACCCCCGTGGGCATCGTGCCCACCAAGGAGGACCTGGACCTCAGCGGCTTGGACATCTCGGATGACGAGTTGAACGCCGCGTTGCGCGTCGACAAGGACGAGTGGCTGGGCGAGCTGCCGGGCATCGATGAGTGGTTCCACAAGCTGGGCGATGTTCCGGAGGTCATCCTGGAACAGCGGGCCGGCCTGGAGGAGCGCCTCAAGAGCTCCTGACCTGCCCGGACACACCCAGCCGGTAAGTGTCCCCATATGTAGTGACGCCGTGCACGCCATTCATGACTCGAGTGGCGTGCACGGCGTTTCCATGTGTGTTTTAGTTAGCTACTGTGCGGTCCGTTGGGGGAAATTCCGTCATGGAAGACAAGGAGACCGGCCGGAATAGCAGGGGAGAGGCTGTCCTTGGAAAACATTGTGCAGGTCACCGGTCTGACCAAGAATCACGCTCATTTACGGGCTCTCAAAGGCATTGATCTCACGGTGGGGGCCGGGGAGATCGTGGGCTTGGTGGGGGAAAACGGTGCGGGTAAATCCACGCTGATCTCGCTGCTCGCCGGTGCCGCGAGACCCGATAAAGGCGCCATGACCCTGTGTGGGGACAACTTCGCCCCGCAGAATGAACAGGACGCCCGTTCAGCGGGCGTGGGAGCTGTTCAGCAGCGCTTCACGATGAACGGTTCGCTGACGGTGGCCGAAGCCATTGCTGGACTCGGACACGGCGCGCAGGGAGAACGTGATGAGGTCCTGGAACGGGCACGAGAGGTGCTCCGAGACGCCGGCGTGGATCTTGATCCCGAAGCCCATATTTCCTCTCTGATGCGCGCCGAGAAGGCCCTGGTGGAGGTGCTGCGGGTGCGTATGGAGGATCCGCAGCTGGTGCTCATGGACGAGGTCGCCGCCACGTTCAACGACCACGAGGTGGCCACCGTTCACGCGATCACCCGCCAGTTGGCCCGCCAGGGCCGCGGCGTCATTTACATCACGCACCGCATCGATGAGGTGCGCTCCTTGGCCGACCGCGTCGTCGTCATGCGGGAAGGTGCGATCAAGGAGGAGTTCGTACCGCGAGAGGTCGGTGCGGACCAGATCGTCTTTTCCATGCTGGAACGCGCGCTACCCGAGCGGGATCGCCCGGGAGGGCACGACCACGATGACGAGGCACTGTCCGTTCGTGGCTTGAGCACCGACGGTGGTCTGAGCAACGTGGACCTCACACTGCGGCGCGGAGAGGTTCTTGGCCTCACGGGCCTGCGCCGGGCCGGCATGAACGAGCTCGTGGGCGCCCTGGTGGGTGTGCATCCCGGCCAGTACGAGCATCTGCAGGTCTCGGGACGGGACGTGAGCATCAGCTCCGCCCAGGACGCTGTGGAACTCGGGATCGGCTACCTGTCCGACAGCGATGACGAATTGAACGAGGCACACGAAGAGTCCGTGGCCCGCATGCTCCGTAACGACGACCCGGATCCGGACGCAGGCTTCATCCGGGAAGTCACCGCGTTGCGCGAGGTAGTTGCCCAGGTCAAGGCCCTGCACATCAAGACCCATGACATCCAAGGCCAGGTGGGCAAGCTGTCCGGCGGCGACCAGCAGAAGATCGCGCTGGCGCGTTGGATGAGCACGGACTGCGACATCCTGATCCTCAACCACCCCACGCGCGGGATCGATGTGGGGGCCAAGGGCGACATCTACGACATGCTCACGGATCTGACATCCAAGGGCACATCCGTGCTGCTGATCTCCTCGGAGATGTCCGAGCTGCTGCAGTGGTGTCACCGGATCCTGGTCATGCGCGAGGGCCAGATCGTCAGCGAGCAGACGAATGATCAGGCCACCGAAGACACCCTGATGGCCGCCGTGACCGGTCAGGAATTGCCCAGCCACGCCGTGCGCAAGCGTCACGTGGCCGACCACGCCCCGGCGGAGGCTCCCGCTCAGGACTGACGTTCGGTCGGAATGCGAGTAGCCATTGGGATTGCGAGTAGCCATGGAGCGTCTCGGCCAGCTGTGACCATGCGCCAGTCCAGTTCTAGCTCCAGTTGCCGACGCCGCTGCCTCGCGTCGATCGTGTCGCGTCGCCTTGCACTTTGTGGGCCCTTAGAACCCTCCGATGCGTCGGAGGTGTCGGTGGAACCTCTTTTGCGCGTTGGAAGGGTTCTAGCGGAGCGTGAGGTGTATCGCGCAATTCTTCAGAAACCTGCGGCCCGCGCTCTTGAGCACGGGCCGCAGGTTTCTCTGTGAGTGCTCCGGGTGGCTGAACCCGGGTTCACCAATTCTGGGGCGGATCAGACGGAAACGCGCTTGGACACCGTGTTGAGCTTGTGGCGCGCCAGGGCGAGGTTCGCGGTGTTGCGGTCCAGCACGAGGTACACGAACAGTCCGCTGGTCTCCTCGGTGTTGAGCACATTGATCAGGTGGTACTGGCTCTCGAGGGTGATCATGATGTCTTCGATCTCGCCGCGAAGGTTGATGTCCTTCATGGTGCGCAGCTTGGCGCGCACCACGTTGGAGTTGCCAGCTGCGGCAACGTTGAGGTCGAAGCCGGGGTTGCCGCCGGAGGCGAGCGCCATACCGCTGGAAATATCCACCACGGCCGCGCCCGTGGCGCCCTCGATGCTCAGCAGTTCCTGGATGGAGTTGTCCAACTGGGACATATCGATTGTCTCCCTACTAGATGTTTGTGGTGCGTCGACAGGCGTCTGGGTGGGCCGGTCTTCGGCACGTGTCTTGCGAGAAGGCCACAGTGAAAAGGCCATGACCTGAATCCCCCTACGTGAATTGGTTCTAGCCCGCTGTCGCACCCCTGGGCCCCCAAAGCCCGGGGGGTCACAGCTTTTCCAGTATAGGAGCGGGTCACTGGGCCACCCAGGGAAAAACACAAGTGTGGACCACGGCGCAATGAGGTGTCAGGCAAAGGGGGGGACGGGCACGTGAGGTGGAATTTTCCACAGTAAGTAACAGTTATTCCTAGGTTGGCAGCGTTTAATGAATCCATCACGACAGAAGGGGCCGAATCGTGAAGCTGACTGCTTTTTCTGACATCGCCCTGCGCGTGCTCCTATTGATGGGCGGGCTGCCTGGGGGCACCCTGCTGTCAACTCAGCGGATCGCCGAGGGTGTCGGAGCCCCTTATCACCACGTGACCAAGACCGTGGCCAAACTGCGCTCCATGGGGCTGCTCGCCTCTCAGCGCGGGCGAGCCGGCGGAGTGATCCTGACGGAATCCGGACTTGCCGCGAGTCTGGGGTCCGTGCTGCGAGAGCTCGAGGCCAACACCGCCATTGTCGAGTGTGAAGCGGATGAGACTTCATGCCCGCTCAATCACGGGTGCAAGCTTCGCGGGGCCCTTGCCCGGGCACGGGAGGCCTTCTACCGCGAGTTGGACGGCGTCACCATCGCCGATCTCGTCAACGAGCGCCAGGTCGGCAGGGTGGCGGTCACCATCGGTCTGGTTCCGCCGAGTGACGCCTTCGCTTGAGAGCTACATTACTTGTATCTGGGATGCTAGATTTCATAGCGCAAGGTTTCCAACCTAAGGAGCAGCCGTGCTGTCCGAGAAGTCTCGTCCCGTTATTGAGCAAACCATTGGCGTGATCGCAGAGCGGATCCCCGCGATCACCCCCGAGTTCTACAAGTCCATGTTCAACGCCCGCCCCGATCTGTTGGACGGCATGTTCAGCCGGTCCAACCAGAAGAACGGTACGCAGCCCCAGGCGCTGGCCGGTTCCATTGCGGCCTTCGCGTCCCACCTGCTGAACAACCCGGATTCCTACCCGGACGAGGTACTCTCTCGCGTGGCTCACAAGCACGCGTCCCTGGGCCTGCTGCCCGAGGAGTACCCCACCGTTCACGAGCACCTGTTCGGGGCCATCGCCGCTGATCTCGGCGACGCCGCGACCCCCGAGGTCGTTGCCGCGTGGGACGAGGTCTACTGGCTCATGGCGGACGCCCTGATCAAGCTCGAAAAGGGCCTCTATGGTCAGCAGGCGAACGACGTAATGTTCGCGCCGTTCACGCTGATCTCCAAGGAAGACATCGCAGAAGGCGTTGTGGCCTTCGAGTTCGAACCCGCGGACGACACCCCGCTGACCCACTCGATCCCCGGCCAGTACGTGACCATTCAGGTCAAGGTCAAGGACGGCATCCGTCAGCCTCGCCAGTTCACCCTGGTTCCTTCGCAGGAGGGTCACCGCCGCGTGGTGATCCGTAAGGATCCCCAGGGTGAGGTCACGCCCATCCTGCACGAGGACATCAACGAGGGCGACGTCCTCGAGATCTCCAATCCCTACGGTGATGTGGTCTTGGACGAAGGCCACGGTTCTCTCGTGCTGGCCTCCGCCGGGATCGGCACCACCCCGATCGTGGCGTTCCTGGATCGACTGGCCAAGGAAGGTTCCCAGCGCAAGGTCACCGTGCTGCACGCGGACCACTCCAAGGATCGCTGGCCGGGTCGTCAGATCATGGAGCGCCTCGTGGACAGCTTGCCCAATGCCACGATGATCACCTGGATGGAGACCCCCGGAGATGGCGATTACGAGGGCTTCATGAACGTTTCGGAGGTGGACCTGGACGTCGATCAGGACACCACCGCGTTCATGTGCGGCCCCCTGCCCTTCATGAAGGGGTTGCGCTCGCAGCTCATCGAAAAGGGCGTTCCGGGCCGGAACATCCACTACGAAATCTTCGGTCCCGACCAGTGGATGCTCCACGACGAGGCCCGCAAGGCCGATTCCTGAGCCTCAGCTGGTTGTTCTGATACCTAGCATCACGGACGACGGCGCCGCACGAGAATTCTCGTGCGGCGCCGTCGGCGTCAAGACAGTGGGCGCGAGCGTCAGCCCTGTCTTACCAGGCCAAGCGCGGTGTCACGCACGCGCTCCATGGTGGCGGTGTCCGGAGCCTCCACGTTCAGACGCAGGAACGGCTCGGTGTTGGAGGGGCGCAGATTGAACCACCAGCCCTCGCCCGGGTGCGTGAAGGTGGTGCCGTCCATGTCCTCGACCGTGACGGCCGGATCCTGCTCGGCGTAGTAGGCCCGCACGCGATCCACGGCGGCTGTTTTGTCCTCGATCTCGGAGTTGATCTCCCCGGAAGCGACGTACGGATCGTAGCGTTCCATTAGGTCGCTGAGCGTGCCCTGCTGCTCGCCGAGTGCGGCCAGCACGTGCATGGCCGCGAGCATCCCGGTGTCCGCGTTGTAGAAGTCCTTGAAGTAGTAGTGAGCGGAGTGCTCACCGCCGAACACGGCCTTCTCCGAAGCCATCACGGCCTTGATGAACGAGTGGCCCACGCGCGTGCGCACCGCGCGACCGCCACTGGCCTCCACCAGCTCCGGCACGGCCTTGGACGTAATCAAGTTGTGGATGACCACGGGCTGCTCGTTGCCCTCTGCCTGGGCGCGAGCGATCTCGCGCTCGGCCACGATGGCCGCAATCGCCGACGGCGACACGGGCTCGCCGCGCTCGTCCACCACGAAGCAACGGTCCGCGTCTCCGTCGAAGGCCAAACCGATGTCCGCGCCGTGTTCACGCACGGCGGCCTGCAGGTCCACCAAGTTGGCGGGCTCGAGCGGATTGGCGGGGTGATTGGGGAAAGTGCCGTCCAATTCGAAGTAGAGGGGCACGATCGTCAGGGGGAGCGCCTCGAGCTCGGCATCGCCAAGGACGGCGGGGGTCGTGAGACCGGCCATGCCGTTGCCTGCGTCCACGACGACCTTGAGCGGACGGATCTCGCTGAGGTCCACCAGGTCACGGAGGTAACGGGCGTAGTCGGCCAGCACATCTCGGCTGGTTTCAGTGCCCTGCTGCTCGGCCTGCGGAATCTCACCCGAATCCAGGTACTGCTGCGCGAGGTCGCGGATCTCGTACAACCCGGTGTCCGAGGACACCGGGACGGCTCCAGCCATGGACATCTTGATGCCGTTGTAGGCGGCGGGATTGTGGCTCGCCGTGAAGGTCACGCCCGCGCAGTTGAGCGTGCCGCACGCGAAGTACAACTCGTCGGTGGAGATGTTGCCGATCTTGATCACATCCGCGCCGCGCATCATGGCGCCCTGCGCGAATGCATCGATGAACTCGGGGGATGAGGGTCGCATGTCACCGCCCACGGCCACGGTGGTTCCGGCCAGGTCGAGCACATCGACATAGGCCGCACCGGTGGCCCGCACGCTGTCCGCAGTGATGGTGGAGCCCACAATGCCGCGCACGTCGTAGGCCTTGAATGAGGAAGAAAGATCTATGGTCACAAGGCCGAATTCTACGTGAGACGTTCCAAGGAGCGGACGAGGTCCACACGAATCCTCAAGCGCTCTGTGGTTGGATGAACTGCATGGCAGAGTTCTTTCGGATGGACAATCCGATTCAGAATTACGCATGGGGCTCACGATCGGTTCTGGCCACCATGCAGGGTAGGCCTGTCCCCAGCGAGCAGCCGGAGGCCGAGCTGTGGATGGGTGCTCACCCTAGCGCGCCCTCCCGAATTGACATGGGCGAACACTCCCAGAGCCTTGCTGAAGTCCTACCCGATCTCCCGTTCCTGCTCAAGATTCTGGCCATTGCGGCGCCTCTCTCAATTCAGGTCCACCCCTCGACTCGGCAGGCACAAACGGGATTCTCGCGGGACAACGAGCGGCAGGTTCCGCTGGATTCTCCGAACCGTAATTACAAGGACGACCGCGCCAAGCCGGAAACTGTGGTGGCGCTCACCAGCATGTGGGTTCTCGCGGGGCAACAATCCGGTGCTGAACTGCGTGAACTTGCTCACGAACTGCGCCTGGACTGGCTCGCGTGGGCGGCCAATCAGCCCTCGGCGCTGCGGGCGGCACTGACCTTGTCGGGAGAGGATGCGGCGGATTCCATCCGGGCGTGTGTGCGTGCGGCCGCGCGGCTGCGCCGGACCCGGTTGGCGCACCTGCCCGAGGCCGATGACGACTACGTGACCCTGTGCCCCAAGGCCACGCCGCTGGAACGTGCGGTCTATCTGATCGAGTTGCTCGATCATCACTATCCGGGGGACCCGGGAATGCTCGTGGCCCTGTGCATGAACCTGGTGCATCTGTACCCGGGGCAGGCGATGCACACCCCGCCCCAGCAGTTGCATGCTTACATGTCCGGGACGGCCGTGGAGATCATGGGGTGTTCGGACAATGTGCTGCGCGCGGGTCTGACCGAGAAGCACATGGACGTACCCGAGCTGTTGTCCGTGTTGGCACCGCAACAAGCACCGATCGACATCCTGGATCCTGATTTCAGCCCGGACGGCTCGGTCGACTATCCCTTGTGGGATGCCAACCTGAGCCTGGTGGCATTCCAGGTGCATCGCAAGCATTCGCTTCGCCGCTGGATCAGGGGTACCTCCGTGGTGCTGGTGGCGGAGGGGCGTGTCACCGCGACGATCCCAGAACGGAGTGCCCAGACCCACGAAATCCCGGCGGGACATTCGTTGCTGTACTCCGGTGAACCCGGGTTCGTGGAGTTCGATGGCGAGGGTCTGGTGTTCGTGGTCACGGGCAGCGTGGCGCACTAACGCGGGAGACTCCATCCCTTAAGGGGTGCCCCGCGCTCCAGGGATGACGTTAAATGGGAAGTAGGCGTACTATTTAACTTCTCATCGGATTTGGAGACTCCCATGGATCGACGGATTGAACGAACGCGAAGAGCGGTGGTTGATGCCACCGTCGATCTGGTGTCCCGCCGTGGATCTCACGTGGGCATGACGGAAATTGCGCAGGCCGCGGGCGTGAGCCGCAAGGCCGTCTACGAAAATTTCGGGTCGCGGGACCAGGTCCTGTTGCAAACCACCGTGAATCTGCTGCGCGCTGAGTTGTCTTTGAAGAGCGCCACCCTCAGCGGCGAGGGTGATGTTCTGGAACGGCTTGCGCACACCGTGGCCGATCATATGATCGAGTACAGGGACTATTACACAGCGGTGCTCTCCGGTCCGGGGGGATACCTGGCCGGAAATGCGCTGGTGGTGCAACTTGCCGCCGCATGCCGCCAACTGCGTAATGAACAGCACCAGCCCAGCACATCCAATTTGCAGGACCGGTTCATGATTCACGGTCTGCTGGGTGTGTTGACGGAAGCACTGGTAGAACACGACAGCGCCGACCTGCACGCCGTGGTGTCACGGCTGTACAAAGAAATGGCGGCGCCCCACCGACACTCGTAGAGAGGACCCGCCATGGCACAGGAATACAGACTCACGGGAGCCGACCGCCCCAACGTCCCGATTCCTTCGCTGAAGTGGGTCGACAAGGTGTGGAAGCGTCGCTTGGCGGTGGTGGGGGTCGTGGCACTGATCGCAGCCATCGCCGGGGTGTTGTTCAATGATCAACTCGCCCGCACCGGATTCTTCGACAGCGCCTGGCAATGGCCGGTGCTGCTCGCCGGAGCCGCAGCATCTCTGGGCGGTGTGCTCCTGTCGTTCATGCGCGTGGACCAGGTGCCTCGTGTGGGAATGATGGAAGAACGCGCCACCGGCTCCAAGGGTGTGCGTGCGAGTGCTCGCACCGGCAATTTGCCGCGGGACACCGCGCATCTAAGGGTCCAGGACTACATGGCCGTGGAAATGGTGCAGTACGGCTGGCCAATGATTCCGGCCCTGGTGGGAATGATTTTGATACTCATCGCGCTATGGACAGTGGCGCCCGCCGTGGTCATCGCCCTGCTGCTCGTAGCGGTGTGGGCCGCCATCCGAATCAACGGAACGGCCACGGCACGGAAGTACTACCGGCTACGGAAGGACTAACCCATGTCAGACATCACGATCATCGGCGGCCACGGAAAGGTGGCCCTGCAGCTCAGTCAGATTCTCACCGGCGACGGTCATCGCGTGAATTCCGTGATCCGTTCCGAATCACAGATTCAGGACGTGGAGGACACCGGTGCGAACGCCGTGGTGGCAGACGTGCAGAACCTCGACACGGAGGGTCTCACCGAATTGCTGACCGGCCAGGACGCCGTCGTGTGGTCCGCCGGAGCGGGTGGCGGGGACCCCGAGCGCACCTACGCCGTGGACCGCGATGCCGCCATTCGTTCCATGGACGCCGCCCAGGCCGCGGGCGTGAACCGCTACGTAATGGTTTCCTACATCGGAGCGGGACAGGACCACGGCATTCCCGAGGACGACTCGTTCTACGCGTACGCCCAGTCCAAGGCCGACGCGGATGATCATTTGCGCGCCAGCTCGCTCAAGTGGACCATTCTGGGTCCCGGCACCCTCACGGATGACGAGACCACCGGCATGATCACCCTCGAGCCCGGCCAGGACGACGACGCCGCCAACACAGCGCGAGGAAATGTCGCCTTGGTTGCCGCGGCAGCTCTGACCGCACCCGACACCACGGTCGGACGGAAGATCGATTTCGCCGACGGTGACACGGTAATCACCGAGGCGTTGGCGAACCTCTCCTAAGAGGCATCCGCCAGGAAATAACTCAATCCCAGGTCGCGCTGGGAGGGACCCCCGGGGTCGTTCTCCCAGCGTTGCCCACGGGACACCCGGCGCTGGTTAATCCGCCACCCTTGATCGGTGCGGACCCATTCGTCCAAGTAATCGCCGGAGGCCAGTGACCCGTCGTGACGCACGATGAGGTACTTGCTCCATGATCGCGCGCGTTCCCTGCCCGTCGAATCGGCAGGGAGCCGCGCGATCACCGTATCCGTGGTGAAGTGCGGGTGGTACGGAGCAACCCGTTCGATGCGGTCCGCAATTTCATCGCGTGACTGCGTGTAGTTACCGGGCGCGCCGAATTGGGCGTCGGCGGTGAAGACGAGTGGCAGTCGATCCCAGTCGCGGTTGTCGATGCAGTGCGCGTAGCGCGCCAGAACGTCGTGGATCTGTAACGCGTCATCGAGGGGGACGCGAACCCATCGTGCCGCGCTCACCGGAGCTGCCCGTCGTTGCGGCGGATGCCCGCATCCGCAACCGATTGCTGGGCCCGGAGGATGGCGTCGTCGAAGTGCACGAATGTATAGGGCCCGGGCACGTATCCGCCACCCTGACGCCCCGGTTCGCGCAGCATGTTGCGGGCGTGGACCACACGGCGTGAGATCCGCCAACCGGCCGGAGTCCGGACCAGGGTGTCCACGACATCGGCACCGACAGCGCGCTGGTCGAAGGACACCATGATCAGGCGGCTCCATGTGACCGCGGTGTCGCCGTCAATGGGATTAATCACGGTATTGAGTACGTGCACACTGCCGTACTGCGCCAATTGTGAGAGTTCGTAACCTTGCCGGATCCCCGCGGGGCCGGGCAGTGTTGTGGAGGGTGCCATGTCTTCCAGCGACTCGGGGGCCTCCGTGCCCGGGGACAGGATTTCGACGTCCTCCGTGACCACGTCCGCCAAATGATCCCACTCGCGGTTGTCGATCACGTGATTCAGGAAATGTAGGGTTTCCACAATCTTTAACCGATCCTGAGGGCTGAGCGAGGCGGTATGGGACATGGTTGGAGCGACCTTTCGGGAGTCCTGCAGAACACGCAGCAATGTGTTCTTTCAGAAGTATCTCCTAATCTGGGGTTATGGAGATGCCATCACTGCACCCGCGCCCCTCGGATGACCGCGAACGCGAAGAACTCGACCTGAACGAATCCTTGGCCATGACTGCCGTAATCCACGGCACCGTGCAAGGCGTGGGGTTCCGCTACTGGGCCTGGCGGCACGCCGAGAAGTTGGGTCTGGTGGGGCACGCGACCAACAACTCTGACGGCACCGTGACCATCGAAGTCGAAGGCCCGCGCTGGGCCCTGCAGGAGTTGCTCAAGTCGCTGAACTCGAGTGACACCCCGGGGGTCGTGATGACCGTCGATGCACACTACGGTCCCGTCACCGGGCGTTTCAGCGAGTTCACCCGGAACTGACCTGAACCCTGTTCACCTCGCGTAAATCTGTTGTTACTACGGTGATTGAACACCATCGGACCAGGGGGTTGAAACGATCATGAGCCAAGTGCCAGACCACGTGTTCCAGCAGCGCCGAGAGTTGGCGTCGCAAGCCATGGACACCGTGGAGGAACTGTTCCGGGTGGTCAGGGCCGCGCGGTCGGCTCAGCTGGATCGCATCAATCGGGTTCTGCCCCGCCACCGGTGGTCCGCGGTCAATCTGGTCGATTACGCGGCGGTGCGTAGCCAGGACGTGCGGCAGTTGCAGTCGGATCTTTCGGATCTGGGGCTTTCCTCTCTGGGCCGCATGGAGGCCGGTGTGGAGGACCATCTCAAGGCCGTGCTGTTGAGCCTGGCGGCCGTTGCCGAGCGCCCCGAACCCAATCTGGACATGCTGGACGTGGGTATCGAGCCCGGGGAAGGTCACGGCAGCGGTCAGGACATCCTGGAGCGCAATGCGGTGCAGTTGCTGGGCCGTAGTCCCGAGGACCGCGAAACCCGCATCATGGTCACGTTGCCTTCCGAGGCCGCCGCCGACGCCGCCCTGGTGCGGGACATGGTGGCCGCCGGGATGAACGTGGCGCGCGTGAACTGCGCCCACGACGGCCCCGAGGAATGGGCGCGCATGATCGATCACGTGCGCACGGCGGCGTCGGACTTGGGCAAGGACCTGCGTGTCTCGATGGATCTGGGTGGGCCCAAGGTGCGCACCGGACCGATCGAGCCGGGTCCGCGGGTCGAGAAGATCAAACCCGAGCGCGACGCCACGGGCCATGTGACCGAACGGGCCAGGCTCTGGCTGGGCACCTCACCCCACGACGACCTGATCCCGTCCGTTCCCGTGAGCCCCGCGACCTGGCTCTCGGAACGCACGGTGGGGGAGCGGATCCGATTGCGGGACGCTCGCGACTCGGGCCGTTCGCTACGTGTGATGGCCGTTGAGGACGGCGGCGTGCTGGTGGAGTTCGCCAAGACCGTGTACTTCGCGACGGATCTGGTGCTCAAGGCCGGCAACGGTGACGAGGCCACCTTGGGCGAGCTGCCGGAGACCGAACAGGCGCTGCGGCTGAACATCGGGGACACTCTGCGCCTGGTGCGCAGCCTGGAACCGGTACCCGCGGTGACGCAGTCGCCGTTCACCATTGGCTGCACCCTTCCCGAGGCGTTCCAGGACGTCGCACTGGGAGACCGGGTCTGGCTGGACGATGGCAAGATCGGCGGAGTGGTGCGGACCGTGACCCCGGACAGCATGGACATCGAAGTCCTGCACACCGGGCCCAACGGGTCCAACCTCAAGGCAGAAAAGGGCATCAACTTCCCGAACACCGATCTCCGGATCCGCTCGCTCACGGAGCAGGACCGTCGGGACCTGGAATTCGTGGCCCGGAACGCGGACATCGTGAACATGTCGTTCGTGCGCAGCCGCACGGACGTCACGGACCTCCTGGACGAACTCACTCGCTTGGACGCCACCGAGGTGGACGTGACCCTCAAGATCGAGACGGTGGGCGGCTTCGAACAACTCCCGCAGATGCTGCTGGAAGTCATGCGTTGGAAGGACGCCGGCGTCATGATTGCCCGCGGCGACCTGGCGGTGGAAACCGGTTTCGAACGACTCGCGGAAGTGCAACAGGAGATCCTGTGGCTGTGCGAGGCCGCCCACGTTCCGGTCATCTGGGCCACGCAGGTGCTCGAAAGCCTGGCCAAGAAGGGCATCCCCTCCCGCGCGGAGGTCACGGACGCCGCAGAGGGTCAGCGCGCCGAGTGCGTGATGCTCAACAAGGGCCCGTTCATCATTGAAACCATTGAGGCGCTGTCCTCGATCCTGGGGCGGATGTCCGGGCACGTGATCAAGAAAACGGACCTGCTGCGCAAACTGCACGCGTGGCGTGAATTCGTGAGCGCTTAGGCGGCCGCCCGGTGGGTGAGCCGTGGCGGGGAACGGGCGCGAGCGGCGTCGTCGGATAGCGAACAGCCCGCGCGGTGATCAGCGGGCTGTGGAATAGTTGACCCGAGTGATCGGCGAGACCCGCCCCAACCCATGAGTAAGCCTTGAGGAGTGCACCGTTATGGACATGAACCCGCTGAATAAGGCCTTTGACGAGGACGGCAAGCCCAAACCGGGCGTCAATAAATTCTTGAACCATGTGCTGCGCGCGCAGCGCCCCATGGTCATCAAGGCGCTGCAGCGTGAGCGCGAGCAGCACCCCAACGAGTCTCCGGAGCAGATCGCCAAGCGCCTGACCAAGACGTACCAGCGCACCGTGACCCTGGGCGGCGGGGCCGTGGGCGCAACCGCGATGGTCCCCGGTATCGGCACCATCGCTTCCCTGGGGCTGTCCTCGGTCGCCGTGGTCGGCTACCTCGAGGCCACCGCGTTGTACGCGCAGGCCATGGCGGAGTTGCACGGTGTGTTCCCGGACAACGAGGAGCAGAACCGCACGATGGTCATGGCTCTGATGCTCGGCGAGGACGGCAACCAGCTGATGAGCCAGATCCTGGCGAACTCCAGCCGCTCCAAGGGCCTCACCAACAAGTGGGGGCTCATGCTCGGTAAGGGTGACAGCGACAAGAAGTTCGATGCCGGCCGCACCATTCGCAACATGTTCGTCAAGCGTTTCCTGGCCAAGCAGACCGGCGCAGTGATGGGCCGTGCCCTGCCGTTCGGTATCGGTGCCGTGGTGGGCGGCGGCGCCAACTTGGCCATGTCCCGCCAGGTGATCAAGTCCGCCGAGGAGGCATTCGGCGAATTTCCCACGGAGTTCCCCGCTGCCCTCGATGACCGAGCCGAGTCCTTCAAGGACGGCACCAAGGTCAAGGAGCCGGAGTCGATCGAGAAGAAGTAGTTCAATCCGCTGATCGCGCAACACGCCCCGGGGGCCCATCCATGGATGGGCCCCCGGGGCGTTCATGTTCCCGTCACACGCATTTCGTCAGCGGCTCAGAGCGGCTTTAGGCCCGCGCGTTACGGTGGCCGCGTGTTCACCCCAAGTGGCTCCCCCGGACAATCCTCCACTGACACGCTGTCCGAGCGTTCACGAACCACCCATCGCCTCCCCGAGCGACCCTTGATCTTCGCGCACCGCGGCTCATCAGAGGCGTTTTCCGAACTCACCCGTGCCGCCTACGTGCAGGCGTTGCTCGACGGCGCGGACGGGGTGGAATGCGATGTGCAGCTCACCCGCGACGGGCACCTGGTCCTGCACCACGACGCTCAATTGGGCCGCACCTCCAACGGCAACGGCCCCGTCTCGCAGCACACGCTGGCTCAGCTGCGGGCCTTGGACTTCACGTCATGGAAGGGTGTGCCGATCCCTTCGTCCCACGGCTCTGCGGACGAGCAGTTGCTGACCCTGGACGAGTTGCTGGACCTTTTGGAGGCCGCGGGGCGATCCATTGGCCTGGCGGTCGAAACCAAACACCCCAGCCCGTTCGGGCACGGCTTGGAAGAGGCCGTCCTGGTGCTGCTCATGCGCCGTGGCTGGGATCCGGAAACGGGGTGGCTGGGCAACATCAAGGTGTCGATCATGAGCTTCCACCCCGACGGCGTTCGCTACCTTCTGCAGTCCGTCTCACCGCGGCACGTGTGCCAGTTGGTCGCGGACACCACCGTGAGCACGGTGCGCCACAGCATGCGGGTCGGTCCCGCGGCGGCCATGGTCTATCGCGCCGGGATGCGCCTCGTGGTGCCCCCGGCGGTGCCGATCATCGCTCACGGTGAGGTGGAGCTGGCCGGGCCTGGGATCCAGTTCGTGCGTGACCACCTACACGAGGTGATCAACTGGCGGGCCAACGGTTCCGTGCTCCGGGTGTGGACGGTCGACTCGTTCGTGGACACGCACCTGTGCCTTGCCATCGGGGTGCAGCAGATCACGACCAACGTCCCTGCTGACGTGCTGCGCTGGGTGGGGGAAGCCACGGATGGGACGGCCACCACGGAGTCCGGTGCCGCGTTATGCCACCCAGCCATGAAGCCGACTGCGGCCAGTGGTCGGCATGCGCCCGTGCGGGCGAAAAGCCGAGGGCCACGCGTTGCTGGGAATCCCTTGTACGCGTAGCCCTCCGGCCGATCATGATCCCGCACTGCGTGGAGCTAGCCGAGGATCACACGTTCTTGCTCTGGATGCCCGTCCAAGAACTGCCCAGGGCACCCGTTGATCAGAGCCCCGTCTGTCCCGCTCCGTACGTTGCCTGTTCCTGCGTGAAACCTTCGAAGACCAGTTGATCGATCAGTCCGCTCCGGGAAAAGGACGAGGAATCGAGGTATTCCTGGGCCTTCTTCGCGGCTTGCTCGTTGTAGTCGATGCTCAAACTGTCGACCGCAGCGGCCGAATCTTCGGGCGAGAAATCCTCGAACTCCAGTTGCTCGATCAGGCCGCTGCGAGAAAACGCCGAATAATCGATGTAATCTTCAGCCTTTTTCTTGGCTTGCTCACCGTAGTCGACATCAAGAGAGTCAACCGCAAGAGTTGCGTCCTCGGGTGAGAACCCCTCGAACTCCAGCTGTTCGATCAGACCAGTTCGCGAAAAGGCCGAGTACTGCAGGTAACTCTCTGCCTTGTCCACGGCATTCTGCTGAGACAACGGCGTTGATCCAGAATCTTCATCCTGCTCGGTCTCGGCGGAATCCGCGCCTGTGTCCCCGAGGGGCTGATCGCTGGCGACAGCGCTTTCCTCGGGCGTGGGCTGCGGTGCTTCGGTCGGTTCAGCCGGTTCTTCGCTGGGGGCCTCTTCCGCCACCGCTGGACCAGGAGCCTCGGTAGGACTCTCCGTGGCAGCTTCCGAGGTGGCGGAAGGAGTTTCGACCGGATTCCCGGTCGCAGTGGCACTGGACGTCTCGTTGCTGACTGGCGCGGCATCGTCATTACCGCCACCGATTAGAGCCGCACATCCAGCAAACAAAAGGATGACAAGTACAAGTAGGCCCAAACACCCTAGGGCCCATTTCTTCTTGCCCGTTTTCCGCGGCGGTGCCTGGCCATTCCCGTTGTGATGGAACTGCTGGGTTTGCGAATCGTACTGGCCATTGTGCGGCCCCGGTTGATTCGGGGGGATCTGTGACATGACAGTCTCTTTCTCAGGGGGGTGACTTCATGTTCACTATAGGAATCGGTGTGAGCCGTGACGCAGCGCACGGTCATTGACGTCCGTGTCGCACCCTATATTTCAGTTCGCGTAGCGATCCACGAGCTGCTCGGCCAAACCGGTGTACTGGCCGGGGGTCAGGCCCTTGAGCCGCTGCTCCGCAGCCTCCGACAAACCCAGCTCGCCGATGAACTCGCGCATGCGCTCGCCGTCCACGCGGTGGCCGCGAGTCAGGTCCTTGAGGCGCTCGTAGGGGTTGTCCATTCCCTCGCGTCCTGCGATGGCCTCGGCGCGCATGGCGGTCTGGACGGCCTCGCCGAGTACCTCCCAGTTCTGGTCGAGGTCCTCGGCCAGCAGGTTCTCGGCCACGTCCAAGCGCTCCAGACCCTTGATCACGTTGGAGATGGCGAGCATCGAGTGACCGAAGGCCACCCCGATGTTGCGCTGTGACGAGGAGTCCGTGAGGTCACGCTGCCAGCGAGAGGTCACCAGGGTGGCACCCAGGGTGTCCAGCAACGAGCAGGAGATCTCCGCGTTGGCCTCGGCGTTCTCGAAACGGATGGGGTTGACCTTGTGCGGCATGGTGGAGGAGCCGGTGGCACCCTCGACAGGGATCTGCTGGAAGTATCCGATGGAAATGTATGACCACACGTCCGTGCACAAGTTGTGCAGGATCCGGTTGAAGCGCGCGATGTCCGAGTAGAGCTCGGCCTGCCAGTCGTGGGATTCGATCTGAGTGGTCAGCGGGTTCCAGTCCAACCCCAGACCCTCCACGAAGGACTGGGAAATGGCCGGCCAGTCGGTGTCCGGGGCGGCAGCCACGTGGGCGGCGAATGTGCCGGTGGCGCCGTTGATCTTGCCCAGATATTCGGTCTTGGCAATGCGGTTCAGTTGCCGGTTCAGGCGGTGTGCGAAGACCGCGAGTTCCTTACCGAGCGTGGTGGGGGTCGCCGGCTGGCCGTGCGTGCGGGACAGCATGGGCGTCGCCTTGGCGTCCTGCGCCATGTCGCTGATCGCGGACACGAGCTTGCGGGCGGCGGGCAGCCAAGCATCTTCCACGGCGTCCTTGACGCTCAATGCGTAGGAGAGATTGTTGATGTCCTCGGAGGTGCACGCGAAGTGCACCAGCGCCTTGAGGTGCTCCAAACCCAACTCCGGCAGGCGACGCCCGATGTAGTACTCCACGGCCTTCACGTCGTGAACGGTCACGGCCTCGATCTCGGCCAGCTCCGCCACGGACTGCACATCGAAGTCGGTGACGATGGCCCGCAGGCCGTCCTTCTGCTCCTGACTCAGGGGCTCCAGACCAGGCAGCGCCCGTTGCTCACACAGGTGAATGAACCATTCGACCTCCACGTGCACGCGCTCGCGGTTGAGCGAGGCTTCCGAGAGGTAGTCGACCAGGATGCCGGCCTGGGGTCGGTAACGACCGTCCAAGGGTCCCAACGCGATGGGAGGGGTCTGCTGGCTCAGGGCCACGCGTCCGGAGGGGAGAGTGTGCGGAGTCTTCGACATGATCTTCATTCTTCCACGCCTCCGCGAGCGCGCCGGCTCGGTGTCCATCGACGACGACGCCGCGGCGCCCGTTCTCCACGGGCGGGCGGGTACGTGGGGCATCGGCTGCGCATCCACAATCCGGCCTGCTCGACCGGTCATGTCACGGGGCGGGTTCTAGCGTGAAGTTCTCTGCGGAATCCGCGCCTGGAAGGAAGTTGGCATGTCGTCATCGATTGCACCGAGCGGTCCGGGATCCTCCGGGTCCGGACCCACCGAGCCATCGGGGCCGTCGCCGGCGGGAATGGCAGGTCTCCTGTACGAGCGCATTGTCATGCTGGCCGGCTCCTACGATCGCACGGCGGATGAGCTGCTGGCGCTGACGGCACAACTCCGTGCGGCAGAGGCTGCGGAATGGAAAGGGCAGGCGGGACTGGCCTACCGGACACGGCTGGAGGAGCTGACCGCGGAGGTTCAGAGCGCCGCCCACGGGTACCGCACTGTTGCAGCCGAATTGCGCGCGGGTGCCGCGGGGCTTTCGGCTCAGATCGGAGCAGTTGAACAGTTCCTGGACCTGGGCACCCTTGGTGCCTCGGTGTTGGGGGTGCTGGCCCAGGCGGAACAATCGATTCCACAACACGGTCCCGCGGGACTGCAGCGATGAGTATCGACACGGAACGTGTGATCACGGGTCGCGCTGAAGATGTGCACGCGACGTTGTTCGGCACGGACTCCGGTGGCCGGCTACTCCTGGACCACCCCAACGTTCCGATCGACACTCGAGCGGCCATCACGTCCGCCACCGAATCCATGCGGGTGAGTGGCGGCACCGCCCCGGGCGGCCTGGAGGTCAGCACCGAAGCCATCTCGGTAGCGGCCGGAGTCCTCTCCAGAGTGAACGAACGCGCCGGTGACGTGCTCCTGGGAACCACTGCTACAGATGTGGAGGTCGCGGCGTGGAGCATGACGGGACATCCGCTGCTCGTGGCCGCGGCGGCGTCGTCGGCGTTGACGAAGGCCGCGCTCGCGGCAGCTCAGGCGCGTATGACGCTGACGCAGCTGCACCTGGCGAGCGCGCAACAGCACTACGAAATGGTGGAAGCCAGCGTGGGGTCGTTGTTCGGGCCGGGCATCCTGACCATGCCGGGATGGAACCTCACGGGGTCTTCCATGAGCGGTCTCCGCACGACACTGGACGAATTCACCGACGCGGTGCAACGCGCGGACATTAGTACTCCCGCCGAATTCGCCACCAGGGTGCGGGTCACCTCCTTTGGGGTCGTGGTGGCCGGCGGCGGACCGGAAGGCACCAACGCGGTGATCCGTGGTGTGGGCCTGGATGACGTGCTCGACTCGAGCCTCCGTACCCCGTTGCCATCGGTGGTGCTGCGTCATTCGCGGGCCCACCGGGACCTCGGGGGCCAACCGGGCGATGAGTTCACACTGGGGCAGTACGCGCGAGTGTGGGCGGACGGGCTGCTGACGGGAGTCGGCGAGACCGAGGCGCACGTGGGTCCCGAGGAGGCGGCCGTGCAGGCTGAGTTGGGTGCGTCCTGGCCTGTGGTGCGCGCCGCCGTCAACGGACTCAGCGGCAGGTCAGGATTCGAATGGCTCACCGCCTATTCCACCGGTCGAAGTCTCTCTCCGGCCGAACGGCTGCTGTACCCGCTCGTACGCGGTCATGCAGTGCGTCTGAAGGCCAAGGAAACGATGACCGGTATTACGCCGCGCAACGCCTCCGACCACGGGATGGCCGGGTTGGCCAAGCGACCACTGCCCGCGGGCGTCGAATTCGACGGTGCAGTGCCCGTGACGGTGGCGGGGACGGCCGGGGCACTCAAGGACGCCAAGAACATCGTTGAGGATCGGGAGAACAGCACGGTCATGGTTCAAAAGTCCACCGATAGTTCGGGACGGGCCGCGTTCTCCGTGGTGCTCACAGGCACGGAGGTGTGGCACGACGGCCAGGGGGTTCATGACATCGCCGGCATCGTCGAGGGCATGAAGGTGCAACCGCACGATTCGCTGGACGAACTACCTCCCGCACAGCGCGCGGTTCTCGAAGCGCTGAAGGATGCGGGGATCCGGCCGGGGGATTCCGTGGTGCTCACCGGTCACAGCCTGGGCGGTATCGATGCCGCGGGGCTGGCCTCGAACAGGGCCTTCCAGGAGCGGTACTCGGTGGACGCTCTGACGACTTTCGGAGCACCCGTGGGTGGCTTCGAGTTCTCCCAGGACACCTCGGTCATGGCCGTTGAACACTCGGACGACATGGTGCCGCCGTTGGACGGGGTCGGGAATCCGGACGGCGAGAACCGCTCGACGGTCCGCGTGGACACGCAGTACAACGGCCAGTATTCGACCGTGGGAAGTCTCAGCGGAGTGGGTGCCCACGACATGTACACGTACACACTGGGAGCCCAGGGGATCAGCAACTCGGGGCACGCTGCGGTGACGAAACACGAACAGGCATTGCGTGCCGCAATTCCTGCGGGAACTGACGCGAACACCGAAACCTACATATACGAAGCCACGGAAGAACACATTGTCCACAACCCGGAGGATCGGTAGCGAGAGTTAGCATTGGGCCTATGAGTAACGCCACGCTGTCAGCCGATTCTTCAGGCACCGAGCAGAACGCGGAGCGGATCATCCCCCGAACCGCGCTGGCTCAGCTTCCCGCGTACGCCGCCGGAAAGCCCGCTACCGAGATTCCCGGACTGGTGGCCTACAAGTTGGCGTCCAACGAGAACCCTTACGGGCCGGTACCGGCGGTGCGCCAGGCCCTGTACGATTTCGACCTGTTCAACCGCTACCCGGATCCCGCGGCCACCGTGCTGTGTGAAGCGCTCGCGGGCTACCTGTCGGTCCCCGCTGCAGACATCGTGGCCGGCGCGGGTAGCTTGGGCGCGCTGAACCAACTGCTGGCGGCGTTCGCGGGAACCGGCCAGGACGGCCAGCCGGACGAGGTCATCTACGCGTGGCGTTCCTTCGAGGCCTACCCGATCTCGGTGGGACTGGCCGGAGCGTTGAGCGTCCAGATCCCCAACCGCCCGGACGGTTCCCACGACCTTGAGGCCATGGCTGACGCGGTCACCGATCGCACCCGGGTGATCCTGCTGTGCACACCCAACAACCCCACCGGACCCAGCCTGCGTGCGGCGGACGTGCACGAGTTCTTGAAGCGAGTCCCCTCACGCGTGCTGGTGGTCATCGACGAGGCCTACTGGGAGTTCCAGCGTGCCGAGGGCCTGGTCAACGGCATCGACTTCTACCGGGAGTACCCCAACGTGGTGGCGCTGCGTACCCTGTCCAAGGCGCACGGACTGGCCGGGTTGCGCGTGGGGTACACGGTGTCCCAACCACACGTGACCCAGTACTTGCGGCAAGCCACCCCGGCCTTCAGCGTCACCCAGGTGGCCCAGTTGGCCGCGGTGGCGTCCATTGAAAACATTGACCAGGTCGACGAACGCGTCCAGCAGGTGGTCGACGAGCGCGAGCGTGTCCTGGCAGGTCTGGCGGAACTCGGGTGGCAGCACCCGGAAACCCAGGCCAACTTCGTGTGGCTGCCGCTGGGCGAACACAGTCAGGCCTTCAGCGAACTGTGCGATGCGCACGCGTTGTCGGTCCGGCGCTTCGGATCCGAGGGTGTGCGTGTGAGTTTCGGAGAAGCGGAGGCCAACACTCGATTGCTCGAGCTGTGCGCGCAGTTCCCGTACCCCAGCACCATGCCCATGAGCAGCACCAACTAGGCCACTCGGAAGGACAACCCAACCATGGCAGCAAAGATGCACCCCGGGACGGTCGAGAGCGCCGTGCCCAGGCTCCAGTTGCTCGACGAGCAAGGCACGGTCCACGAGGACCCCACCCTTTCCCCGTTCGCCAAAGATGTCGACACGGTGGAACTCAAGGGCCTGTACCGCTCCATGGCACTGGCACGGCGTGTGGACGAGGAAGCCACCTCATTGCAGCGTCAGGGCCAACTGGTGCTGTGGGTGCCGCTGCGCGGTCAGGAAGCGGCGCAGGTCGGATCCGCTTGGGCCACCGAACCCACCGACCGCATCTACCCGTCCTACCGCGAGCACGCCGTGGTCTTCCACCGCGGTGTGAAGCCCGGTGAGTTGCTGCAGCTGTTCCGCGGTCACACCGCCGGCGGCTGGGACCCCAACGAACATCACGTGAATCTCTACACCATGGTGCTGGCTTCTCAGGTGCCGCACGCGGTGGGTTACGCCATGGGCACAGCCCTGGACCGCAAGGCCGCCGAGGACGCGGGCGAGCAAGTGAGTGAGACACCGGAGGCCGTGGTTGCCTACTACGGAGACGGTGCGAGCACCGAGGGTGAGATCCACGAATCCATGGTTTTTGCAGCGTCCTACGACGCCCCCGTGCTGTTCTTCGTGCAGAACAACCAGTGGGCCATCTCGGTGCCGTTCTCCACGCAGTCCCGCGTGCCGCTGGCCACCCGCGCCGCCGGTTACGGTTTCGAGGGTCTGCGTGTGGACGGCAACGACATCCTGGCCGTGCTGGCCGCCACGCGCTACGCACTCGACAAGATCCGCCGCGGGGAAGGTCCCGTGATGATCGAGGCCGAGACCTATCGCATGGGCGCTCATACCACCGCGGACGACCCCACCAAGTACCGTCAGCGCGACGAGGAAGAACAGTGGGGCACACTGGACCCGCTCGAGCGGCTGGAGATGTTCCTGCGCGAAACCCACCACGTGGGTGATGAGTTCTTCGATTCGGTGACCAACGAGGGTCGTGAAATGGCGGACGAGTTGCGCGCGGACGTGCTGGCCATGGTGCCGCCCACCTTTGACGAATTCTTCGACAAGGCCTACGCGGACCCGCACTCGCTGATTGACGCGGAACGCGCCGAGTACCTGGATTACCAGGCAGGCTTCGCTCCGCAGGACGACCAGGATGACTCCGGCTCGGAAGGAGCTCACGCGTGAAGCAGCTGACCATTGCCAAAGCGATCAACGCGGGGTTGTCCCGGGCCATGGAGGAAAACCCCAAGGTCATGCTCATGGGCGAGGACATCGGTTCCCTGGGCGGCGTTTACCGCGTCACCGAGGGCCTCAAGGACCGCTACGGCGCTCACCGGGTACTGGACACACCCCTGGGTGAGGCGGGCATCGTTGGAACCGCCATCGGGTTGGCCGAGCGCGGTTACCGGCCCGTGTGCGAGATCCAGTTCGACGGGTTCACGTTCCCCGCCTTCAACCAGATCACCACCCAGCTGGCCAAGATCCATGCCCGCTCCGACGGCAACCTGACCGTGCCCGTGACCATCCGCATCCCCTACGGCGGTGTGATCGGTTCGGTGGAGCACCACTCGGAGTCACCCGAAGCACTGTTCGCCCACACAGCGGGTCTGCGTATCCTGGCGCCTTCCAACGCGCAGGATGCCTACTGGATGTCACAGCAGGCCATCGAGTGCAATGACCCGGTCATCATCTTTGAACCCAAGCGCCGCTACTGGCTCAAGGGCGACGTGGCCGAGAATCAGCCCACGGGCGATCCGTTCAGCGCCGCGGTGGTGCGTGAGGGTCAAGAGGCCACCATCGTCGCGTGGGGCCCGCTGGTCCCCGTGGCGCTCGCGGCCGCTGAGGCCGCACGGGAGGACGGCCGTAGCGTGGAGGTCATCGACCTGCGCAGCCTGTCTCCCATCGACTTCGATACCGTCACGGCATCCGTGCGGAAGACCGGTCGCCTGATCATCGCCCACGAGGCCCCCACGTTCGGTGGACTGGGCGGGGAGATCGCCGCGCGCGTGACCGAGCGAGCGTTCTACTCATTGGAAGCCCCCGTGCTGCGCGTAGGTGCCTTCCACATGCCCTACCCGCCGGCTGCCGTTGAAGAGCATTACGTTCCGGACCTGGATCGCGTGTTGGAAGCACTCGACCGATCCTTCGCCTACTAGATCGCCCTAAGTCACGAACCGTTCCTCGCGGGCGGTATCGCAGGAGGTAGAACTCATGTCCCAGGTTTTCACGTTGCCCGATGTGGGCGAGGGCCTGACCGAAGCCGAGATCCTGTCCTGGAAGGTGGCCGAGGGGCAGACCGTCACGGTCAACCAGGTGATCTGCGAAATCGAGACCGCCAAGTCCGTGGTGGAGCTCCCGTCCCCCTTCGCGGGAACCGTGCTCAGCATCATGGTGACCGAAGGCACCACGGTCGAGGTCGGAACGCCCATCATCACCGTGGGCGATTCCGAGTCCGCGCCGTCAGGCACACCGGATCCCGGGTACACGGGCTCTGCGCCCAAGGATGGCGTGGAGGGGGAACCCACGGCCGAACACCTCGGGCCCCGGGAAGAGTCCACGTCCGGGTCCGGGCGCAGCATGGACTCGAGCGAGTCCGGCCAGGCTCTTGTGGGCGCCGGTCCCAAGGCGGATCCCGTACGACGCCGCCAGCGCACCCGCACGGCCATGCGGATCGACGCCGAACAGCCCCAGGGGCTCGACGAGCAGGGCAAGCCCGCTCCGCAACAGGATCAGGAATCGGCCAAGGGCGGCGCGGCTCGCGTGGCAGCCGGCTGGGCCGATCGGTTCTCCAAGTCGGGCCTCGGCACCGCCGCCCAGGACCTGGCGGACAAGGCCGGAAAGTTCCGTGATCGCGGGGAGACGTGGTTGCGTTCTCTCGACGACACCGCACCCCAGCAGCAGGGCGCCGCCCAGGCCTCCATCCCGCGCCGCCCGAGCATGGCCAAACCGCCGGTGCGCAAGGCCGCCAAGGAAATGGGCATCGATCTGGCGGACGTGACCGCCACCGGCGAAGGCGGGCAGGTCACCAAGCGTGACCTGTTGGCCTACGCGGCCCACCTGCGCGAGGTGGAGGACGGCCCGGATACGTTCTGGACCTCGACCCACGCACCGGCTCGTTCCCGCGACGAACGCATCCCGGTCAAGGGCGTGCGCAAGGTCACGGCCCAGAACATGGTCCGTTCGGCTTTCAGCGCCCCGCATGTGTCGATCTTCGTGGACGTGGACGCCTCACGGACCATGGAGTTCATCAAGCGGCTCAAGACGTCCCCGCACTTCGAGGGGGTCAAGGTCACCCCGCTGTTGATCCTGGCCAAGGCCGTGATCTGGGCTGCCGCGCGCAACCCCCAGGTCAATGCCACGTGGACCGATTCCGAGATCATCATCAAGCGCTATATGAACCTGGGCATTGCGGCAGCCACTCCGCGCGGTCTGCTGGTACCCAACATCAAGGACGCGCAGGACCTCAACCTGCGGGAACTGGCCATCGCGTTGAACGAGCTGGCGCAGACGGCGCGCCAGGGTAAGACCCAACCCGGTGACATGCAGGGCGGCACGCTGTCCATCACGAACATCGGTGCGCTGGGCATCGACACGGGCACGCCCATCATCAACCCCGGCGAGGTGGCCATCGTGGCCTTCGGCACCATCAAGCAGAAGCCGTGGGTCGTGGACGGGGAAGTCATTCCGCGCTGGATCACCACCCTGGGTGGTTCCTTCGACCACCGCGTGGTGGACGGTGATCTCTCCGCCCGGTTCATGGCGGACGTCGCCAGAATCCTCGAGGAACCGGCGCTGCTGCTCGACTAGGTTCACGGCACCGGGCCTGTCTGCTCGGCACGGAAACAGCCCTGGACATGGCCGGGTGCCAGTGCGGTGCGTTGCAACCACCGATGGGCCGTCACCGGGCCAATGAGTTTGAACCCTCGTTCCCGGAACAACCCGGAGAGCCTGCGGGAATCCGGCGTGCTGTCGGGTAGATCGAGGGAGCGCAGCGGGGGACCGGTGGGCGGGGGCACCTGCGCCTCGGTCAACAGTTCCACCCAGTCTGCGATCACCCAGTCCTCGCACCCCTGGGCGTTGTGGATCACGGCCTCGATCTTGGCACGGTTGCGGATGAGTTCCGGATTGAGCAGGAGGTCCTCCACATCGTCGACGTCGAGCCGGGCAACCTTGGCCGGTTCGAGATCCGCCATGTACAGGTACCACGAGGGGTGCCTGCCGGACTGTGACCAACGGGCGAGGCCCGAATCGAAGAGCTCGATACTCAAGGCCTGGAAGTACTCCGTGGCGGTGCGCGGTGCCACCGCCCATTCGTGGTCGTGATCGATCAGGGCGCCGGGGGTCGCCACGGCCCATGGGCATCGTGACTTCCCGTCCGCGCACCCGATGGCTGCGAACGCCGCGTGCGGGTGATCCTCCGGGTCGGAAGGGTCGGAAGGGTCGGAAGGGTCGAACGGGTCGAGCGGGTTGGATGGGCTGAGCTGGGAATCGGTACGTGTCTCCATACGCCACACGCTAGGCATTGGCGGGCTGGGACCGAGCCCTGAATGTTCAGCATCTGGAGAAACTCCCGCCCCCGTCGTCGGGCGCGGGATCCGTGCAGTACGCTCGCCGCGGCGTCGTCGCGGGGGCGCGAAGCCGGTAAGACTTATGCCGACGTCGCACGGATGGGTGAGCGACGCGCGTAGCCTGCGCGGCGTCGTCGGCGGTGCTAGAAGCGCGAGACCTCGCCGGTGACGTCAGCGATCTCGATCGCAATCGGATCTTCATCTTCGTCATCATTGTCGTGCACGATGAACACCGCGGTGGGATCGCCCTTGGGGAACGCTCGGATCGTGACCACACCGCACTGGGCGTGGTTGAGGACCTCGGCCACCTGCTCGGTGGTGGCCGCCATGACCTTGGGAGGCAGGGGGTGGCCGCGCTCGTCCAGGATGTCCACCCGCACACCCCGATCGCGGGCGGTGCGGGTGATTTCCAGGATGTAGGGCGTGGCAATGGAACGACCGCGAATGGTGTCCCGCAATTGCGCCTCGGTGAGTCGGAACTGGTTGATGTCGTACTCGGTCACTTCGGAAGGATCGTGAGCTATCCGCTCGAGCAGGCCACCCGCGAGCCGGCGAACGTCCTGCACCCGCTGGTACGAGGCATTCTTGGAGTCCTGCTCGGCCTCGTCATTACTGCGGGCGGTGAGCAGCATGCGGCGGATCTCCCGCTTCCGTTGGTTGAACCGTAAGAACTCCTGGTAACCCACCCAGGTCGCGACGAACAGACCCAGGGCCATGACCGTGTAGCTCTCCGTGGGGACCACACTGTCACGGACCACGATCCACCGTCGGAGGGACATAATCGTGATGACCACCCACAGCAACACCGCCCACCAGAACCGCTGCCGCAGACACAATGCAAAGATCATGACCGTGAAACCCATGGCGAACCAGGGCATTTGCCCGGCAATGGGTACCGCAACGGTTGCTTTGTACCCCTGCTCTGCGGCAAGCATGAACAACAGTACGGCGGCCATTGTGGACAGCAGAGGCATCTGTTGGGTGGCCCACCGTGGGACCGCTACGATCAACGCTGCCCCCGCGTAGAACACCAGGGAGAGAACCATCGCGTCCGGGTCCCTGGCCGAATCCACCTTCGTGACGCCGATGACGAAGGAGACGCCAAAACCCAAGAGGGCCAGCACGGTCAGAAATTTCGGACTGATCCCGGCACTGTTCATGACAGCGCGTCCTTGGGCCACGTGAGGATCACGGCGGTTCCACGGCCGGGGGAGGACCGCAGTTCGACGTCCCCGCCGACCGTTTCGATGTTCTCCACGATGGACACCCGAACCCCTAGGCGTTGGGTGTCCACGTCGTGGAGAGCGAAGCCGCGGCCCTCGTCACGAATCGTGAAACGCAGGTAGAAACCTTCGGGGTTGATGGGGGTCGGCGGGCACTGGCCACCGTCCATGGACACGTAGGTCACCTCGGTGCCGGAGTGCCGGGCACTGTTGGAGACCGCCTCGGTGATGGCCTGGGTGAGTCCCTGGGCCACGAACGTCGGGACGAACACTCGGGGCTCACCCACGGGGCGGATGTGGGAGCGAAGATTGCTGAACCGCACGCGTGAGCGCCACGGCGACAGCGATTCCATGAGCTCGTCCATGAGCACGTGCACCATGGTGGTGGTCTTGCCCGACAACCGATCGTTCTCGTCGTCAAGGACTTCCAGCGCACGGGAGGCCAGCTCGCGGGTGCGTTTGGCCAGGGGCCCTTCCGCGCGTGAGGCGTCCAGAAGAGCGGCCATCACGTTGTCGTGGATCAACCGGTCCATACGTTCCTGGTCCGCGGTTTCGGAGCGGCTACGCGTGAGAGCCAGCTCCTCGGAGAGCGCCTCCGTGTAGTCCTGATCCAGATTCTCCACAGCCCGTTTGGAGATCACGACCACCAGGATCGAGATGAGCCCGTAGCAGATCCGGAGGAACATCACGGTTCCCAGCGATTCGGAGCGCGAATCCACGGGGATCAACTGGGCCATGATCAGCCCGTAGGCCAGTTCGATGCACAGCTGGTACACCAGTGCGGCCCAGGGGCTCCAGGCCAGCGCGATACTGATCAGGCTCACAATGATGAACCCACTGATCCAGGGGTACTGCAGCAAAACCCCGCCTTTCCAGGCCAGGGGCATGGTCAAGACGCCTAAACCCACCACCGCTGCCAGCGTGAGCAGGATCCACGGTTGGGCCGAATGCATGATGCCGAACACCACGAGCAAGGCGGAGATCACCAGGATCGCCGCCAGGAACACGGTGTACCAGGGGGCGAAAGCGGCTTGTTGCTGCTGCAGAATGGGCAGCGCCTCGACGAACAGGGACACCGCAAGTATCGCGATGCCGATCATCCACAGCCAGTAGGCACGGTACGAATTGAGACCGAGTTCTTGGGGGGACGTGGTGGCTAAGAACTTTTTCCGCCGGAGTCGAGTGGGAACTTTACGGTAGGTTCCACTACGGCTCGATCGGGGGGCGACGTGTTTGTTCATTCCGCACCTTGGGTCAACGGCGCGGGATCGCTACAAGTGCTTTTCTGCGGTGGTGATGTCCGCTTCCGGCTCGACCAGACCGTCTTCGATGGCGCGGATACGCAGATCGATCTTGGTGGGAGCGGGTCGGCCGATACGCGCGTACTTCTCACGGATGCGGTCGATGTTTGTCTTCACAGCGGACTGCTTGATCCCCATGCGGCGGGCCACCTGAACCTGGGCGAAACCGGAGGCGTACAAGCGAAGCGTCTCCTGTTCGCGCGGGGACAGAGCAGCGCGGGAGAACTCCACGTCACCGTCGATCGCGGCGGCCAGTTCCTTGGTGATCACCGGCTTGCCGTCAGCGATGTTGCGTGCTTCTTCGATGGCGTGCTCGAGCGGTTCCGACTTACGGACCAGTCCCAGTGCGCCGGCGCGCAACGACTCCCGGATCAGCGCGGCGTTCTCACCAATGCTGAAGATCAGCACCTTCATTCCCGCACTGCGGAGGCGTTCCACATTGCTCGCGGAACGCGAACGGTCCGCGAGCGAAAGGTCCAACAGGACGACGTCGCACTCGATCCTTTTCGCCCCGTGCGCGGTGAGTGCCGGGTTCTCAGGATCGCGGCCCAACTGATCCAGCAGGGTGGACACGGAGTCCGAAGAGCCCACGAGTTTGACGTCCGCTTGCGATGTCATGGACACCAGGCGTACGCCTTCGCGAACCACCTCATGATCGTCGACGATGGCGACAAGAGTGGATGGCATGGGCTTAGACCTCCAAGTACTCCCCAGGGTGATCCCGACCCCCGGAACCCCCTACAGATGGGAGTCTAGCTGTTAATGACATTCGAATTGGTCCAGGCGTCGACTCTACGGTGATAACGCATGCCCCACATGCCGCCCAGGATAGCCGCGACGAGGTCAAGGATAACGACCGCTGCCAGAGCCACCAGCCCCCAACCCACGATCGGCCCGATCACGGACTGCGCGGCCAGGCTGTGCGGGGCCAACCCCACCGTGTCGGCCCAGAGCAGCGCGGCCACGGACGCAATGGCTCGCGCCAGCAGGGACCACAGCCACACGCTGACACCCTGGGCCACGCCCGAGAAGCGTGCCATGCGGCCGGCCACGTAGCCACCCGCGAGCAGTGCAAGGAACTCGACCACGGCGAACACGGCCAGCGCCAACCAACCGGCGGAGTCCTGTGGATTGAGCAGCCCATGGTCCAGGGCTCGGCCGATCCCGTTGGTCGTTTCAACGCCCCACTGGGGGCCGAACAGGCCGGAGGCCACCAGGAGCACACCGCTCACGGACAGGGCGGCCAGCCAGCCGAAGAGACCGGGGAGCAACTGCATGCCGCCGAAACGCTTCTTCTGCGCGCCTCGCACGTCTTCCGTGGTCAGCCTCTTGGCGGATCCGGCGCCCTGGGCGGGAACCGCCGGTCGCACGGAATCCCACGCGGCGGTCGCGATCACGCGCTCGTCCTGCGGGGTCAGGTGCTCATCGCCGATGGGTTCCATGACCCCTGTCTCAGGATCCGGGCGGTGCAACCGGCCGGAGGCCACGCCGGAACGGGAGGACCCGGCGGCGTCGGCGTGGGGGAGTGGCCTGGTCTTCTCTGCGTCCGTGGCCTCGATCGGAGCGGTGTGCTGATCGGTCCAGGGTGCGTTGCCGTTGTCCAGAGGGTCACGTGAAGCGGAAGATGGCGACATGGGGGCTCGATTCGTCCATGGGAGTGGCGGTATCAACTGAGCGAAGTCTATCGATTCAGTCGTGTCACGGGCGGGGACCTGGCCGAACGTGAACGAGTCACCGGCCGTGAGGGCCACCACGGGAACGGGTAACCTCGAAACCATGGCTAGCGAGACCTCCCGAGATTTTTTGGCAACCCGTCCGTGGACCCGGAGCTACAGCCCCGATGTCCCGCGAGACCTCAACCTCCCCGACACTTCACTGATCCACATGCTCGAGAAGTCCGTGGCGCGCCACGGTGGCAAGACCGCCCTGGAATTCTTCGGTGCGGGCATGTCCTATGCGGAACTGGGCGACCAGGTCCAGCGCGCGGCAGAGGGGCTGCGCCTCATGGGCGTGGAGGCCGGTGACCGCGTGGCGATCGTCTTGCCCAACTGCCCGCAGCACATCGTGGCTTACTACGCGGTGATGCGACTGGGCGCGATCGTAGTGGAACACAATCCGCTCTACACCGCACCCGAACTCCGTCATCAGTTCGAGGACCACGGCGCTCGCGTGGCCGTCGTGTGGGACAAGATCGCCTCGCGCATCACGTCCATGCCCAAGGACCTCAACATCGAGCACATCGTGTCCGTGGACATCACCGCGGCCATGCCCCTGGTCATGCGCTCCGCCCTCAAGCTGCCCATCAAGAAGCTCAAGCAGCAACGGGCAGAACTCACCGAGGCCGCTCCCGGTACCGTGCCGTGGCGCAAGTTGATCAGCGCCGATCCCATCCGCGCGGATCACCGGCGCCCCTCGGCCACGGATGTTGCCGTGCTGCAATACACCTCGGGCACCACGGGCACCCCCAAGGGTGCGATGCTCACGCACCGGAATCTTGAATCCAACGCGGTCATGGGCCAGCACTGGCTCGGCACCACGTCCCACGAAGTGGTCTATGGCGTTCTGCCCTTGTTTCACGCGTTCGGACTGACACTGGGCATGACGTTCGCCATGTCCCTGGGTGCCAAGCTCGTGCTGTTCCCCACCGTGCGCGCAGACCTGATCCTCAAGGCCATGAGGAAGTCCATGCCCACCGTGCTCCCGGCCGTGCCGCCGGTGTACCAGAAAGTTTTGGATGCGGCGCAGGAGCAGGGCAAGGATCTGTCCGGTATCCGTGTGGCGGTTTCAGGGGCCATGACCCTGCCGGTTCCACTGGTCAAGACGTGGGAGGATGCCACGGGCGGAATGCTCATCGAGGGTTATGGCCTGACCGAGTGCTCGCCCCTGGTGTCCTGCAATCCCTTGAGCGATCTCCGCGAGGCGGGCTCCATCGGAATCCCCTTCCCCAGCACCGACATCCGCCTGGTGAACCCGGAAACCTGCAAGGACGTGGCCTTGGGCGAGGAAGGCGAGTTGTGGGTCAAGGGGCCCCAGGTCACCCAGGGGTACTGGAAGCGCCCGGAGGAAACGGCCAAGCTGCTCACCGAGGACGGCTGGCTGCGTACCGGCGACATCGTCTCCGTGGACGATCGGGGGTTCCTGCGCGTGGTGGACCGCATCAAGGAGGTCATCATCACAGGTGGCTTCAACGTGGCACCCACCGAAGTGGAAACCGCCCTCAAGCTTCATGATTCCGTGGAGGACGCCGCGGTGGTCGGTATCCCCAACGACAACGGCAACGAATCTGTGGTGGCCGCCGTGATGCTGGCCCCCGGCGTCACCCTCAACGAGGATGAGCTGCGCGAACACTGCTACGACAAGGTCACCCGGTACAAGGTGCCCCGCCGCATCGTGGCCATGGACGAACTGCCGCGCACCATGCTCGGTAAGACCCTGCGCCGCGCGGTCAAGGAACAGATCATTGACGAGAAGTTGCTGGACCGCTGAGTCCGGCGGGCTCGGCCGGGTCCACGCTGTCAAGCAGCCCCGGCCACCCACGATCGACGACGCCGCCGCGAGATTCTCGCGGCGGCGTCGCCATTCCTTGTTCGGCCCCGACGCGGCCTCTGCGCAGCTGCGGGTCCTGTGGCTCGTTAGGCGGGATCGCTGTCGGCGGGATCCTTGATGCTGTCGTAGGGAATGCGACGGATCGAGCGGATGTCGCCCAGACCGGCCCACTCGTCGTGACCCAGGCGGGCGATGGGATCAAGCCCACGTGCGTCCGGGCCGCGCTCACCGAGCGCGTGCGCGGCCACCGCCACGTGGCGGACCTGGCCGAAGACCACGTAGCCGTTGCCCACCTTCAGGGGTTCGCCGTGCAGTGTGCATTCCATGCTGGCCGGGGATTCCGCGACCCGCGGGGCGGCAACCGTGCGGGCCGGTTCCCGGGTGAGACCCACGGCGTCGAACTCGCTGATCTCGGGCGGATAGTCGGTGCCCGTGGCATTGATCTTCTCGAAGAGCTCCACGGGGGTGTGATTGACCACGAACTCCCGGGTCTCCAGGACGTTGCGCAGCGTGTCCTTCACCCCGGTGGAGACGAACTGGATGATGGTCGGATCGGTAGACACCATGATGAAGTACGAGTGGGGCGAGAGATTGTCCACGCCTGCGGCCGAGCGCGTGGAAATCCACGCGATGGGGCGGGGGATCACCAACGACTTCACAATGCTCGCCCACGAGCCGCTGGCATTCGGGGCGAGCTCTTCCTTGGTCTGAGGTGTCCGATCCGTCATGGTCTCCATTGCATCACGCAGTTGGGCAGTACTGCAGAAAGGCGGCCAACACAGGACGGCGATGCTCTGCAAAACGGCTATGGAGCGCGGTAGGGCAAATTATGTGCGATCAATAACTATTGACATTCACAACGATTGACGATTCCATGGTTTGCACGTGACAACCGTCGCAGTGCTGCGCTCCCCCCGGGGGGCTGAGGAGGAAAACCGTGAACCTTGGAATTGGCACGTGGCCCGCCCGCCGCGTCATGGTCCGTCCGGACGCGACCGTTCTGGTGTTCGAGGGGCAATCCGTGACCTATCGGGAGTTCGAACTCCGCGTGCGCAAGCTGGCCAACGCGCTGCGTGATTCCGGGGTGCGGCACGGTGACCGGGTGGCGTACGTGGGGTTCAATCACCCGTCACTGCTGGAAACCTTTTTCGCGGCCGGATTGCTGGGTGCCGCGGCGGTACTGATCAATCCTCGATTGCGGCGGGCCGAGGTGGACTACATCCTGCGCGACTCCGGTGCCACCACGGTGGCCTTCGGGCAGGACCAGCGCGAGAACGCCGTCTCACTGGAATCGGAGCTCACGGATGTGCGCACGTGGTTGAGCGTGGACGGGGGCGGCTCAGGGCAGGACTTCGATGATTTCCTGCAGTCCGGCGGTGAAGATGTCATCGACGAGCAGCTCGACCTCGACGAACTGGCGCTGATCATGTACACCTCGGGCACCACGGGCAAGCCCAAGGGTGCGATGCTGAGCCATAACAATCTGTTCTACCAATACGTCAACGCCCTGATCGGCCAGGATCTGCGCCAGGACGAGGTGCACCTGGCGGTAGCGCCGCTGTTCCACATTGCCGGGCTCAACATGATGGCCCTTCCCACGTTCATGCTGGGTGGCACGATCATCATTCAGCGCCAGTTCCGCGCACCGGACGTGCTGCGTGAGATCCAGGATTCCCGGGTGACGTCCTCCTTCATGGTCCCGGCGATGCTGGATTCGCTGTCACACGCGGAGGGATTCGACTCCGCGGACTTCTCCTCCGTGCGCGCGTTCATGGTCGGAGGATCACCCCTGCCCGAGCGCATGTTGCGCACCTGGGCCGAGTTGGACGTGGCCGTGATGCAGGGTTTCGGCATGACCGAGACCGCTCCCGGGGTGCGGATGCTCGAACCGCGCGACGGTGTGAGCAAGTTGGGCTCCGCAGGCAGGCAGCACTTCTTCACGGAATCCAAGCTCGTGGATCCGCTCGGCGAGACCGTGGCAGTGGGGCAACCCGGGGAAGTCATTGTCCGAGGCCCCAATGTGATGAGTGGGTACTGGAACAAGCCGGAGGAAACCACTAAGGCCCTGGAGGGTGGCTGGTACCACTCCGGTGACATTGCGGTGGAGGACGAGGACGGTTACTTGTTCATCAAGGACCGCATCAAGGACATGTACATTTCCGGCGGTGAGAATGTGTACCCTGCCGAGGTGGAGAACGCCCTGTTGGATGTCCCGGGAGTGCAGGAGGCTGCGGTCATCGGCGTTCCGGACGAGAAGTGGGGCGAGAGCGGCAGGGCCTTCGTGGTGCTCTTCCCGGATGTGCCGAACCTGACGGGACAGGACATCAGGGATCAACTCAAGGAGCGGCTGGCCAGTTACAAACTGCCGGCCACGGTCGACGTGGTGGACGAGCTGCCCCGCACGACCACCGGCAAGATCCAGAAGCACGTTTTGCGCGAACGCACCTGAGCGGGTTTGCGGCAAAGTGTGGCATGCACCGCAGAAATGCGGTTGATTTTATAGAAACATGTTCCTAATCTGCCCGATTGTAGATACTATTCTAATGAAATAATGTCGGGAAGAAGCGGGACCTCATGGAGCTTCGACAACTGAACTACTTCATAGCCGTGGCCGAAGAACGTCATTTCGGTCGCGCGGCCAAGCGGCTGCACATGGCCCAGCCGCCGCTGTCACAGCAGATCCGGCAACTCGAGGAACAACTGGGCGTCAAGCTGCTGGACCGCACCACACGCCGCGTTGACCTCACCGCGGCAGGCCAGGAATTGCTGGACCGTGGCCGGAAGATCGTCAACGAGGTCGAAACCCTCAAGGCGGACGTGTACCAGGTCGGCAACGGCGCCACCGGTGTGCTGCGCGTGGGTTTCTCTGGTTCGGCCACCTACGGCGTGATGCCCAAGATCGTGCGCCACGTCAAGCAGGCATTGCCCGGGCTGTCCATGACACTCCAGGGCGAAATGCTCACCCCCGCCATGGAAGCCGGGCTGCGTGATCACACCCTGGACGCCGCCATGTTGCGCCCGCCGGTGGCTTCGGCGGAAATCGAGTACCGGGTCGTGGCCCGCGAGAAGCTCGTGGTGGCCCTGCCTTCGCACAGCCCGCTGGCCACCGGACGTCCCGTGGCCATCAACGAACTACAGGAACAGCCCTTCATCACCTACCCGCCGGAATCGGTGATGTACCGGATGGTCTCGGAGCTGTGTCGCCACGGCGGTTTCCAGCCCCGCATCGGTCAGGTGGCCAAGGAAACCTCCACCATGCTGTCCTTCGTGGCAGCCGGCGGGGGAGTGGCCGTGGTACCCCAGGCCGTGTGTTCCTTCCAGCTCGAGGGCGTGGTCTACGCGCCCCTCGAAGATTCCCCCGATAGTGAGCTTGCGGTGGCGTGGCGTCGGGAAGACCGCTCCACCCTGTTGCACAACTTTGTGAACCTCGTGATGGATGTCAGCGAGGCAAACCCTGGCACGAAAGGCCAAGCATGAAAATCACCCGCATCGAGGCGGTCCCTTATTCCATTCCCTACATTCACCCCCTGCACTTTGCATCGGGTTCGGTGGACGAGGCCGATCACGTGTTGGTGCGCGTGCACACGGACGAGGGAATCGTGGGTGTGGCCGACACCCCGCCGCGTCCGTACACCTACGGTGAGACGCAGAAGTCCATCGTTGCGGTGGTCGAGGACATCTTCTCGCCCCAGCTCGCGGGCCTGGACATCTTTGCCCGTGACCGGATGCAGACCATCATGGACCGCACGGTGCACAACCAGACGGCCAAGGGTGCGGTGGACATCGCCGTGTGGGACGTGATTGGCAAGTACCTGAACCAGCCGGTGTCGTCGCTGCTCGGAGGCTTCACCGATCACATGACCGTCTCGCACATGCTCGGTTTCAAGCCGGCGCAGGAGCTGCTGCAGATCGCCCTGGAGTTCCGCGAGACACACGGCATCAACACTTTCAAGCTCAAGACGGGCCGCCACCCCATTTCCCTGGACATCGAGGCCGCGCGCGTGCTGCGCGAGGGCCTCGGCCCTGAGGCGCACCTCTACATGGATGCCAACCGTGGCTGGTCCGCGAACGAATCCGCTGAAGTGCTGCGACAGACCGCGGATCTCGGTATGGAGTTCTTGGAGGAACCCGACGACGCTCGCGAAATTCTCGGACGACGTCGCCTGGTCACCAACTCGCCCATTCCGATCGCCGCGGACGAATCGGCACCGGACCTGGGCACCGCAGCCCGCGAGATCCTGACCGGTGGTGCGAATTTCCTGGCGATCAAGACCGCGCGGTCCGGTTTCACCGAGGCCACCAAGATCCTGGGCATGGCCCAGGGCATGGGCATTGACGTGTACGTGGGCAATCAGATCGACACCCAGGTGGGCACGATTGCCTCGGTGACCTTCGGTGCCGCGTTCGCGCACACTTCCAAGCGTGCGGGTGAGCTGTCCAACTACTTGGACATGGCCGACGACCTGCTGGCGGAGCCGCTGAGTATCGAGGACGGCAAGATCTTCGTCCGCGACGTCCCCGGCGTGGGCACCGCGATTGACGAGGACAAGCTCGCGCACTACCGCAGCAACTGAGTTTCAGCCGGGCCGCGCGCGGCCCGGCGAAATCCCGCCCGCACGCAGGCCGAACCATTCGGCGCATCGGTCCCCGAGCGGCGTCGTGGGCGAACAAGTACAACCCAACACGTGAGGAGAACACCGTGAAGTACCTGGTTCACATGGACGTCAACATTCCCACCGATCTGCCGACCGACGAGGTCGCCGAGATCAAGGCCACCGAGAAGGCCTACTCGCAAGAGCTGCAGCGCTCGGGCAAGTGGCCCGAGATCTGGCGCGTCGTGGGCGAGTACGCCAACTACTCGGTCTTCGATGTGGAGTCCAACGGCGAACTGCACGACATCCTGCAGAACCTGCCGCTGTTCCCGTACATGGACATCACCGTGATTCCGCTGGCCAAGCACCCCTCCGACGTCAAGTAACCGCAGCGCACGGGAATCCCCGTTGCGCCCATCTACGGATGTGCGCGGCGGGGATTACTCGTTGTCGCGGTAGCGCGCGGCAAGCTCGCTGCGGGAGCGAATGCCGAACTTCGTATAAATCCTGGTCAGGTGGTACTGAACTGTTTTCTCGGCAATGAACAGTTGGCTCGCGACCTCTTTGTTCGTGGAACCACCGGCCACGAGCTCGGCCACCGCGGTTTCCTGTGGCGTGAGTTGTACCCGTTCGCGTTGCACCGCCGCGAGCACCGGATCCGCAGGATCCGGACCCGGGCCCTGGTCCACGCCGGTGGCCTTGAGTTCGCGGTCGCAGCGCTGCACGTAGGTGTGCGCGCCCAGCATCTCGTAGAGATCCCGTGCCGCGCGCAACACGGAGGAGGCCAACCGGCGCTTACCGGCCCGGCGCATGGACTGGCCGAAGGCAAAGCTGATGCGCGCGTGCAGGTACGGGCGGTTGAGCGTGCGCAGTTCGTGGAGCGCGTCCTCGAAGTAATCCCGGGCGGTGTCCGCATCCCCCTGGGCTGCCAACAGTCGGCCGCGAGCCCACTTGAGCCGCGCCTGATCCGACGGAATGTGTTCGGCACGGTGGATGGCCTCGAACTCGTCCAGGAACTGTTGGGCCCGCTCCAACTTGTTGGTCATCACCAAGGCGTTGACGCTCCTATAGTTGTCAACTCGCGATTTCACCGGTGCGGGGGTTGACCTTAATGAGGTGGTAGACCTCGCGAATGACGTAGCGCTTCAAGCAACGGATGATGTCTCGCTTGCTCTTGCCTTCAGCGGTCCGACGCGCGACGTAGGCGATGGTCGGCTCATGGAACCTCATCCGGACGATCACGGTGCGGTAGATCGCGGCGTTCAGCTGCCGGTGCCCACCATGGTTGATGCGATGTCGACCGCTGGTCATCCCGGACCCGGTCGGGGCGGGGCTGATACCGGCGAGCTTCGCGAATGCGGCTTCGGAGTGGATCCGCTCGGGATTGTCGCCGGCGACGATCAGGACCTCGGCTGCGGTATCGACGCCGATGCCGAACTGCTCCAGCAGTTGCGGTGCGGTGCGATTGACGAGCGCCTCGATCGACGCCCGGAGTTCCTTGGCTTCGCTGTCCAGGTGCTGCCATCGGCGGGCCAGGGAGCGCAGCGCATGGCGGAGAGAGTCTGAGGGCGTCTCGAGGTTCCGAGGGCGCAGTGCTGCGAGGTGGCGAGCGAGCTTGATCGGCGTCATCCGGTTCGTCTCCCGGCGCAGTGTGTCGTCGGCGTGGACGAGCAACGCCTTCATCGAGATCATCGCGGCGGACCGATCGATCACCGCCGAATCGTGCGCGATTTTAAGCTGCCTGATCATCTCGACGCTGCTGTCCGCGGTCTTCGGGATGACCGTCGCGAAGCCCGCGAGCACGGATCGGGCGGCGTTTTCCGCGTCGAGGGTGTCTGACTTCCCGTTCATGCGCCGCTGGCGGCGGTCAGGGCGTCCTGCTTCGACGACCTTGTGTCCGTGTCGGCGCAGGAAGGAAGTGAGGGTGGCGCCGTAGGAGCCGGTGCCCTCGATGCCGAACGCGACGATCTTCCCGAACGAGTCCGCCCAGGTGAGAAGCTGTTTGAAACCGCCGGTATCGGTGGGAACGGTGAGGGTAGCGAGGATGCCGCCGATGGTGTCGAGCACCGCGGCGACGTGGATGTGCTTGTGGGTATCGACGCCGATGACGACGTGCCCGGAGTGGATGGTTTCGAGTGTGCTCATCGTGCCTGTCTCCCTTGACGGTTAGCGTGGTCTCACGCTGTCGCCGGCGGGTGGACAGGACTGTCACGGGGACGCTCTCTACATGCTGCTCCAGGCTCCTATTAGGTCACGCCCGATCCGGCGGCATCGCTTGCTGCGTGCCCGGCCGGACGGTCGACAGATCAACGCAAAGGCACCCTGCGGGCCAATCGTAAGCAAGGGTCAGACCGCGTCGGCCGGGACTCCCCAATCCTTGCGGAACCGGGTAGAAAGAGACTGACAATCGTAGGCATCGCCAACCGATCCGACCGAAGGATTGATGCCCTCGAGTGCGAGGTGCTCGCTCAGCCGCACGGATGTGTATTGCGACCCGGCATCGCTGTGGTGAATCAGCTCACCAGTGGCCACGGGGTGGTTCTCGCGGTCTCGCTGCCACAGTCCCATCCGCAGCGGTGTCATCACCAGGTCCACGTTCTTACAGGTCGCGGCATGCCAGCCCACGATCTTCTGGGCGAAGACATCGACGATGAACGCGACATAGGCGAACCCTGCCCAGGTTCGGACATAGGTGAAATCGGTGACCCACACCCGGTTCGGGGCGGGGGCAGTGAAATCGCGATTGAGCAGGTCACCAGCCCGGGTCCCATCCGCGGCCGAGATCGTGGTGCGCAGCTTCTTAGCCCGGACCACCCCCTGCAGGCCCAAAGTGCGCATCGCCCGGTCCACTGCGCCCCGAGAGGCGGCGGCGAATCCGGGTTGGCGGCGGAGAAGGCAGAGCATCTTCCGTCGCCCATACAGGCCCTCCGGTGTCATCCGGGGGCGCCCCGTGAGCTGATCAATGGCCCAGACGAGATCGCGGATCTTATCCTCGACCAGAGCATCGGTGACAGTCCTGACAGCTATACGGGCAGGTTTTTTCCAGGACCGGTAGGTACGTGCAGCGATCTGCAGGCCCTGCTGGGCCAGGACTCTCAGGATCGACTCGACTGCAAATCCCTCGGCTCTCATCTGGTCGATGAACGCGAGGATCAGCGGTTGCGGGGGTCGAGCTCCCCCGCGAAGAAAATCGAGGCCCGGCGGAGGATCTCGTTGTCCTCCCGTAGCCGACGGTTCTCAGCTTTCAATCGTTTCACCTCAGCGGATTCCTCGCTGGTCACACCGGGCCGGGACCCGTCATCGATCTCAGCCTGGGCAAGCCACCGCCTCACCGACTCTTTGGACACACCTTCCTGGCGGGCAACAGCGATCACGGCTGCGGTCTGGGTGGGGTACTCCTGCTGGTGCTCACGCACCAAACGCACGCACCTCGCGCGCAACTGGGGATCGATCCTCTTCGGCATACTGCCCATCCTTCCGGACTCAAACAGTAGCGGCATCAAACCCGGGCCGGTTCAGACCGCTCCCTGACACCACCACCGAACTTCAAGAACTCCTGGACCAATTCCGCATCTGGTACAACACCGCCAGACCCCACCGGGCCATCGCACGAACCACCCCAGCCACCGCCTACGCAGCAACCCCGAAAGCCACCCCGAATACCGAAACCACACCCGAATGGCGCACCCGAATGGCGCACCCGCACCGACGTGATCGACGCCTGGGGAAAAGTCAGCCTGCGCTACGCCGGGACACTACGTCACCTGGGCATGGGCCGAGCCCACATCGGTGAACCCGTGCTCATGCTCATCCACGACAACCACGTCATCACCAGCAACGCCATCACCGGAGAAATCATCGCCGAACACACCATCAACCCCACCAGCAACTACCAACGACCCCACCACCGGCAGTGAACCCCCACCCCCAGACACGACAAAAGGGCCCCGGAACCATAAAGTTCCAAGACCCTTCTGTCATCCATCTACCGACTCATCTGTAAACGATGACCCGACTCAGGACAAGGGTGGAGCTTAGGGGAATCGAACCCCTGACCTTTTCATTGCGAACGAAACGCTCTACCAACTGAGCTAAAGCCCCTTGCAACAGAGATCACTGTAGTCCTCCTACCTATTTTTCGCACGTCGAGCATGAGTCAGTGCCCGCGCCGATTAGTGTTGTCCCATGACCGAATCGGACCTCCCCGAGGCAGCGCAGCCGCACACGCATGATCCAGAAGAAGAGGATCAGTTTGCCGTCGGCTACGTTCCCGGGGTCATGCCGGGTAAGTGGTTCCGGCGGTGGGAAGAGCGCCGCCACAAGCCAGTCCTCAGCCAACAGCAATTCCGGGCTGACGATTGGCGAGAAGCACTCACCAACGGAGACATCAAAGCCTGCTTCGTCCGCCTCGACTGGGAGGAGCAGGACCCCAGCTTGGAGGAACTGCGCCAGAACTTTCGGGCGGTCGCCCTGTATGAAGAACTGCAGGTCGCAGTACTGGACCAGGACCACATCCTCACCGTCTCGGAATCACTGACCACCGACGAGCTGAAGGCTGAATCCACGCCTCAAGAGAAGCCCGCCACCGATGACGCCGGCATGGCCGTGGAACTCACTGCCGCCGGCGTGGGCCCGGTCATCCTGCCCATGTCGCTGGCCCGCCTGCACCACCGCAAGGACGTCACCTACCGCGAACTCACGGATGCCCCCACCATCCCCGTGGTGCTCGTGTGGCCGCAGGATCTCAGCGAAGAGGATGAGGCCACGGTCCAGCAGTTCGTGGGCATCGTGCGTGGTCGCAGCGCAAACAGCGGCCGCGACACGCCGCCGAGTAAAGATCAAGAGGGCAAGAAAAAGAAGCAGTCCCAGAAACAGCAGCCCAAGGCCCCGCAGCGCCGCGGCGGCAAGGGACCTAAGGGGGCAAAAGCGGCGTCGGCGAGCAAAAATGCCCGACGACGCCGCCCACGCTAGAAACGCCCGGAACTAACCGTCTCCGCGGCGTTCAGATGAGTCGGTGCTGGAATCCCCGCTGGTCGGGGTGCGGCCGTCTGTCGTAGAGGTGTCCGGGGCTGGCTCCGGCTTGCGCACGGTCGTGCGCAGCTGGCCGGTCTGCGGAACTCGTGGTAATGGGAAGGACGTGGTGCGGGTGTCGTCGTCGGTTGAGGTGGAACCGCCCGCGGTGCCGTCGTTGCGCACGACCATCTGATTGACCAATGGCAAGCGCAGGCCTTCGCGGTCGAGCATCTTTTTGATGCGCACGCGCAAGACACGCGCCACGTCCCACTGCTGCAGTGGCGCTGTCTTCACGGCCAGGCGCACGGTGATGGATTCGCCGGTGATGTTCTCTACGCCCCACACCTCGGGGTCATCGATGATGTTGGGACCCATGTCCGGGTCATCGCGCAACAGCTGCGCCTCGTGCTCGATGAGGTCGGTGAGCAGGTCGATATTGGTGTCGTAGGGGACCGGGATATCCAGGACGCAGCGGGCCCAGCCCTGGGACTGGTTGCCCACGCGCAGGATCTCGCCGTTGCGCACGTGCCACAGGGTGCCCTTCACATCGCGGACCTGGGTCACGCGCAGTCCCACGCTCTCCACCGTGCCGATGGCTTCGCCCAGGTCCACGGAATCGCCGATGCCCAGCTGGTCCTCGGCCACCATGAAGATTCCGGACAGGTAATCCTTCACCAAGGATTGCGCGCCGAAAGACAAGGCAACACCGGCGATACCGGCGGAGGCCAGCACCGGCGCAATATTGAAACCGAGCTCCGCAATAATCATCAGGATGGCCACGGCCCAAATGACGATCGTGGCCACCGAGGACAGTACGGACCCCACGGTGGAGGCTCGTTGCGCCTGGCGGTCCGAGGCCAGCCCGGCGTCGGCAACCCATCGGGGCTTACCGTTGTCGATCTTGCGCACGATGCGCGAGCGCGAACCGCGCGCAATGCCCCTGGTGACGTTGCGAATCACCAACCGCAGCACGGCGGTCAGGAGCAGCGCGCCCAGGAAAATCAGGAGCACGCGGAACGGCGCATCCATCCAAAAATGCCAGTCAAGCAATCTCTCATCCATCGGGGACTACATTAACCGGTTCAGATGAGTGGAATCTAAACTGGCCACGCGCTTCGAGATGAGGGTGCCATGTTCTCTTGGATCACGAAACTCCAATTTTGTGCTCGAGGTACCTTTGCAGGATGTCAATACCCGCCCCGAGCCCGCGGTTTCCGAGGTCTGCTAAGAAGCGCTTGAGGCGGCCACGAGCGGCCACTCGGTCGGTGTCTCTTGCCCCGTCGTCTTCCAGTTCGTGCACTGCGGTTTCCAGCTCTGCACGCTCATACCCACCGAAAGTCGCGATGAGTCCCAGTAAATCTTTGGCTTCGGCGTTAAGGTTAACCGTCCCCGAAAGATTTTGGACTACGGAACCGGCAACCGCCTCTATGAATTGAGGATTGAAATTGTTGACAGTCACTGTAGACCCTAGGGTGGGTCTATGGCCCTGGATTATTCCAGTAGGGGCCGGGAGGGGGATCCATTGTTCTAATACGGTGACAAAATCTTCGCCTTTAAAACCGTTTGTTTCAATGAAAAGATTCTCAAACTCATGTTTTAAGCTCAGCATCCGTTCCTCCCTGCGCTGTTTGAGGTCGAGGCTAAGTCTGCGGGCTCGTATGGCAAACCGCGATACGAGACTCTCTGCCGCACCTGGCGCAGTGCCAGTCGCGACCAACTGGGCGACGGCTGCCTCCGGTGTGGTCACGCAGTCTTCGAGAAATGATGAGAAATCTTCGAAGTAGCGGTTCACGCCACCTTCAGGCTCGCCGTCCGCGCTAAAGAATTCGAAGACCTGGCCTGCGGAGGTGCTGTAGCCCTCCTGGCGGACACCGCTATGGCCTTTCTCCCCAAGCCACTCACGGAAGAGGCTTAGTAGGCCCTCCGCCTCTTGTGCATAGAGCCGACCGATAGGAACGTATATGCGAAAAAGTAGATGCCGCTCATTGTCGTCTAGGAATCCGCTGGAAATTATAGAACGTTCCACGTTCGTTCGATATGGATATACGTTGAGCTGGCGTTCACGGAGCATTTTGTTTACAGGTTCGCGCACATCATCGGAAATTTCCCAGGCACGTTCGTCCCGAATCAATCTATATAGTTCATATTCCTCGTCATCTTCTGAGACCGGGATTGGATCAACCGTGTTTTCATATTTGGAAGCAGGAATGTCCGCAGCTGTACGCTGCTCCTCGGTTAGAAAAATTGCCTCATGAACCAGAATGATATGGGGACGATTGACCAGTGCATCAAATAACGCCCAGGCTGATTCTTCGTATTCGGGTCTGATCATTGCTTTGTAGTCGTTACCCCTCAAGACGACGAGCACGCCCCGACAATCTGGTGAGCTGACTAGTGTAACGATCTTGGACCAGTTCTCCGGACCTGAGCTCAGCATCTTCTTGTGATACCGGGCACCACTCGCTCTAAGGCGGGTCGTCGCAGACTCGCTGTCGGCCGAGCCAATAAAGAGGAAATATTCGGGTTCGTCTTCGGTCATGAACTATTTCTACAGGTTCGGAGAGGCAATTCGAGGGGGACTCGGCGGGTTTGTGATCGGTTCTAGAGATTTATGAAGATCTGGTTTCAGTCAATTTGATTGGGGTTGCGAGTAGAGACCTGAGTGTGAGGGGCGCAAGGCCCCGACTGTCAAGGCGGTACTCACGCTTGACACGACGCATAGCGATTACAGAGCTAGAGCCACTTCTTGGCCTTGAAGATCACGTAGAGCACCACGCCCACACCGAGCATCAAGCCCAGCGCCACGGGGTAGCCGTACTGCCACTCCAATTCGGGCATGTGCGTGAAGTTCATCCCGTAGATCGACCCCACGATGGACGGCGCAAAGAGAATGGCCGCCCAGGACGAGATGCGCTTCATCTGCTCGTTCTGTTCCATCGCCGCTTCGTTTTGCCGCGCCGTGGTCAGCGTGGAATCAAGGGTCATGGCATCGGCCAGGGACGACTTCATGGACTCGAGCTTGTTGTTCACGATGATCACGTGGTCCAGCACGTCGCGCAGACGGTGTTGCAGTTCCACGTCCGTCCCGTATTTCTGGAATCCCGCGAAGTACTGATTCATCACGGCGGTCAGGGGCGACACCCCGCGGTGGAAATCGTTGACTTCGCGGGCCAGCTCGTAAATCCGCTGGGACACGTGGTGCTCGCCGGCGAACAGAGCGTCCTCGATCTCGTCGATATCGTTCTCGAGGCCGTCCAGCACCGGGAAATAGTCGTCCACGATCTGGTCGAACAGGGCATACAGCACGCCGTCCCCGCCCAGCTTGATCAGCTGGTCCTCACCTTCCACGCGCTTGCGCACCCGCGTGACGCCACTGGATTCCGAATGCCGGATCGTGATCACAAAGTTGGGTCCGGTGAAGATGTGGATCTCGCCGATGTCCACGGTCTCGTCGTGATCGTTGTAGACCGCCGGCCGCAGCACCGTGAACAGTGTGTCCCCGTATCGCTCGATCTTGGGCCGCTGATGAGCCTGGATCGTGTCCTCCACAGCCAGCTCGTGCAGCTCGAAGTGCTCGGCCAGCGACTTCACTTCCGCCGCGCTCGGACGGTACAGCCCGATCCACGCGAGGACCGATTCTTTCTGGCCGTCCTCCGTGGTCGCGCATTCCTCGTCCAGCTGTCGCAGTAACCGGTAGGTGTCCTGCAGATTCGTCGGGGTCTCGATCCGCTGTCCGTTGCGATAAATGGCGTTGTCCACGATGCTCACCCGCCCATTATCGCCGCTCACCTCCTCCTCGCGGCCACGGCGGGGCACGTGAGTCGGCGGGTACGACGCCGCTCGCTCCCGGTCAGTAGACTCGTCACCATGAGTTTGGCTTTCGATTCCAGGGTGGGTGCGTACGCGCTCATCGTCCATGACCAGCAGGTTTTGTTGACCCATTGGAATCCGCGGCGCGCCGATTTCGACGGCGCGTGGACCCTTCCCGGGGGTGGCATGGAACCCGGTGAGCAAGCGGAGACCACCATGTTGCGGGAGGTTCTTGAGGAAACCGGGTACACGGTCAACACCGACACTCTGTTGGGCGTGCACAGCCGGTGGATGTCTCCGGGGCAACGACTGGACGGCAATCCCCGTGATTACCACGCATGCCGGGTCCTCTACACGGCACACGTGGTGGACGGTGAACTGACCGTTGAAGAAGACGGATCCTCCGACGACACCCGGTGGTTCCCCCTGGTGGAATTGGACGAGCTCGACCGCCTGGACCTGGTGGATCAGGCCTTGCACCTGGCGGGATTGGGCCGATGGGTCGAACAACCGGAAGAACAACCCAGCACTGTGGTCGAGCAGGACATCGAAGAGTGACCACTGCCCAAGACCGGGGCGCTCATCACGGCGCCCCTCTGAACACCCGCGGAGCCACGAAGACCAGCCCGACTAGAAGTCGAGTGGGCCTCATGGGGATCGCCCTGACCGGACTGCTCGCCCTGAGTGCGTGCGGCAACGGTGGCGAGGACCCAGCACCGGGAGATATGGCACCCGAGCCGGCCGCGGCGGCGTCGTCACCGGGTACGAAAGATGGCAGCGCCGTGAAGATTGCCACGGGCGTGAGCGACCAGACTCGTGTCGTGGCGCACATGTACGCCCAGCAGCTGCGCAACCAGGGGATTGGCGCCGAGGTCGTTGATGTCGGGCGTGACCGGAATGAACTGTTCGACGCGCTGCAGGCCAAGCAAGTGCATGTGTTCCCGGATTTCACCGGTGATCTGTACGTGCACGTGGCGGAGAACGAAACCCCGGCGTCGCCATCGAACACGCCCACGCCTGCGCCCACCGCGTCCGAGGATCCGGGATTCATTGGTTCGCTTGCGCAGCTGCTCGGGTTCACCGGTGAGACCGGGCCCTCCGGGGACGACGTCTACGACGCGCTGCCCGACTCGATGCCCAGGGGGCTGCAGATTCTTAATCAAGGCCCGGCGGAAAACACCGATCGATTCGTGGTGGCTCCCGCGACTGCCGTGGAGTTGGAACTGGGCGATCTGACCTCGGTGGGGGAGCAGTGTTCTGGCATGGCGGTCGGTATGCCGGGCAATTACGCGGATTCTGACCAGGGCGTGAAGGGGTTGGAAAGTTACTACGACTGCCAGCCGGAATCCGCTCCGGAGATTGTCGACTATGACGAGCGGGTGGATGCGCTGCTCAACAACGAGGTGCAGGCCGCGGTGCTGCCCGAGTCCTCACCCGTGATCGAGGATGACGATCTGCGAGTGCTCGACGACCCCAATAATCTGTACCGCCCGGAGAAGCTCGTGGCAGTGGCATCGGAAGGGCTCACCGGGGGCGCCGTCTCCGCGATCAACGGCATCACGACCAGTGTTCGCACCGGAGACCTGGCCATGATGACGCGCTTGGTCAGCGGCGACAATCCGGAGATGACACCCGAGGAAGCGGCAGCATTTATCAGGGAACAGCCCCGCTAAATTTGAGTGGCAGCGCCATGACGGACGAGTAGTGTTGCCCTCATGGCAATGGTGAAGCAATCCGACAAACTGAAGAACGTGCTCTACGACATCCGCGGTCCCGTGCTGGACCAAGCGGAAAAAATGGAGGCGGCGGGACATCGCATTCTGCGACTGAACATCGGCAACCCCGCGCCCTTCGGTTTCGAGGCGCCGGATTCGATCCTGGTCGACATGATCAAGAACCTGCCCAACGCCCAGGGTTACTCGGACTCGCGCGGTATCTACTCCGCCCGCACCGCCGTGGTGCAGTACTACCAGACGCGCGGCATCATGAACCTGGACACCGATGACGTCTATCTGGGCAACGGTGTATCCGAAATGATCACCATGTCCTTGCAGGCGCTGTGCGACACCGGTGACGAGATTCTGGTGCCCTCCCCGGACTACCCGCTGTGGACCGCATCGGTCGCGCTGTCCGGCGGCACCCCCGTGCACTACCTGTGCGACGAGGAAAACGGCTGGAACCCGGATCTCGAAGACCTGGAATCCAAGATCACCTCTCGCACCAAGGGCATTGTGGTGATCAACCCCAACAACCCCACCGGCGCTGTGTACTCGCGCGAGACCCTCAAGAAGATTGTGGAGATCGCCAAGAAGCACGAGCTCATCCTCTTCGCGGACGAGATCTACGAAAAGATCACCTACGACGACGCCGAGATGATCAACCTGGCTTCACTCACCGGCGAGGACGTCCTGTGCCTGACGTATTCGGGCCTGTCCAAGGCGTACCGGGTGGCCGGCTACCGTTCCGGTTGGTTGGCGATCACCGGCCCCAACTGGAAAGCGGAGTCCTACATCGAGGGCATCAAGCTGCTGGCCAACATGCGCATGTGCGCCAACGTGCCCGCGCAGCACGCGATCCAGACGGCACTGGGCGGGCACCAATCCATCAACGACCTGATCCTGCCCGGCGGCCGACTCAAGGCTCAGCGCGACCTGGCGTACCGCAAGCTCAACGACATCGACGGCGTCACCTGCCAGCAGGCCGACGGCGCTCTCTATCTGTTCCCGAAGCTGGATGTGGAGAAATTCGGCATCGTGGATGACGAGCGATTCGCCCTGGACCTGCTCAAGGAACAGAAGATCCTGCTCAGCCACGGCACAGCGTTCAACTGGGGCGAACCGGACCACTTCCGTCTGGTCACGTTGCCCGCGGTCGAGATGCTGGACACCGCCCTCGATCGATTGGGCGAGTTCCTCTCCGGCTACCACCAGTAACGATCGCCGAGTCAGGCACTACCGCTCAATCGGGTTCGCTCGAGCCCGGCTCAGTGTCGGGTCCGACTCACTGAGAGGCTCCAGTTACTCCGACGCCGCTTGCTCCCGCGTTTCTTCACGCCGGGAGCGGGCGGCGTCGAGCCGTTCCCGGGCACCGTCGAGCCAGTTCTCGCAGCGGGTGGCCAGGGCTTCGCCGCGCTCCCACAATTGGAGGGACTCTTCCAGCGTGGTGCCGCCGGTTTCGAGCTTGGAGACGATTTCCACGAGTTGTTCGCGGGCCTGCTCGTACCCGAGCTGATCGATGTCGGACAGGTCCGGTGCGGCGTTGTCCGGGGACTGGTTTTCCTTGGTCATGACGGTCCTCTCAGTAGTTCTGCTGACGTCTTAGTACTCAGTGTTCGCCGGGCTGGCGTTGGCTGACGGAGTCCACGGTGACTCCCAGTTCGCCCGAGGTCAGGCGCACGGCAAGTTTCTGCTTGGCCTTTACGGAATCCGCTTCCGTGACCACGTGCCCGTCCTTGGTTTGCACCACGGCGTATCCGCGATCCAGGGTCTGCTGCGGCGACAGGGCGCGGACCCGCGCTCGCATTTGAGTGACGGCGTCCTGGGCACGCAGGGTCGCGGTGTTGACCGCGGACCACGCCCGGGAACGCCAGCGATCCAGGTCCTCTTCGCGCACCAGGATCATGCCGTCCGGTTGAGACAGCACCGGTCGGGTGCGCATGGAGGCCAAGCCCTGTTGCTCACGCTCGATGAGGGTGGTGACCGCCCGATCCAGTGCGGCACGGGCCTGGCCGATGCGCAGGCGTTCCTCCTGAACATCCGGCACCACGCGTTTGCCGGCGTCCGTGGGGGTGGAGGCTCGAACGTCGGCCACGTAGTCCAGCAATGGCTGGTCATTTTCGTGACCGATCGCGCTGACCACGGGGGTGTTCGCCGAGAAGACATTGCGGATCAAGGATTCCTCGCTGAAGGCCAGGAGATCCTCGAATGCGCCGCCGCCGCGGGCGATCACGATCACGTCCACGTGCTCCAACTGATCCAATTCCGCCAGCGCCGCGCTCACGGCGTTGGCAGCGCCATTGCCCTGCACCGGAACTTCTCGGATCTCGAACTGCACACCCGGCCAGCGCAGGGAGGCGTTGCGGACCACGTCTTTCTCCGCATCCGAGTTACGCCCCGTGATCAGCCCAACGCACAAGGGCAATACGGGAAGCGGTTTCTTGTGGCGGGGATCGAAAAGCCCCTCATCAGCCAAGGCGCGACGCAAGCGTTCGAGGCGTTCCAGCAGATCGCCCAGGCCCACGGGTCGGATGCCACGGCCGATCATGGAGAGGCGACCCGTCTTGGCGTAGAAGTCCGCCTTGAGGTTCACCACCACGCGCATGCCCTGTTCCAGGGGCCGCTGCAGCGCAGCCATTTCCTGGCCGAACAGGGTGACGGACACGGACATCTCTTCGTTCATGTCCCGCAGAGTCACGTAGGAAACGCGCGCACGATGATTGACCTCGATGACCTGGCCCTCGACCCACGCGTCCGGGGCCTTCTTGATCCAGGCATTGAGGTTGGAGGACAAGCGGCTCAGCGGCCACGGGTTCTCCGGGGAGGTGTCCCGCGCGAACTGAGCGAGTTCCCGGTGCGGGTCCGGAACGTCTACAGCATCCGAGGGCTGCGGCGATGATGATGTGCTCATGGGTCATGCTTACCACCCTGCGCGGACAAGCACAGGCAACTTTTCCCTAAAGTGGAGCCGTGACCCCTCAACCCCCTGGCTCCACCACCCGTGCGCTGCGAACCGCGGGCGCCGTGCTGTGCGGACTCCTCACCGGGCTGTTCTTCGCGGCCTGGCTCGGGCTCACGTGGCTGCAGGACCATCTGTTGTCCCCGTCCGGCTTCCAGGACACCGCCCACTCGGTGGTCACGGACATCCAATTCCAAACCGAACTGGTGGGCACGCTGCTGGACCGCGCCTCGTTCGGACTGCTCGACGACTACCAGACAGGACTCGGGCCGATAGATCGGACCCTGGAGAACGTGCGGGAGAGCGCCGTCGGCGCCGCCGAATCCTTCGCGACCGCCCCCGAGCAGCGCGAGATGTGGACGCAGGTGCTGGTGGAAACTCATGCCGCCAACGTGCCGCTCTCGCCGGAGATGGGGGAGGCTCCCGAGAATCTGGTCGTAAACGTTCATCCCGTGGGCGCCACGATCGATCAACGCCTGAGGGACACCATCGGGCTCGATCCGGCGCTGAGTGCGCAAGAGCTCACGGTGACCGTTCCGGGTGCCCGGACGGGGCCCGCGATTGACGCGATCGTGTGGTTCGCGCAATGGCGCTTCGTGCTCCCGTGGCTGGCCGGTGCGCTGGGCATTGCCACGGTGTTGTTGGCTCCCCGCCGCTGGCTTGCGATTGCAGGGTTGGGACTCGCCGGTCTGGTTATGACTGGTGCCCTGCTGATCGCGGCGTTGTTGGTGGCCCAGTCGCTCATCTCGGCGTCCTCGATTGAGCCGGTGGCGAATCTGGTGGTCCTGGAAATCGTGGGTCTGCTGCGGGAATCGTTCGTGGCCCGGTGCGTTACGGGCATGATCTGGGCGGCCGTGCTCGCGCTCGCGGGTGTGACGGGCGCCGTGGTGACTCGTCACGCGGTCGCCTACCATTAAGGGCATGTCCACCACCGTTGATCTTTCCATGCCCACCGTTCCTCGCGTACGGCGCACGCCCCAAGAGATCGCCGACGCCGCTCCGGTCGCCGGTTCTCGCAAGGTCCTGTTGGCCGCGCCGCGCGGATACTGCGCCGGCGTGGACCGTGCCGTGATCGCGGTGGAGAAGGCGCTCGAGCACTACGGCGCCCCGGTGTACGTGCGCAAGGAGATTGTGCACAACAAGTACGTGGTCGGCACGCTGGAAGAACGCGGTGCCATTTTTGTGGATGAGACCGACGAGGTTCCCGAGGGATCCCTGCTGGTGTTCTCCGCCCACGGTGTGTCCCCGGCGGTCGTGCAGTCCGCAGCGGACCGCAAATTGCAAACCATTGACGCAACCTGCCCGCTGGTCACCAAGGTGCACCGCGAGGCCGTGCGCTTCGCTCGCGGCGACTACGAGATCCTGCTGATCGGTCACGTGGGCCACGAAGAGGTCGAAGGCACGTTCGGCGAGGCCCCCGAGCACATCCAGATCGTGAACTCCCCGGAGGACGTGGACACCCTGGAGGTCAACAACCCGGACAAGGTCGTGTGGCTCTCGCAAACCACGTTGAGCGTGGACGAGACCATGCAGACCGTCAACAAGCTCCGCGAGAAGTTCCCCAACCTGCAGGACCCGCCCAGCGACGACATTTGCTACGCGACCTCCAACCGTCAGGCGGCGATCAAGGAAATTGCGCCACAGACGGACCTGGTGATCGTGGTGGGTTCGGCCAACTCGTCCAACTCCGTGCGGCTCAAGGAAGTAGCTGAGGAATACGGTGCCAAGCGTGCCGAGCGCGTGGACTTCGCCAACCAGGTCGATGAGTCCTGGTTCGAGGGTGTTGCCACCGTCGGTGTGACGTCCGGTGCTTCGGTGCCCGAGGTGCTCGTCAAGCAGGTGCTCGACCTGCTGGCTGAGTACGGTTATGGCGAGGTCGAAGAAGTCGTCACGGCTGAAGAGGACATTCTGTTCTCCCTGCCCAAGGAGCTGCGTGCCAAGCTCGCCGAGGGCGGCGACAAATCTCGTCAGCTCGGCGGCCGCGGATCGCGTCCCAACCGCTGATCCGAACGCCTGGCGGTCGCGACACTGCGACCGGCCGGGAGCTGTCTCGACCCGCTCACCCGATCACTCGGTCAGCCGGGCGGCGCAGCATTAGCTGGCCCGTGCGTTGTCTTCGCGCGGGCCAGTCTCATTACCCCGGTCAGCGGAACCGTCCAGCACGAACTCGGTCGCAGTGACGGCTCGGGGCATGGTTTCCACGGGCTTAGTTTCGAGCCCGGTGGAGTCGTTGTCGGTGGGATCCAGCGCCGCGATCTTGCGGGCCGAAGGCAACACACGGGTTTCGAGTGAGCCCACGAGTTTGTTGTAGCCGTCCACCGAACGCCTGAGTGAGCCACCCATATCAGCTAGGTGCTTACCCACAGATCCCATACGGTCGTAGAGCTCTCGCGAGAGCCGGTAGAGCTCGCGCGCGTTGTCCGTGAGAGTGGCCTGACGCCAGCTGAATGCCACCGCCTTGAGCGAGGCCATCAGCGACACCGGGGACACCAACGCCACATTGTTTCGAGATGAATGTTCCAGTAGTGCCGCATCCGACTCCAGGGCTGCGGCGAGTGCGGATTCCACCGGGACGAAACACATCACCAGCTCGGGGGAGCCATCGTTACCTGTCCAGTACTGTTTGGCCGCCAGCGCGTTCACGTGCGCTCGCAGTGCCTTGGCGTGTGCCTTCAAGGATTGCGCTCGGCGCTGGTCGTTCTCCGGTGAGCCGTCCGCGGGCACGGCTTGCGCATCCAAGTAGGAGTTCATGGGTGCCTTAGCATCGACCACGATGACCTGTCCGCCGGGCAGTTTCACGATCATGTCCGGGCGCTGCACACCGCGGTCGGTCGTGCGTGAATCCTGCTCCGTGAAATCCACGTGCCGTAGCATTCCGGCGGCTTCCACCACGCGACGCAACTGCATTTCACCCCACGCGCCGCGCACAGTGGTGGAGCGCAACGACGAGGACAGCGACCCGGTGGCCTCCAGCAACTGCGCGTCCGTGCTGCGAGCGGCATCCAGGGCCTGACTCACAGCACCAAATTGCTCAGCGCGGTCCCGTTCCAGTTGAGTGACGTGACGTCCCACGGTGCGCAGCTGATCATTGAGTGGCGCCAACGCCTGCAGCACGTTCTGATCTTGGAAGGAGCGAGCTTCCAGAGTGGCCACGTGCCTCTCGAGTTGCTCCTTGGCTTCTCGCGCGGCGGCGCTCTCTTGCAAGGCCTTCAGGCGTTCGGCCTGCAGCTCGTCGACCTCGGCCTCGATCCGACGTGTCCGGCGACTAGCCAGCGACATTCCCACGGCGGCACCCAGCCCGAGCCCCACCACCAGGGCGAATAACGCCCACAACCACCACACCAGAGACATCACGGAAGCGTCCATGGGGGAACTGTCTCAGACCCCTCCGACATTCATAAGGACCTGCATCGGGCGAACCGCCAGGCCACCCGCAAGGGGAACCGCAGGTGCGCCACCCCCGCTAGATCCATCCGTTGCGCAGTGCTGTTGCAGCGGCTTCGGAACGGTTGTGCACACCCGTCTTCCCAATAGCGGAGGACAAATGATTGCGCACCGTTCCTGCGGACAGATGCAGAGATGCCGCGATCTGCTTCGCCGAGCCACCCTGTGCGGATTCTCGCAACACGTCCTGTTCCCGCTGGGTCAGCGGGTTGGCGCCGGCGACCAACGATTCCTCGGCGAGTTGCGGGTCGATGACACGCAGCCCCGCGTGCACGCGTCGAATGGCCTCGGCCAGCTGTTCTGCGGGCGTATCTTTCACCACGAATCCGCTGGCGCCCGCATCGAGGGCCCGGCGCAAATATCCGGGGCGGTCGAAGGTGGTCACGATCAGGCACTTGGTTCCGCTGCCCCCGCGCGCGATCTCCTGCGTGGCATCCAACCCGTTGAGCACCGGCATCTCGATGTCCAGCAGAGCCACGTCGATGTCCTGCGCGGCCACGGCGTCCACGGCTTCTCGACCATTGCCCACTTGCGCCACGACCGAGATGTCCGGTTCCAGCTCGAGCAGGGCAGCCAGCCCGGCCCTCACCAACGCCTGATCATCCGCAATCACTACGGAGATGGTCTTCATGCCGGTTCCACCACGATTCTCGTTCCTTGGTCCTTGCCCTCCACGGGCGATGTCGCGGTCAATTTAAGCCCGGCTTTCTCGGCTCGTTCCCGCATGCCTCGCAGGCCATTGCCGGACATCGACGACGCCGCCGCGTCCGCGCCGTCGCGCTCGCAACTCAACCCAGCGCCGTCGTCGGTGATGGTCAGGGTGGTCGAGGTGAGCGTGACCCAGCACGAAGTAGCGGACGAGTGGCGCACCGCATTCGTCACGGCCTCACGAAGGATCCACGCAAACGTGGAACGCCAGGGAGCCTCAATCGACGGAACTGTACTGGGCAGATGCGGGGTGATGCCCGCGGAGCGCAGTGCGGCCCGAGTCTGAACCAATTGGACGCTCAGCTCGGGTTCGCGCAGTTTGCCCACCGTGGAGCGCACATCGGTGAGGGAATCGCGCGTGAGGACCAGAACGTCGTCGAGCTCTTGGGCCGCTCGTTCCGGGTCCGTGGCCATGAGGCGCTTGGCCAGCTGGACCTTCATGGACACCACGGTGAGGGAATGGCCCAGGATGTCGTGGACGTCGCGGCCCACGGACTCGCGCTGCTGAGCCAGTTTGAGTTCGCGCTGTAGCTGCTCCTGAGCCACGGAGCGTTCGACTACCCAGCGGGAGACCAGAAGCAGCATCCACGAGGGCCCGATGCCGATGATCGGCCAGATCCAATCCTCTCGCGCGGTCAACATCAACCACGGTGTGAGCGCGAGAATCGCAATAACCGCGGCAGCGAGGAGCGATTCCTTCATGGACATACGGAACACACAGACCGCTACGAAGAACGGACTGACATAAGTCGCGGCGAGCCCGCCCGCAGGAATCACCAAGGCCACGGGCAACAGGAGAATCAAGCACCACACCAGGGCGTTGAATCGCTCACTGTGCTCGGGGAACAGGTATTCCTTGATCCACGAGATGACGTACAAAACGGCGAAGAGCCCCAGCCCGATGAGTGCCATGACCTTGAGGCCATCGTCCGCAGGGCTTGACCACACGCGGGTCACGGGGAAGATGAGGAACACCAGCCACACGGAGGCGAACAGGACATCGGGCCAGCCGGAGGGCCATTCGGCGGGATTTTCGGCCGACGTTTCTTTCTCGGTCTGAGTATTCATCGTCACTGTGCTCATTTGCGGGCCGTTGCTTTCCGCGCGGCGAACAGGGCGATGGCGGCGAAAATCACGGTCCACACACCCACGTTGGCCAGCAGCATCCAGACGCTGTCCTGTTCGGCGGCGCCGTCCACGGAAACCACCCAGCCTTCGGTAATGGGGTAGCGGGCAAGTCCAACAATTCCATACAAGGGCGTGAAGCGGGCGAAGTCCAGTAACGAACCGGACAACGGCATGAACACGTTGCCCAGGAAGGCGAGCACCACCAGCAGGCCGGTGGCGGCGCTGACCGCGCCGTCCGAGCGGAACAACAGTCCTGCGGCCAGACCGTAGAGCGCAAAGACCACGGAACAGGCAATGACGATGCCGGCGGTTGCGAACCAGCGCCACACATCGTCCATGACCGAATTGGTGAGGACACCGGCCAAATAAACGATGATCACCGGCACCACCGCCACAGTCATCGCGACGATCACTTTGGTGGCGGCGTATCCGCCCGTTCCCATGGGCGTCATGGCCAACTGTCGGCCCCAGCCCTGCATCCTCTCCACGGCGGCGCTGCCCGCAATGGAGGTGGTTGCGGTGACCGCGCCGTACGCGGCCATGGAGACCATCAGGTAGGCGGAGACATTGCCATGGCCCGAGGATTCGTCGGACCAGCCCTGGGTGACACCGAACATGATGAACAATGCCGCGGGCAGTATCGCGATGAAGAACATGTTCTCGAAGGCGCGGACCTGGCGCCAGAAGTCATGGAGTGTGTACGTGAGATTCATAATGAATTCCTTGTCGATCCTGGTTATCAGTTCTGCTGGTTTCAGTGCTCGGAAGAACGGTTCACGAGCGCTGTAAAGGCCTCTTCCAGGCCACCGCGGGAGATTTCCAGTTCGTTGGCGGGCGTTTCGGTCAGTAGCACGCGTGCCAGTTGATCCGAGTCGTGTGTTTGTGCGGTGACGCGGGCGCCCTTCCAATCAAGGTGCGTGACGCCGGGAAGGTCCGGCAACGGCGTCGCGCCGGGCCAGTCGAACGACACCGTTTGATGCGTGGAAGCGGATCGGAAGCTGTCCACCGTGCCGTCGTGATGCACCGCTCCGCGGTCAAGAAGCACCACGCGCTGGGCGAAGTCTTCGGCCTCTTGCAGATAGTGGGTAGCGAACACCACGGTGCGGCCCTCGCGGGCCTCGGCGCGCATGGTGTCCCAGAATTCCTGTCGGGCCTGTACATCCATGCCGGCGGTGGGCTCGTCGAGAATCAGCAGATCCGGCTCAGGGAGCAGAGCCAGGGCAAAGCGAACGCGCTGCTGCTGACCTCCCGAGCATTTGGCGATCTTGCGTTTCGCGAACGACGCCGCTCCGGCGCGTTCCAGCGCCTCGTCCACGGGCATGTGCTCGCGGTAGAGCGACGCGATCATCACCACCGTTTCGCGCACGGACAAGTCCGCGAGAAGGCCACCCGTTTGTTGGACGGCACCCACCAAGCCGCGGGAGACGGCCTCGCGCGGGCTGTGTCCGAAGACCGCGACCGTGCCTTCTCCCGGGTTGTTCATACCCAGGGCCAGGTCCAGAAGTGTGGTCTTGCCGGCGCCATTGGGTCCCAACAGGGCCACGATCTCACCGCGCTCGATGCGCAGGTTCACGTCGTTGACGGCGTGCACCGTCTCCTTGCGAGTCCGGAACACCTGATGAACGTGAGAGCACTCGATGGCCGGGGCGAGCGGAGCGGTCGTGGAAGTGGCTCGTCGAGCTGAGGAAGGGGCAACTGGAGGATTCATACCTTTAGATTCGCGGGAAAACACGCCCCGCAGAACTGCCGAACGTCACGACTCACGCGTGACAAACGTCATGGGTGCGCCCTCGAATGTGCCCGCGATGCTGGGCCATTGGCCGGTAGGCAACCGACGGGTAACACATGAGAACTTTCTCATGAACGTCTCACGTCCGATTCACACCCGATTCTTAGTCTTGGGCTATCAGGACAGCCGTCGGCGGATCCACCAGCCGGCTCGAACGTGAGGTAAACAGATGGACACTGCAGATCACTCCCAGGAGTTGCGGATCGCTCTCTACTCACACGATTCGTTGGGTCTGGGCCACACCCGCCGTAACCTCGCCATCGCGCAGGCACTGTCCGACGCGCTGCCCGAGCTGACCGGTCGCAAGCTGTCCGGGCTGCTCATCACCGGCGAGCGCACAGCCACCTCCTACCGCTGCCCCAAGGGATTCGACTGGTTGGTCGTCCCCGGCATCCGTAAGAAGAGCGGTAGGTACGAGGCCCGTCACCTGGGCGTCAAGAGCGAGCGACTGTTCGACATCCGTTCCTCCGTGATCGGTGGCGCGCTGGATGCCTTCCGCCCGCACATCGTGATCGTGGACCGTCACCCGTTCGGCATCGACGGCGAGCTGATCAAGCCGCTGCGGGAGCTCAAGGCCGTGAAGCCGGAGACCACGTTCGTCCTGGGGCTGCGCGAGGTCCTGGACGCTCCCGAGGTTGCCGCCGAGGAATGGAAGCGCGTGGGCGTGGAGTCCGTCACCGACCTGTTCGATCGTGTGTGGGTCTACGGGGACCGCGACATCCACGACCCGCTGGCCACCGGCGAGCTGCCCGCGGAATTCGCACCGATGGTCGACTACACGGGCCTGCTCTCGAGCGGTCGCAAGTTCAGTGGCCGCCACAACGCGACCATCAAGCCGTTCGTGCTCACCATGCTCGGCGGCGGTTCCGACGGCGTGAACGTGGCCAAGGCCGCAGCTGCGGCTCCCGTCCCGGCCGGCGTGCAACACCTGGTGGTGACCGGCCCGCAGATGCCCTCCGCCGAGCGCCACGAGGTGGAGGCCGTCGCAGGACCGTCCACCAAGGTCACCAACAAGGTCTCGGACGGCATGTCGTACGTGGCCTCCGCGGACGCCGTGGTGTCGATGGCCGGGTACAACACCGTGGCCGAGACGCTGTCCACGGACACCCCCGCGCTGTTGGTCCCGCGTACCACCCCGCGCACGGAGCAGATCATCCGCGCTCGTGGGCTGGGGGAGACCGGGGCCATTGATTGGGTAGATCCTTCGGAAGCCACCAGCGAAACCATCGGTCAGTGGTTGGCGGAGGCCGTGGCCAATCCGGCCATCCGGGAGAAGCAGCGCGCAGCCCGCGAGGAGCTCGGGCTCAACGGGCTGGACCGTGTGGTGGACCTGGCCGCGGATCTCGCGTGGTTGACCGATAAGTCTGTCGCACCGCTGCCGGTTCCGGACGCCAACATCGTGGCTGGCTATTCTTCAAATGCAGGGATTGCCGCAGATGCCGATCCCGCGGGGGTTACCCGCAACGCGGTGACCGTTCCGGCCCACTCGTTCGAAGCAGCAGGAGTCAACCATGCAGCAGTCTGAGTCCGCCACCGCCCGCCCGGCGCGCAAGACCGCCTATGTGCTCAAGGTGTACCCGCGGTTTTCTGAAACCTTCATTGTCACCGAGATTCTCGCCCGCGAAGCCGCGGGCGAGTCCCTCGAAATCTTCGCCCTGCGCCCCACCTCGGACACCCGGTTCCACCCCGAGATCGCGCGCGTGCAGGCGGCCGTGACGTTCCTCCCCAAGCCGTACAAACTTTCTGACGCCTGGGCGCTCTTCGCCGACGCGACCGCCACGATCCCCGGTTTCGCCCGCCGTTATGCTGAGCTGCTCCCCGAGCTGGCCACCTACGACGCCGCCGACGTCCACCAGGCCATTCACCTCGCGTGCGAGGTCGCTCGCCGCGGCATCACGCACTTGCACGCCCACTTCGCCACGCTCGCGGGTCAGACCGCCGAGGTCGCCGCACTGTTGGCGGATATCGAATACTCCGTGACCACTCACGCCAAGGACATCTTCCACGAGTCCGTGGTGCCCGCCCGACTGGGCCGCACCTTGGCGCGCTCGCACCACGTCATCACGATTTCCGAGTACAACCTGAATCACTTGGCTACCCAATACCCGGACCACGCGGACAAACTGCACCTGGTCTACAACGGGCTGGAACTGGAGCGTTTCCCGTACGCGCCGCCCGCTGCCGTGAATGGCTCCCGGCCGCTGCGGATTGCCGCGGTGGGCCGCATGGTGGAGAAGAAGGGGTTCTTCGACCTGGTCGCCGCCGCAGGCAGGCTCGTGGCACAAGGGATCCCGATAGAGGTGCGCATCGCCGGTGAGGGTGCTCTGTTCACCCGAGTTCAGACCGCGATCGACATTGCCGGGCTCGGTGACGTGATCACCCTGCTGGGCGCTCGCACCCAACAGGAGGTCCGTGACCTGCTCGCCTGGGCCGATGTCTTTGATGCGCCCTCCATCATCGGTGCGGACGGCAATGCCGACGGCCTGCCCACCGTCTTGCTCGAGGCCATGGCCAGCGGCGTTCCCTGTGTCGCCTCGACCGTCACCGGTATTCCGGAGGCCATCGAACACGGTGTCACCGGATTCCTGCACACCCCCGGCGACGTGGACGAGCTGGTTTCCGCGCTGGCAACCATCGCTGACCCGTCCTTCGACCGCCAGGCCATGGCCGCCGCCGGTCGCCGCCACATCGACAACCGCTTCGACTCGCATTCCCAGGCCCGCACACTCGTGGCCCTGGAGGACGGTCGGTTCGAAGACGTCGTCGAACCCGCCGTGCCGTCCGTTCCCCGGACGAGCGAACGCGCCGACGCCGCGACCACCCCGCCCGTCATGGACCTGCAGGGCAAGCGCATCGCGTACGTGTGCGTGGACCCGGGCATCCCGGTGTTCGGGACCAAGGGCGCCTCCGTGCACGTGCAGGAAGTGGTGCGGGAATTCATCCGCCGCGGCGCGGACGTCACGATTTTCGCAACCCGCACCGGGGACGACATGCCCGCGGACCTGGACGGCGTGGAGGTCGTCCACCGGCCCATCAAAACCAAGGAGACCGCCGAGCGCGAGGCCGCCCAGCACGCCGTCGGCTCCGAATTCGCGTTCCAGATCGCCGCCGGTGGCTTCGACCTGGTGTACGAGCGGTACTCCTTGTTCTCGACGGCGCTCGCGCAGGTCGCGCCCGCCGGTATCCCCGGCATCCTGGAAGTCAACGCGCCGCTCATCGACGAACAGCGCACGCACCGTCACCTGGTGGACGAGAAGCTGGCGCACCGCGCGCTCGTGGAACAGACCTCGGCCGCCGCGCACACGATTGCCGTCTCCGCCATGGTCGCGGACTGGGTGGCCGGAACCACCGGGGGAGCGGACGTCACCGTGGTGCCCAACGGGGTCAACACGGATCGCATCGCTCCCGGCGAGGATCCCCTGGAACACGACCGCCCGACCGTGGCGTTCGTGGGCACGCTCAAGCCGTGGCACGGCGTGGAAACCCTGGTGGAGGCCGTGGCACTGGCCCGGCAGGACTGGGACCTGCGCATCATCGGCCACGGACCGCAGGGGGAAACCCTGCGCGCTCGCGTGAAGGACGCTGGGCTGCAGCACCGCGTCTCGTTCACCGGTGCTGTGACTCCCGAGGCCGTTCCCGGACTGTTGACCGCCTGCTCGATCGCCACCGCGCCCTACCCGGCCGTGGCCGCCGAGGACTCCTACTTCTCCCCGCTCAAGGTGTACGAATACCTCGCCGCGGGGCTTCCCGTGGTGGCCTCGGCCATCGGACAGATCCCGCAGATCCTGGACGGCACGGACGCCGGGGTGCTCGTGGCGCCGTCGGACGCGCAAGCGCTCGCGGACGCGATCGACGAGCTCGTGGTCGACACCGGACGCCGCGACGGAATGGCACGCAACGCGCGAGCCCTGGCCGTGTCGCGGCACAGCTGGTCCAAGGCCGTGGACACGATCCTGAGCGGCGTCGTGACCCAGCCCGCCGAGACCGCCGCTTCCGAGATCGAGAGCGCTCCCGAGACCGCCGCGGTCGCGGCCGGAGACGGCGGCGCACCGTGAGCTCAAAATCCAAGAAGGCGGGCAAGGTCGATCCCGGAGCCCTGCGCCGGACCCTCAAGATCGTTCGACCGCACCTGGGCGGCCAGAAGTGGCTGATGTCCGGTGGTATCACCGCGCTGCTGTTCGAGGTGGCCTTCCGCGTGCTCGAACCGTGGCCCACCAAGTTCGTGGTGGACGCCGTGACCGCCCAGCTGGGCGCGACCATCCCGGGTGCCCCCGCCGCCACCGCGAGCCTGCTGGTCGCGTGTGCCGCGGCGGTGGTGCTGATCGTGGGACTGCGGGCGCTGTCGAATTACCTGGCCACGGTGTGCTTCGCCCTGGCCGGATCGCGGGTGGCCACCAAGCTGCGCGCCTCGGTGTTCTCCCACGTGCAGTCGCTCTCGGACGGCTATCACGCCACGAGTAAGCGCGGTGACCTGGTGCAACGCCTGGTGGGTGACGTGGGCAAGCTGCAGGACGTGGCCGTCACAGCCGGCCTGCCGTTGATCGCCAACGTGATCACGCTGCTCGTCATGGCCGTGGTGATGTTCGTACTGGATGCCCGTCTGGCCTGCGTGGTGGTGCTCGCTGCGATCGCCTACTGGGTGACGTCTCAGGGCTCAACCACGCGCATTACCGAGGCGTCTCGCCGGACCCGTAAGGGCGAGGGCCAGTTGGCCAACATCGCCCAGGAGTCCTTGGGCGCGATCGGCGTGGTGCACGCCTACAGCCTGCACGGTGAGATCAGCAAGAACTTCTCCGGCTCCAACATGAAGACCCTCAAAGACGGCGTGCAGGCCAAGAAGCTCGCCGCCGGACTTGAGCGCCGCACGGACGTGATCGTGGGTGTGGCCACCGCGCTCGTGCTTGGCGGCGGCGGGTGGCGCGTGGTGCAGGGCGGGATGAGTCCCGGTGACCTGGTGATCTTCCTGACCTACCTCAAGACCGCAATGAAGCCCCTGCGCGACCTGGCCAAGTACACCGGCCGCATCGCCCGGGCCACGGCCTCCGGTGAACGCATTGCCGATGTCCTGGACGTGCCCGTGGACATCGGTGACGATCCGAACGCCAAGCCGCTGGCCTACGCTCGCGGCGAGCTGGCACTGCGCGACGTCTGGTTCGGCTACAACCCCGGCGATCCCATTCTGCGCGGTGTGGACGTGGAGATTCCGGCGGGTCAGCGCGTGGCCGTGGTCGGTCCTTCGGGTGCCGGTAAGTCCACGATCAGCAAGTTGTTGCCTCGACTGATCGATCCCGATCAGGGCAAGGTCTGCCTGGATGGCACCAATATCCGCGACATCACACTGGAGAGCCTGCGCTCGCACATTGCCCTGGTGCCCCAGGAGACCGTGCTGTTCTCCGGCACCATCAACGACAACATTCGCTACGGCCGCTTGGACGCCACCGACGAAGAAGTGCAGGAGGCCGCTCGTCGCGCCTACGCACATGACTTCATCTGCGCGATGCCCGAGGCCTACGACACCTACGTGGGCGAGCGCGGCGGAACGCTGTCGGGTGGTCAGCGGCAGCGCATTGCCGTCGCTCGTGCCCTGCTGCGTGATTCGCCGGTGGTGGTTCTGGACGAGGCCACGACGGGACTGGACCCCGCGGCGACGTCGGCGGTGCTCAAGGCAATCGATCACCTGACCGTGGATCGCACGACCGTGGCCATCACCCACGATGCGCACCTGGCGCTGGACGCGGACCGTGTCTTGTGGATCGAGAACGGAAATATCGAACTGGACGGTACTCCCGCCGAACTCATGACGGAACACTCCGGCCGGTTCGCCGCATGGGTCAAGACCCAGCGCAACGCAACGGAGGTCTCATGAGCCAGGCACTGAAAACACCGGTCCTCAATGCTCTGTATGCCCGGCCCGGCTCGGAATCGGATGCCCGTTCCCTTGCCACGCTGGTCGCCAACACGGGCATGGCCCAGCCGGTCATCGAGCACCTTCGCTTCAAGCCGGAGACCTCCGCGGTGGCGCGGATTGTCGACGCCGCTCGCGACCGTTCCGGGGCCGCAAGCCAGCCTTGGTGGTTCGCCGCGTACGCCCCGAGCGAGACGAACAAGGCCGGCAAACTGCTCAAGCGCGCTGACCAGACCGGGTACCCGTTGTTCACCGCGCTGCTGCCGGACGATCCGCGTACCAGCGTGTTCTGCGGGCCGATCGGCTTGGACCGCATGTTGTTCAAGGCGCTTGCGGAGATCAAGGCCGTGGACTCGCGTGGGCGGGTTGACGGGACCGTGCTCAGCTACAACCCGTGGCGTCGTGTGGTGTTCAAGCGCACCGGCGATTCCGGCGAGTCTTCCGTGGTGCGCGTGTGGGCGGAACCTCCCGCCACGGCGCCGTTGCTGCCGGCGTTGCATCAGCTCGGTGCGCCCGTACTGCCGGTGACGGGGATGACCCAGCACAGCATCGAGCAGCCGTGGATCACCGGGGGAGATTTCACGGAACGGCTGGCTGCAGATGTTGCGGCGACGGGCGGGGCGGTGTCCGGCGTGATGACGTCCGATTCAGGCGCAGCGGGCGACAAGGTCCCCGGTGGTTCGGCGACCGGCGCTGCAGCAACGGTAGCGCTCTCGCCAAGCGATCTCTTGCCGGCGGTGGCTGAGGCGGTGACCCGGCTGCACAACATCGACCCGGCTGCGTTGGTGTCCATGACACAGGAGGTGCTGCACTCGGGCATGCCCGGGGCACTCGGCCAAAAACTGGCCGTGCCGGGCGTGAATCCTGTGGCTGCCCTGCAGGGTGCGGCCAACGGGCTGACATGTTTCCTGGCAGATTTGCGGGGTCGATTCGAGACCGTGGCCGACGACGTGTTGCGGGCCATCGCGGAGAACCCTGGCGCCGCGGTGCTCTCCCACGGGGATCTTTCCGCAGATCAGGTGGTGCTCGGGGAAGACGGCGCGCCGCTCCTCATCGATTTCGACCGCATGAAGATGGCGCCCATTGGTTACGACCTGGGTGATTTCGCGGCCGTGGAGTTGTTGAGTGGTCGCGATTCATCTACTGCGGTGGCCCTGGCTGAGGCGTATCGTCGTGTACCCGGCACGGGGGTGGTCACGGACGAGTCCGTGCGCGCGTGGACGGCGTTCCATGTGCTTTTGCGAGTGACCGAAGCGTTTCGCAATCTGGATCCGGATTGCGTCAATCACGCACGGCAGCGCGTTGATCTCGCGCACGCCGTGCTGCGGGGCAAGGTGGAATGACATGACGGGGATAGCGCCCCAGCGGGCGCCGGGGGCGGAGCAGTCACAAGCTCCAATGCAATTCGATATCAATGGTGAACGATTAATTGTGCGTCGTTCATGGCCGGGGAAAGAGGGAGAACGGATTTATGAGTGTCGCGATTCGCTCCAGCGGATTCGCGCGGTCAAGGAGGACCCGGAGTTCGGTGTGAAACTGGCGCCGTACGCCAAGGACCGCAAGCTGCCGTCGCTGCAACCGGGCGGCGAACTGATCGTCCATCGGGCGGGCAAACGCGCGGTCGAGCGAACTTCGCAGGGTTTCGTGAAGCACTTGCGGGCTGGCAAATCCGCCGACGTCGCGGCGGCCACCACCACGATGGGCGCGCTCGCCGGGGGAGCGGGGTTCTCGGTGCCTGACGTGTTGGAGACCACCGAGCATTCGGTCACTCTGAGCACTGTGCCCGGCCAACCCATGATGGAACTGGAACAGGACTGCTGGGAACTCGCGTGGGACGAGTGGTCGGCGGCGTGGGCGCGAATGGTCCAGAGCGACGTCCGCGGGTCCGAAGAGTGGCAGGTGCACGACGCCGCGGCGGAGGCCGACGTGGTTGCTACGTGGTTCGGGAACGTGCGCGAACACGACCCGGGCGAGCTGGCCGATCGATATGCGGATCGTTTGACCGAGGTCGAGGGGCGAATCCGGGAGGCGCTGCTGACCTTGGACGAACCCTCCCGGGGGAGTGCGCGAAGCGAGCTCGTTCCGGCGCATCGCGATCTGCACGACGGGCAAATGCTGTTCGACTGCGGTAACCGACGCATGGGACTGCTCGATTTCGACACCGCTGTACTGGCCGATCGTGAGCTGGACTTGGCGAATCTGGACGTGCATGTCGACCTGCGGGTGATGCAAGGGCTGCTCAGCGAGGACATGGCCTACGTGGCGCGGGTTGCGATTGCGGAGGCGGCGCGCGCGGTGGGGGCCGATGCGCACCGCATGGAGGTGTACCGCGAAGCCACTCGGGCGCGGTTGGTGTGCGTGTACACGTTCAGGCCGCAGTGGATCCCGGTCGCGGAGCGGTTGTTGGATCAGTTGGGCTGAATACTCTCCGTTGGGCCTCTATAGGTGGCGTTGACGTAACGGTCGATTGATCCGAAAGCCTGACTTACTCCGTGCCTTTGTAGAAGGCGGCGGTTTTGATGGCCTGCTGCTGGGCCTGATCTTCGTCCGCGCCGGACTGGACGTAGGCGGTTTTCCAGGCGTCCGCGGCGTCGTCCGTGTAGGTGTGGCCCTCGGTCGAGCCCGCGAAATCGCACAGATCCTGGAGGATGTCGCTGGACGCGGCATTGAGATGCAGCGCGAGTGACATGAGGCTGCTCTCCCAACCGATGCCGGTGGCGGCGGGTCCGTAGGTGCGCCAGTGGTCGTTTTCTTCCATGGTGTGGCGAATGGTCAGGTGGGTGCCGCCCTCCAGTGGTTGCAGGGTGACCTGAACGGCGCTTTCGTCGCCTTCGTACTCCCAGGTGATGTTCACCGATCGTGGGCGGTCGCAGCGTTGGATGGTGCCTTCGGTGCCGCTCTCGGTCAGTTGGTAGCGGCCGCCTTCGATGAGTTCGCCCTCGGTGGGCTCGAACCATTTTTCGAGGCGCTGCGGCTGGGTAATGGCGTCCCAAATTTCCACTGGGGAAGCTTCATAGACGTGCTCCAGTTGCACGGTGTGATGGGACCCCTGGGTCGTTACGGTACGGGTCACTCCGGTGATGAGTTCTGCCAAGTTCACGAGGTGCCTCCAGACAATTGGTGGGCGGCGCAGCCAAGGCTTGGAGCGGCGTCGTTATGACCCAGTATTCACGTGTGCCCGGTGGTCTGCGAGTGTCTGTGGGCGGCGGTAGACTGTCCTACCGTGGCTCTTACTATTGGAATTGTCGGTCTTCCCAACGTCGGTAAATCAACGCTGTTCAACGCGCTCACGCGGAACACGGTGCTCGCCGCGAACTATCCGTTCGCGACCATTGAGCCGAACATTGGTGTGGTGAACCTGCCGGACCCGCGCTTGAACGCGCTCGCCGAGATCTTCGGCTCGGAGCGCATTCTGCCCGCGACCGTGTCCTTCGTGGACATCGCGGGCATCGTGAAGGGCGCGTCCGAGGGTGAGGGCCTGGGCAACCAGTTCTTGGCCAACATCCGTGAGGCGCACGCGATCGCCCAGGTGGTGCGCGCGTTCGACGACCCGGACGTGATCCACGTGGACGGCAAGATCGATCCCGCCTCCGACATGGAGACCATCAACACCGAGCTGGTGCTGGCGGACCTGCAGACCATGGAGAACGCGATCCCGCGCCTCGAAAAGCAGGTCAAGATCAAGAAGGGCTCGCCCGAGCAGCTGGCCGCCTACCAGGCCGCGCAGAAGGTGCTCGAGGAAGGCCGCACGATTTTCGAGGCCGCCGGTCCCGAGAAGCTCGAGCTCGATCAGTTGCGTGAGCTGAACCTGCTGACCGCCAAGCCGTTCATCTACGTGTTCAATGCTGATGAGGGAGTGCTGGACTCGCCGGAAAAGCAGCAGGAGCTGTCTGATCTGGTCGCACCGGCGCAGGCTGTGTTCCTGGACGCGAAGCTCGAGTCCGACCTGGTGGAGCTCTCCGATGAGGAAGCGCGCGAGATGCTGGAAATGTCCGGCCAGGAAGAATCCGGCCTGGACAAGTTGGCCCGCACCGGTTTCCAGACTCTGGGTTTGCAGACTTACCTCACCGCCGGCCCCAAGGAATCCCGCGCCTGGACCATCAACAAGGGCGACACCGCACCCAAGGCTGCCGGGGTGATCCACACGGACTTCGAGCGCGGCTTCATCAAGGCCGAAGTCGTGTCCTTCGACGACCTGGTTGCCGCAGGCTCCATGGCTGATGCCAAGGCTGCGGGCAAGGTGCGTATTGAGGGTAAGGATTATGTGATGGCTGATGGGGATGTTGTGGAATTTCGTTTCGCCGTATAACCTCTGGCGTCGATTGAGTGGTCTGACCTGCCGATGCGATGACCAAAATAGGTCAGCAGTCACTGTATAGTTCAGTGCATGCTGACCATTACTTCACGCCTCGACGTCATGCACCGGCTCGGCCGAGCCATGGCGGACCCGACGCGATCCCGGATCCTGATGACCCTGCTCGACGGCCCGAGCTATCCGGCGGTGCTGTCGCGCGAGCTGGAGCTGACCCGGTCGAACGTGTCGAACCACCTGACCTGTCTGCGCGACTGTGGCATCGTGGCCGCCGAGCCCGAGGGACGGCAGACGCGCTACGAGATCGCCGACCCGCACCTTGCTGCGGCGCTCACGGCGCTCGTGGATGTGACGCTGGCCGTCGACGAGCACGCGCCATGCGTTGATGACCAGTGCCCGGTGCCGGGCTGCTGCGGGACGGGGGCAGGCGCATGAGCGCGGCGTGCGGCTGCGACGAGCCCGAGACCACGGTCGGCGAAGCAGTTGAGGAGGTGCAGGAGCGACCCTGGTGGCGGGACCGCGGGATCATGGTCCCGGTCCTCTCCGGCGTCGCTTTCCTGACCGGTCTCGTCCTGGAGTGGTCCGGGCTCGAGATTCTGGCGCTGGTGCTGTTCTGGCTCGGTCTGCTGCTGGGAGCGTCGACGTTCACCCCGGGCGCGATCCGCAAACTGTTCAAGCGCAAGCTCGGCATCAGCCTGCTGATGACGATCAGCGCCATTGGCGCGGTGATCCTCGGCTACGTCGAGGAGGCCGCGGCCCTGGCGTTCCTGTACTCGATCGCTGAGGCGCTGGAGGACAAGGCGATGGACCGCGCCCGCGGCGGGCTCCGGGCGCTGCTCAAGCTCGTCCCTGAGACAGCGACCATCCGCCGCGACGGCGCGTCGGTCGAGGTCGCCGCGAAAGACCTCCAGGTGGGCCAGCTGATGCTGGTGCGGCCGGGCGAACGGATCGCGACCGACGGCGTCGTGGTCACGGGTCGTTCGAGTTTGGATACGTCTGCGATCACTGGAGAGTCGATCCCGGTCGAGGTCGAGCTGGGAGATGCAGTCTCGGCCGGTGCAATCAACTCCGCCGGCGCGCTGGAAGTCGAGACGACCGCGGCGGGCACCGACAACTCGCTGACCACGATCGTGGAGCTCGTTGAGCAGGCGCAGGCCGAGAAGGGAGACCGCGCCCGCCTCGCCGACCGCATCGCCCGACCCCTCGTCCCTGGTGTGCTCGTCCTCGCCGTCCTGGTGGCGCTGATCGGTTCGCTGTTCGGCGACCCCGAGCTGTGGGTCACTCGCGCCCTGGTCGTCCTCGTGGCGGCGTCGCCGTGCGCGCTGGCGATCTCCGTGCCGCTGACCGTGGTCGCCGCGATCGGCTCGGCGAGCAAGTTCGGCGTGATCATCAAGTCCGGTGCCGCGTTCGAGCGCTTCGGCGTGATCCGCCACGTCGCCGTCGACAAGACCGGCACCCTCACCCGAAACGAGCCCGTCGTCAACGCCGTTCTCACCGCCGACGGGACCACCGAGGCGCAGGCGCTGGCGTGGGCGGCCGCGCTGGAGCAACACAGCACCCACCCGCTCGCGGCCGCGATCACCGCCGCCGCGCCGGGGGCCTCAGTAGCCGAGGACGTGACCGAGCAGGCCGGGCACGGCATCGAGGGCAAGCTCGACGGCGCGCGGATCACGGTCGGCAGCCCCCGCTGGCTGGACGCCGGGACGCTCGGCGACCGGGTCGCAGGGCTGGAGGAGCAGGGCATGACGGTCGTCATCGTGCACCGCGACGGCGAGCCGGTCGCTGCGATCGGCGTCCGCGACGAGTTGCGCCTGGAGGTCCCGGAGGTCGTCCGCACGCTCGCCGCGCAGTGCATCGGGGTCACGATGCTCACCGGCGACAACGCCCGCACCGCCCGCGCTCTCGCGGCGCAGGCCGGGATCGAGGACGTGCGCGCCGAGCTGCGCCCCGAGGACAAGGCCGCTGCGATCGCTGAGCTCGGCCAGCATGGTTCGGTGGCGATGATCGGCGACGGCATCAACGACGCCCCCGCCCTCGCCGCCGCGGACATCGGGATCGCGATGGGCGCGACCGGGTCGGATGCCGCGATCGAGTCGGCCGATGTCGCGTTCACCGGGCACGACCTGCGGCTGCTGCCGCGCGCGTTCGACCATGCCCGGCGCGGACGGCACATCATCAACCAGAACATCATCCTGTCGCTGCTGATCATCATCGCCCTGCTCCCGCTCGCCCTCTTCGGCGTCCTGGGACTCGCTGCCGTGGTGCTCGTGCACGAGATCGCGGAGGTCATCGTGATCCTCAATGGCTTGCGCGCGGCCCGGACCCGGAAGGAGCAGATCGTATGAAGGTCGAACTGCTGCACATCGTCGACTGCCCGAACACGGCCATCGCCGAAGCAAACGCGCGCGCCGCGCTGGATGCCGCCGAGCTCGCGGAAGTGCCCATCGAGCTGGTAACGATCCACACCGAGACCGAAGCGGCGAACACCCGATTCGGAGGCTCGCCCACGATCCTCGTCGACGGCGTCGACCTGTTTCCGACGCAACCGGTTCGCTCGCTCGCGTGCCGGGTCTACGCGACTGAGCGCGGGTACGCCGGTGCACCGACTCCGTCTCAGATCGAGGAGGCGTTGCACGAGACCTATCGTTGACGTCGAACGCAAGCTGTCGGTCCCGGACGCGGGGCCGAGCGCTTCACTGCACACCTCAAGAGGGTGGTATGTACCGGAAATCGGTGGAGTGGAGATTCGCGCTGTAGGGATTGGTCGCCGCGCGGAGCATCGTAGTGAGCGCGGGTTAGTCGGCTGACGCGCCTCGGGCAAGCAATAGCCGGAAGTGCTTCAGGAACTGCTTCTTGTAGTGGCAGGATCGAGCCATGGATGTCCTCGCGCTGGTGATCTCGGCCCTGTCGCTGCTGATCGCCGGCGTCGGCACTTACCAAGCGAACAAGCGCGCGAACGAGGCACTCGCCGAGTCGCGCAAGGCGGCCGAGGACGCACGCTGGTTCGCGGTGCAGGAAGCCGTGCAGCGCCTAATCGGGTTCGATCCGACGGCCGAGCCGGTGGGGGAGCGGCTCGCCAACCTGCGCATCACGTCGATCGCGCTCGTCGACCAGCTCGACGGCTGGGATGGTATCGACTCGTGGCTGGAGGCCGAGCGCACGCTGGGCGCGACCATCGGCCGCCAGGTGATTGAGGCCGCCAAGCCCGGCGACACCGTTGAGCGGCGGGTGGCGAACCTCGACCCGCTGATGAGTTGGGCGCACGCGCTGAGCAGCAACCTGCGCCATTTACGATCAGTCGGCCACGACGCGGCTGCACTTGCCAAGCTCCAGGTCAACGCGGAAGAGTTGGTTAGGGAAATTCATGCGCGTCACGGCTGGGATTTGCCGCCGCGGACCAACCTCCGGATCCAGCCGTTGGACTAGATGTGGTGTAACGACTCGGCCTTACGGGTTGCTCAGCACTGTGAACGACGTCGCCGTGTACTTGGGCTTAACTTCGCCGGCAGGGCCGGTTTCTTCCGTGACTGACACATCGACTGAAACTGACATGCCGGTGCGCAGCGTTGCAGTGTTCGCCGCAGGGATCTTCTTCGCGTCGATCTTGACGATCTCGCCGTCCTCGATCTCCAGCTGCCAAGCGCTGATCTCGCTGACAGTCCGCAAGATGCCGCGGATGGTGGTCGGCTCGAGCTCGAGTTCCCGAGAAGCGATGAGCTCTCCAATGTGAGCGAGTTCAGCCGTGGAGAGGCGCGTGCGCAGGCGCGCCTGGCGAGGCTGGGACCAAGTGAGATCAGGCTCGAACCCTGATTTCACCAGACCTGTCGAGAAGTCGCGCAACGTCGTGGCGACGCGCGGTCCGTACTCGCGGATGCGCGCCAAGAAGTCACTGGTGTCGGCATCTGGGCCGAGACGACGTCCGTCCTCGAGCAGTCCCAGTGCTCGCTTCATGGCGGTGTCGATCAACTGGGGCTCTGCATTGTCGTCTCCGAACAGCCCGACTTGGCCATCGGGTGAGATCTCGTCCGCTGGCGAAGTCGTCGGCACGATCTGCAGGATGAGGCTTCCCGGCAGTGGTGAACCATTGAGGTTCAGTCGGGTCTTCGAGACGACGTCGGCGGGCGGTTGCCCACGCAACGACTTGTGCCCCTTCACCGCGAGGCCTGTCGCAAGCACCAGGCGCTGAAAATTGCGAAGCGTGTCAGCAATCCCGTCGATCGCTCCCGAGTGGATCGTGATTCCTGGCCCAGTCAGGCGCAGAGACCCTGAAGAAGCGTCGCGCCGCAGCAAGCCGTGCTCAGCGCGCAGAGTCTCGATGCTCATGCGCGCAAGATCATCTGCGTCCTGCCACTCAGCTTCGCCTTGGACGTTGGCCTTGAACTGCTCCCAGTCAAACGCCATGGAAACCGTCCAGAGTCACTTCGAAGTAGCCGCGCTGCGGTAGGGCATCCGGCCGTTGCGGAGGATCTTCCTTCGCGCCGTTGCGCTTGCGCATCCAGAAGTCATCCCAGTAGCCACGATTCAACGCATATGACTGGTGCTCGACTGAGTGGGCGCGGTCCGCCTCGGGGAACACGTGCCATAGGCAGTATCGAGTATCAACGCGCAGGCCCGTCGCTGGTCGGACCTGGTTCATCCCGAACATCTGCAGGATGTACCGATCCTTGGGGTCGGTCACCTGGTCAACGAGCACGTCTTCGCCCCAGTAGACGAGGTCGATGTCGTCAGGATCGATCTTGTCGGTAAGGAAGCTGCCACCCACCCATACGCACACCACGGGGATGACAGAGCGGATGCCGTCGGTAGCGGACTCGAAGTGCTGCCAGATCTCGGCGCGGGTCGCCGACTTCGCGAACCGGGGATCGTCAACGTAGTGGGATTTGATCTCTTCCAACGACGCGCCGAATCGGCCCAGCGGAAGCAGGCCCGTCTGCTCGTCAAGTGCAGGCAGCACCAAGTCACCTCCCTGTGGGTCGCAGTCACCTGTCATTATGTCCTATCAGGGGCTGCCGACAGAGGCGGACGCGAGATCGGGTCGCGTGCCCCCGCTGCCCCACCTTCTGCGTCTCCGGAAGGGGCGAGGTGGGGGCCGAGGCGATGCCAGCCAGACACGCAACCAAAGGTTGGTATGTGCCGGAATGCGGTGGAGTTCCGCTTCAACGTTTAGAAATCGCCTCTGACCAGGTGCTTTATCTTCTCGACCCTCCGGTTGGGCTCGATGGGTGAGTTCCGGTCTACCATGAGTTGCCCAGCGCTCATTGCGCTGACCTGCGCTTTTGATCGGCCCCTGCGGAGCTTCCGCAGGGGCTGGTTCTCATTTCTGCGGGTGTGCGAGCGTCGCCGGCAAGCGGCCTCGGATGGCCTGTTCTGAGGCGGTTTCGAGTCGTGCAGCGGGCGTACTCTCGGTGGGAGCGCTGACTCAAATCTCGCTCTGACTCGAAACTCGGAGCTCGACGGGGATCGATCTTCTTCGGCTGAATAGCGGTCTTGTCATGCTTCGTGGACGTACACCGGGACACCGAAGCCGTTGCCTTCGGTGAGTACCTCGTCGATGCGGTCGCGCTCGTCGTTGCTCGAGTAGGTGACGTCGATCAGAGCCTGGTCCGCGTTCTCGCATCCGGGCGAATCGACGGTCACGGTGACCCCTGGGCCCGCTTGGTGCAGTTCCTCCGCGAGCTCGGGGTTGCCGTCCAGGGCTCGATGTGCCTCCGCCGCGGTCGGGAGCTGCTCGCACGGAGGGTGCGTGACGCCGCCTGCCACGGGCAGGACTCCTCCCAGGACGAGGGCCCCAGCGGTCAGCACACCGGCGACCGAGGCGACAACGGCAACGATGAGGCCGGTGCGGGCCTTGCGGCGCATGAACTTCTCAGACATTCCTTCTTCTCCTCCTCAGTGGGTGGCAGCGACCGCTGCCGGGGCGTTCATTCGGTGCCGGTGGTCGCAGGCCGCGATCATCTCGTCGTCATGGGTGGAGACGATGACCGTCGCCCCACGGCGTGCGAAGTCGGCGAACAGATCCACGACCAGCTGGCGGTTGTCAGTGTCGAGCGATGCAGTCGGTTCGTCGACGAACAGGACGCTCGCGTCGCGATAGACGGCGCGAGCCAGGGCCAGACGCTGCTTCTCGCCGCCGGAGAGATGGCTCGCCAGCTCACCCTCCCGGTCCGAAAGGCCGACGTGCTCCAGAGCTGCTCGGAGCGTTCGGTCAGCGCCGTTGCGGGTCTTGCGCATCGCGACGTTGAATGCAACGGGCTCGTCGTCGATGATCCCGTAGTCCTGCAGGACGAATGCCGCATGGTCGCGCCAGAAGGCTCTGCGTGTGCAGGAGGAGGAGACGGCGACGCCGTCTGCGGTCACGTGCCCCGCTGTGGGAGGCAACAGAAGTCCGAGCGTGTGCAGAAGGGTCGTCTTGCCCGAACCCGAGGGGCCGATCAAGGCGGTCATCTCGCCCGGCACGCATCGGACGGATTCCCCGTGGATGATCTGGCGGCGGCCGATGGTGACGCCCACGTCGTGCGCTTCGATGATCATGGTTGTCCTTTCGTCAGAGCTTGCGGTGGGTGACGCGGGAGAAAACAGCCGCTGCGGCCGCGCCGTGGCTGCAGTACAGAGTTGCGAGTCCCAGGACGCCCGTCACGGCTGTCGCCACGAAGGCTGCGGGGTTGCTGAGGTGGAATGCCAGGACGATGCCGAGCAGCAGGCCGCCGACGGTCAAGTCGTTCAGCGCTCGCAACCGCGCGGAGCGCTCCCAGGTCGCACCGCTCAGGCGCATCGGGAAGTCGCGTCGGGCGTTGAGGAGGGCTGCGATCGTGGCGTTCACGCCTGTGGCGACGAGGAAGGCGACGGCCAGCGCAGCGACGGAGACGATGAGGACACGCGCGAGATACGCCGCGTACTGGGCCTGGAGGATGCCCTGTTCCGCGGCATACAGCGGATAGATGGTCCCTGGGATGCCCTGCCCTTCCAGCCCGCTGCCGTCGAGCCCGGCGTCTTCGAGTCGCTGCTGCGTGGGTCCGACCCCGGTGAATACGACGTTGCCCGAGGAGGCGAGGCTGATGATGTTGCTGTCGTTGAACACTGTGTCGATGCTGGGAGCGACGAGCAGAAGCACGTCCTCGCGGAAGGACAACTGACCTGAGGCCCCGGACGTGACCGGGTACGTGACCCCTGGCGTGGGAACTCGGAGCGCGAGGGCAGCGATCACATCGGCGGAGTCGGTGTCGGTTCCCTCGCGCCACAGATCGAACTGAGCACCGAACTCCCGCTCGAGCATGCGCACGGTTGCCGGAGAGTCGGCGTCCTCGAGGACAGCGGGATCAGCTGCACTGCCCACGAGTTCAAGCCAGTTCGGGGTCACGATGGAGATCGCGGAGTAAGGGCCGAGGTCGGCGTCCCAGTCTTCGGCAGTGATCGTGAAGGACATGGCTGCAGCTCCATCGTCCTCGGCCGAGGTGACCATGCGAGCGAAGTCCGGGGCGATCGGGTCGAAGTACTCTTCGCCCAGTGCGAAGGTCAACGCGGCCTGGTCCGAGAGCTCGTTCCACGTCGCCAGCTGCCGTGCGGTGAGCCCAGCGTCCTGGGAAGCCGTCCAGGCAGGGCCTGCGCAGACGATCAGTGCGAGCAATGTAGACGCTTGCACCACCCGGGCCGGTCCCTTCAGTGCTCCGACCGCCGGCCTTCGAGTCGCGAACAGGTCCGCGCTCGGCCAGGCGAGGCACGACACGACGAGGATGACCGCGGCGCAGATCAGCCCAGCGGCGCCCTCGAACACCAGCAGACCCCCGGCGAAGACGGGAACGTAGGCCCAGCCGCGCAGCGTCCCAACCAGAGCGCAGGACACGACCGCGACCAGCACTGCGCAGGCCGTGAGTAGCAGGAGGAAACCTCCCACGTCCTGCGCCTGGATGCGCCAAGGGCTGCCGCCTGCGAGGACTCTCAGCGCCCTGGACCGGGCCTGTGACGCGAGCCAGAACACGGACAACGCAGCCATGAGCAGAGTTGCGGCCAGCACAGGTGCGAAGAATCCGCTCTCCGAGGCAAGCTGGCGCACCGTATCGAGCACAGATGCGTCTGTGCGCACCACACCGACATTGCGCTGCTGGAGCTGGTCGACAGCTTCATCAAGGCGGGAAGAGTCCTGCACGTAGTACGTCCCGTCAGGGGACGAGTGGATCAGGCGGTCTGGCCCGAGCACGATGGAAGCGGGCTGCCCACCGAACCATTGGACGCTGTGACCCTGCTGCCCGTTCAAGGCGACGAAGACGTCCTTGCCCGTGTCGCCGAGATCAGGAGCTGCTTTGAACAGCCCCAGTCCGTAGTCATCTCCCAACGTGACGAGGACGTCAACGGTGTCCAAAGGGTCCACTGACGCGTGCGAGAAATCCAGGGTGAGTTCCGACTCGACCCCCGCGGACTGCGGCCAAGCCCGGTCATGGAAGTCCGTGAGCACCACCGCCATGAACCCCAAGAGGGCGAACAGTGCGACGAGCGACGACGCGACGATCTTCTTCTGCATCGCTCCAGTGAACGAGGTGAGTCACGTGCACGTCATCGGCCCCCGGCCTGGACTTCGACCTGGTCACGGACCAGGGGCCGTAGGACCGTGGTCCGATGCCCGACGCAGAGGAGTTCAATAGACTCAGGGCATGCCAACGCCACCCTCTCGAAAGGTCTCGAGGCGACTCATCGTGGGCATGGCAACCGCTGCGGTGCTGGTCGCGCTCGCAGTGGTGGTATTCGGGCTGGATCCGCTCATGACGATCGTTGCGTTCCTCGTCGTAGCGCTCGGAGGGACTCTCTGGCTCTTGGCCGAGATGCGGGCCGAGAGAAAGCGCCTGGCCCTCGAGGTGGACGACCTCGAGACCTCCGCCCTCCTGCTGGCTGAACGCCTCCGCGTCGCACGAGAAGTGCACGACCTCGTCTCCCACGGACTAGGCATGATCACCGTTCGCTCCTCGAGTACTCTCCATCTCGCGCAGCAGGACGGCGAGAGTACGCTCACTGAATGCGAGCAGGTCCTCGTGAAGGCGCTCAGCGACATCGAGGCGACCAGCCGCGAAGCGACCAGTGGACTGCGCCGAACCATCCAGGCGCTCCGGGCCCCCGAGGAGAGCGCCACCCTGCAGCCTACGGAGAACCTCACTGCGTTGCCGGAGATCATCGCGCAGGCACAATCCGCCGGCCTCACTGTCGGCATCAGACATGGAGACCTCGGCGACATCCCGATCAGTCTTCACGGCGCGATAGTGGCTCTCATCCGGGAAGGACTGGCCAATTCCGCACGCCACGCCGGCCCGACGAACGTCGCTATTGAACTCGACCACGATGAGACCGTGACCGTGAGCGTCCAAGACGCAGGGCCCACTCCGGCGTGGCGTGCGCAACCCGGTTCCGGCCACGGGCTCCTCGGGCTCCGTGAACGGGTCGAATCGCTGGGCGGTACGTTGCATGCCGGTCCGCACTGCACCGGGACGGGCTATGAACTGAGGGCCGTCTTCGAGGTGGACCGATGACGGGCGTGGACGAGCAGTCGAAAGTCATCACGGTTGTCCTCGTCGACGACCACAGCCTGCTGCGCGAGAGCCTCGCCGCTGTGATCGCTTCCGATCCTCGGCTCCGCGTCGTCGGGCAGGCATCCGACGGCGTGGAGGCGCTCGAGGTCGTCGGAACGACTCGGCCGGACGTGGTCCTCATGGATGTGCGGATGCCTCGCTTGGACGGACTGGACGCGACCCGGCGCATCTGTTCAGTTCCAGAACTCGGTCACACACGTGTCATCGTCCTGAGCATGTTCGCGCTCGACGAGTACGTCCACCAGGCACTGCGCAACGGGGCCAGTGGATTCCTCCTCAAAGACGCTCGGCCGACTGAGCTTATCGATGCGATCAAGCGCACCCACGATGCAGAGTCCCTGTTCGCACCGAGCATCCTCACTCGTCTCATCGAGAGCTACCTCGACACCGAACCGAGACAGACCAACCCTGGACAGCTGGGAACCTTCGGTCTCACCGAGCGCGAGACCGAAGTGCTCGGCCTCGTCGCACAAGGGCTGTCCAACGACGAGATCGCCGGCCGTCTCCACCTCGCGGTGAAGACCGTCAAGCACCACATGTCGCGCCTGCTGAGCAAGACCTCAGCCCGCGACCGCGCTCAACTCGTCATCGCCGCCTATGACGCCGGGCTCGTCGTCCCCAGAACCGACCCGGTCCGGCATCGATGACACTGTCCCCGTGGCCGCGCTCCGAAGGTCGTGTCGGTGCACTCGGCCGTTGCCCAGATGCCGGATGACCTCTCTGCAGTCCCAGGCAGACCTGTCGAACCCACAGGTTGGTATGTGCCGGAATGCGGTCGAATTTCGTTTTGCGCTTTAACCTCTGGCGCTGGGGTTGTTGAGGAGCGTCACTCGTTCTCGATCAGTGTGATCGTGTAGTTCTCTGGCGATGGTAGTTCGACATGGTCATCGCCGAAGGGCATGTAGTTGACGGAGTGCAGGCGTTCATCGACGACCCAGAGCTCGAGTAGTCCGAGCGTTGTTTCTCCATCGGATACTTCGGCGAAGCTGAAGGGGCCACCGTCATGCATGATGCCTTGAGCATTGGCAGCGGGTGTGACGGAGATGAGGAAGCAAGCGCAGTCGTCGTGCTCGTAGCCACCCCAGGTGGCTTCTGTGAGCTGGGACCGTGCGATTGAAGATGCGGTGCCTGTGCCGCTGCAGAGAATGGCCAGCAGTCTGTTTTCCAGGGGAGTGAAGCTCCCGCCGGCGACTCGAGTGTACTTCGGGGTCATGGTGCTCCGGTCTTCGAAGGTTGCGCGGCCAGTCCGTTTAGTTGCCGGCAATGCGGTTGAGGGTCGCCACGAGGTTCAGGAACGTGCGTCTGCCGTCTGGCGTCAGCTGAACCAGCGTTGTCCCGTACCGGTTCTTACGCTCCTTGGAGATCTCCACCAGGCCGCGATCCTCCAGGTCTCGGAGGATCTTGGAAAGGTCGGGCATCGACAAGCCCGTTGTATCTTGCAGAGCAGGGAAGTCCGCTTGTTCGACCTGACTCAGGTACGACAGCGTGACGAATCGCTTGGGTGCGACCAGGTGTGCATCGATTTCTGCATACGACATGTCAGCGGCGGATCAGAAGCACGACATAGAACACCAGCCATGCCGCAGGGGCCAAGCCCGCGAAGATGAACGCTTCAGGGAACGGAATCGTCTCGCCATGCACGAGGCCCCGCCAGACGGGGATCAGGAGCCAGACGGCGAATGCTGCGGAGATGATGGTCCCCTTTAGCCTGGGCTCGTTCGGCTGGCTCAGTCGCTTGGAGATCCAGACGTTTGACGTGACGATTGCGCCTAAGGTGAGTGGGATGGCCCACCAGGGAAATCCGCTCAGCGCGAGAAGCCCGGACGCGAATGACAGCGCGATCGTGGCAATCGCGCTCAGATGGTCACCGGCGCTGAAAACTCGCCGAGGTCTCGGCGGCATTGAGTCAAGCAGGCGCTGTGCTTCGATGGCAGTGACGTTCTGGTGCTCGCTCGGTTCGGCGTCCTTCATGGTGCCAAGATAGCAACTAGTTGCAGAAAACGAAAGTAGTCCTTTGGGCTGTCGGTCCCAGAGGTTGGTATGTGTGGCGACGTGGTGGAGTTTAGATTTTCGCTCTAACTTCTGACAAGACTGCTCCACGAACAGGAGCTGTGCCTAATGTGTGACCTGTTTCGTCCAGTAGCCCCGACTTGTTAGCGCTCGATTGGTGTTGCGGATAATGCGCGAAGCTGCTCAGGGCAGAAGACGTACCTTACTGGTGCTAATCCTGCTGCCGCGCGGTCATCTGGAGCGGCAAAGCCTCCCATGGTGTGAGTGGCGTGTCTGAAATCAGTCCTCTTCTAGTGAGACGATTGAGCCATGATTGGTCTTGGTTTGGACGACCCGGAGGTCGCCGAGATGCTCAACCGCGCCCTGCAAGTGATAGACGGTCCGGTCGAAGATTACTGGAATGAGTTCCTCGAAGCTCGAAATGACTCTGAGGCCTCCGAGCTCGCTTGGCTGCATGAAGCGATGCCGCACGGTCCCGTCGACATTACCGGTGTGGTTGCAGTGGGTTTGGAGACCGCATATTCCTGTCTGAACCAGATCAGCTACATAATCCAAAACCAAGTGCCAACGTCACCGGTTGTACTTCAGACCTTGTTGCGTGCAGCGTTGGTAGGTTCGGCTCGAACCCTCTTCGTACTGTTGCCCACCGATCCGGATGAGCGTGCCGAACGTGCGCATAAGGTCGTCGCACGCGATACCGAGAGCGGCAGGCAGGGCTTGGAACAGTTCGCCAATTTTGAAGGCATGCAGGCGTTTGCTGCGCCGCAGGATCTGGTGGAGACGCTTGGGAAGCATCGCAGGGAATTGTGGCCGAAAGGTAACCCTCCGGGGGATGGCCGAATCGTCGAGGGCATGAGTGCAGTCATGTTCGAAGCGCTGGAGCTCGCCGGAATGGGGGAAGAGCTAGGACACGACATCCTTAAAGACCACGTCACGTGGCTGTGGAACACCTACAGCGGTATAGCGCACGGGTATTTCTGGCCTCGCCTGCTGTTAACGATTTCTGGAGACAGACGAGTACCCGGTGATTTCCCGCTCGACCTGCATCAGGTGGCGACTGCGACGCATATGGCATTGCTCTCAGCGCTGAGTCGGATGGAGCCGGGAAGCGCGCTGACGACTGATCCCATACGCGGGGGGTAATCCTATGGAGTGTGCCGAACCACAAGCCACAGTGCGTACCCAGATTGCCGTGGTGAGTGGATTGGATGATTGGGAATTGGCACACGGCCGGGACCTTGCCCAGCAGAAACACGCTGGTCCAACAGCCTCCCATGTATAGCTGGACGTATTGCGATATTGGCCGCTCTGGCGGTCTCTGGTCAGCGGCGGAATAGGTCCTTGGGGGCACGATCGGGCACGGCAGGCTTAAGGTTATTCGGCTACGGAATGTGGTGAGTTTTCGTTTCGCCGTCTAGCATCTGGCTGGCGTTTCACGGAACTGCCCAGGTGCTGAGAACCACGGTGGCGGCAACCACCTGAGATACTTGAGCAATGGCTCCGATGCATGCCGGTGGTGTCGATCAGCCACATCGCGCGGCGCACCTGCTCAGGCGAGTGGAAGGCTTGTGGTTGCCGATCCGCTCACCGCCCCGATGCTTCGACTCCCGCCATGCTGCAGATCTATGCGTTGGTTGCTTTGGCAGGATGGGCAGTGCACGGTGACCTTGACGGTGTTTTCCGAGTTCGTCGCGATATCTTAGAGGATTGAGTGCATAGTCTACGAGGGCCATAGTGTGCCTGCTGTAGACAGGGAGAGATCGGGCACCGCTGTCCACCCTAGGACTTCTGCTCGCGTAGTGAGGCAACCATATGAGTGACTTGAACCGCAGTCCAACGTCGTATACGTGGCAGGTCCCGATCTCGGACGGAAACGTCCTGAATCTAGACGCCCGTCCGGGCGAAGCCATCACAGTCGTGGGGGCGAATGGTGCAGGCAAATCCGCGCTGGCGACCTGGATCGCAGAACGGACTGAGAAGAACCGGCTTCGCCGAGTACTCGCCCAGAGACGGGTTTGGATCCAGAGCTCGGGTCCGAGCATAAGCCCGGCGCAGCGAGAGTCGTCATTTTCGAGCATGGAGCATTGGGATCGGTCGGCTGACTCGCGGTTCTTGGACCATGCTGACGCTCAACGCGGCGATATCGCGATGTTCGACCTCCTCGGCAAGATCGGTTCTGAGAACCGTAGGGCAAGCGACTTGCTTTATGGCGAGAGTTTGCCGACGCGTTCCGATGTCGATGCGCTCGGCACGCGAGTCTCCGATGTCCTCAACTCGGTCTTGGAACGTTCCGGCATCCTCGTCTCCATCCAGCTCACAGAGAAGCAAACGTTCTCCGCGAAACATCGAGCCCTCGGTGTCGAGTACCCGATCGTTCAGATGTCCGACGGTGAACGCAGCGCCCTCCTGCTCGCGGCCGAAGTGCTCGTGGCGGCTCCCGGTTCGGTCATCATGCTCGATGAGCCCGAGCGGCACTTGCATAGGTCCATCTCTGCACGGCTCATCGAGGCGCTGATCGACGCTCGCTCCGATTGCGCGTTCATAATCTTCACGCACGATCTTGACCTCGCTGGAGAGATGGGAGCGCGCCCAGGGAAGGTCTACGTCTCCCTCGGCGTCACGTGGAGCGGTAACAGTCCCGTGAGTTGGGACCTGCAGGAGATGACGTCGCGGGACGAGATACCCGAGTCGGCTCGGCGCGCGATCCTCGGCGGGCGTAAGCGGATCCTTTTTGTCGAAGGGATGGAGGGCAGTTTGGACGCATCGTTATATGGGACGCTCTTCCCTGAGTGGACCATTGCCCCCAGCGGTGGTTGCGAGGCTGTCATTCGCAATGCCGCGGGCTTGAATAGTAGTGACGCGCATCATTGGGTGCACGCGGCTGGAATCGTAGATGGTGACGGCCGATCGCAAGAGGAGCGCGACGCTCTCGCCGCGAAGGGTGTCTACGTTTTGTCAGTGAGCGAGATCGAGAGTCTCTATTATCTGCAAGATGTCCTGGCCGAAGTCGCGCATAACCAAGCGAAGGTCTCGGGTGAAGATCCCGGTGAGCTCCTCCGCAGAGCTACTGATGCTGGGATTCAGGCGCTTGGGGCGAACGGGATTCTGGAGAGTCTCGCTGCGAAATTGGCAAGAGATCAAGTCATGAGGACCGTGCTGGCCGGAGTCCCGAAGGACCTCAGCGGACCGCAGGTGGAAGTCACAGTCGGATCGCCATACGGTGGCTGAACTGAGAGATCTTCACCGGAAGGCCGATTTTGACGGCCTGGTCGCGGCTGCCCCCGTCCGCGACTCTGCTTTTAGATCCCGAGTTTCCAATGCGCTTGGCTTTTCCAATGTCGACCGATACCAAAAGGCTGCAATTGTCGCTATCGCAAATAGTTCCACGCTGCGCACTGATCTGGCGAAACGCGTGGCGGATCTTCGCTGATCGCCGAGCGGCCCCAATGTGCATACGTTCTAACCAATGATCGGGTAAGGGTTCTTCCTTCTCGTCATCATCCTCGTAGGTGTCTATGCTGCGCCGGGTGTGGTGAAATCGCGTGCTGCCGCGGCGAACCAGAGGGGCAAAGGCTGGCGTGTGGCTTGAGATTCGGACGGCGCTCGTCAAAGGTTATTCGGCTACGGAACGTGGTGGAATTTCGGTTTGCGCTCTAACCTCTGGAGCGTGCTTGCGCGATCTTAGCGGCCGCGCGTCCCTGTGGCGCAACATTTTGAACCGCCGGCGAAGGAAGAAAGTTCGGAAGGCATTGCCGGTAGGCTCTGCTCATGGTGTCCTACTCTGCTACTACGCTCGCGCTCGACGACATTGTGCTGGATCCAAACAACTTTCGGTTCAAGAAGCCTAGTTCGACCGCCGAGGTGGCTGAGAAGCGCTTTGCTGAAGACAAGGTGCAGGCGCTGGCACTTGCCCGGATCCAGGACGACGGCGTGGGGGAGCTCAAGCTGTCGATTTCGGAGAACGGATTCGTTCCGGTCGAAAGGATAGTCGTCCGAGCTATCGATGTGCCCGACGCTGAGACTCAAACGTATGTCGCAGTCGAAGGCAACCGGCGAACTGCAGCGCTAAAGCTCTTGCAGCGCGATAACGCGGGCGGCGTTGACCTGCCCGCGACCGTGGTCGAAGTCTTTGATAAGGTTCCCGTGCTCATCGCGGAAGATGCCTCGCCTGACGATCTTTTGGCGATCATGGGCATTAGGCATGTAGGGGGGCCGAAGGAGTGGGGCGGTTACCAGGCTGCTCGTCTGGTCTATCAGCTTCTGCATGACAACGATCTGTCGGCCAGGGAAGTCGCGTCGCGCCTTGGACTCTCGGTCCAAGAAGTTAACCGGCGTCACCGAGCATTTTCCGCGCTCGCGCAGATGACAGAGGACGAAGCCTTCGGGGATGCGGTCACTCCCGAGATGTACCCGGTGTTCCATGAAGTCGTGGGGCAACCCTCGATGCGTGACTGGCTGGGTTGGGATACCAAGACGTACACATTCGCGGACTCTAGTAGTCGAGAGCTCCTATACGGTTGGCTCGCTGGAACTGACGGTGCCGATCCCAAGATCACAAGCTTCGGGGACATTCGTCTGTTGCGTCAGGTCATGGAGAACGAGGACGCGTTCCTCGCGCTAACAGACGACGATCAGACCCTCGAGCAGGCTGTGGCAATCGCGAACGCGGACGCTCGGGCCACGAAGTGGTTGCCAAACGTCAAGGTGGCCCTGAAGTCACTCAGCGAAATGAGCGCAGAGACCATCGAAAACCTTGGGGCTGAGGAACTCCGGGTTCTAGAAAAGCTTCGGGCTCGGGCACGTGGCATCATTCGAAGCAATGAGGTGGCCGCAGAGAGCGACGACGCCGATGAGGATGATTGAGCCAGGCTCACTAGCGGACGGACTTATAAAGGCCACCGATCGACGGTCTCCTCCTGCGTTGCTGCATGACCGCATCGCAGAGGTCGCGCTAGCGGCTGCTTGGGTCGACAACATCAACGATGCGCAGGAGATTGTTGAACCACATCTGGATGCTGTCCGCGCCCGTCTCCTCCAAATTCGGGATGCGGCAGAGGTTGGGGGCCATACGTGGCATATCGAGCTATACGGGTCCGAGTACGAGTGGGTTCGGGGTGCATCGTTTCACGACAAGTCACTCGATCCCAGCGAACAGGACGTGCGTGCGCGGCGTGCAGATATCGACGCCGTACTTACCGAACTTCGAAAGCTGAGGCCAGTTGAGTTCGAGCGGGCTTGCACGCAAGTGCTCGCTCTCCTTGGCTGCCGGGACCCGCGTACATCTCCGCTTCGGGACGATGGTGGGATTGACTTCTATGGACAGCTCGCGCTGCAGGGCCGACTCAATACTCGCCTGCCACTCGGCGGTATCGACACCCGGACTAACGTCTGGCTAATTGGTCAGGCGAAGCACTATCCGACAAGACCGATACAGACGGCAGTGGTTAGAGAGCTAGTGGGCTCTGTCGAATTGGCGCGCACCAAGGGTGCAATTCATGAATGGGCAGGCTTAGAGCTGCGCCCCTTCGACGCAACGGTGCTGCTCGTATTCACGACTGGATGGTTCTCGTCCGGATCAGAGTCACTTCTCGCTCAATCAGGCGTGCTGTCCATGAACGGTGCGCAATTGGCGACCTTCTTATGCGATGCTGGCGTAGGGTTCAGAGGAGATCCGCCAGTGTACGACAGCGTAACGTTTCAGGCTGACCTCCTCGCCCGCGATTGATCTCCTGGACTTCGTGGTGGCACGTTGACCGCAAAGGTTACTCGGCTACGGAACGTGGTGGAGTTCCGGTTTAACGTATAGCGTTAATGACGCTCGCCGTTATATACTGGTTCCGTGATCAGATCGTTCGGCGACAAGGAGACCGAACGGCTGTGGCGTCGTGAACGCGTGAGGTCGATTGATCCGAGGATCCATCGAGTCGCATTGCGCAAGCTTCGTCAGGTGGGGTCCGCGGAGTCCATCGAGGACCTCCGTGTCCCACCCGGCAACCGCCTCGAAGCTCTCAAGGGCGACCGTGCCGGGCAGCACAGCATCAGGATCAACGACCAGTGGCGGATCTGCTTCGTGTGGACCGCCGCCGGACCAGAGGAGGTGCAGATCGTTGACTACCACTGACAAGATCGAGCCGATCCACCCGGGCGAGGTGCTCATGGAGGACTTCATCGAGGGCTTCGGCATCACGCAGAACAAGCTCGCCGTATCCATCGGCGTTCCGCCGCGACGGATCAACGAGATCGTGCACGGCAAGCGAGGGATCACCGCAGACACGGCGCTGCGGCTCGCGAAGTACTTCGGCACCTCGGCCGAGTTCTGGATCAACCTGCAGAGCCATTACGAGCTTGACCGCGCCGAGGACGCAGCAGGTGAGCAGATCGCGGCGATCGCGCCGCTGCAGGTCGCGTGACCAGCTGCGTCGTGCAGCGCCCCGGAGGCGTCTGTATCGCCGTCACCGACCTCGGCGGCGACGGCCCTGTCGTCGTGCTGCTGCACGGGCTTGCCGGGAGTTCGAGGGAGTTGCTGCGCACGGCGCGAGCCTTGCAGGATCATCGGGTCCTGATCGTGGACCAGCGAGGGCACGGTGCGAGCACGCGGCTTCCCGATGATCTATCCCGTGACGCCTTCGTCGGCGACGTCGTGGCGGCGATCGAGGAGCTCGCCCCAGGGCGTCGAGCGACGCTCGTCGGGCAGTCGATGGGAGCCCACACTGCTTTTCTCGCAGCAGCAGCGCATCCAGACCTGGTCGAGGGGCTCGTGATGCTCGAAGGTCATGTGTCGGGGAGCGACGATCCGCGCGAGGCTGCTGGTCTCGGCGCGTACTTCGCGTCCTGGCCGGTTCCGTTCCGGGGAGAGGCCGCTGCCCGCGAGTTCCTCGGTGATGACGCGATCGTTGATGCCTGGGTGGCGGATCTCCAGTCGACGGATGATGGGCTCGTCCCGCGTTTCGACTCCGCGGTCATGCAACGCACGATCGAGGCTGTGCATGAACCGCGCTGGGACGAGTGGGAAGCTCTGCAGGTTCCGACGCTCGCGATTTTCGCCAAGCACGGGATGTTCAGCGATGCCGACAAGGACGAGCTGATCCGGCGCAGGTCCGAGACGGTCAGAGTCGATCTCTCCGGCGGCAGCCATGATGCGCACCTCGACGCCTTCGACGAGTGGATCGACGTGCTTCGCCGCTGGTTATCCCGCGATCAGGCCAGCGACTCGCGGACCAGTGTCCGCTGAGGTTGGTAGCTGCGGCGACGTGGTCGAGTTTAGATTCAACGTGTAAAGCTGCAAGTCACGATCGATTTCGGGCGCATTTCGGGACTGCCGCATGGATAGGTGGCATCTTGACCTGATCGTGCGGCAGTCCCGTTTTTCTTGCCGCATGTGTAGATGGCGTGGGCTAGCTTCCAAAGGCCCGCACCGATTTCTGGTTGCGCTGACCCCGGCGCGCCCGCGCTACGATGCCGGCACAGGAACGACCCCGCTGCCTGCCCTGGACCTCCGTGGTTCGCCGGCGGCCGACGACCCGGACGGAGCGCAGACCATTACCGGCACCGCCTTCGGCATGCTGCCCATCCTTCCGGACTCAAACAGCAGCGGCATCAAACCCGGGCCGATTCACAACCTGACGGCTAGGTCCGAACCCCGCACTGCGACGCGGTTTCATCATCCCGCGCCGGGTCGCACCGCGAGCGGATCCCGCAGCAACGGATCCCGCTGCGGCACCTCCGCGTACCGATCCTCACGATGAAGACACCCCATGACAAGGTGGTTGAGCCTGTGGCTGCTGTCCAGCCGCGGCTTTTGGGTTGACCTAGGGCGGGCTGCCGTTGTCCTCGACGAGGAGACGTTTACCCATTGAGTGCGTCCGTTCTGGGGGCAGGCGAACTATCGCAGGGCTTCGCCGAGGCGAGCGGCGGGCGTGAGGTCGGCGGCGAGACCGCCGCCGGTCGCAGCCCGGGCAAGAGCGCGACCCAGCGAAGGTGCCTGCTTGAACAGATTGTGACCGGCCACAAAAATGACAGAGTCTGCCTCCCACACGGCCACGCCGTCCTCGCTCCATGGGAGGTCGGTCACCCAGCAGTGAAGAAAGTCGCGCGGCTCTGGGTGGAGACCGGGCAGCGCCCGTGTCACGTATTCGCGCGCGCGTTCGTCCAGCGATCGAATCGCCGCAGGGTCGATGAACGTTCCGTCGTCGCGGACGCCGACGGTGTCGCTGAGTCCGACCGAATAACTGCTGTTGCCCGGTAGCGGCGTCGCGTACACGCCGACTTCGCCGAAGACGCCGCTGCTGTCCTGCAGGCACGCGACTCGTGCCGGGGCGGCGGCTTTCACGTCGAAGGTCAGCCGGACGTGTGCGGCAAGGCGAACCGGCAGCGACAGGCCGACACTGCGGGCCAGGCGGGCGGTTTCGCGGCCGGCGCACACGACCACCTTGGAGTAGACAGCCCGGTCGGTGACGCTGCGCACCTCGACCGTCCCATCGCCGCGGGGATCGATGGAGATGACCTCTGCGGTGGTGACGGCATCTGCGAGAGCACCCGCGAGTGCCGTGATCGCGGCGCGGGTGCGGATCGCGCCGCCCGACTCGTCGAGCACCGCTGGCCCCGAGTACCCAGCGAGCAGCGGCATTCGCTGGGCGAGCTCGGCTGCATCGATTTCGTGCGCTTCCACGCCGCCGACCTCGTCGAGCACCCGCAGCCGCGCCAGGGCGCTGTCGCCGATCGCCACGACACCGTCTGATGAGACCAGCTCGACGTTGAAGTGTTCGGCCCACTCATCCCATACACCGCGGCTTTCGCGCGCGAAAGCGACGAGTCGCGGGTCGTCGTGGGCATGCCGGAAGATCCGCGACTCGCCCGCGGACTGACCCGCTCCGGGCAGACCGGCCTCGTACAAGCGCACCGGCACGCCCTGCTCCCGCAGCGCGTACGCCGTCGACAGACCGACGATCCCGCCCCCGATCACTGCTACCTCGGGTGAACGCGTCGGGGCAACGTCGTCAGTTCCTGTCATCGCGGTTCCTCGATCTGTTAGGGATGTGAGATAGACCTCAAAAGTAAGGGGCCGCTGCCACGACGTCAACGGGCTGTGTCAGCCCGAAGTCACCGCGCGCAACGACTCCTCATGTCGGGGTTAGTACTCCCGGTCTGTGGTGTCAGGCGGGAAGTTTGGAGCCCAACACGTCGAGCTTCTCGATCGTCGGTTCGGAGAACAACGCACCGGTCTGCTCGCCGAGAGCTACCGCAACAGGGCCGGACAGGTGAGCGTCACGTCCGGCGTCATCGGGGAACACGTCGAAGATCCCGAAGGAGGAGGGCCCGAGGCGGATCGCGAACCACGCGGTGGTCGCCGGCTCTTCCTCAACAAGCGCACGGCCGCTGTCAAGGAACTCCTTCACGTCGTCCTCCTTGCCGGGCAACGCGTCAAACCTGACCAGCAATCCCTTGGTCACGCTCATGATGTCTCCTCTTCCTTTGTCGTGGTGCCCGCGAGTTGGGACACGATCGCCTCGGAGAACGCCAGCAGGTCCTTCCGGCGAGCGGCAGAGAATCCCGGCCGATTCACTATGGCTATGGTGATCGCTTCTATGTCGTACGAAAAACGAAAGTATTAGCTCGTTGAGGGATCCCTCAGCGGGCATTCATTCGGGCAGGGCTTACGTACGCCAAGAACTTCAGCCGCACCATCCACCGCCGACCTATTGCCTCCTCAGTGGTCCGGGCCTGCATCGGAGTCCTCTGCACGAGATGTGTCGTCGTTCTGCGCCGCGTCGTGGACCGCGCTGTCATTGTTCTCTGCGCTGCGTGAGCGGCGCCGCGCCTCGCGCCGTTTGCGCTCCCGGTAGCTATAGGCGGCCTCGAGCACCGACTCTTCACTTTCGAAGCCAGACCCAATCGCACCCGCGATCGTCGCAGCGGCGGTCGCGAACAGGGTCACCAGGAGATACTCGCCCAGTCCGTATTCGCCTCCGGCGTACTGGCTGAACACCTCCGGAGTGAAAACGATCAGCGCGGCAGTCAGGTTCAGGACGAACAGCCCCGCATAGCCGCACGTCAGCCCAATAGCGAGGGTCAAGACAGTCGACGCGTTGAACAGCACCGTTCGTTCACGTTCCTGCGGCGGCAGATCTTTGGCTCGTTCCCAGAGTCGGTGATAGACGATGAGCCAAGTGATCATCACCGTAATTGAGGCAACGACGACGGCGACCAGCTGCCACGCTGCCATGGTGAGTGCGAGTTCCCACAGCGTGGCGTTCAACAGATAGAACGCGCTGAACGCGAACGCTCCCACCAGCGCCCCTCGGAGACCGGAGACCAGCCGCCACGGACGATTATCCCGGACCATTCCCACGAGCAGCCGCAGGCGCCCGCGGTTCGCGAAGATACGGACGTCGACCCCGTCTTGGTCTGGGGTCGTCCACTCGAAGGCGCCGCCCAGAGCCGGGACCCGCGACCGCCGATGCGCCTGGGACCCGTCCTTCAGAATGGTCTCGCCGCGCATGTCCCCAATGAGCTGTGTCACCACTTCTGACACTCGCCTTCGTAGGCTCATGGCCCCGAAGGCCGGCAGTGAAACCACCGCCACGTTCCGACTGTGGTCGGCGTCAGCGACGACGGGGCGCCGGTCGATCATCAGTGGGAGGTCGGTCACGCATACCGCGAGGTCCCAGCCATGTTCCCGCTTACGCTCGGCTGCCAGGTCCATCATCTCAAACTGCTTCTCGTCACTGGGAGGCAGCCTCTCTCGGTGCACCTCTACTCTCCAGTGACCGTCAGAGAGCTGCTCGGCGAGTAGGCCAGGCAGTTCCCGTTCGAGATGCTTCGCGACTGTCAGGGTGGTGGCGACCGGATCGGCCATCACCCCGACCACTACCTCCCCCGTCGGGCTTTGCGTCGTCCCGATGGGTTCACTCTTGTGAGTCGTCAAAAGTCGACTCCTTCCGCGTTGTCAGTTCGCGTGCTCCTATCGGCTTCTCTGAATCGGCCCGGGTTCTCTGCCGCTGCTTTGTGGGTGCGGGCTCTCGGGTGAGGGCCTCGTTGTGCAGCGTCTCGGACTCTACCAGGGTCAGCATCCCCAGGGAGCTGTGGAGGCGGCGGTTACTGTACCAGTCGACCCAGCCGGCGGTCGCGTACTCGACGTCCGCGAAGCTCCGGTAAGGCCCTGTGTGGAAGACGGTGGTGCGGATGCACTCGGTCTTGAACAGCCCATTGACCGTCTCCATCAGCGCGTTATCGAACGCATCGCCTACGGTCCCGATCGAGGCAGCGATGCCCTCGAGGTCGAGGTGCTCGGTGTACCGGATCGACGTGTACTGCGATCCGGCATCGCTGTGCGCCACCAAAGAGCCTGGTGAGATCTGTTTTCCCTCGCGTTCCCGCTGCCACAGCGCGATCCGCAGTGGCGTCATGACGAGATCGGTGCGCATGCTCGAGGACGCGTGCCAGCCCACGATCCGCTGAACGAACACGTCGACGACGAACGCGACGTAGACGAACCCTGCCCAGGTGCGGACGTAAGTGAAATCAGTGACCCAGACCAGGTTCGGAGCCGGGGCCGTGAAGTCGCGATTGAGCAGGTCACCGGCACGTTTCCCGTCCAGGCCAGGGATCGTGGTGCGGATCTTCTTCGCCCGCCGGATACCTTCGAGGCCGAGGGTGCGCATCGCCCGGTCCACCGCCCCACGGGAGGTGCCGGCCAGGCCTTCCTGACGGCGGAGCAGCGCGACCCACTTCCGCCGCCCGTAGAGCCCTTCAGGGGTCATCTGCCACCGCCGGGTGGTGGCGTTGAACGTCCAGGCCAGCTCACGGATCTTGTCCTCGACCAGAGCGTCTGTGACGGTCCGATCGGCGACGCGGGCCGGCTGCTTCGAGGACCGGTAGGTGCGTGCAGCGATCGCAAGGCCCTGCTGACGCAGGACGCGGAGGATCGGCTCGACTGCATAGCCCTCGGTGCGCATCTCGTCGATGAAGGCCAGGATCAGCGGTTGCGGGGGTCGAGCTCCCCCGCGAAGAAGATTGAAGCCCGACGTAGGATCTCGTTGTCCTCGCGCAGCCGCTTGTTCTCTGCTTTCAGGCGCTTGACCTCGGCGGACTCCTCGCTGGTGACACCGGGGCGGGTTCCATCGTCGACCTCGGTTTGTGCGAGCCAGCGCCGAACGGACTCCCGCGAGACGCCTTCCTGCCGGGCGACCGCGGTGACTGCGGCGGTCAGGGTGGGGTACTCCTGGAGGTGCTCCCTGACGAGCCGCACGCACCTCGCGCGCAGCTGGGGATCGATTCTCTTCGGCATACTGTCCATCCTTCCGGACTCAAACAGTAGCGGCATCAAACCCGGGCCGGTTCATTACGCGAGTGCTGGTGAGCTCTCGTGGGTTTGATGATAGGCGTTCTCGATCTCGACCGGGGTTCGGTAGTTCAAGGAATCGTGGATGTGGTCGTGGTTCCACCAATGCACCCAGTTCATCGTCGCGAACTCAACCTCGGTCACGGAGGGCCATGCAGGCCGGGCGTAAATCAGTTCCGCTTTATGGAGCGCGTTGACCGTCTCGGCCATCGCATTGACGCTCCTATAGTTGTCAACTCGCGATTTCACCGGTGCGGGGGTTGACCTTAATGAGGTGGTAGACCTCGCGAATGACGTAGCGCTTCAAGCAACGGATGATGTCTCGCTTGCTCTTGCCTTCAGCGGTCCGACGCGCGACGTAGGCGATGGTCGGCTCATGGAACCTCATCCGGACGATCACGGTGCGGTAGATCGCGGCGTTCAGCTGCCGGTGCCCACCATGGTTGATGCGATGTCGACCGCTGGTCATCCCGGACCCGGTCGGGGCGGGGCTGATACCGGCGAGCTTCGCGAATGCGGCTTCGGAGTGGATCCGCTCGGGATTGTCGCCGGCGACGATCAGGACCTCGGCTGCGGTATCGACGCCGATGCCGAACTGCTCCAGCAGTTGCGGTGCGGTGCGATTGACGAGCGCCTCGATCGACGCCCGGAGTTCCTTGGCTTCGCTGTCCAGGTGCTGCCATCGGCGGGCCAGGGAGCGCAGCGCATGGCGGAGAGAGTCTGAGGGCGTCTCGAGGTTCCGAGGGCGCAGTGCTGCGAGGTGGCGAGCGAGCTTGATCGGCGTCATCCGGTTCGTCTCCCGGCGCAGTGTGTCGTCGGCGTGGACGAGCAACGCCTTCATCGAGATCATCGCGGCGGACCGATCGATCACCGCCGAATCGTGCGCGATTTTAAGCTGCCTGATCATCTCGACGCTGCTGTCCGCGGTCTTCGGGATGACCGTCGCGAAGCCCGCGAGCACGGATCGGGCGGCGTTTTCCGCGTCGAGGGTGTCTGACTTCCCGTTCATGCGCCGCTGGCGGCGGTCAGGGCGTCCTGCTTCGACGACCTTGTGTCCGTGTCGGCGCAGGAAGGAAGTGAGGGTGGCGCCGTAGGAGCCGGTGCCCTCGATGCCGAACGCGACGATCTTCCCGAACGAGTCCGCCCAGGTGAGAAGCTGTTTGAAACCGCCGGTATCGGTGGGAACGGTGAGGGTAGCGAGGATGCCGCCGATGGTGTCGAGCACCGCGGCGACGTGGATGTGCTTGTGGGTATCGACGCCGATGACGACGTGCCCGGAGTGGATGGTTTCGAGTGTGCTCATCGTGCCTGTCTCCCTTGACGGTTAGCGTGGTCTCACGCTGTCGCCGGCGGGTGGACAGGACTGTCACGGGGACGCTCTCTACATGCTGCTCCAGGCTCCTATTAGGTCACGCCCGATCCGGCGGCATCGCTTGCTGCGTGCCCGGCCGGACGGTCGACAGATCAACGCAAAGGCACCCTGCGGGCCAATCGTAAGCAAGGGTCAGACCGCGTCGGCCGGGACTCCCCAATCCTTGCGGAACCGGGTAGAAAGAGACTGACAGACGTAGGTGTCCTGCCAGGACCAGAACGAGACGCGGGTATTCGTCCATGGATCGAGCTCGGCCACGCGGGTCATGCATTCCAAGGAACCCTCGTAATCCCCGCGGGCCTCGTGGAAGCGCGCCTTGGCCAGCAACGACGGAACGGACATGCACAGGAAGCTGTCCGCTGGAACCGCAGCCAGGGAGACGTAATGCCGGGCCAGCTGCCAGTCGCCGCGCATCGAATACAGCTCCGCAGCCGTCCAATAGAGCAGCGGACGCAGCATATCCATCTGGGCCGTCTCCAGCTGCGGGGCGGCCCGGGAGATGGTCGCCGCGGCGGCATCCCAGTGGCCGAGGACCAACTGGGTGCGAGCCAACCACGCCTCGGACCAGAGCGAGATGCGCAGTGATCCGCCGCGGAACTTGGTGGGCCCGGCGGACTCGAACTGCGCCTGCGCGGATTCCACCTCGTCCGTGCGTAGCGCGAGCCAACCCGAGCCCATCTCCATGCGCTGTTTCTGCGCGTTCTCCTCGCAGCGTTCAAAGGCCTTGGCGTACGCCTTGCGGGCTTCCTTCAACTGTCCGGTGGCGAACAGCCCCAGCCCGTAAATTGCTTCGGTTTCGATATAAGCGGGCGTCGTGGGCTCGGTCAGGGACATGGCCTTCTCGGCCCACGAGATCATGGCCGGACCATCCCACTGAGCCACTCCGCGCAGCACCAGACGCTGAGCGATCTGGCCGGCGATTGCGGGTTCCTGCTTGATGTTCACGCTGCGCCATGCGGCACCGAGCTGGTTCTCGGCGCTGCGATTCTGGCCGGTGACCACGGAAAGATACCCCAGCACCGAGGACCGCAGGGCGGAAGGTTGCATGTCGTCCACCGCGGCGGCCCATGCCTTGGCCTCGGCGATATTGCCCGAGCCGATAATGGCGTCCACTGCGCGCAGGAGCAGGTTGTTGCGCAGTCTGGTGTCGTCGGTCAGGCGCGAGGCGGACAACAGGGCGTTGGCGGCGTCGTGCCAGGCACCCTGGGCGGCTTGTTCCGTGGCGAAGGCCTCCAGCCGGGCGGCGAGTTCCGGATTCGCCGACGGCGCCGAGCTCACCAAGTGGCCCAGCCGCCGGGACTCGTCCGAGACCGCGCGGCTCGCGCGGTGGTGCAGTTCCACGCGGCGGCTGGGCAGCATGCGCTCGTAAATGGCCCCCGCGGCGGAGGGCTCGAAGAACTTCTCCTGACTGCTCGCCTGATTCAACTCCAGGGTCAGCAGGTCGGCCCGATGTCCCTCGTCCAGCGCGGCGAGCATGCGGGCCTGATCAGTGATGCCGCAGACCTCTGCGATTTCGGTGAGTGAGGAATCCTCACCCAGGAGAGCCACCGCCTCCGCGACCTGGGTGAGATCCTCGGAAGCGGCCGCCATAATGCTGCCAACACGAGCGCGCACCCGGCTGCTGGGTGGGAGGTCGGGGAACCAGGAATACCAAGTGTCCGACGGCATCTCGTGGAGTAACTCGTTGATTTGCTGAGGATTGCCGCGGGTGTGTCGGACCAGCTCGTAACTCGCGGCCGAGGAAAGGTCGATGTTGAAGCGGCGACGGGCCAATTCCTGGGTGCCGCGGGGGTCCAACGGCTCCAACGTGATCTGTTGGATCTCGTGACCGGTGAGTTGGTCCAGGACGGTCGCCGGCATGCCCTGGGCTTGTTTGCGGTCCAGCGCCAGCACGAACATGACCTTCTTGGCATGCAAACGACGAAGCACGAAGGACAGGATGCGAAGACTTGCCTCATCAATCCAGTGCGCGTCGTCGATGACGACCAGGACGGGGGAGCGATCCTGGAGAGATTCCAGGTGGGTACCGAGCGTGGCCGCGTGATTCATGAGACGATCCGGGCTCAGAGCCTGGGAGCCCACGGGAGTCTGGGCGATATCGATGTCGTAGCCCTTACCGGAACGGACCGGGGAGGTCATGATCAGCTGACTGTAACCGGCCAACTGCAACTGGGCCTCCCACTGATCACCCTGGGCCCGCAGAATCCTGGGAGGACGTGCGCCGTTGCGCACGTGGGTGAGGAACTCCGAGATCAGTGAGGTCTTCCCCATTCCGGATTCCCCCTTGATGACTACGGTGTTCACGCGACCGCGGCGCGTGTCCCTGAGTAGGTCGCCCAACCGTTCCAGGGCGGGATCCAGTCCGATCAACACACGATGCATGGTGCCGTGGGTGGGCACAATGGGTTGCGGAGACTGGCTCACGATCACTCCTGACGGTCATCGGCAGCGGGGACTACCTGCGGATACTGTACGCGCCGGGTAAGTCTGTTCGACTCACCCGGCGCGTAGCCAGTGTGGGCTGTCAGCCCATGTCACCACCGCTGACCTGGATCACCGACCCGGTCATGTAGGAGGCCTCGTCGGAGGCCAGGAACACGATGGGTGCGGCTTGTTCGTCCAGAGTTCCGTAGCGCTTGAAGAACGTGGACTCGGTGACTTGGTCCACCACGTCCTTGACCCACGCTTGCTCCTGCTCACCCTCCGGTCCGGGGCCGCGCTGAACCTTGCGCGGGGGTGCCTCGGTACCACCCGGCGCAGTGGCCATCACGCGGATACCGCGGCCCGCGGTCTCCATGGCCAGTGCCTGGGTAATGCCGTTGACACCGCCCTTGGCCGCCGAATACGGCACACGGTTGATGCCGCGCGTCGCATTCGAGGACACGTTGACGATGGTTCCGGATCCCGCTTCCAACATGGTGGGCAGTACCGCGCGGCACATCCACAATGTGGGGAACAGCGAACGGTTGATCTCCTTCTGGATCTGTTCGGCATCGAAGTGCTCGAACGGACGCATCAGGATGGCGCCGCCCACGTTGTTGACCAGGATGTCCGCGCGACCGTGGCGTTGCAAGGTCTCGGACACGGCGAGCTCGGCGCCGGCGAACTGCTCAAGATCGACACCGGTCACCGCGCTCGCGGATCCCTCGGAACCGTTCTTTGCGACGTGCTCGTTGATGCCGTCAGCCACCTGCTCCGCCAATTCGGAACGGTCCACCAGAACCACGGCGCCGCCCTCGGCGCCGATGCGTTCCGCGACCCGCTGACCGATGCCCTGAGCTGCACCGGTCACCAGCACCACCTTGCCGTTGAAACGGCCCGGGCTCAGTGCGCTGAACGGTTCGGGCAACGGGGTCACTCGGACTCCTTCTTGTCGATGGCGCCTTCCATGGTCTCCTTGGCGTCACGTGCGTGAGCCATGATGACATCGCGGGCACGCTCGACGTTCTTGTTCTCGAACGCCTCGACGAAGTCCAGGTGATCCTGGATGACGCGATCGAAGATCACGGTTCCGGACTCGAACGTGGCCTCCATCTGATCGCTCAGGTCCAGGCGACGGTAGGACTCCAGCAGCGAAGGGTTGTTGGAGACCGTGAAGAGGTACTCGTGGAACTCCTTGTTGTAGCGCACGAAGTCTTCGGGCTTCTTGACCTCGGTGCCGCTCACGCAATCCGCGGTGGCCTCGGCCAGGCGGCGAAGGTTCTTCACCTGCTCATCCGTGATCTTCGGCATCATGAGCTCAGTGATGGCGAGCTCAAGGCCCATGCGGGCGTCCAACTGCGCGAAGGAATCTTCCTTGGCGAAGGAGAGACGACCGGTTTCCATGGAGGACACGGCCTCGGACTTGGACATCGAATCACCGGACTCCGCAACGTCCTCGGAGCTGGCCGGCGCACCGGTCTCGGGATCGCCGCCGGTCTTCTCCTTGGGAGCAAAGCGCTCGAAGTAGAAGTTGGCGGGCTCGATGCCCTCGGTCTCGAGCCACTTGGCTACGGCGTTGACCATGAGCGGGGGGCCACACGGGTAGATGTCGACGTCGCCGTCGTTGAGGTGGCCCGGCTCGATGATCTGGGTGACGTAACCGGTGTGGGGTGCGGAGGTGCCCTCTTCGGAGGCGGTGTAGTCCCACGTGAAGTTGGGCAGCTTGGCCTTGTACTCCTCGATCCATTCCAGGCCCACGATGTCTTCCTCGCGGGTCACACCGTAAACCAGGTGCACGGCGTGCTCCGGCGGGTTCTCCGAGAGCTTCTCCAGGATGGACAGCAACGGGGCCAGACCGGTACCGCCGGCCAGCAGCAGCGGACGCTTGGGGTCGCGAAGGAAGAAGGAGCCGAACGGGCCGGACAAAGTGATCTCGTCGCCCACTTCGGCGCGGTCACGCAAGTACTCGGACATGGCGCCCTTGGGAGCGGTACGCACCATGAAGGACGCAGCTTCGGTGTTGGGACCACTGGAGAACGAGTACGAACGCTCGACATTCGCGCCGGGGATCTTGAGGTTCACGTACTGGCCCGGCAGGTAGGCCAACTCGGAACGCTTGTCGATCTCAAGGGTGAAGGACATGGTGGTCTCAGAATGACGGTCCAGCTGCGTGATCCGCGAGGTGTACGAGGAGGCCGAGGTCTTGGCGGACTCGGAGGTCGCGGGAATGTTCACGGCCATGTCCGATTCCGGCATGGTCTGGCAGGTCAGGATGTAACCCTTCTCGAACTCTTCGTCCGTCAGTGCGTCCTCGATGAAGTCTCCCGGGTCGAACTCGCCGGACTCGCAGAAGGACTTGCAGGTACCGCACGCGCCTCGCGGCAGTCGGAAGGAATGTTGATGCGCGCCTTGTAGGACGCGTCCATGATGGTTTCGTAGTCATCGACCTTGATGACCTTGGTGACGCCATCTTCGAAAGTTAGTGCAACCTGGTGCGGCATGGGTGATCTTCTCCTACTAGCGGTGAGCCGTGGTCATGGGACGGGTTCGTTCACCGCACTAGCTGTGGTGTGTAAATGAGCCAACCGGTGCGGACAGCGCCGGTGCCCGGACCCCTGAGGCGGGGGCCGGGCACCGGTCCGTCCGTCACAGCGAGTGGACTTAGATCATGTAGATGTCGACCACGTGGTGAATGTAGTCGTTCTTCAGGACAACCTTCTTGTCCATGATCTTGGGCTGCTCGCCGGCCATGTTGATGGTGTACAAGCTGTAACCGAAGTAGGTCTCGGTCACGTTGTAACGGAAGTAAAGGTTGAACCAGTTGAACCGGACCTTCACCTCGTCACCGTTCTGCTCCAGGATCTCAACATCGGTGATGTTGTGACCGGTGCGCGGTTCCGGCAGGGACGTGGCCGATGAACGGTCGGTCTTGATGCGGAACACGCGGTCCTCGATACCACCGCGGTTGTCGTAGTAGATCAGGGAGATCTCGCGCTGCGGATCCTCGGTCAGCTCGCCGTTGTCGTCCCAGGCGGGCATCCAGTAGGAAGCGCTCGGGTCGTAGCACTCGATCCAGGCATCGAAGTCGCGGTCGTCCAGCAGGCGAGCCTCTCGGTACAGGAAGGCCCGCACCTTTTCGATGGTGGGTGTGCGTTCTTCGGTCAACGTTTCAGTCATGGTCTCGCAATCTTTCGTCGTGTCAGGGAATGGCCGGGCGTGGATCAGGCAGAAGCCGGATCGTTGTCCTGCTCTTCCACGGCAACTTCACCGACACCGATGGCAACCCCATCAAGGACGCGCAGGTTGAGATCTGGCACGCAGATGCTGCCGGCTTCTACTCCCAGTACGCTCCCGGCCTGCCCGAGTGGCTCTTCCGCGGCACCGTCAAGGCTGACGAGAACGGCTACTTCGAGATCAACACCATGCAGCCGGCTCCGTACCAGATTCCCACCGACGGCGCTTGCGGCCAGTTGATCGGGGCTGCTGGTTGTCACGCGTGGCGTTCGGCCCACATCCACATCAAGGTTTCCGCTCCCGGCTACCAGCTGGTCACCCAGCAGCTGTACTTCCCCGGCGACCCGCACAACGAGGACGACATTGCTTCGGCAGTGAAGCCCGAGCTGATGTTGGACGTGAAGGAGCGCCAGGACGGCGAAGGCAACCAGGTCGAGTACAACTACGTGCTCGCCAAGGAGAACGAGAGCAAGTAAGTCGCTCTCAGCCCGTAGCGATCACGCGTGATCGCTACGCTCACAAGAACGCGCCCCGATCCCAACGGATCGGGGCGCGTTCTTGTACCAGATCACCGGCGTGTCGCTCGCGTCGTGAGATTTGAGATCAGCGCAGGCGGTGAGATGCACAGGATTACTGCAGTAGTTGGGACTTGGTATCAGAATTTCTTACTATTCAGTAGTCATAATGTGAAGTCATGAGAATCACCGTGCTTGTTACTTGCATCTGGATGTAAATGACGCCTACAGTGTTGATGTCAGTCGAAGAGGCCCGGGTGCATCCCCCCAAGCGCGCCCGGAAGTTCCCCCGACTGGCCGGCGTCCCGTATCTCCCCCGATCGGGATGTCCGACGGGTCCTGTCGATTCCCCCAAGCGACAGGACCCGTCCCCTGTTTAAGAGCGATTTCGACTCACCGACGGGTAGGTCCCGGGTTCGTATGGCGAACCCGGGCCTGTTAGATCAGGTTCATGTTCTCCAGCCGGGGAATCACCTTGTCCGCCATGTTCACCAGGGCTTGCATCTCCTCGGTGCTGAGGTTGTCCATGAACGCCTCCCGCACCATGGTCAGGTGCGAGGGCGCGGCGCCGTTGATGACCTGGCGTCCGTGCTCCGTGATCTCCACGATGAGACCCCGGGCGTCCTGGGGGCTCGGCTTGCGGCAGACCATACCGCGCTTCTCCATGCGGGACAGCATGTGGGACAGCCTGGAGCGTTCCCAGTCCAGGTACCGCAGCAGTTCACGCGAGGGCAGGCTGCCGTCCTGTGACTCGGACAGGGGTACGAGCACGTGGTATTCGGAGCTCGACAGCTCGCTGTCGCGCTGGAGCTGTCGGTCGATGGCGCGCTCCATGCCACGAGAGAGCGCCAGGAAGCTGCGCCAAGCGGCGTCCTCGTGCTCTGTCAGCCAGGGCACGGAATTCGCGGAGGAGGGCGTCTGCATGATCTGTGGAACTTTCTGTTGAGGCCGGTTCCGGCGGGAGTCAACGGATCAGTCGCGGGGGCCGCGCCGGATCCAATCCGAATCGTAGTAGTTGGGGCCGCGGTCACGATCACGGTCGCGTTGTCGTGCCTGCTCGGCGTAGTTGGTCGGGCGGAGCGGGGAATCGTCGTCATCGGGGCGGGTCAGCATGGCCATGGCCACCAGTCCGAAGCCCAGCACCGATCCCACGACCATGGTCATTCCGGCCACGATGAAAGCCAGAATGTAGTCGTCCACGAGGCCCTCGGGGATGGAACTGCCCATGACCGGCTCCACCAGGAACGATGCGCCGATTCCCAGCAGCCCGATGAGCAAGAGGGACCCCGGGATGAGCCACAGTTTGGATCGTCTGTGGATGGCCACGGCATCCGGATCGCGGAACAACGGGATGATCTGGAACTGAACCATTACGTATCCCACAACACCCAGCAGGGCCAGGGTGGAACCCACGATCCAGCCTTCGGCAAAACCGATCGCCATCAGTCCCAGTCCCACCAGTGCGCCCAGCAGGATTACAGTGAAGGACAGGCCTCGTCCCATGCGGCGCGCGGCCTTGGGGGATACATTGCGCTGCGCGCTTGGTTCCCCATTGAGTTCGACGTTCCGCGGCTCGTTGGCCGTAGCGGACGGTGTGGGCCCGGGGGCGCCGGTCGTGTCGGATTGCGGCACCCGCACGCCGTAGCGGGGGCGCTCCGTGTCGCGATCCCGGGAGTTCTCCGAGTTTTCGGAAGGATTGCTCGTTGAATTCATGATGTTCACCCCGACAAATGAAGCGGCCGATCGCCGCGTCCGACGCGGTATGTATGCAGCCACTGTAGCCCCGGTGGCTGCCCCTGATGACGGTGGTCAGCGTCATAGCAAGCTCGCACAATGATGACGTATCATCAAAATAAACCATTGATGTGAGGATCGCACCGTGACCGACGCGAAAAAGCAGGACAAAGACAAGTATTCGACCGCCGGGGCCTACGTCCACGCCGGTGAGGGATTCAATCGTGACACCACTTATATCGAGGATCGGATCGTCGCCGACCCCGAGTCCGCCGAACTGAGCGAGGGTGCGCAGGTATGGCCGGTCGAGGCGGGGCGCTACCGGCTCGTTGCCGCACGTGCGTGCCCCTGGGCCAACCGGACCCTGATCGTGCGTCGCCTGCTGGGCCTCGAGGACGCCATCTCCGTGGGTCTGCCCGGACCTACCCACGACGTCCGCTCGTGGCAGTTCGACCTGGATCCGGAAGGTAAGGACCCCGTGCTCGGCACCGAACGCCTGCAGGAGAATTACTTCAAGCGTTTCCCCGACTATCCGCGGGGCATCACGGTGCCGGCCATCGTGGACATTCACACCGGTGAGGTCGTGACCAACAACTTCCCACAGATCACGGAGGATTTCGCCAAGGAGTGGGCCGAGTTCCATCGAGAGGGTGCCCCGGATCTATGGCCCGCGGAGCTCGAGGACGAAATGCTCGACGTCATGAAGCGCATCTACACCGAGGTCAACAACGGTGTGTACCGGTGCGGTTTCGCAGGTTCTCAAGAGGCCTATGACAAGGCCTACGACCGGTTGTGGGTCGCCATGGACTGGCTCGAGGAACGCCTGGCGGACAAGCGGTACCTGATGGGCGATCACATCACCGAGGCGGACGTGCGGCTGTTCACCACCCTGGTCCGTTTCGACCCGGTGTACTACTCGCACTTCAAGTGCTCGCGCCAGAAGCTGACCGAGCTGCCCAATCTGTGGGGTTACGCCCGAGACCTGTTCCAGACTCCCGGTTTCGGTGACACCGTGGACTTCCAGCAGATCAAGGAGCACTATTTCATCGTGCACGAGGACATCAACCCGTCTCAGATCGTTCCCGTGGGTCCGGATCTGAGCAATTGGATGTCCGAGCACGGTCGTGAAAAAATGGGTGGTTCCCCGTTCGCGGACGGTGCTACCGCACCGGGTCCGGTGCGCGCCGGTGAAGAGGTCGACCCCGCGCACACGCCCCTGCGCTAATTCCAGTCCAGTAAAGTTTTTTCGAATCAGAGGAGAGTAGTGACTCCGTATCGTAATCAGCGCGCCGCAGATCTGCCCGCTCGGCTGTCGCGTTCATGGCTGTTGACCTCGGCGGCGGACACGTCTTTGTTCGCTCCGGCATTGGCCTCGGAAGCGGACTCGGTGATCTTCGACATCGAAGACGCCGTGCCCGAAGAGGACAAGGACACCGCCCGGGCCAACATGATCCAGGCCATGCACGACGGTGCGAGCGCGTGGGTCCGTGTCAATGACATCACCAGCCCCCACTGGGAGAAGGACCTGGCTGCCCTGAGCGAGGTCAAGAACCTCCGTGGCATCGTACTGGCCAAGACCGAGCACCCCGATCACATCACCAAGACGGCCATGATGAGCCGCGCCGGCACCCCGGTGGTGGCGTTGATCGAGTCCGCGGTGGGCCTGATGAACGCCTACGACATCGCTCGTGCGCCTGGTGTGTTCCGGCTGGCCTTCGGGGTGGGTGATTTCCGTAAGGACACGGGTGCCTCGGGCGATCCCATGGCGCTCGCCTTCGCGCGTTCCACCCTGGTCACCGCGTCTCGCGTGGGCGAGCTGCCCGGCCCCATCGACGGTCCTAGTAACGGCGCCACCGGTGACGAGCTCGAGGCCGCATGCAAGGTAACCCAGTCCATGGGCATGACCGGCAAGCTCTCCCTGGACCCGAACCAGACGGACGCCATCAACCACCTGCTGGCGCCCAGCGAGCAGGAGATCCGCTGGGCTCGCGAAATGATCGAGAAGGCCAATTCCGGTCACGCCGGCGCGGACGGTTCCTACCTCCCGCGCTTGGCTCGCGCCAAGAAGGTCTCGGAATTGGCCGAAACCTACGGTCTCTGGAACAGCTAGTACCGTCCTACGGTCTTTGGAACGGCTAGCGCTTTTCAGGACGACGCCGCTGCGCCCCGTTTCCTGCCTCACGGCGGGTTGCGGGGCGCAGCGGTTTCGTTATGGAGTGCGAGGGTTTCGGCGGCGGGTCACAGGCCCCAGCCGGTCATGAATTCGCGCACGCGCGGGTCCGCCAGGGAATCGGCAATGAAATGGCATGCGAGCGGCTCGTCGTGGCCGTTGGGAACACCCAGCACGTACAACCCCGCCTTGGACGCCGCCGTAGTGCCGGCGGGGGAGTCTTCAATGGCCAGGGCGTGATCGGGATCCACACCCAGTCGGCGAACGGCCTCTTCGTAGATGTCAGGAGCGGGCTTCCCGTGGGGGACATCGTCGGAACTGACCCACGTGGTGATGACTTCGTCCAGTCCCAGGGCGTGCACCTTGCGATCCAAGACCTGCGCCGTGGAGTTACTGGCCACCGCGACGGGCATCCGCTCGGCAAAGGCACGCACTGTTTCCAGGGCGCCGGGCAGGGGTTCCAGCACGGAAGAGACGACCTCTGATTCGACCTCAATCAGGTGATCGTAGACCTCGCTCAAGCTCGGCTTCTCACGGCCTTGCTCCTCGGCTACCTCACCCGCGCGGTCGGTGGTCCACTGCGCGACGTCAGCCGCGGACAATCCCATGAGCTGCTTGTGGGCAGCCTGGTTGTACTCCACGCCGTAGTCCGCCGCGACCCGTTCCTGCACACCGGCCCATGCGGTCTCGGTATCCATCAGGACGCCGTCGCAATCGAAGACCACGGCGGAGGGGTGCCAGTCTGCTGGCGGTGCGGGCAAAGAAGGCTTCACGGGGTAATCCTCACATGACGAGCGTGGTCGGGTACGGAACGGGTAATAGCATCGAAGAGCAAGATCCAGTGGACGGCCGGCGAAAGGACCACACCGTGGTAGCAACCCAGAATTCTCGCGTGAACCTGTCCGCACTGGACCTGGTTCCCATTATCCAAGATCGGCCGGTCGCCCAGTGCGTGCGCGACGCCACAACATTGGCCCAACGGCTCGAAGCGGCCGGATATGCACGGGTCTGGTACGCGGAGCACCATAATTCGGAGTCTTTCGCCTCCTCGGCCACGGCCCTGCTCATGGGGCAGGCCCTCGCCGCCACCTCTACTATTCGTGTGGGCTCCGGGGGCATCATGCTGCCCAACCATGTGCCGCTCACCGTGGCCGAGAGCTTTGGCACCCTGGAGAACTTGTACCCGGGGCGCGTGGATCTGGGACTGGGGCGGGCACCCGGAACCGATATGCGTACTGCCCTGGCGTTGCGTCGTGGTCAGGGTGGTCACGACACGTTCCGGCAGGACATTCACCAGCTCGAGCGGTACTTCGGCGGTCAGAACGGCGAGCCCATTCGCGCGGCGGTCGCCCGTGACACCAACGTTCCGCTGTGGATCCTGGGCTCCTCGACCGACGGCGCCCTGGTGGCGGCATCCCTGGGTCTTCCCTACGTGTTCGCATCGCACTTCGCCCCGGCCATGATCATGCAGGCCCTCGAGGTGTACCGGACGTCCTTCGACGCGTCGGCACCCACGGCCACTCTGGATGAGCCCTATGTCATGATTGCCGCCAATGTGCTCGCGGCCGATACCGAGGCCGAAGCCCGCAGGCAGTTCACGACCCACCAGTTGCTGGTGCGCGGGATGGCCCGCAACAACAGGGGCCCGCTGCAGCCCCCGGTGGATGAAGTGGATGTGACTCCGGCCGAAGCCGCCTTCGTGGAGCAGCACCTGGCGGTCTCCGCCGTGGGAGCCCCGCACCAGGTGGTTGAGCAGCTCGATCAAATCGTGGAGGTCACCCGGGCGGACGAGCTGATGCTCAACAGCTACGCGTTCGATCCGGAGGTGCGGGCGCGCAGCTTCGAGCTCACGGCAAAGGCATGGTCGGAGTCGTGATGCTCTGAGCCGCCGACGGACAGTCGCACAGGTCATGTGCGCGGGGGACCATCACCCGGCTGATTAGAGTGGAACCATGGCGGACAGCGGATCACACTCAGGCGAGACCTCACTGCAAACATTGGCTTCCCGCTACGGCGTGGCCACCGAATACCAAGGCTTTGACGGCCAGCCCAAAACCGTCCCGGACGACACCTTGGGCAAGGTTCTCACCGCGCTGGGTGCGGACGTTTCGTCCGAGGCCGCGGTGCGGGAGAGCCTCCGGGCCCGAGACGAGGCGCCCTGGCGGCGCATGCTGCCTCCCTCGGTGGTCGCCGAGGTCGGAACCTACACCACGGTGGACGTCACCGTCCCCGCGGGTGCCGAGACCCACGTGCGACTGTGGCCCGAAGACCGACCGGAGGCCGCGCGCGACCTGGACGCAGCGGCGTCGTCGGACACCCGCACGGTGGACGGGACGGAACGTGAGCGGCGTCGTTACGAACTCCCCGAAGACCTGGAACTGGGCTGGTACCGCTTGGAAGCGGTGTGCCCGAAGGTCAAGGAGGGGCAGGCCGAAACGATCTACGTGGCCGTGACACCGCAGCGGTTGAACACGACCGACAAGTTGCGCGGGCAGCGGCGCTGGGGGTACATGGCGCAGCTGTACTCCGTGATGTCCTCACGCTCGTGGGGCGTGGGGGACCTGTCCGACCTGGCGTCCCTCGCGGCCATCAGCGGCACCCAGGGCGCGGACTACGTGTTGATCAACCCGCTGCACGCCGCTGAGCCGGTGCCTCCCATCGAACCTTCGCCGTATCTGCCGTCCAGCCGACGCTTCTTCAATCCGCTGTACCTGCGCATCACGGACGTGGCCGAGTTCGCCTATCTTCGTCCCAACGACCGCGAGGTGGTCGAGCACCTGGCCGCCGTGCAGCGCAAGACCGTACTGGACCCGAGCAGCATCGGGCGTGACGCAGCCTACGAGGCCAAGCTCAAGAGCCTCGACCTGCTCTTCACCGTGCGGCGCTCGCCGTATCGCCAGCAGCAACTGGAATCTTTCGTTGCGCGCGGCGGCCAAGCGCTGCAGGACTTCGGGCTGTGGTGCGCCCTGCGTGAGGAGCTCGGCGAGGAGTCACCGGAATGGGACGACGGCGCTGCGTCACCGGACGCTCCCTACGCACGAGAAGCGCGCACGCGCCTCGAGAAGCGGATCAATTTCTACGTGTGGCTGCAATGGCTGCTGGACGAACAGCTCGAAGCGGCGCAGCGCGCGGCCCACAGGGCGGGCATGGACATCGGCGTGGTGCACGACCTCGCCGTGGGTGTGAGCAAGAACGGTGCCGATGCGTGGACCCTGCAGGACACCATGGCCGGCGGCGTGAGCGTGGGTGCGCCCGCGGACATGTACAACCAGCTCGGCCAGGACTGGAGCCAGCCCCCGTGGCACCCTGAGCGGCTTGCCGAGGCCGGCTATCAGCCGTGGCGGGACATGCTGCGCAACATCTTCCGACATGCCGGCGGCATCAGGATCGACCACGTGGTCGGCCTGTTCCGACTGTGGTGGATTCCGGACGGTAATCAGGCCTCCGAGGGGGCTTACGTGTATTACGACCACGAGGCCATGGTGGGTGTGCTGGCCCTGGAGGCAGAACTCGCCGACGTGGTGGTGATCGGCGAGGACCTGGGCACCGTTGAGGCAAGTGCACGGCAGTACCTGGAACAGAAGGGTGTGCTGGGCACGTCCATCCTGTGGTTCGAGATGGCCGAGGACGAGCCCCTGGACCCGTCCGAGTACCGCGAACTGTGCATGGCCTCCGTCAACACGCACGATCTGCCGCCCACGGCTGGTTACTTGGAGGGTGTGCAGCTCGAACTGCGCGAGGACCTGGGGTTGCTCGCTCGTTCCCCGGAGGAAGAACGCAAGGAAGCCCAGCAGCAACTGGATACCTTCTTCACGGCGGTGGAGGCGGCCGGTCTGCTCCCGGAGGGGGCCGACAGCAGCGAAGAGGCCAAGATCGAAGCGCTCTACCGTTACCTCGGGCGGGCGCCGTCCATGCTGTTCAACGTGTCCCTGGTGGACGCGGTGGGGGAGAAGCGGATTCAGAACCAACCCGGCACGAGTGACGAATATCCCAATTGGCGGGTTCCCCTGGCCGACGGGAACGGAATGTACGTCCTGCTCGAGGAGCTGAACCGGATGGATCGGGTGCGGTCGCTCGTCAAGGCCGTGAACGAGACCCTGGGCACGAGCTCGCGCGAACCCGGAGTGTCGGTGCCGGAACCGCTTGAACACCGGGATATCGCGGAACCGCGCGGAAAATGAGGGTCAAAAGTCAGGGGTTCCCCCGTCGGAAAAATTAGGTTAGATTAGTCTTACCTAATCTCCTGGGTGAGGAGTTGGGAACCGCACACGTGTTCTGGGGTGTGCGCCGGGTCATGGACGGCGCACACCCCGAACTCGTGTTAAAAGCACTCGAGTTTGCCCCCTGGGCACCTACCGCTAAGATAGTCCTGCGCTCAATCGCACCGTTTTTAACGTTGAGTTTGCGAGAGAGACCGTAGAAGCCTAGAATTTAAGGTTGTCGTGTGGTGGAGTCCATCTACCGGCACCTGATCTTCACCGTCTTCGTCGTGGCGAGTGCCCTGACCGGTACTGACGCGGGGCAATTAAGCACCACCGCCCAGCGCACGAACGGTGGCATTTTCTTGAGGTGACGGATCACTCTTGGCCGCAGCTGTCAGCGTGAACACAAAACATTGACAGCGACCATGCGTGCCGTCATTTCGTCGACATTAGACATTGGAGGAGAACACTATGGCAGCGCACTGCCAGGTGACCGGAGCTCAGCCGGGCTTTGGACACAGCATCTCGCACTCGCACCGCCGCACCAAGCGCCGGTGGAACCCGAACATCCAGAAGAAGCGTTACTGGGTGCCCTCGTTGCGTCGCAACGTCACGCTCAACTTGAGCGCCAAGGGCATCAAGGTGATCGATGCTCGCGGCATCGACTCCGTGGTCAACGAGCTCATTGCACGTGGGGAGAAGATCTGAGATGGCCAAGGACAAGGACGTACGTCCCATCATTAAGCTGAAGTCCACCGCAGGTACCGGCTTCACCTACGTAACCCGTAAGAACCGCCGTAACAATCCTGACCGCATGGTCATGAAGAAGTACGACCCGGTGGTTCGCAAGCACGTCGATTTCCGCGAGGAGCGCTAAATCCATGGCAAAGAAGTCCAAGATCGCCAAGAACGAGCAGCGCAAGGTCATCGTCGAGCGCTACGCCGCTAAGCGCGCAGAGCTGAAGAAGACTCTCGTGGATGAGAACGCAACCCCGGAGGCTCGCGAAGAGGCTCGCCTGGGTCTGCAGAAGCTCCCCCGCGATGCTTCTCCCATCCGCGTTCGTAACCGTGACCAGATCGATGGCCGTCCCCGCGGTACTTTCCAGCGATTCGGAATCTCCCGTGTTCGCTTCCGCGAGATGGCTCACCGCGGCGAATTGCCGGGTATCTCCAAGTCGAGCTGGTAATTTCTCACTCGGAAGCACTGGGCGCGTATGCTCCCTATTTCCATAGAGAACGCCAATTAAGTCCAGGAGGACAAGCACATGGCTAAGAACCGCAGCGAACTCGTTGCCGAGGTTGCCGAGAAAGCCGGCACCACTCAGGCCGCCGTCAACGGCGTCCTGGATGCAATGTTCCAGGTCTTCGAGAGCTCCGTTTCCAACGGCGAGAAGATCACCATCCCGGGTTGGATGTCCGTTGAGCGCACCGACCGTGCCGCTCGCCAGGGCCGCAACCCGCAGACCGGTGAGACCATTCAGATTCCGGCCGGCCACGGCGTCAAGCTGACCGCCGGCTCCAAGCTGAAGGCTGCTGTTTCCTCCAAGTGAGGTAAGCCTGCGCGGGCGTCATGCTCGTGTTAGTTCAAGGGACCGTCCACGTTTTTCGTGGGCGGTCCCTTGTTTGTCTCCGAGTTCGTGGATTCCCCAGCGGTCGCGCATAATGGAGGGGAATTCATTGGCTGATCAGATCCCCGGAGGTGTGCGGTGTCTTCGCGTGCGCGCCGTCTTGCCCGGGGCTGGGCCGCGTCGCTGATCGCCACGAGCCTGGGCGCCGCGTCTCACGCCGCCGTTGACGGCACGTGGCCTCCGGTCATCCTGATTCTCCTGTCCGCCGCGCTGGCCGCGCCCGTGTGCATGCTGGTCGCGGGTCGCGTGCTGTCCCGCATGAGCGTTGCCGCGGCCGTCGTGGCAAGCCAAGGACTTCTCCACGGACTCTTCGCCCAATCCGGGCACGGCGTGACTGCCGTTGACCACACGCATCACGTCACGGGCGCGGTTGCCGAGGGCACCCCGCAGCTCGTGGTGACCCTGGCGCCGGATCTGGCGCACCACGGCGCGGGGATGCTCTCCGCACACGTGATTGCCGCGGCCGCCACGTACGCCCTGTTACGCCACGGTGAGGTTGCCGCGGTGCGGCTGCTCGACGCCGTGTCGTTGCGCGTGCTCGCATTGGTGAGCGTTCCCGTGCTGCCCGTGATTCGCGCGGTGCCGCGGCGAATCGCGTGGACTTCTCCCCGTGCCCTCACGGATCAATTGCTGCTGCCGGTCGTGCACGGCTTCAGGGGGCCTCCCGCGCGCGGGACGGCCCCGGCTTTCGCCTAGTTCTTCAGCGTCGATCATTGGCGCTGCGGCGGGACCGGGAGTGCCGTCTCGGCCACTCTTCACATTCCGCTTCTTGCCGCCTCCCGCGGCACCAATGCGTCCGAGACGCAGGAGAATTCCATGCACACTTTTGATGCCTCAACCCCCGTTCCCGCCGCGCCCTCAGCACGGACGACGCCGCTTCGCGCGGTTGCGCGCGCCACTTCCGATCGCCGTCCGCTCGCGGTGGTTCTGCTCGCGGTGCTCACGGCCCTGTTCATGCTTGTGAGCACGGCACAGCCCGCGGCCGCCCATGACGAGATGATTGGTTCCGACCCCGAGTCCGGGGCTTCCCTGGACGCTTCCCCCGAATCGCTGACGCTGACCTTCTCCGGAAACGTCATGGACATCGGGCGTGAAATCCGAGTCACGGACTCCGCCGGTGAATCCCTGGTGGAACGTGAGTCCACCGTGGAACGCCAGCGCGTGATCCAGCCGCTCGCCAACCCCGGGTCCACCGAGGATGAAACCTACACCGTGGTGTGGCGTGTGGTTTCCGAGGACGGCCACCCCATCGAGGGAACCTTCGAGTACACCGTGGGACAGGGAGCCGGCGAGCAGGCCGGTCAGGGCCCCACCCAAGAGCCGTCCTCGGCTGCCACGGGTGAACAACGTGACGACACCGCTACCGAGGCCGCAGAGCCCGCCGGTGATTCCGGTACCCCCGGTTGGCTGATCCCTGTCATCGGTGGCGTGGGTGCCCTTGCGCTGCTCATCGTGGTGCTGGTTCTGGCCACCCGTCGGAAACAGCGCTGATCGCCCCGTATCCCCGTAGGTTTCTGGGTTTCGCGTCCTATGTCGGTCGAGGCATGGTTCGCCCGCGCCCGATCTGATCACGGCGGAACTCAGGTTCGAGAAAGACACCATCATGAACATGCCCATTGAGACTTCTACCCGTTCCCTGCCCCGGCCCTTGCGCCGTAGCGTGACCACACTGCTGGCTGCGGGCTTCGCCGTTACGGCACTCACCGGCTGCTCGGCCGACGGCAACCAAGCGAGCGGCGACACCCAAGTCCCGGCGGCGTCGGCAGAGGGAAATGCCGCGACCGAGCAGGTCGTGGAGCTGACCGACGGCTGGGCCAAGGCCGCTGACTCCAACATGACCTCCGTGTTCGGCTCGCTCAAGAACACCGGCGACCAGTCCGTGACATTCGAGTCCATCGACGCGGGGGACACTGCCGGTGTGGCAGAGCTGCATGAAACCGTGATGAACGACCAGACCGGCTCCACCGAAATGAAGCGGGTCGAGGGCGGCTTCGAGATCGCTCCGGGGGAGACCAAGACGCTCGAACCCGGCGGCGACCACATGATGCTCATGGAGCTGCAGTGCGCCGTGAAGTCGGGGACGGATCTCACGGTGGAACTGGGTTTCGACAATGGTCGGACGCAGCAGATCACCGTCCCGGTGCGTGACTACGCCGGAGCGCAGGAGCACTACGCGCCGGGCGAGGAGCACAGCGGGCACGGGGAGCATTCCGAGATGCCCAGCCCGGAATCTTCGGCCCTTCCGGAATGTCATGAGCACTGACGAGACCCCTGCTCGTGAGGGCCTGCAGCGGCGATCGCTCCTGATCGGAGCGGTCGCCGGTGCGGGCGTCACCGGCATCGGAGCGGCCTCGGCAGTAGGCCTGAACGAGGCTTTCGGGGCCGCGGAGGATCCCACCGCCGATCATTCCGACGCCGCTCGCCACGGATTGCAGGTCGAGCCGTTCCACGGTGCTCGCCAAGCCGGCGTGGCCACGCTGCCACAGGCCTTCAGCGCGTTCATCGCGCTGAACCTCAACCAGGGCGCGAGCAAAGATTCCTTGCGGCGCATGCTTCGTGTACTCAGCGACGACGCCGCCGCACTCACCCAGGGCCGCGCCCCGCTGTGGGATCAGGGACCGTGGCTCGCGGAGAATCCGTCGCGGCTCACGGTCACGTTCGGTTTCGGTCCGAAGGCCATGGCGCTGATCGATGCGGCTCGCGCGCCCGAGTGGCTCAAACCGCTACCGGCCTTCGATATCGATCAGTTGCAGGATCGGTGGAACCAGGGCGACCTGTTGCTGCAGTTGTGCTGCGACGACAAACTCACTCTGGCGCACGCCCAGCGGGTGCTGCTCAAGGACTCGAGGTCCTTCGCGAAAGTGCGCTGGATCCAGGACGGTTTCCGCAACACGGTGGGGGCCACGCCCGCGGGTCAGACCATGCGTAATTTGTTCGGTCAGGTGGACGGCACGGTCAATCCGTATCCGGGCGAAGAAGATCACGAGAAGGTGGTCTACGGGCGGGACGGTTTTGAACCGTGGATCGAGGACGGCACATCACTGGTGTTGCGCCGCATCCACATGAACCTGGACACCTGGGACGAGGCCGACACCCCCGCGCGCGAAGACTCGGTAGGGCGGAAACTGGCCGACGGCGCACCCCTGACCGGTTCCCAGGAACACGACGAACCGGACTTCGAGGCCAAGGGGCCTCTGGGGTTCCCGGTGATCGCCTCCTACAGCCATATCCGGCGCTCGCGCACCGACAATCCGGACGAGAAGATCTTCCGCAGGGTGTACAACTACGACCTACCGGTGGCGGACGCTTCCGGTATGAGTCGCTCGGGTGACATCAGCGGGGGAGTGTCCAACACGGGCCTGATCTTCGCGTCCTACCAATCGGATCCGATCCAGCAGTTCGTTCCCATTCAGAAGAAACTGGACGACATGGACATGCTCAACACCTGGACGGTGCCCATCGGCTCGGCGGTGTTTGCGATTCCGCCCGGGTGCGAGGAGGGTGGATTCATCGGAGACGGGCTCTTCTGATCGGATGAATCACTGCATCTCAGGGTCAGCGGATAAGGACACGGGAATGGCCGCCGCGCGCGGGGCCGAAGGAGCACACGAATGAGCACTGCCACTGGGGCGAAAACCCCGGGAAGCACCAAGCCCCAGCGATCCGAGATCTCGGGGTTGAGTCTCAACCCCTGGATCATTGCCGTGGTGGTCGTGGCCGCCATGATCGGCATGACCGCCGCGCTGCTGTACGGCGGTGCATCGGACCCCCGCGAGGTCGCGGACCCGGGAGCTCTGGTTCGTTGGGGTCTGCCCGCGCTGGAAACCGTGCACAACATCTCCATGGCCGTGGTCATGGGCGCCCTGCTGCTGGCCATCGGCGTGGTCCCGCGTTTCGCAGATCTCACTCGGAAGCGTCCGCCGCGCAACAGCCGAGACCAGTCGGCCGAACCGGATCACCCCGTGTATTCCTCGGTGCTCCGGCTGGCGCAGGCGGCTGCGGTCGTGTGGACGGTTTCCGCCATTGCGGTGCTGATCTTCACGTACTCGGACGTCTCGGGTACCGGGCTCGGTTCGGGACAGAACTACACCCAGCAGTTGACCCACTACATCACCGAGATCGCCACGGGCCAGGCTCAGGCGACCGTGGTGATCGTGGCCGCGGTGGTGACCACCCTGATCTTCGGTGTGCGTGCCCTGCTCGGACTGTTCTGCACCCTGGCGCTGAGCATGATCGCGCTGGTGGCGCTCGCGCTCAACGGCCACTCGTCCGGCGGCGCGGACCACATGGGTGCCGTGAACTCGCTGGGTCTGCACCTCATGGGTGTGTGCTTGTGGGTGGGCGGCCTGATCGTCCTGGCGTGGGCCAGCCCGCTGCTCGCCAAGGAATCCACGGTGATCGCCCACCGCGGCGAGACCAAGCACCGCGTCCCGCTGTTGTCCGTGGTGCTGCGCCGCTATTCCGTGGTGGCCCTGGGCTGCTACTTTCTGGTGCTGCTGTCCGGCATCATCAACGCCCAGGTGCGCATCGGCACGTGGGAGCAGCTGAACTCCGGCTACGGGCGCATCGTGCTGGCCAAGCTCGTACTCACCCTGCTGCTGGCCCTGGTCGGTTTCGCTCACCGGCAGTGGCTGATCCCTGGTGTAGAAGACGGCTCCCGGTCCCGCACTGCCACCCTGTGGCGCGTGATCGTGGTGGAGCTGGTGCTCATGGGACTGCTCATGGGTATTGCCTCCGCGCTGAGCCGCACGGCTCCGCCCGTACCGGAGGAGATGCCCACCGATGCTTCCCCGGCGCGTTTGCTCACGTGGTACGAACTGCCACCCGAACCGACCTTCGCCTCGTGGTTCACCACGTGGCGCATCGACTGGTTCTGGGCCGCAGTGGTCGTCTTCTTTGCCATCGTGTACCTCTGGGCCGCGATCAAGGTGTGGCGCCGCGGGGACAAATGGTCTGTGCTGCGAACCGCGTCCTGGCTGATCGGCCTGGTGCTGCTCATGTACGCGACGTCCGGCGGCGTGGCGGTGTACGCCCGCGTGCTGTTCTCCGCCCACATGGTCGAGCACATGAGCCTGACCATGATCGTGCCTCTGTTCCTGGTCTCCGGTGCACCCATCACGGTCATCCTCAAGGCGCTGGAACCCCGCGGCGACGGCACTCGCGGTCCACGCGAATGGATCCTGCGCCTGGTGCACTCCACGTGGGGCAAGATCGTGACCCACCCGATCTTCGCCGCGGCCAACTTCGCCTTCTCGATCGTGCTGTTCTACTTCACGGATCTGTTCCACATCACACTGCGCTACCACGTGGGCCACGAGTTCATGATGATGCACTTCCTGTTCACCGGGTACATGTTCGCTCTGGTCCTCATCGGCATCGACCCCATCCCCAAACGGCCCAGCTATCCCATGCGGTTGGTGCTCCTGCTGGCCACCATGGCCGCCCACGCGTTCATCGGTATCTCCATCATGAGCATGACCGCGGTGCTGCAGGCCGGCTGGTTCGGCAACATGGGCCGCCCCTGGGGCCCCAGCGCCCTGGAGGATCAAGAGCTGGGCGGCATGCTCATGTGGGGGATCGGTGAGTTCCCCACATTCCTGCTGGCCGTGATCGTGGCCATTATGTGGGCCCTCGAGGGCAGCAAGGAGAACCGTCGCGTGGACAGGCAAGCGGACCGCACCGACGACGCCGAGCTCAAGGCCTACAACGAAATGATGGCCAACCTGGCCGAACAGGACGAACGACGCCGCCGCTGACGTCCCAGCACGCGTCCCGATCTCGCCTCGGGCCGGTTCGCACTCGGGCCGGCACGGACATCAAGGTTGCCGACCCGCGGGACGGGGTGAGCGGCGTCGTCGTCCATGGCGCGGGCCCGTTCGCCGAACGCGCGTCACAGACCGCAACGCGCGTGCCCGGGAAGATGCGCGCGGCGGCTAACGTTGACCTGGAAGACCTGATTTTGCATGCCTGGAAGGACTCATCACACTGTGAAGACACAGCGGAGCACTACCCCCGTACGAGCTTCCGAGCTCACCGGCCGCGCCTGGCTCAACACCGGCGACCGGCAGCTGGATCTGGAGGCCCTGCGCGGCAAGATCGTGGTGTTGGACTTCTGGTCCTTCTGCTGCATCAACTGCCTGCACGTGCTGGACGAGCTGCGCCCGCTCGAGGAGAAGTACTCGGACGTGCTGGTGACCGTGGGCGTGCACTCGCCCAAGTTCGAGCACGAGGCCGATCCCGAAGCGCTCGCCGCCGCGGTGGATCGCTACGAGATCACCCACCCGGTGCTCGACGATCCCGAGCTCAAGACCTGGGACGCCTACACGGCGCGTGCCTGGCCCACCCTGGTGGTGCTGGATCCCGAAGGTTACATCGTGGCGCACCTGTCCGGCGAGGGTCACGTGCAGGGCCTGGAATCCCTGGTGGAGGAGCTCGTGGCCGAGCACGACGCCAAGGGCACCCTGCACCGCGGCGACGGTCCCTACGTGCCGCGCCCGCGTCCCGAGGGCGACCTGCGCTTCCCGGGCAAGTCCGTGCGTCTGCCGGACGGCTCCTTCCTGGTCACCGATACCGGCCACCACCGCCTGGTGCAGCTCGAGGACGACCTCACCACGGTGCGCCGGGCCATCGGTTCCGGTACCAAGGGCTGGGCGGACGGCCCCGCGGATGCCACCCGCTTCAACGAGCCGCAGGGCGTGGCCCTGCTGCCCGAATCGGTGCGCGCGACCGTGGGTTACGACCTGATCGTCGCGGACACCGTCAACCACCGCCTGCGCGGCGTGGAATTGTCCACGGGCAAGGTGCGCACCCTGGCCGGTAACGGCGTGCAGCGCCTGCTCGACGACGCTCGCGCTCGCGGCGTGGACCCCAACGAAATTCCCGCCGACGCCGCTCCCACGGACGTTGCGCTGTCCTCGCCGTGGGACGTGCTGTGGTCCACCGCAGCGGACACCCTGGTCATCGCGATGGCCGGCACCCACCAGCTGTTCTCCTTCGACCCGCGCACCGGTCAGGTCGCCGTGCTCGCGGGCACCGGTGACGAGGGCCTGCGCGACGGCGCCGCGAGCGAGTCCTGGTTCGCCCAGCCGTCGGGTCTGGCACAGGATTCCTCCGGGACGGTCTGGGTTGCGGACTCCGAGTCTTCGGCACTGCGCCGCGTGCGCTTCGACGAGTCCGGTGCGGTGTCCTCCGTGGACAGTCCGATCGGTGAGGGGCTGTTCGACTTCGGCTTCCGCGACGGCGCTGCCGACCAGGCCCGCTTGCAGCACTGCCTGGGCGTTGCCGTGCTGCCCGACAACTCGGTGGCGATCGCGGACACCTACAACGGCGCGATCCGTCGCTACGACCCCTCGACCAACGAGGTCTCCACGCTGACCCGCGGGCTGGCCGAGCCGTCCGGCGTGATCCTGGACGACGCGGACGAGCAGCCCGTCATGGTGGTTGTCGAAGCCAACGCTCACCGTTTGGTGCGCGTGCCGGTGCCCAAGGACGCTCAGACCGTGGACGAGGGTGCGGCACAGATGCAGCGCAAGCGCACCCCGATCGCACCGGGTGCCCTGGACCTGGTGGTCCGGTTCTCCGCTCCCACCGGCCAGAAATTGGATACCCGCTGGGGCGACCCCACCCAGCTGAAGGTTTCGTCCTCCCCGGCCGAGGCACTCCTTGAGGGCGACGGCACGGCGCAGGGTCTGACCCGCACGCTGCGCCTGGCCGACGGCGTGACCGAGGGAGTTCTGCACATCACCGCCCGTGCTGCCGCATGCGACGGTTCCCCGGACGGCGAGATCCCCGAGCACGCCGCGTGCCACCTGTACCAGCAGGACTGGGGCATTCCGTTCACGGTTTCCGATGACGCCGAGTCCGAGCTGACCCTGGAGCTGCGCGGGCTCGACTGATCCCGCCGCTGATCGGTGACATGAGAAAGGCCGCTACCGTCCGTGGGGACGGTGGCGGCCGTTCTCATGGTGAATTCTGCCTCGACACGGGGTGGCCAGCACGATTCAGTGCTTGTGGGTCAGTGTCTGGGCGTGACCGTGGCCTCGTCCTCGCTCACGTCCAGGGTGGCCTTGAACGTGAACGGCACTTCCTCCGAGACCTTGCTGGTCTTGCCGTCCATCAGGTTGACCGAGGTGAACTCGATCTTGGCCGTGCCCGGGCTGTCCATGAGCCCCCACTTGTCCGCATTGGGTCCACTCAGCCGGATGTCAGTGGTGGGGTATTCGGTGATGGACCACTTGACGTTGTCCTGGACTCGTCCCGAGAACTCGTAAGAGAACGGGCAACTGGCCGGGTACAGGGTGTCCTGCTCGGCGCACGTGTCCAGGTACGTCTTGGTCTGCTCGCTGACCTGCGACTTCAGTTCATCCGAGGGCCTGGCGTCCAGCGTGAGATCGGTCTCTGCATCTGGATCGGTCACCAGGGTCTGTTCGGGCTCGGCCGTCACCATGGGGGACGTGTAGGAACCGGTGTAGATCCCGGGGTAGAAGACCGCGAAGTCACGGGCGGAGTCGGTCAGCGCCACGGATTCCCCGTTGATGTCCACCGCGGTGGAACCGGGCATGGTCACGTGCATGGTGGGCAACGTGGTTCGGTCGAAATCCCACACCGTGAAGAATCCCCACTGGGTGTCTGCGGGGTGGAGAGTGAACTCGGAACTGTGTTCCTGCCCGTCCAAGGTGTAGTCGGCGCGGACCACGGCTTGGTCGCTGGTCGAGGACACCGTGGAGATCTCCACGTCGTCCAATTTCTCCGCAGCGGCCTCCAACGGCTCACCGTCCAGCAGGGCCGCGTTCGAATCGGGAACCTCGGCGTTGAGCGCACCGAGAGCCGCCGCGCCGTCGCCGGCCTGGAGCGCGTCGAAGTAAGCCTTGACGTCCGTTTCCGGGCCGTACTGGTACTTGTTGACCAGGGCGATCGTGACCGCCGCGGCCGCGACCGAGAGCACAATGAGAAAAAGCCATGCCCCTACGGCCTTCAGTACGCGGTCGGTTTGTTCCATGGATCATCACGTTAGCCCATCTACCGGAGCTAGACCGAAGACGGCGCAATACGACGATTCATTGATCCGGGCCTGCCAAAACTCCGCGTTAAGCTGGTGCGGGTCCACACCAACGGCAGCGGGAGAATCTCAGCACACCATGGCAGAAACAGTTCGGCAGGTTCCGGAGAAATATTCCGCTCCGCAGCATGTCTTTCACCCGCGCATCACCTCGTACGGGCGCAGAATCTGGGCCGCGGTGCCGCCGCTCTTGCTGGTGGCCGTGGTCTTGCTCGCGCTCTACTACCGCCGCCCGCGCGGGCCCGTGCTCGCGGTCCTGATCTTCCTAGCCCTGGTCGGCGGAATCATCGCCTACGGATACCTGCGCCCCGCGCTGACCGTGATCACGCAGACGCACTTCTTGAAGTCGCGCTGGATCGGATTTCACGCCGTACCCCGCGACCGGGTACACCAAGTGGTCACGGTGGACAAGCTCCTGCCGCCGCGCCCCAAGCCCGGGAAACCTCGCGGCCGGCCGTACTTGTGGCTCGTGACGGAGACCGGCAAGCGGGCCATGGCCCTGGACGGCATCGTGTGGGACACGGCCTCGCTCAAGAGTTTCGCGGACCTTTCCGGTGCGCAGCACGTGAACTTCAAACAGGCCACGCCGGACCAGGTCAGTAAGCACTGGCCCAAGTTGGTTTCCTGGCACGTGCGTTACCCACGGTTGCGCTACGCGGCCTCGTCGCTGGCTCTGGTGCTCGTGATCGTCCTGGTCGTCTGGTTGACCTTCGTCCAGACCACGTTCCAGTAACAGCCGCACAAACGCCGACGCCGCCGTGAGACTCCCTGGGGAGTCTCACGGCGGCGTCGGCGTTTCTATGCGCTCGGCGAGCGTCAGGCGCTGGTGCTGCCGCCCTGGCCCTGGCCCTGCCATGGGGCGTCGTCGGCGCGGTGACGGCCACCGGCCTCAGGACGATCACCGGTGGCATTGCCGTCACGGGTGTCCGTGCGGAGAGCGTCGGCATCGGAACGGCCACCTGCCGTAGCGCGATCACCGGCATCCGTGCGGCGCGTGTCCGCCGTGCGGTCGCCCGTGTGAGCGGCACCGTTGTCACGATGGGTGCCACCCGACTCGCGGTCGGCCTTCTGCCGCGCGCGCTCGATCTCGGCTTCGCGCTCCTCGGTGGCCTCGCGGGTCAACTCCGCACCGGCCTCCTCGTCGCGGGTGAGGTTCTCACCGGTCTCGGGATCGAACACGTGCATGCGGCGGGCATCCAACCAAATGTTGGCCGCTGTGCCACCGCGGATGCGGGATGAAGCGTCCAGGGACACGACCACCTGCGAAGGCATCTCGTCCGCGTCCAAGTCCTTGGCCAGCTCGTCGAGCTTGTGCTTGACGGCCTGGTCCTGCTCGAACTGGATGTAGCCGTACTGCTGGTTACCCAGCCACTCGGTGTGGGTGAACTCGGCCTCGAACGTGGTGCCGTGGGGCACCTTGGCCTCGTCCACGAACTTGGAGTCCTCGAAGTGCTCGGGGCGCAGGCCCAACAGCACAATGTCGTTCTTGCCCGACACTTTCTGCTGCACGCGCTCCGGGACGTCGATGTCACCGATGGGCGTCTTGAACACGTTGCCCTCGATGCGCGCCGGCAGGAAGTTCATGGACGGCGCTCCGATGAAGCCCGCCACGAACAGGTTGACCGGCTGCTCGTACAGCTCACGCGGGGACGCGATCTGCTGCAGCACGCCCTTCTTGAGCACGGCCACGCGGTCACCGAGGGTCATGGCCTCGGTCTGGTCGTGGGTCACGTAAATGGAGGTGATGCCCATCCGGCGCTGCAACTGGGCGATCTCCGTGCGCATCTGACCACGGAGCTTGGCGTCCAGGTTGGACAGCGGCTCGTCGAAGAGGAACGCATCCGCGTCACGCACGATCGCGCGGCCCATGGCCACACGCTGCCGCTGACCGCCGGACAGGTTGGCCGGCTTGCGCTCCAGATGATCGTCGAGGTCCAGGGTGTCCGACGCCGCACGGACCTTACGGTCGATCTCGTCGTTGGAGAACTGACCCTTGGACAACCGCAACGGGAACGCAATGTTCTCGTAGACGGTCAGGTGCGGATACAGGGCGTAGTTCTGGAACACCATGGACAGGTTGCGGTCGCGGGGAGCCTTGTCGTTGACGCGCTCGCCGTCGATGAGCAACTCGCCGCTGGTGATGTCCTCGAGTCCCACGACCATGCGCAGGAGGGTGGACTTACCACAACCCGAGGGGCCCACGAGGATCAAAAATTCGCCGTCGGCCACGTCGATGGAGACGTCATTGACCGCCGGAAAACCGTCGTCGTACTTCTTGACGAGGTTCTGCATGGTAATAGCTGCCATGTCTACTCAGTCCTTACTGTGCTTGAGCTTGAAGTGTTGAGGGACCGGCGGGGATCAACCCTTGACCGCGCCCTGGGTCAAACCGGAAACGATCTGGCGCTGGAAGGCCAGGACCAAGAGCACCACGGGAATGGTCACGATGATCGCCGCGGCGGAAATGGCGCCGGCGGGATCCTCGAACTGCGAGGCACCCGTGAAGAACGCCAGTGCCGCAGGGACCGGTCGGGCCGCCGATGTGGAGGTCAAACCGATTCCGTACACGAAGTCGTTCCAGGCGATGAAGAACGCAATGATCGCGGTGGTGAACACACCGGGTGCGGTCAGCGGAACGATCACCTTGCGGAACGCCTGCCAGGTGGACGCGCCGTCGACCTGGGCCGCGCGCTCCAGATCCCACGGGATCTGCTGGAAGAAAGCGGCCAGCGTCCAGATGGAGATCGGAAGGGTCAGGGACAGGTAAGGAATGATCAGACCGAGCCAGGTGTCGTACAGGCCCACCTGACGCCACAGGTTGAACAGCGGCGTCACGATGGAGATCACCGGGAACATGGACACCATCAGCGCGGTGGTCAACACGATGCGCTTGCCCGGGAAGTCCAGGCGGGCGATCGCGTAGGCGCACAGGGTGGCCAGCACCACGGCAATGAACGTGGCGATCAGCGAGATGCCGATGGAGTTCCACAGAGCGGGCAGGAACAGGTCCTTGGCGTCTCCCACGAAGATCTGTTCGTAGTTGTCGGTGACGAACTGGGAGGGCAAGAACTTGCCGGAACTCAGATCGGCCGGGGACTTGAACGAGGTCATCAGGATGGACAGCACCGGGAACAGCGCGTAGATCAACACCAATACGGTGACGATGGCCCATCCGAGCTTTTGTTTAGTGCTCAACATGGCGGTTTACCTACCCTTCCCAGAGCCGGCCAGATCCACCTTGAAGACCTTGATCGCGGTGAATGCTATGAGCATCACGCACAGGAACAAGATCACGGAGATCGCCGAGCCGAGGCCAATTTCCAGGCGTCCGATGGAGGTTCGATACGCGAGCAGCGAGAGCGCCTCCGTGCCGTACTGGCCCTGGGTCATGATGAAAATGTTGTCGAAGATACGGAACGCGTCCAGCGCGCGGAACACCACGGCGACCATGATGGCGGCCTTCATGTTCGGCAGGATCACCTTGGTCAGGCGCTGCCACGCGGAAGCGCCGTCCACGCGGGCCGCCTCGGAAAGTTCACCCGGAACCTGTGCCAGCCCTGAGAGCAGCAGCAGCGAGATGAACGGCGTGGTCTTCCAGATCTCGGACGCCATGATCACGCTCAACGCCGGGCCCTGCGAAGCGAACCAGTTGAAATCGGGGCCGATACCGGGCACCCAGTCGAACCAGTTGTTCACGTAACCGGTGGTGATGTCGAACGCGTAGAACCACGCGAATGCGGACACCACGGTGATGATGCCGTAGGGCACCAGGATCGCGGTGCGCAGCAGGCCACGGGTGGACTTGATTGCGCTGTGCATGACCAGCGCGAGCGCAAGACCCAGCACCAGTTCCACGAGCACAGTGACCACGGTGATCAACAGGGTGACACCCAGGTCTCGCCAGAACAGTCCGTCCGAGAAGACCGTGGCGTAGTTGCCCAGGAACACGAATTCCTTGTCACCGGGTGCAGTGAGGCGGAAGGAGAACAAGGAGTCGTAGATGGCCTGCACAATGGGGTACAGGGTCACCAACAACATGATGATGAACGCCGGGCCGGCCAGGAGCCAGCCAAGTTTGCGTTCTGCCCGTACGCGGTCCGAGATCTGCCGCTTGCGCTTGGGCGCTTGGGTCGTCTGAGGTGCTTGGGTTGAAGAGTCGACTGTTGAACTCACAGCAGCGCATCTCCCTTCAGGACTTGCTCAATAAAGGCAGTGGTCTCCTTGGGAGTGTTTTCGTTCACGCTCTGCGGGGGCGTCCACTCCTGCTGGATAGCGGTGGAAATCTCGTTGTAGTACGGAGTCTGCGGGCGAGGTGCTGCGTTGTCCAGAGATTCCCGGATGACCGGCGCCTGCGGGTACGCCTCGCGCACCGCGGCGTCGTCGAAGGCCTTCGCGGAGGACGGCGGGTTGCCGTTGGTCGCGAAGTACTGGGACTGGTGTTCGGGAGTGACAATGCATTCAACGGCCTCCCATGCGAGCTCCTGATTCTGGGAGTCGGCACCGACACCAATGTTGATGCCACCCAGGGGCGGAGCGGACGGGGTGTCGGCATTGACGCGGGGCCACTGGGCCCAACCGATGTCGTCCACGACCGCCTTGTCCAGCGACCCTTCTTCCACGGCGCCGTTGGACGCCGCCCAGACGAACGGCCAGTTCACCATGAACGAGCCCTTGTCCCCCTGGAACTGGATCATGGAGGAGTTCTCGTCCTGGGTCGGAAGCCCAGGTCCACCCAGGCCCTCCTTGCCAATGGTGCCCACGATGTCCGCGGCCTTCTCGCCGGCCTTGGTGTCCAGGGTGATGTCCGCGTCCTGGCCCTCTTCGCCGGCGGTGATGATCTCGCCACCGGCCGAGGCAACCAGCCCGTTGACCCACACGGTCATGGACTCCGCTTGGGTTCCCTGCACACCCAGGTACTTGTCCTGAGTGCGTGCGGCATCAATGATTTGATCCCACGTGACGGGCTTGGACATGTCCAAACCAGCAGCCTCGGCGACCGACTCGCGGTACCAGAGCAGTTGAGTGTTGGCCCAGAACGGAACGGCCACGACCTCACCGTTCCACTTGGCGCCCTCGAGCGGGCCTTCCAACGTGTCCGCCGTGGTCCGTTCGACAACATCCGCCGGCGGCTTGGCCAGGAACCCGGGCTCGGCGAGTTCGGGCACGAACGGCGGATCCAGGCTCATGATGTCCATTGAGGTGTCACCGGCGGCCAGGCGACGGGCCAACTGCTCGCGCTGCGACGATGCATCGCGGGGCAACAGCGACGTTTCGATCTTGTACTTCCCGTCCGACGCCGCGGAGCACTGTTCCGCGATCTCGGCCTGTCCGCCGTCGTCCGGGTTGATGTACCACGTGAGCGTGGGCGGACCCGATTCTTGCGAACCGCACGCCGTCAGCAACATTGCCGACGCGCCCGCGAGCGCCGCAGCGCTTCGGATCCGGCGCCCCCTCCGCGCCGTACGTGGTGTGTGAGTGGCTTTCACTATGTTTCCTCCCCTGTGGCAAGGTCATGCACTGGGCAGTGAGCCCGTGGACCCGAGGAGGGCCATCAGGCTGCTCAGCTTTTACTCAGTCTATTGGTGGGGTATTTCACACCGACTGACCGACGCGGTCACGAAAGCACAACGGCAATGATTGCCATGGTGACCATCGAGAACACTGTGGTGACCAATACTGTGTCACGGCTCACAGTGGTTGCGCGGTTATACCGTACCGCCGCCACGTAAAGATTTTGAGCGGTGGGCAATGACGCCATGATCACCGCGGCGTAGAGGACGTGGCCGTCCAAGCCGAGGAGTAGCCCCAGGAACAGTGCCAGGGCGGGGTGGATGAAGAGTTTCGCGAACGAGGCGATCAAGGCGTCGGTGCGCTCACGCTTGTCGGACAGGGGACGCGAGCCCACCAGGGACATGCCGAAAGCCAGCAGCATGGCGGGGATACTCGCACCGGCCACCAGCTCAATGGGTTGTAGGACCAGGTCGGGTAACTGCCATCCGGTCGCACCGAACAGGATGCCCAGCAGTGATCCCACGATCAGGGGATTGGTGAAGGTGTTCTTGATGATCGACCACGGAGTGGGCCGGTGACCGTCCGTGAGCGTGTCCATGATCGTGAGGTACAGCGGTGAATTGACGGCCAGCTGGAACAGCATCACGGGGGCCACCTGAGACGCGTCCCCCAACACGAACATCGCAATGGGGATACCCAGATTGGCGGCGTTGACCTGCGCGGCGGCCTGTGACCCCATCACCACGGTGGCGGCGTCGCGCTTGAGGGCGAAGCGGGCAACGGCCGCATACAACAGCATGGTGACCCATGCGGAGACGGCTGCGATCAAGAGGGGAGCGGAAAACATCTGGGCGATGTCCGCCTGCGAAATGGTGAGGAACAGCAGCGGCGGTGAGGCCACGTAGAACGAGAGCTTGGACAGCACCACTTGCCCGTGCGGACCCAGGAAGCCCGAGCGGCCCACCAGGAATCCCACCCCGATCACGGCCCAGATGATGAAGAATCCGGAAAACACGCCGCTCACGGGCGAGTCCCCTCTGCAACGAAGTTCGGGTGCTGTTCTCCTCGCGGGAGAGAAGGTCCGGGAGCCACCGCCGTGGCTACAGTGCCGCTACAGCGGCGTCTTCCTGGGCTTCGGTGTGATCGCGCGCCTGTGGCGGGCGCACCATGTCACCGGTGACGGCATCCGCGGGGTCCGAGCCCAGGGCCACGATCTTGTTGTTCTCGTCCACGTGCACCACGTGGGGGTTGTAATTCTGGGCTTCCGCGGTGTCCATGAGCCCGTAGGAAATCAGGATCACCAGGTCGCCCGGGTGCACCAGGTGGGCTGCGGCGCCGTTGATTCCGACCACACCGCTGCCGCGCTCGCCGGCGATCGTGTACGTCTCAAGACGGGCACCGTTGTCGATGTCCACGATGGAGACCTGCTCGCCCGGAAGGATATTGGCCGCATCCAGGAGGTCCTGGTCGACGGTCACGGATCCCACGTAGTGCAGGTCGGCCTGGGTCACGGTTGCTCGGTGGATCTTGCCGGTAAACATGGTGCGCAGCATGGGTGCTCCTCGACGCGTGCAATAAGTAACACGAACCCCGGGTCCTCGAAAGGTTTCCCGGGGTGGTGGCGCGATATGGAGCGGCTGACGGGAATCGAACCCGCGTATCAGGCTTGGGAAGCGTGCGCTCTACCATTGAGCTACAGCCGCGCGTTGCACCAATCAGACCTAACGGCCCGATTGAACGCCACCGAGTCTACAACAACTTCAGCGGGGACTTTCTTCCCAGGCCCCCGAACCACGAGGTAGGAGCGCCCATGATCCGGCCAGCCGATCAGCGTGACCTGATTTCGCTCCCAGCTGTGGAAGTGGCCGCGGGCAAGATCTTCGAGGACGTTGGCATGCCTGAGATCGCACTGGACGTCCCGCCCAGTCTGACCTGGCTGGGTGGCTTCCAACGAGCGGGCCGGTTATGGGTCGCGACCGACGACGCCGGAGAGCCGGCCGCGTACTGCGCTGTCGAGCTGATCGGGGCCAATGCCCACATCGCGCAGGTTTCGGTTCACCCCAGGCTGGCCGGGCGGCGCATTGGTGCGGCCCTCATCGACACCGTGGGTGATTGGGCCGAGACCCAAGGCTTGGACGGACTGTCCCTGACCACGTTCCGAGACGTTCCGTGGAACGCGCCCTACTACGCGCGCCTGGGCTTCCGCGAACTGCCGGAGGGAGAGTGGTCCCCGGAGCTGCGTGCTGTGGTCGACCGTGAAACCGCGCAAGGACTGGATCCTGCCGCGCGGGTGGTCATGATGAAACCTCTGTGACCGGTACCGGTGCACTACCGTGTAAGCGTGCTCATCTCCGATCGTGACATTCGCAGCCTCATGGATTCCGGCCGTGTGCGGCTGGAACCGTACGACCCAGCCATGATCCAGCCCGCCAGTGTGGACGTGCGCCTGGACCGGTGGTTCCGGTTGTTCGACAACCACAAGTACGCACACATCGATCCCGCCCAGGAACAGCCCGAGCTCACACGGTTGATCGAGGTGGATCCCCAGGAACCGTTCGTTCTGCACCCCGGCGAGTTCGTCCTGGGTGCCACGTACGAGAAGGTCACACTCCCCGACGACGTCGCCGCGAGACTCGAGGGCAAATCCTCCCTGGGTAGGTTGGGCCTGCTCACGCACTCCACCGCGGGGTTCATTGATCCGGGTTTCTCCGGGCACGTCACACTGGAGCTGTCCAACATGGCCACGCTGCCCATCAAGCTGTGGCCCGGCTCCAAGGTGGGGCAGCTGTGCTTCTTCCAGCTCTCGTCCGCGGCGGAGCATCCGTACGGCAGCGGGGCCTACGGGAACCGGTATCAGGGACAGCGTGGCCCTACGGCCTCACGGAGCCACGTGAATTTTCACCGCTCGCCGGTCGAGTAACGTGCCGATTCTTGGGCCGACGTTCATATGCGTCTCGACGGATATGACGATCGCCCCGCCGATCAGGCCTGAACGGTCGTGAAGCCCTTGGGCGGCTTGGGTGTGAACAGCAGCAGGACCAGTCCCACTCCCACCACGCTCAGGATCCCCAGGATGCCCCAGATCTGGGCGCCGAAGGCGGTGACGAAAATACCGAACATCGTGGGCGCCAGGAAGCTCACCGCTCGGCCCGTGGTCGCGTAGAGGCCGTACATCTCGCCGTCCCGACCGGACGGGGTCAGTCGGCCCAGGTAGGTTCGCGACGCCGCTTGAGCAGGTCCCACGAACAAGCACAGCGCCAGGCCGCACACCCAGAACGCGGTGGAGCCCTCCCAGAACAACAAGACGGAACCCGCGACCATGATGCCGAGCAGCGACACGACGATCACGGCACGGGGGCCGGCGGCGTCGTCGAACTTGCCGCCCACGATCGCGCCGAGCGCTGCGGCGATATTGGCGACCACCGCGAAAATGATGACCTCGGACATCGAAAAACCAAAGGTACCCGCCGCAAGAACGCCGCCGAACGTGAAGATACCGGCGAGCCCGTCGCGGAAGATGGCGGAGGAGAGCAAAAAGTAGACGGTGGCGGGGGAACGGCGCCAGACCCTGGCAATGGTGCGGAACAAATCTCTGTACGAGGCCAAGATGCCGCGGCGCGGGGCGGGTGAGGCGTCGTCGTCGTCGATCTCGAGTGGGCGGTAGGGCATGCTGCGAGCGCGCAGCATCAGGGGCAGTGAGAACACCAGAACCCACACGGCGCTGAACAGGGCCACAGAACGGTAATTGAGGGCGTCCTCGGTGGCGATCCCCAGAAAACCGGGCTGGACGAAGCCGAAGAGCACGAACGCCAACGCCACGATGCCGCCCAAGTAGCCGGCACCCCAGCCCCAACCGGAAACCGCACCGATCTTCCGGGGGCCGGCCAGACCGGGGAGCATGGCGTTGTAACTGACCTCGGCGAACTCGGCCACGATGCTGGCGATGGCGATCATTGCGACACCGAAGATCAGGAAGGACGGCTCGGGGCGGGCGAAGAACGCGAGGCCCGTGAAGAGCGCCAGCAACACCGTGTTGACACCCAAGAAGCGGGAACGGGAGCGAGGTGCGTCCGAGCGCTGCCCGATCAACGGGGCGGTCAGGGCGATGAAGAAGCCCGCGATGGCCATGCCCGCGCTCAGCACGGCAGACGTGTGCTCGGGTGAGCCGAAGGACGAACTTGTCAGGTACACGGTGAACACGAAGGTGAGCATGATCGCGTGGAACGCTGAGGATCCCGTGTCCCACAAGCACCAGGCGAGGACCTGTGCGCGCGTTCCCACGGTCTCCCGGGCTTGAGTGGTCATGGCCCCCACCCTAGGGCCCAGATGTGACCCGCGGGTAAAGAATTAACGGGGTGGCGCGCGAGCTTTTCGTTCCTCGGTTCACCCAGAGGAAAATGTGGACGTGTCATCTATGCGCTTTGTTAGGATTGGCAGGAATCTTCCGGCCCGTCCGCCTGGGTAGAACCGTGCCTTTCGTGGGGGTCATGTCCATGCTATTTGTGACCTCCAGAGAGGTTTAGGTTTCTATGCTCGCTGTGCTGCTCCTCCACGGCCTTGCAGCCCTGTGTGCGCCAGCGATCCTCAAACGAACCGGACGATCCGGCTTCTACGCCTTGGCACTGGTGCCCCTTGGTTCGTTGATTTGGCTGTTCACTCAAACTCCCCGCGTCTACGGTGAATCCGGCGAGTGGTACAGCACCCTCGAGTGGATCCCGCAGCTGGGGATCACCCTGGCCTTCCGCATGGACGCGCTCGCCTACATGATGAGCCTGCTGATCCTGGGTGTGGGCGCACTCGTGTTGATTTACTGTGCGCTGTACTTCAAGTCCGATGCGGACGGGATCGGGGCCTTCGCAGCGCAGCTCGTGGCGTTCGCCGGGGCCATGTTCGGTCTGGTCACCGCGGACGACCTCCTGGTGCTCTTCGTCTTCTGGGAAATCACCTCGGTCCTGTCGTTCCTGCTGATCAGCTACTCGCGCACCAAGCTCGCCGCTCGTCGCGCCGCGTTGCAGGCGCTCGTGATCACCACCGCGGGTGGCCTGGCGATGCTCGTGGGCATGATCATGCTGGGCGAGGCTGCGGGGACCTACCGCGTCTCACAGATTGTCGACGCCGCCCCGGAACTGATGGCGACGTCCGCCACCCTCAACGTGGCCATTATCCTGATCCTGGCCGGCGCGATCTCCAAGTCCGCGCTGTTCCCCACACACTTCTGGCTTCCCGCGGCCATGGCCGCACCCACGCCGGTCTCCGCATACCTGCACGCTGCGGCCATGGTCAAGGCCGGCATCTACCTGGTGGCACGCTTCGCTCCGGGGTTCGCCGCGACCGAGTGGTGGTTGCCGGTCACGGTTTCCCTGGGTCTGGCCACCATGATCTTCGGCGGCTGGGTGGCCCTGCGCCAGTTCGACCTCAAACTCATCCTCGCCTACGGCACCGTGAGTCAGTTGGGCTTCATCACCGCGGTCATCAGTTTTGGTTCCGCGGACACGGCCATGGCCGGCATGGGCATGGTCATGGCCCACGGTCTGTTCAAGGCCACCCTGTTCCTGTGCGTGGGCATCATCGACCACCAGGCCGGAACGCGAGACATCCGCAGGCTCTCGGGTGTGGGGCGCAGTGCTCCCAAGTTGTTCGTCGTTTCGCTCATCGGTGCCGCGTCCATGGCGGGTGTGCCACCGCTGTTCGGTTTCGTGACTAAGGAAGCCGTGCTCACCGCACTCGTGGACCACAGCGCGGAACCCCTGGGCATGATCATGCTCGTGGGCGTGGTCATCGGCTCCATCCTGACCTTCGCCTACAGCGCGCGCTTCATGTGGGGTGGCTTCGCCCGCAAGCCAGGACAATTCTCCGAACTGGACACCGCAGAGGATGGCCAGTCGGTCATCGGTGACTTCAAGCCGGTCCCGTGGGGTTTCATCCTGGCCCCGGCCGTTCTGGCAGTCCTCACCGTAGTGTTCGGTCTGTACCCCAAGCCCATGGAAGCCGGTATCAAGCCCTATCAGGAGGAGTTCTCCGACGCCGCCGAATCCGGGGTGCACTTGGTGCTGTGGCACGGATTCACCGTGGCCCTGGGCCTGTCCGCGCTGATCATCGCCTTGGGTGCGGTGCTGTACTTCGCTCGCCGCCCCGTGGGCCAGTTCCAGGACAGGCTGCCGGAGGTTCCCACCGGTGACTTCGTTTACCGAAAGATCGTCAACGCACTGGACCTGGTGGCCGTGTGGGTCACCGGTCGCACACAGCGTGGTTCGCTGAAGTTCTACCTGTCGGTCATCCTGGTTACCGCGATCGTGGTGCCCCTGATCGCGCTGTTCTGGTACGAAACCCCGCCGTTGGCCGACACCCGCTACGCGGATTCCCCGGGCCAGTTGGTCACCGGCATTGCCATGATCGTGGCGGCACTGTTGGTGCTCACCGCGGGCAAGCGGTTCCTTGCGGTGCTGCTCGTTTCCGTGACCGGTTACGGCCTTGCGCTCATCTTCGCCCTGCAGGGTGCCCCGGACCTGGCGCTGACCCAGACGCTCGTGGAGACCATCATGCTGGTGGCCTTCGTGCTGGCGCTGCGTTCGCTGCCCGGTCCACTGTGGAACCGCCGACCCGCCGGTCGCAAGGCCTTCCGCGTGATCTTCGCCGTGGCGTTCGGGCTGTTCATGATGGCCCTTGCGGCCTTCTCGATCTCGTCCCGCTCCGCCGAGCGCATCTCGCTCGACCTGCCTCGCCTGGCTTACGAAGAGGGCGACGGCGCCAACGTGGTCAACGTGATCCTGGTCGACATCCGCGCGTGGGACACCTTCGGTGAGATCACCGTGCTGGTCGTGGCGGCCACCGGCATCGCCTCGTTGATCTTCGTGAAGAGCCGTGGCGACAGGTTGCGCAGCGAGCGGCACCAGCTGGACACGTCTGAACTCAAGATGATCCGCACGATGAACGCGGCCGCCCATTCGCAGAACGTCAACACCGAGCAGCTGGATCTGGCCCGTCGCTTCTCATCACGCCCGGATGCCGACCCGTTCATCCTGGCCGGCCGGACGCTGGCACCCGAACGGCGCTCCATCATCTTCGAAGTGATCGCACGGTTGCTGTTCCACACCTTCATGATGGTCTCCATCTACCTGCTGATCGCCGGGCACAATGACCCCGGTGGCGGCTTTGCCGGTGGCCTCATGGCCGCCCTGGCGCTCACGCTGCGCTATCTGGCCGGCGGCCGTTACGAACTGGAACGGGCCACCCCGGTCAATGCCGGTTGGATGCTCGGTGCGGGTCTGGCCATCGCCTCGCTCTACTCGATCGTGCCCGTGCTTTTCGGTGGCACCGTCATGCAGAGCTACACGTTCGAGTGGGACATGATCGTGTTCGGCCACGTGAAATTCGTGACCTCCGTGATCTTCGACATCGGTGTCTACCTGATCGTGATCGGACTGGTCCTGGACATCCTGCGTTCGTTGGGCGGGCGCATCGACGAGCGTAAGGAACGTGAGGCCTTCGACGGCACCACCAAGAAGGGCGGTGGTTCTCGCATCCGCGTGACCCGCAGCGGTCCGTCCGTCTCCGCGCAGCGCGTGGGGGACTCCGCTTCCGCAACCACGTCCAACGGACCCGGAGCCTCGGCCACGGGTGGCAACCCCACGGAGGTGCAGGGATGACTGTCAACCTGACATTGCTCGTGGTCATGGGCGTGATGTACTCCGTGGGCGTGTACTTGCTCCTGGAACGCTCCATGACCCGCGTGTTGCTGGGCATCATGCTCTTGACCAACGCCACCAACCTACTGATCCTGCACGCGGGTGGCACCCCCGGATTCGCTCCGCTCTACAACAAGGATCTTGACGGATCCGAGTACTCGGATCCCCTACCGCAGGCGTTGATCCTGACCGCGATCGTGATTTCGCTGGCCACCACGGCGTTCATCCTGAGCATGATCTACCGCTCCTGGACCCTGGCCCGCCGCGACGAGATCCAGGACGACCTTGAAGACCGTCGCGTGGCACAGCAGTCCGCCTACGACGCCGAGGACGACGACGCCATGCCCCAGGACTCCTCCGAGTTCACCGACTCGGACACTCCGCCCGTACGGCCACGTCACAACGAAGAGGAAGCCACTGAGTCCCCCGGACATCACCGAGCACAGCACCTGGCTGCCCCTTCATCACCGGACTACGTCGAACACGCAGAGGGCCATCGCCATGAGGGTCACGGACCCGAGGACACCGGAGAGGAGGGTCGATCATGAACTATGACTTCGCGCAGCTAGCTCCGCTGGCCGTGGTGATCCCCTTCCTGGGCGCCGCGATGAACATGTTGATCGTGCACCGGAACCGGTTGCAGCGCTTCGTGACGATCGGTGCCATGAGCGTGACTCTGGCGTTGAACGTGATGATCATGATCACCGTGTGGAACCAGGGCCCGCAGGCCATCCACCTGGGTGATTGGGCCGCACCCTTCGGCATCGTGATGGTCGTCGACCAGCTGTCCGCCCTGATGCTCGTGGTCTCCGTGGTCGTTTCCTTGGCGGTGTTGATCTACGCGGCGGGCGAGGGCGTCGCCGACGGCGACGACGAGGGCCCCATCTCGATCTTCTACCCCACCTTCTTGATCCTGGTGGCCGGTGTCTCCAACGCGTTCCTCGCCGGAGACCTGTTCAACTTGTACGTGGGTTTCGAGATCCTGCTGACCGCCTCCTACGTGCTACTGACCATGGGCGGAACCGTGCAGCGCATCCGTGCCGGCGTCACCTACGTGGTGGTCTCGGTGATCTCCTCCGTGCTGTTCCTGATTTCGATCGGCATGATCTACGGCGCCACAGGCACGGTGAACATGGCCGATCTGTCCATGAAGTTGGCGGACCTGCCGCAGGGCACCCAGATGCAGCTGCACCTGATGCTGCTCATCGCGTTCGGCGTGAAGGCCGCAATCTTCCCGCTGTCGTTCTGGCTGCCCGACTCCTACCCGACCGCCTCCGCACCGGTGACCGCCGTGTTCGCGGGCCTGTTGACCAAGGTGGGCGTCTACTCGATCATCCGTACCGAGACCCTGTTGTTCCCCGGAACACAGATCAACGACCTACTCATGTGGGTCGCCCTGCTCACCATGCTGGTGGGCATCCTGGGTGCGCTGGCCCAGATCGACATCAAACGTATGCTCTCGTTCACGCTGATCAGTCACATCGGGTACATGATCTTCGGCATCGCAGTGGGGACCGAGGCCGCGTTGGCGGCAGTGGTCTATTACATTGCCCACCACATCGTGATCCAGACCAGCCTGTTCCTGGTTGCTGGCCTGATCGAACGGCGTGGCGGCTCCACCAACGTGGATCGCCTCGCGGGCATGCTCAAGATCTCACCGTTGCTCGGCATTCTGTACATGATCCCGGCCCTGAACCTTGGTGGCATTCCGCCGTTCTCCGGCTTCCTGGGCAAGGTGGGGCTCCTGGAAGCGGGCGTTGCCCGCGGAACCGGCCTGGATTACCTGCTGGTCGGTGTCAGCGTGTTCGTGTCGCTGCTGACCCTGCTCGCCCTGATTCGCGTGTGGATCCGCGTGTTCCTGCGCAGCGTGGACGACGCCGAGTATCCGGACCCCGTGCTGCGCTCCACCACCGTGGACGGCAAGCGACCGCGGACTTCCGGGCCCGCATCCCGCGACCAGTCCAGCACCTTTGCCGGTCGTGGCGCCGTGGTGCTCATGCCGAGCTTCATGGTGGGCGCAACCACGGCGCTGGTGATCGTGGGTGTTGCGTTGACCGTCTTCGCCGGGCCGCTCTTCGATTTGGCGGATAACGCTTCGCAGAACCTGATCAACCCGGACCGCTACATCGATGCCGTCTTCGCCCCGGTGGGCCAGGGTGGCGTGAGCGAGGAGGCGCAGTGAGTACTTCCCCCACCCTGAAGCGTTCCCAGAGCACGTTCCGCGCCGATATCCCGCTGCTGTTGTGGTTGGTCGTGGTGTGGGGTGCCCTGTGGGGCGATTGGAGTCTGGGAAACCTAGTGTTCGGGTTGATCCTTGCGCTGATCGTGACCCGCGCGCTCACTTTGCCTCCCATCACACTGTCCGGCCGTTTCAACGTGCTCCACTTCGCGGTGTTCGTGGCAACGTTCATCTGGCAGGTGGCCAAGGCTAGTTTCCACGTCTTCAAGCTGGCTCTGATTCAGGGACCCAAGGTGCACAACGCCGTGGTGGGTGTGAAGTTGCGGCAGAACAACGACCTGCTGATGACCGCGGTGGGCCACACCATGGCCCTGATCCCGGGCTCCCTGGTCATCGAGGTGGATCGCGCGTCGGGCATTCTGTACTTCCACGTTCTGGACGTATCGAACGAAGAACAGGCCGAGATCTTCCGCAAGTCCGCACTCAGGATCGAAGCCGCCTGGATTCGCATCATGGGCACCAAGGAACAGCTGAAGGAATTGAAGCACGAGTCCAAGGGCGATGACACGACCACGACCGGCATGATTCATTCGCCATCCACTCAGATGCACCGCGCAGGTGGGGCAGCTGAGCGGGCTGATCGGGGAGAGGAGTAAGCCGTGTTCGAGATAGCAGTATGGATCTGCGGGGTCTTCCTGGTACTGGCTGCGGCCGGGGCCATATACCGACTGGCCAAGGGGCCCTCCCTGCTGGATCGAGTCATTGCCAGCGACGTATTGCTGGCCATCGTGGGTGCCTCCTTGGCCATCGAGATGGTCTACAACCACCACATGAACAACATTTTCCTGTTGGTCATTGTCTCGCTCATCGGGTTCTTGGGATCCGTGACCGTGGCCCGCAACGTGGGAACGGGGAAGTCATGACGTTCGAACTCATTCTGGATATCGTGGCCGCGGTGTGCATGGTGGTGGGCTGTCTGATGTCTCTGGCGGCAGCCGTTGGTCTGGTGCGTTTCCCTGACCTGCTGTCCCGGATGCACGCGGGTACCAAGCCCCAGGTGTTCGGCCTGCTGTTGTTGTTGACCGCGGTGGCCATCGAGGGGCGGGACCCCACCATGATCCCGTTGCTGATCCTGGCCTGGTTGTTCATGCTGCTGACCGTTCCCGTCTCTGCCCACATGGTGGGGCGGTCCGCCTACCGGTCCAAGCACCTGCACGAAGAGAACCTCACCCAGGACGACCTTAAGGACGTCGTGGATTACGCGAGCACCCGGCGCGAGGATTAAAAATCTCGGCCCGGCAGGGGCTGAAGTTGTCGTAGAACCGCCAAGTGGTTCGTATGCTTGGTGAAGAACTGTGAACCATGAAGAGGAGCGTTCGATGAGCAAAGCAATTGATTTGGCCAGCACCGCGGCATCGCTGGGCGGAACCGCAGTGGCCACGAAGGTCCTGACCGCGGGGTGGAAGAAGGTCACCGGCAACGAGCCCCCGGCTAAGAACCCGGACCCGGACGAGGCCTGGCGCGACATCATCGTGTGGGCTCTCCTCACCGGTTTGGTGACCACCCTGGTCAAGGTGGGCGTACAGCGCGCCATGGCCAAGATCAACGCGGATAATGACCAGGACAATACGTCCCAGTCCGAGATCTGAGGTCTTTGAACTGTCGGAAGCGGCGGGGTTGCGTTCATCGAACGTCTCCCCGCCGCTTTTTGTGATCTGACGTTCTGGTCTAGGATGAGCTACTAACGACAGGGGAGCGCCCGAGCGGCGCTGAGAGTGCGCACCAGCGCAGACCCTCGAACCTGATCCGGGTCATTCCGGCGATAGGGAGTCGAGTATCTCAAAGGGCCCGTGCACGTTCCGTGTGCGGTTCTTTCCCCTCCTGTACTCATCAGGAGGATGAAACATGACACAGGTCAAGACCAGGACAACCCGTACGCCTCAGAAGTCATGGCGCGTGGTGGACATCGTGGTGGCGGCGGTATTGGCCGCCGTGTGCGCCGTCGTCTTCTGGGCGTGGGCGAACCTGCTGTACCCCGTGGCAACCACCGCTGCGGTGGCTTATCCACCGGCCACCGGCCTGATCGGCGGCGGTTGGCTCATCGCCGGAACTCTGGGTGCCTTGGTCATTCGCAAGCCCGGAGCCGCGGTTTTCTGTGAGCTGCTTGCGGCCGTTCTCGAAGGATTCTTGGGCACGCACTTCGGATGGACCGTGGTGATCTCCGGCCTGGTGCAGGGTGCTGCGGTGGAGATCGTGTTCCTGTTGACCCGTTACCGAAAGTTCGGTTTGGCCGTTGCTGCCGCCGGTGGCGCGATGGCGGGGCTGTTCATGGGCGTCAGCGAGAACATCATATACAACTTCGAATGGGCCCTGGACCAGCAGGTGGTCTACGCATCTCTGACCACGTTGTCCGGTGCGATCATCGCCGGTGTTCTGATGTGGTTGGTCACCCGGGCGCTGCAGAAAACGGGGGTGCTCAACGGCTTGGCGTCGGGCGCAGCGCGGCGATGACGTCGCACGTGGCCGTGGATCAGCGCGGGGCGGAGGTGGTGCTCACGGAGTTCGGGTGGCACTACCCGGGACGCGAACAGCCGTCCCTGAATTCGGTCAGCGCGCACATCCGACCCGGCGAGCGAGTGCTGCTCCTGGGCCCGTCCGGGGCCGGTAAGTCAACGTTGCTGCACGCGATGGCCGGGGTCGAGCAGGACCCGGACGGGGAATCCCGATCGGGGGAACTCACCGTCAACGGTGTGGATCCGCGTGACGCTCGCGGGGCGGTGGGCTTCATGCACCAGGACCCGGAGACGCAGGTGATCCTGGCGCGGGTGGGTGACGACGTCGCTTTCGGCCTCGAGAATCTCGCCGTACCTCGCGACCAGATCTGGGCCCGCGTGGGCGCCGCTCTTGCCGAGGTCGGGTTGGATCTCCCGCTGGATCACTCCACGACCGAGCTGTCCGGTGGGCAGAAGCAACGCCTGGCGCTGGCCGGAACCATGGCCATGCGCCCGCAACTGTTGCTGCTGGACGAACCCACGGCCAGTGTGGACGAGCAGGGTGCAGCGGAACTGCGTGACGCCGTGGAACGCGCCGTGGCGCAATCCGGCACCACGATGATCGTGGTCGAACACCGGGTCGGCCTCTGGGAGTCCGTGGTGGACCGCGTGATCGTGCTCAATGACGATGGACGGGTGGCCTTCGACGGCCCCACGCGCGAAGTCCTCGGAGACGCCCGCGAGCTATTGCAACGCCAAGGCACGTGGGTTCCGAACTGGACACCGCGCACCATGGCACCACCGGCGCGCGATGAGCAGGCGACCCCGCTGCTGGAGGCGCGTGGACTGGCCGTGAGTCGAACGCAACCGAGCTCGCGAACGGTGGCGCGGCGGCGTCGTCGGGAGCGGAAGGCCTGGGCCAAGGGAACCCCCACCCAGGCCGATATATACCGCAACAAGAATGTGATTCCCGCGGCCGCGGACATCGACCTGAGCGTGCGCGCAGGCCAGGCCCTGGCCATCACGGGCGAGAACGGTGCGGGCAAGTCCACGTTGGCACTGACCCTTGCGGGACTATTGTTGCCGTGCGCGGGAACCGTTCACGCCACCAAGGCCCTCGCCGGGGACGCGCCCGCGGACCCCTCACTGTGGGAGGGGACCGAACTCATCACCCGCATCGGCAGCGTGTTCCAACACCCCGAGCACCAGTTCCTGTGCTCAACCGTGCGGGCGGAACTGGAGTACGGCCCGCACCAGGCAGCTCGCCGCGGTGCGGGACCGGGTGTGGACGAGGAACGAATCGAGTCCCTCCTGGCCAGGCTGGGACTCGGGGGCATTGCCGATGCCAATCCGTTCACGCTCTCCGGCGGTCAAAAGCGGCGACTCTCCGTGGCCACCGTGCTGGCCTCCGCCCCCGACGTGCTCATCCTGGACGAACCCACGTTCGGTCAGGACGCCCAGACCTGGCGCGAGCTGGTCGACATGTTGGTCGAAGAGCTGGAACGCGGCACCGCCGTGGTGGCCGTGACCCACGATCGCGAACTCATCACGGCGCTCAACGCCGTGGAACTGAGGTTGGGAGCATGAGCGTCACTACTATCGCGGACACCGCCCGGTTCAGCCCCGTGGGTCGCTCCAACGCGGTGATCAAACTGCTGGGCGCACTGCTCATCACCGCGGTGCTGGTGGTGAGCGCGGACCCCGTCACGAGCGGCATCGCGCTGCTGGGCCAGTTGCTCCTGCTCAGCGCGGCGGGACAGAAGCCGCTCCGCCTCTTGCTGACCCTCTGGCCCATCACCGTGGCCGCGCTCATCAGCGGCTGGGGAACGGCCATGCTGTCCCCGGAGGGGGGCACGGTACTCCTGAATCTGGGGTGGATCACCGTGACCACGGGGTCGCTGGCGGCCGGCGCGGCCATTGCTCTGCGTGGTTTAGCAATCGCGCTGCCCGGCATCACGGTGTTGCTCACCACCGATCCCACAGATCTGGCGGACGGTCTGGCGCAGACCCTGCGGTTGCCGGAACGTTTCGTGCTGGCCTCCCTGGCCGCGCTGCGCCTGGTGGAGGTCATGGTCAAGGAATGGTCGGTGCTGGCCTCGGCGCGGCGCGCCCGCGGTGCCGGTAACGACCGCGGGCCGGTGGGGATGGCCAAGGAATTCGGCGGTCAGGCGTTCACGTTGCTGGTCCAGTCGCTGCGTCGCGCCACGCGGTTGGCGATGACCATGGAAGCGCGCGGGTTCGGCGCCGGGAAGCGCACATGGGCCCGGGTGCCCCGCTACGGGCGCGTGGACCTCTACACGGGCGGCGCCGCGGTACTGATTGCGGTCGGTGCCCTCTCGGTATCCGTGCTCCTGGGCACGCACCGGTTCATTTGGCAGTAACCGAGGCCGTGGCTTCCGCGGGCGCAGGCACCTGCGAACCGCTAATGGGCGACCCGAGTGACCCAGCAGTGTTGCCGGGGCGATTCGAGGTGCCGCGGGTCAGTGACCGACCAGGTAGCCGGTGAGCAAATCCGTGAGCTCGCGAGTGTGGGGCAGCGGTTGTTGATCCAGGCGCACCACCGGCACGGCGAGCCGCACGGACGAGGTGAGCCATACGGCGTCGGCGCGCAGGAGGTCCGCCGGGTAGATCGGACCGTAGTCGATGCGCCACCCGTCCTGGCGAGCCGCCGCGAAAATGCGTGCCTGCGAGGTGCCCGGCAGAATACCGTGCGATGGTTCCGGGGTCACCAGGGTGCGTTCGCCGTGGCCGGTTCGCGCGCAGATCACCGACGACGTCGCCGCCTCGAGTACCCGGCGATCGGTCGAGGTCGTGAAGATGGCCTCGTCCGCACCCAGATCCCGCGCGTGCCGCAACGCGGCCATGTTGACCGCGTAAGAGAGCGTCTTGGCGCCGGGGAGCAGCCACGCGCAGCCGGAGTCCTCCGCCGGATCGTGACCGCGTTGCAGCAGCACGGCGGAGACGCCATTGCGCCGCACCGCGAACGTGGCTTCGCCGACCGGGGTGACCGTGAGCCATGCCCATGGGGATCCACCGGGGGCACCGCGGCTGATGCTGAGTTTGATTGCGTGCTCGGCGCCCAGTCCGGCATCGCCTCCGGGTCCGGCGTTCCCCAGCCCCAGTTCAATGGCTTGCCGACAGGACTGTTCCGAAGGCACCGGGAGCTGAGCCAAGCGGGCGGACGCGCAAAGCCGCCTGTAGTGCGCCCCGAACTTGTAGACCTCACCGTTGAGGGCGTGCATGGTCTCGAACACGCCGTCGCCGCGGGTCAGGCCCTCATCGTCGATGAGGACGAGCGGCCGGGAGGGATCCACCAACTGTGGCCCCTGATCCACGGGAGCCATCATGACGACCGCGCGCTGAACGTCGCTCACGACTGTCCCTGCCCGTCCTCGGGGGATTCTGTCAGCTCGGGGGCGGGCCCGGGGTGCAGAACTTCCGCGTTCTCCCAGACCGGATCCGCTGCAAGATAGGACTGCTCCTGCTCGGCCCAGACATCCCAGAATTTTTCGTAGGAACGGCCGTCTCGCTCCATGGCCCGCTTTTTTCGCAGCGCGGCGGGGAGCTCGACCCACACCGACGAGTTAAGTAGCGGGCGGGCGAGATCATTACACGCACCCACGCCCTCGACCAGAATGATCTCCGCAGCGCGGGTAAGCCTCGGCGTGCCAGGTTCGTTGGTCAACCAGTCCCACGCCGTCCAATGGGCGTCCTCGCCGCGGCGGAGGGGTTTGAGAACCTCATTCACATACTGGCCTATACCCTGTTCCAAGCCGTTCCAGCCCGGATAAATGTCCTCCAAGTGGAAAACCGTGACATCGTGCCGGCGTTCGAGCACTGCCGCGAGCTGGGCGGTCAGAGTGGTTTTCCCGGCCCCCGAGCGGCCGTCAATGCCAATGATGAACGGTCTTTGCGTGGGCACTGGAAGTAACCGTGCCAGGTTCACGCCTTCCGGATAGGCCGCGAACAAGGCGTCGTCGAAATTTTCCTCGGGGTCGATCACGATGACTTGAGCCTCTTCGAGACTTCCGAAACCACGTGCGGGACCGCCGCCTGGATCTGTTCCCAAGCGAGGTCGAAGTCCTCGGCGTCGCCGTACCAGGGGTCGGCGATATCCAGCTCGTCGTCGCCAATGTCCTCCGCGCCGAACGAGCGCATGAGTCGCACCTGATCGGCCTGATCATCGCCCAGCCGGCGGCGCAACTCTGTCTGGTGCGCGGCCGTCATGGCCAGCATCAGATCGGCGTCCTGGAGTTCGTCGTCGGTGATGCGGTGGGCCTGGTGATCGGGTAACTCCAGGCTATTGCGGGACAGTACGGTGACGGCGCGGGAGTCCACGGGATTGCCGTGCTCCTCGTCGCTGATGCCGGCGGAGATCACGCTCACCCGATCCTGTAGACCCTCTTTGGTCAACTCTGCATCGAGCAAGGCATGGGCCATGGGGGAACGACAGATGTTGCCGGTGCACACCGTGACGATTTTGAACATGATCTCCACTGTACGAAACTTTGCACCGATGTGACGGCTCCGGAACGATCCGCCCACAAAAATGGGGGCTCGGCACCTATCGGCACCAAGCCCCCATCATGGAGCGGTTACTGACTCACCGCTTGTCGTTACTTGTCGGTTGAGTCGTTCCCCTGCTTCCAAGGGGCCTTGTCATCCGGGGTGGTTTCCGCGATGTCATCCACTGGCGATGAAGACCACGCGGTCTGGTACTCGAACGGAATTTCCTTGCCGTCCTCGTCCGTCTGGCGGTACCACTCGGTGACCGACGGATCGTGCGAGTCGAAGTCCTGACCGGCGGCGCGATGGCCCTCGGCATGCTCGACCTGCAATGCGAAGTCATCGCCGTGTTCGGCCAACCCGGTGGAAATGGCCTTGTCCACTGCAGATGCGGCGAAGCGCGAACGCAGGGTGGCCGGATCCTTCCGGAGATCCTTGAACAGCGAGATCATCATGCCGGCCATGATGATGGCGAACGGCAGTGCGGAGACGATCACCAGGTTCTGCATCCCGGCCAGGGCGTTGTCGCCGCCCACCAGCAGCATCACGATTGCGATGCCGGCCAGGCACAGGCCCCAGAAGATCACGATCCACTTGGACGGAACCGGCTTGCCCTTCTGGGTCATGGTGCCCATGACCACGGACGCGGAGTCTGCACTGGTCACGAAGAAGATGCCGATCACGATCATGGCCAGCACGGAGGTGATGGCAGAGAGGGGCAGCTGGTCCAGTAGTCCGAACAGCATGGATTCGGCGCCGTCCTCGACGGTCAGGTTGGCACCGTTCTGCGCGTAGTACATGGCCGAACCGCCGAAGACGATGAACCACAGGACACACACGGAAGCAGGGACCACGAGCACCACGGTCACGAACTGACGGATGGTGCGGCCACGGGAGATCTTGGCGATGAACATGCCCACGAACGGTGCCCAGGACATCCACCAAGCCCAGTAGTACACGGTCCAGGTGCTGGAGAACTCAGCAGCGGCGGGGCCCCATGCGGCCGACTGACCGGTCATGAAGAGGTACTCGGAGATGTAGGTCGAGAACACGGACGGGATCAGACTGAGCATGAACACCGTGGGGCCCACGACAAACACGAACAGGGCCAGGATGAAGGCCAGCACCAGGTTGGTGTTGGAGAGGTAACGAATACCGCGGGACACACCGGACACCGCCGAGACGATGAACGCGATCGACAGAATGCAAATGACCACGATGGCTGTCGAGTTACCGGCCGAGCCGATACCGCCCACGATGTTCAGGCCTTGGGAAATCTGAATCGCGCCGAAGCCCAAGGAGGCAGCGGTACCGAAGAGAGTTGCGAAGATGGCGAACACGTCGATGAGCTTGCCGAGCGTGCCCTCCACCTGGCGCTGACCCAGCAAAGTCGTGAAGATGCGGGAGATCAACGGTGCACGGCCGCGGCGGTACGCGCCGTAGGCCACGGAGACACCCACCACGGCGTAGATGGCCCAGGGGTTGAGAGCCCAGTGGAAGGCGGTCTGGACCAGGGAGTACACGACCATGGAGTTGTCGCCGGCCTCGGCCACGCCCTCGAAGCCGGGGATGCCGCTTTCGAAATATGTCATGGGCTCGAAAGCGCCGTAGAACATCAGGCCGATGCCCATGCCCGCAGCGAAGAGCATGGCGAGCCAGGAGAAGAAGGAGTATTCGGGCGGCTCGTTGTCACGGCCGAGCTTGATGCGGCCGGTGCGAGTGAAGCCGATGACCAACATGAAGAGCACTGACGCGGTGGAGAGCAGGATGAAGAACCAACCGGTGTTGGCCGTGACCCAGGCCAAAGCCGTGGAAGAGACGTTGGTCAGGGTCTCGGTGGAGAGGATGCCCCACAGGATGAAGCCCAGGATCAGGGCCGCGGTGACCAGAAAGACCACCTTGTCGGTACCGAAGGACAGTTTGCGATCTTCCACGCCAACACCCGGAACCAAGGCCGGGTGGATTCCGTGGGGGTATGTCAGCTCGTCGAAGATTCGGCGGGGACGGCTTCGGTTGTCCCGGTAGATGATCTCACCGTTGGGGGATTCGGTGGTCGCGGTCGAACTGGAACCGGGTTGGTTCTCTGAAGAGTGTGGCGGCGTGCTCAAGACGGTCCTCCTGGACATGGCGTCGAGTGAATGAATCGTGGAATCGAGTAGGGGTGCAACTCCTAGGTAGGGCGGGTCCTGCGCTGTCTGGCAAGCGCCGATGAGGAATCCCGCGCACAAACACACAATTGTATCGATTTCTGAGTGATTAGTCAGACTGCCTGACTGTGACCTTGTGAGCGTTAAGTCCGTCACATTGAGTGGATATGACTCAACTTTACTTGACTTCTAGCGCTCACGTGGCAGACTTGAGTCATAACAACTCAAGTTTGGACTTTTCTCGACCGTTCGCGTGAGCAGCGGTGTCGGGAACAAGCAGAACAAGCAGTCGAATGAAAGGACTCGCAACTATGTCTCGTGCAGTAGGTATTGACCTCGGCACTACCAACTCCGTTGTCGCCGCCCTCGAAGGTGGCGAACCGGTAGTTATCGCCAACGCGGAAGGCAACCGCACTACGCCTTCGGTCGTGGCGTACTCCAAGGACGGCGAAACCCTGGTGGGTGACGTCGCCAAGCGTCAGGCCGTGACCAACGTTGACCGCACCATCGCGTCCGTGAAGCGTCACATGGGTACCGACTGGAAGACCCAGGACATCGACGGTAAGAAGTACACGCCGCAGGAAATCTCGGCTCGTATCCTCATGAAGCTCAAGAACGACGCCGAGGCGTACCTGGGTGATGCGGTCACGGACGCCGTGATCACCGTTCCCGCGTACTTCAACGACGCCGAGCGTCAGGCCACTAAGGAGGCGGGCGAGGTCGCGGGCATGAATGTGCTCCGCATCATCAACGAGCCCACCGCCGCGGCCCTGGCTTACGGTCTGGAGAAGGGCAAGGAAGACGAGCTCATCCTGGTCTTCGACCTCGGTGGCGGTACGTTCGACGTCTCGCTGCTAGAAGTCGGCAAGGATGACGACGACTTCTCCACCATTCAGGTGCGCGCCACCGCCGGTGACAACCGTCTGGGCGGTGACGACTGGGACCAGCGCATCGTGGATTGGCTGCTCCAGCAGGTCAAGTCCAAGACCGGTGCGGACCTGTCCAAGGACAAGATTGCCCTGCAGCGCCTGAAGGAATCCGCTGAGCAGGCCAAGAAGGAACTGTCCTCGGCTACCTCGACCAACATTTCCCTGCAGTACCTGTCCGTGACCCCCGAGGGTCCGGTGCACTTGGACGAGAAGCTCACTCGCGCCAAGTTCCAGGAACTGACCTCCGACCTGTTGGCACGCACCGAGAAGCCCTTCAAGGACGTCATCGCAGAAGCAGGCATCAAGGTTTCCGACATCGATCACGTGGTGCTCGTGGGTGGTTCCACCCGTATGCCCGCCGTGGTCGAGAAGGTCACCGAGATGGCCGGTAAGGCTCCCAACAAGGGCGTGAACCCGGATGAGGTCGTGGCCGTTGGTGCTGCGATCCAGGCTGGCGTGCTCAAGGGTGACCGCAAGGACGTCTTGCTGATCGACGTGACCCCGCTGTCCCTGGGTATCGAAACCAAGGGTGGCGTGATGACCAAGCTCATCGAGCGCAACACGGCCATCCCCACCAAACGTTCCGAGACCTTCACGACCGCGGAGGACAACCAGCCGTCCGTGTCCATTCAGGTCTTCCAGGGTGAGCGCGAGTTCACCCGGGACAACAAGAACCTGGGCACCTTCGAGCTGACCGGTATCGCACCGGCTCCGCGCGGCATGCCGCAGATCGAGGTCACCTTCGACATCGACGCCAACGGCATTGTGCACGTGTTCGCCAAGGACAAGGGCACCAACAAGGAACAGTCCATGACCATCACCGGTGGTACTTCCCTCTCCAAGGAAGACATCGACCGCATGGTCAAGGATGCTGAAGCCAACGCTGAGTCGGACAAGAAGCGCCGCGAAGCCGCTGACCTGCGCAACAACGCCGAGCAGACGGCCTACTCCGTGGAGAAGCTGCTCAACGACGACGAAGGCGCACTGCCCGAGGACGTCAAGTCCGAGGTCCAGGCCGATGTCGACGCCGTCAAGACCGCACTCGAGGGCACTGACGACGACGCCGTCAAGACCGCGTTCGACAAGCTGCAGTCCTCGCAGACCAAGATCGGCGAGGCCCTGTACGCGCAGTCCCAGGCAGACGGCGCAGCTGACGCCGGTGCCACCGGTGCGGACGAGGCTCCCAGGGAAGACGACGACATCGTTGACGCTGAAGTGGTCGACGATGAAGAAGACAACAACGGAAAGAAGTGAGCATGAGCGATTCCGAGAACACCAAGGGCCACGGCCAGTCCGTGCCGGAGGGGGACCCGGAGCACTCCGCTCACGCCCAGTCCGGTGAGCAGCAGTCTCAGGGCGAACCGGGGTTGACCGTGGATGACATTCTGGGCACCCCGCAGTCCGAGGGCGTAGAAGCTGCCGATGCGGCGTCGTCGACCACCGACGACGCCGCCCCGGGCGGCGACAGCGCCGCGCAGAAGCTCGCGGACGAACGTCTTGAGGATCTGCGCCGCTTGCAGGCGGAGTTCGTGAACTTCAAGAACCGCACCACGCGGGAACGGGATCAGCTGCGGGACTTCGTCTCCGCGGACATGATCACCGCGTTGCTGCCGGTTCTTGACGACATCGAAGCCGCTCGCAAGGCCGGCGACCTCACGGACGGACCGTTTGCCGCGATCGCCAACAAGCTGGACGAGACGCTGACCCGTCAGGGTCTGGAACGGCTCGGAGAGGTTGGCGAGGCATTCGACCCCAACATTCACGAAGCCGTGTTGCAGCAGCCCACCGAAGAGGTGGAACCGGACCACGTGTCCATGGTGCTGCGATCGGGTTTCAAGATCGGTAACCGGGTGGTCCGCGCGGCTCAGGTAGCCGTGGCGGCACAGCCGTAAAGCGCCACAAGGTCAGGGCGGGTCTTCATGACAAGACCCGCCCTGACTCGCACAAAACACATATTCTTAGTTGAAAGGAGGCGTCATGGCCAGTCAGGACTGGATCGATAAGGATTTCTACAGTGTCCTGGGCGTCTCCAAGGACGCATCCCAGGCCGATATCAAGAAGGCCTATCGAAAGCTGGCCCGCAAGTATCACCCGGACCAGAACCCAGGGGATGCTGCTGCGGAGAAAAAATTCAAGGACATCACCGAGGCTAATTCGGTGCTGTCCGACAAGGACGAACGCGAAGAGTACGACGCGATCCGAGCCATGGGCTCCGGTGCTCGATTTGCCGGTTCCCCGGGTGGCGGAGGCGCGGCCGGTGACGCGAGCTTCGAAGACATCTTTGGCGGAATGTTCGGCGGTGGCGGCCGCGGTGGCCGTCGCACGAGCTACTCCACGTCCGGCGGGGGGTTCTCCGGCGGGGGCGGATTCGAGGATCTGTTCGCGCAGTTCGGCGGCCAGGACGGTGGCACCCGGTTCACCACATCGGGCGGACCGGCCTACGGCGCCCCCGGTGGTTACGGTGGCTATCAGGGCCCGCCCGCCAAGGGCGAGGACATCCACACCACCACGACCATCCCGTTGCGTTCTGCCTACAACGGCACCACCGTGAAGCTGCGCCGTGGCAACGGTCAGACCACCACGGTGCGCGTGCCCAAGGGCGTCAAGGACGAACAGCGCCTCAAGGTTGCGGGTAAGGGTCATTCAGGCCCGGGCGGCAACGGCGACCTGTTCGTGACCGTCAAGATCAAGGATCATCCGTTCTTCAGCCGCGACGGACAGAACGTGGCCGTCACCGTACCGGTGACCGTGAGCGAAGCCGCTCTGGGTGCCACCATCGAGGTGCCCACCCTTGATGGCAATCACGTGAACGTGAAGATTCCCGCGGGTACGTCCTCCGGGCGTCGCTTCCGGGTCAAGGGCAAGGGGTTCACCTCCGGCTCCAAGACCGGGAACATGATCGTCACGGTCGACATCGAGCTTCCCAAGACCCTGGACGATCAGGCGAAGGAGGCTGTGGAAGCGTTCGCCAAGGCCACCGAGGATTTCGATCCCCGTGCCGGCCTGGGCGAGAAGGCGGCTGAGTGACATGGCCCTTGATTTCACGCAACCCGTGTTCGTGATCTCGGTAGCCGCCGAGCTCGCGGACATGCACCCCCAGACCCTGCGGCAGTACGACCGACTGGGTTTGGTGAATCCTTCGCGAGCATCGGGTCGGGCGCGGCGCTACTCCCAGATGGATGTGGAGAAGCTGCGCCAGATCCAGGGATTGTCCCAGCAGGGGGTGTCCCTGGAGGGCATCAAACGGATTATCCAGCTCGAAAACCAGGTCAGTGCGCTGCAGTCACGCATCACTGAGCTTTCGGAAGAACTGGAAAGAGAACGCGAGAAATCACGGGTCTTCGCCGCGGACCCTTCAGGGGACGTGGTCAGGCTGACCCACGGAGGCCACCGCACGCCCCGTAAGGTCTCCCAGTCACTCATGCTGTACCGCCCGGCCAAGCCGCGCAGCAAGAAGTAGTGAGCGAGCGGCGTCGTCGAGACGCCACATGAAAAACGCGCCGGTCTCCCAGAGGGGAGGCCGGCGCGTTTCGCTGTCGCGGCTACTTTCCGGAGCGGTCCTCGGAATCGACGACCTCGTTCGGCTCGGTGTACTCGCCGGTCTCGTAGTCGTACGGGATGGGGTTGCCGTCCTCATCCGTGCGCTGATACCAGTCGGTGACCTCGGGGGCGGTGGAATCGAAGTCCGCACCCGCAGCCCACTTGCTCTTGTCACCGGAAGCGCGCTCGACGGCCAGGGTGAAGTCGTCGCCGTACTCGTCGATGCCATGGCGGACGGACTTGTCGATGGCCCAGCGGGAGTACTTCTCGCGAATGATCATCGGATCGCGACGCAGGTCCTTGTGGAAGGCCACGACCATGCCGAACATGATCACGGTGAACGGCAGCGCGGTCACGGTGATCATGTTCTGCAGACCGGTGAGCGCGTTCTGACCGCCCACGAGCAGCATGACCACGGCGATGCCCGCCATGCACAGGCCCCAGAACACCGTGACGGTCTTCTTGGGCTCGGGGTTACCCCGCTGGGACATCTGCGAAGCCACCACCGAAGCGGAGTCCGCCGTGGTGATGAAGAAGATCGCAAGCATGACCACCACGATGCCCGCCATGATTCCGGCGCCGGGTAGGCCGTCCAGGACCACGAAGAAGATTTCCTCGGGTGCGGGAAGAGTGGCCGCGGTGCCGTCCGGGGCGATCGCGTTGGATTCCATCTGCTGGCGGATCGCGGTGCCGCCCAGCACGGTGAACGCGAGCACCACGATGGAAGAGGGGATCAACAGCACGCCCAGGATGAACTGACGGATGGTGCGGCCGCGGGAAATCTTGGCCACGAACACGCCCACGAACGGTGCCCAAGAAACCCACCAGGCCCAGTAGAACGTGGTCCAGGAGGAGAGGAACGTCTGCATCTCCTCGCCGTCGGCCATGGAGGCGGAGAGCATGTTGGGCAGTTCACCGAAATAGGTGACCACCACGGACGGGATGAAGTTCAGCAGAAATGCGGTGGGGCCCACGATGAAGAAGAACAGGGCAAGGCCCACAGCGAGCACCATGTTGATGTTGGACAGCCAACGGATGCCCTTGGCCACGCCGGAGACCGCGGAAGCGATGAAACCGGCGGTCAGCACGGCAATGATGATGAGTGCTGCACTGTTGCCCGTGGGGCCCAGTCCCGCGAAGATCTCCACGCCACGGCCGATCTGCAGCGCGCCGATACCCAGGGACGCGGCGGTGCCGAAGAGCGTGGCCACGATGGCGAGCATGTCGATGATCTTGCCCGCGGTGTTGTCCGTGTTGCCGTTGCGGAAGAAGGGAGCGAACACGGAACTCATCAGCGGCACACGACCGCGGCGGTAGGACGCGTAGGCCACGGCCACGCCCACCAGGCCATATATGGCCCACGCGTTGAGACCCCAGTGAAGCGCTGCCTGGGCGGCGGCCTTGGTCATGGCGTCCACGGTCGCCGGATCAGCGGATCCTGGGCGCGGGGACAGGAAGTAGGTCATCGGCTCGAACGGGCCGAAGAAGATGATGCCGATACCGATACCCGCGGCAAAGAGCATGGCCGCCCAGGAAGCGGTGGAGTACTCGGGCTTGTCATTGTCCAAACCCAGCGGGATGCGACCGTACTTCGACAGTGCCACGTAGAGCAGGTAGAACAGCAGGCCGATGGCCAGCACGTTGAAGACCCAGCCCATGTTCACCATGGTCCAGTTCAACGCCGCGGTGGACGCCTCAGTAAGTGACTCGGTGGCAACCACGCCCCAAATGATGAAGCCGATGATCAACGCGCCGGCCACTCCGACCACCAACCGGTCGATCCCGTAGCGGACCTTCTGGTCATCCACGGACACACCGGGCACCAGCGCCGGGTGAATGTTGTGGGGGTAGCTGATCTCGCTCAGGAACGACCGCGTGGCGTCCATGCGACTCGCGGGCCTGCGAACATCCACGCGCGGCGGCGTGGGGTCGGCCTCCGCATCAGCCGGGTTGGGCGGACGCTTACTACTGGAAGACACGGGGACTCCTGCGGGGGTAGTCGGTCAGCAACCTTTCCAGGTTAGGGTGGCGAACCACTTTTCCCCACATTTAGGTAACGGTGGTGCGGTATGTGTCCGGCGCGCATCTGAGGTGGCGCTAGAACCGTGAACCACGCGTGAGGGGCCGTTAGAACCTTTCTACGTTCGCAAAAGGGTTCCAACGACCCCACAGATGGTGGGTAGGGCGCTACCGGCACTTCAGATGTGCCACTGTGGCTGAACTACTGACTGCTGGGGGAGGACGTGCTCTCCGGGGAGGCGGATTCGCTCGGTTCTTCGGAAGCGCTCTCCGAAGGGTCGGCCGATGACGAGGAATTCGTCGAGTCCGAAGAACTTTCCTTCAACCCAGTCGCCTGAAAGTCGCCGAACACCAGACCGCAATCGCCTTGTTCGCTGGTCAGCCGGGCATCGATATTGAGTCGAACCACGTCCGCCACGGAGAACTTAACCTCTTCTGGTTCCGAGAAGGTGACGTTGTAGGTGCCATCTCCAAGTGGACGGCCCTGTTCGTTCGTGAATGAGACCGTTGCCTTGCACGCGGTGTCACTGTCCTCGGTGTTGATACCGAGTTTGCCTTCTACCTCGCTGTAATCACCGGCAAGATTGACACCGAATTCGGAAGAGGATCCGCTGTAGGACTCAAGCAACCATGCCTCGGCGTACTTCTCGTTTACGGTCTCAGCACTATCTACCTGAGGTCCGGAGGAACCGCCGGAAGTAATGGGTTTCGTATCCTTGAAGGGCATGGTCTGGGGTGGGCGCGCCACCTCCAATGTCACTGTGGCAGCGTTGCTATCACCGGCGTCCGGGTCCTGACCCACGACCTCGCCGTTCGGTGAATCGGGGGCGAAGACATCAGTTTCCTCGACCGTGAAGCCGAGGGTTTCCAAGTCGCGGCGAGCGTCATCAACAGATGAACCCATGACATTTGGAACGGCTGGGGGATCCCCGGCTACGGTGAGTGTCACTCGCGGACCGTCACCCTCGACGGGGGTGCCCTCTTCGGGGTCCTGGGCTATGACAGTTCCGGCGTCTTGGGATGAGGACTCAATCTGGGAGTCGAATCGAACGCCCAGCTCTGTCAGCTGCTCCTCTGCGCTGGATTGATCTTTGCCAACGAGGTTCGGGATCTCATTTGCGGGTGCAGCTTCGGTAGTGGTCTCGGCCGAGGCAGGTTCGTCTGTGGAAGTCTCGGATGAGTCACCGCCGTTGCAGGCGGTAAGCGCGAGAAGACAAGACAGAGCCAGACCAATGCCGGCTGTCGATCGTGAACGCATCTGTAACTCCTAGGGGTGAGGGGGTGAATGAGTTAGTTGAGGACGGCGTCTTCGATCGCCAAGACTTCGTTGGTTGAATCGCAAGAAGAGCCCAGTTCTGGTCGATGCTGCGCCGAAATGGTGATGTCCAAGTCCCCGTTTTCCTGAGCGGTCGCTTGAATACGCTGGATTGCACCGCGGGATATTCGGTAATTCTCTGATATCCCGGCACCCTGGGCAGTAACGGCATATGATCCGGAATTGTTATCGCCGGAGAACCCTTTGAGGGAGAAACTCACCCGGTCGCCCTGTTCCAGAGACCTGATGGTGAAGGTAGAGGTCTCCTGTGGGCAGGACTTAGCCTGCATTTCCACTCCGCTGACGGTGGCGGTAGTGCCATCACGTTGTACTTGGTATTTCTCCGGTGTTGGATCAATGCTCTCCATGAGCGTCCGGCCATTCGTGTGTCCCTCGCCTGTGACGTTCGGCTGAATAAGGGATATGGCAAGGGCGGTGATTCCGACAATCGTCAGGGCGGCCGCAGAGACTAACCGAATTTTCCAATTCAGTTTAGAGTGCATTGAGCTTTTGGATATCCTAACGAATAAAATTAAAGCAGCGCCTAGAAATGAGAAAGCGGCCAGGAGGCTTAGTGTCGGGATTGAGTCGAAGGGTATGTTTTTACTGGTTACGCCGAAGAATCCCAGGACAGTAAGTGCTGACGCGAAGAATGAGAAGGCCCCGTAGAATATTTTGGCAGCCTTTGCGGCACGGCTGCTTGGCCTTCGTCTGCCCGGTTGGCTCGGCTGGCCGCCACCCCTGTTCCCCATGTGTGTCCCCTGACCTGCATGAGCGCCCACTCATGTCTTATCTAGGGAGTGTGGGCAACAGAGCCCACGGGGATCAATGGGTCGAGGCAATAAATAGCGAAAAACAGCATATAAACACCATTGTTACGCGCCAGCGACTAGGGGTAACAGTAATTACATGCATAACCATGGAAATAGCTGATGCTCGTTGATGGTCAGGCGAAGATGGCTGACAGCTCATGCGCAGTGAGGACCCTCGGGTGCACGTGAGGGCTCGTTAGAACCCTTCTGCATCCGCAAAAAGGTTCTAACGGCACCTGAGGTGTTGGAGGCGGTTCTTTCGAGCCCTGAGATGTTCCCCCTCGATGGATCACGCGCGGAGTAGCAGCCCACGCTACGTAGGAACCGTCATCCGCAACATCGATGATCACCGACGGCGGTACGTCAGGTCCCTCGGGATCCGCCCGGCCTCGGTGGCCTTGCGCTCGAAGCTCGTGAGGATGCGGCCGTCCCAGCGGGGAGCCCAGCCCTGCTCGGGGTTTTCGTCGGTCGCGGCGGGGCCGGGGTTTACATTCTCGAAGTCGGAGGAGGCGCCGTCGAGGACCTCGCGCATGACCACCGCATACTCCTCCCAGTCGGTAGCCAGACGCCACAGCCCACCCTGCTCTAGCACACGGGCGGCGAGTCCGGCGAAGCGCGGGGACACCAAGCGGCGCTTGTGGTGGCGAGTCTTGTGCCACGGATCCGGGAAGAACACCCACAACTCATGGACGGAACCGGGTTCCAGCATGTGCTCGAGTACCTCGGGGGCGTTCGCCTGTGCCACGCGAACGTTGGTCACACCCGCCTGGGATGCCTTCATCAGCAGATCTGCGATGCCCGGCTTGTAAACCTCGACAGCCAAGTGGTCCAGCTCGGGGTGCGCGAGTGCGTGATTCACGATCGCCTCACCCAAGCCGGAACCGATCTCCACCACCAACGGTGCCTTGCGACCGAACAGCGCCTCGTGGTCCAACCGGAAAGACGGGTCCACAGAGGTATCCGTCATGACGCGGGGGATGTCCAGCACCCACTGGGATGCGTATTCATCCCAGGCTTTTTGACGCTTGGGGGAGAGGCGATCCCCACGGCGCACGAACGAGTACGGCTGCTTGTGGAAGACCGGTCGTTCGCCCGGGGCCTTCGACGGCGCTGCCTCGCTACCGGCGGCCGCATCGGCGCCAGCGCGGGGGGCGGATTCGACAGCCGCCGCGTCCGCGGAAACCGAAGCGGCGTCGTCGGCACCGGAAGTGCCAGAAGAAGCGGAAGGAGCAGAAGAGGCGGCCTGCGGATCGGGAGTCTGGGAGGAATCATTGCTGGAGTTCATCGTTGAACATCCTAGGTCCCCGAGCGACATATTGACCCACCAGCAGGCAGCGAGGCCCTAGCATTGAGTGGCCCGCAACAGCCTCGAGAGCCCAGGATCAAGCCGGGAACCACGCAGAGCGGCGCACCACCCGAAGGAGCAGGACACCTATGAGTCAGAGTTCCGCCGAGTCCCACCCGTTCCGGAGTCGTTTGGCGCTGAACCCGCGGGTGGATCGTGTGGTGTTGATCGGTGCGCTGGGTATCCTCTCGGCGGTCAGCCCCATGGCCACGGACGTGTACCTCGCGTCCATGCCGGATATGGGTCAGTACTTCGAATCGACCGCGTCGCTCGTTCAGCTCACCCTGACCACCTACATGATCGGCATTGCGCTGGGTCAGTTCTTACTGGGCCCGCTGTCCGACGTGCTGGGTCGGCACAAGCTCATGGTCGCCGGCAACGCGTTGTTCGTGGTGGCATCGCTGGGCATCGTCTTCGCGACCACCATTGAAATGGTCCTGATTCTCCGCGGCATCCAGGGCATCGCCGGTGCGGCCGGGGTGGTGATCGCGCGCGCCATGGTCTCGGACATGACTTCGGGACGCACGGCCGCGCAGCTCTACTCCGTCCTGGCGCTGATTACGTCACTCGCGCCCGTGGTCGCCCCATTACTGGGCGGCGTGATCGCCACGGTGGCCCAATGGCAGGCAGTGTTCTGGTTGCTGACCGGCTTCGGCCTGTTGATGCTCGCCTGCTCGGTGTTCGTGATCCCCGAAACGCTCCCCAAGGCACGGCGCTCGCAGGGCGGTTTGGGCCGCATTGTGCGCAACGCGGTCACGGTCGTGAAGGACCGTCGATTCACGCTCTACGCCATGGTCTTCGCCTTCGGGTTCGGCTCGCTGTTCGCGTACGTCTCGGCGTCCTCCTTCGTGATCCAGAACGTCATGGGCTACAGCGCGCTCGCGTACTCGGTGATTTTCGCCGTCAACGCCGCCGGTGCGATCGTCACCGCCACCCTCAACACCAAACTGGTCAAGAACCATGAGCCGCGCTCGCTCCTTCTCATGGGCGTGACCGGCATGAGCGTGACCGCGTGCCTCAACATGATCCTGGTGCTGCTGGGCGTCGTGGGTATCCCCACGCTGATCCTGCTGTTCCTCATGCAGTCCTGCATCGGTTTCATCTTCGGCAACGCGGTGGCCCTGGCTCAGCAACGCGCACACGCTCACGGCCTCTCCGGCACCGGCTCCGCGGTGGTCGGCATGTCCCAATTCATCTTGGGCGGCATCGTCTCGCCGCTGTCCGGTCTTGCCGGGGACCACTCCGCGGTTCCCATGGTGATCACGATGGCCGCATGCGCACTCGTCGCACTGGGTGCGGTTCTCGCCGCCCGAAAGTAACGCACCTCCAGATTCACGAAAGACGACGACGCCGCTCGCGCGAGCGGCGTCGTCGGCGTCCTGAAGCGCAGGCTAAGCAAGCTGCGAAGTCGACACAACCACCCGGGAAACACCCGGTACCTGGTGATTGGCCCTGAATGTGGTTCAATTCCACCCAACGAGATACAGCTCACAATCGGTGACGTATCACAGATCCCACCTCACGATCAGAGGCCTCTCTATGATTGATTCACTCACTAATGCCCTGGATACTGCAGGCGCTTTCATTTGGGGACCGTGGTTCCTCATCCCCCTGCTCTTGGGAACCGGTGTTTATCTGACCATCCGTCTGGGTGGTATTCAACTGTTCAAATTGATCCCCGCGCTGCGGCTCGCGCTGTTCGAGCGCAAGGACAAGGACGCCCTCGGAGGCGACGTTTCCCAGTTCCAGGCCTTGACCACCGCTCTCGCGGCCACCGTGGGTACGGGCAACATCGTGGGTGTTGCCACGGCTATCGCCATCGGTGGTCCCGGCGCACTGTTCTGGATGTGGGTCACCGGTGTTGTCGGCATGGCCTCCAAATACTCTGAGGCGTTCCTGGGTGTGCGGTTCCGTACCCGCGATGCCGCCGGTGAGATCTCGGGCGGACCGCAGTACTACTTGAAGCGAGGCATTCCTAACGGCTTCGGCACGTTCCTCTCGTTGTTCTTCGCGATCGCCGCAGTGCTCGCCTCCTTCGGCATTGGCAACATGACCCAGGGCAACTCGATCTCCGCGAACGTGGAGTCCTCGTTCGGTGTGCCCGTGTGGATCACCGGCCTGGTGCTGGCCGCTCTGACCCTGTTGGTCCTGGTGGGCGGCATCAAGTCGATCGGTAAGGTCACCGCCGGTCTGGTTCCCATCATGATCATCTTTTACGTGTTGGGCGCCCTGTACATCCTGATCGTGAATGTGGACGCCGTTCCCGCAGCCTTCGGGCTGATCTTCGGTGACGCCTTCACCGGAACCTCCGCCGTGGGTGGCTTCGCCGGTTCCGCGATCATCCTGGCCGTCCAGATGGGCGTCGCCCGAGGCATCTTCTCCAATGAGTCCGGCATGGGCTCGGCGGCCATCGCTGCTGCGGCTGCGCAGACCACCCACCCGGTGCGTCAGGGCCTGGTGTCCATGACCCAGACCTTCATCGACACGATCATCGTGGTGACCTGCACGGGCCTGGTCATCGTGACCACGGGTGTGTGGGATCAGGGCAGCGATAGCGCGGCCACCATGACCGGTGAGGCATTCACTCACGGTCTGCCCGGCGTGTGGGGTCACCTGATCGTGACCGTGGGCCTGGTGCTCTTCGCATACTCGACCATCCTGGGCTGGGCCTACTACGGCGAACGATGCATGGAACGACTCTTCGGCCGCCGCGCCGTGATGCCCTACCGCGTGTTCTTCTCGGTGGTCGTGTTCATCGGCGCCACGGTTCCGTTGGCTCTCGTGTGGTCCTTCTCGGACGTCATGAACGGTCTGATGGCGCTGCCCAACCTGTTGGGTCTGCTGATCCTGTCGGGGCTGATCGCTCGCGAGACCAGGCACTACTTGCGCAACGATCCCAAGCTGCGGGCCACCAAGGGCGACGTGGACACGTTCATGAAGGACCACGACGGCGGTATTGACACGTACGAGCACACCAACCGCTGATCATGCAGCGACAGTCCGCACGACGAATTGATCGAGTCGGCTGAGCATGTCAGACGACGGCTAAGGCCCCCGGAATTCGAATCCGGGGGCCTTAGCCGTGCCGACATGCGGTCAACCCCGGCGCCGGTTCCACGTCGGTACTGGCCAGGCCGTGGTGAGGAGTACTCTCTGACGTTATGACTCACGAGCACGTGGCAGAAACTTCGCATGACCGACCCGGTCTCAGCCGAGGTCTCAGCAACCGACACATCCAGCTGATCGCGATCGGCGGCGCCATTGGCACCGGCCTGTTCATGGGATCGGGGCGCACGATTTCCCTTGCGGGACCCTCCGTGGTGTTCGTGTACATGATCATCGGGTTCTTCTTGTTCTTCGTCATGCGGGCCATGGGGGAGCTGTTGCTCTCCAACCTGCACTACAAGACGTTCGCGGATTTCGCCGCAGACCTCGTGGGGCCGTGGGCCGGGTTCTTCGTCGGTTGGTCGTATTGGTTCTGCTGGGTGGTCACCGCGGTGGCCGAACTCGTGGCGATCACCGCGTACGTCCAGTTCTGGTGGGCCGAGGTCCCGTTGTGGCTGCCTACTCTGGCGGTAGTGGCCGTGATTTTCATCCTGAATGTGGCCAGCGTGAAGAACTTCGGTGAGATGGAGTTCTGGTTCGCGCTGATCAAGATTGTGGCCATCGTGTCCTTGATCGTGGTGGGCGTGATCATGGTGGCCACGCGTTTCACGTCCCCGGACGGTCAGGTGGCTCAGGTGTCCAACCTCTGGAACGACGGCGGCTGGTTCCCCAACGGCGCCATGGGTGTGGTCGCGGGATTCCAGATCGCAGTGTTCGCGTTCGTGGGCCTGGAACTCGTGGGAACCACCGCGGCCGAAGCGCGCAACCCCCGCAAGACCCTGCCCCGGGCCATCAACTCCGTGCCGGTGCGCATCCTGATCTTCTACGTCGGAGCGTTGCTGGCCATTCTCATGGTCACCCCGTGGAGCTCGGTGGATCCCGGGCAGTCTCCGTTCGTGTCCATGTTTTCCTTGGTAGGGCTGGCCGGTGCCGCGTCCGTGGTGAACTTCGTGGTGCTGACGTCCGCAATGTCCTCCGCCAACGCCGGGGTGTTCTCCACATCCCGCATGATGTTCGGCCTCTCCGCGGAGGGCAGCGCGCCCCGTTTCTTCCGTCGCCTGAGCAAGGCGGGAGTACCCGCCCGCGCGCTCGGGTTCACGGCGCTCGTGCTGTTGCTGACCATCCCCGTGCTCTACGCGGGTGACTCGATCATCGAGGCCTTCACCCTGATCACCACCGTGGCCGCCCAGCTGTTCATGTTCGTGTGGTCCATGATCCTGGTGTCCTACATTTGCTATCGCCGTAAGCACCCGCAGCGCCATGCCGCCTCCGAATACAAGATGCCCGGCGGGCTGTTCATGTGCGCCGCGGTGCTCGCCTTCTTCGCGTTCGTGGTCTGGACGCTCACCACCGAGCCGGAAACCGCGGCCGGCCTGGTGTCCCTGCCCATCTGGTTGGGCGGACTGGGTATCGCTTGGGCCTTCGTGCGCCGCACGGCAACCCACAAGCAGGCCTTCCAGTGGTTCAAGGCCGAGATGGAGAAGCCGGTCGATCACGCCGAACTCGAGCGGTAATGTGTCGGTTCCGCTGAGCCGCCCAGTGCTGACCAGTGCCTAAGCTGGAGGCATGACTCGACTTCCCGCGCCCCTGACCCTTTTCTGCCCGTCCGGTTCCGGGACGGTGCGCACCTATGGCGCGCACGTGATGTCCTGGGCGCCCACCGGTTTCGATCCGGTGTTGTGGGTCTCGTCCCAGGCCAAGGACAGCGTGGGAGATGCAATCCGCGGTGGTGTGCCCATCTGCTTCCCGTGGTTCGGCCCCGGCCGCTCCGGCGACATGAAGCCCGCCCACGGTTTCGCGCGCATCGCTGAGTGGAAGCTCGCGGACAGGATTCGCAACTACGACGACGCCGCTGCTGCCACCGCGCGCTTCATCCTCACCCACGAGGACATCGACCGGCAGCTGCGCGGCGCGTTCCCGCACAAGTTCCGCGCCGTCTACACCGTGGATTTCGGCGCCAAGCTGACCATGTCGCTGACCGTGACGAACACCGGCTCCACCGCGTTCGAGTTCGAAGAAGCCCTGCACACTTACTTGTCGGTGGGCGACTCCCAGCGGATTGCCATCGAGGGGCTGGAGGGCGCCCGCTACTTCGACAAAGTTTCCCAGCAGGAACAGTCACAGTCGGGACCCATCACCATCACGGACGAGACCGACCGCGTTTACTACTCCGAGGACACCGTCCAGGTCAAAGACCCCGCGATGGCCCGCACGATTACCGTGGCCAAGGAAGGCTCGGCCAACACCGTGGTGTGGAATCCGTGGACCGAGAAGTCCAAGGCCATGGACGACTTCGCCGATGACGAGTGGCAGTCCATGGTGTGCGTCGAGACCGCCAACGTTCTCGACAACGCCGTGCGATTGGACGCCGGTGCGTCCCACACCATGACCCAGCGTCTTTCGGTGGGCCGCGGGGCCTAGATCCCAGAACCGCTGCAGACGCGGAGACGACAGTGGCGGGTGCCCGGGGTCATCCCCGGGCACCCGCCACTGTCACCGGGCTTGGCATTTTCCCGGGCCGTTACGTGGGATCACTACTTCGTGGGCGAGGCAGCATCCGGGCGCTTGGGGGTGTGTGCAGAGTCGTTCGCCTGGACGATCGACATGGAACCGGTTTCGGACAGCGCGGGCTGCTCCGAGGTCAGGTCCACGGTGTGGTCGATCTGCGCGTCCAAGGCGCCTGGGTGCTCACCCATGAACCGGTCGATCTCTTCGGTGGTCGCGGTGAAGTGAGGATCGTGCTTGAGGTAGAGCCGGGTTTCGCGCACCACCAGGCCGGACAGGATCACCAGTCCGATCAGGTTGGGGATGGCCATGAGCCCGTTCATGATGTCCGAGAAGGACCAGACCAGGGTCAGGGGAGCCAGGGCGCCCAGTCCGGCGGCGATCGAGAAGAGCACGCGGTAGATGGCCGCAGCCTTGTAACCCGCCAGACGTTCCATGTTGCGCTCGCCGTAATAGGCCCAGCCGAGCACGGTGGAGTACCCCAAGAGCACCAAGCAAATCGTCACCACAATGCCGCCCCATTCACCGGGCAGGCCGGTGGAGAAGGCGATGGAAGTCATTGTGCCCGGATCTCCCTGGTCCCACACGCCTGTGGTGAGGATGACGAAACCGGTGATCGAGATGACCACCAGGGTGTCCACAAAGGTCTGGGTCATGGAGACCAGGCCCTGGCGCACCGGGTGGTTGGTTTGCGCCACGGATGCCGCAATCGAGGCGGTACCCATGCCGGATTCGTTGGAGAACAGCGATCGGGCTGCGCCCATCTGGATGGCCATCATGATCGTGGAGCCCACGAAGCCACCGGTGGCTCCCATAGGGGTGAACGCTCCGGTGAAAATCAAACGGAAGGCTTCGGGGATGCCCTGGAAATTGACGCCGATGATGTACAGACCGGAGACGATGTACAGCACGATCATCAGCGGCACCATCAACGTGGTGACCTTGGCGATCGAGCGAATGCCGCCCAACAGCGCCAGACCGGTAGCAATGGCGAGCACTACAGCAGTAAGAACGGGAGGAACAGAGAACGTATGTTCCAAGTTGCTTGCAATGGCGTTGCCCTGGGTCATGTTGCCGATACCGAAGGTCGCCACCACGCAGCACACTGCGAACATGAGGGACAAAAAGCGCCCGAACTTATTGGGAATACCGCGCACCAGGTAAACCTGCGGTCCACCGGTGAGCTGACCGGCCGAGTCGCGCGTGCGGAATCGGACACCCAGGAAGCACTCCGCGTACTTGGAAGCCATGCCGAACAGGGCAGTGATCCACATCCAGAACAACGCACCCGGACCGCCGATGAAGATCGCGGCTGCGACGCCCACAATGTTGCCGGTGCCCACGGTTGCGGCCAGTGCGGTGGACATGGCCGCGAACGAGGAGATCTCGCCCTTTTCGCCGTTCTGCTTGGAGCGTCGTCCGAAGCCCAGGCTCATGGCCTTGCCGAACAGCACGAATTGAATGCCGCGCAGTCGGATGGTCAGGAAGACGCCCACTCCCAGGAGCAGGGGGATCAGAAGCCAAGGCCCCCAGATCACATCTCGGATGGCATCCATTACTGATTGCAGCGTGTCCATGGGGGTCGCGGCTTTCCTCGAGGGGGTCAACGAATTGTCAGTTAAGGTACCAGCGAGTCACCTGTGACTTACCGCTCATCTGACGGCGAGTCCGCTTAAGACGGGAGCGTTACGGTCTGGGGCTTTAAACGGCGACGACGCCGCAGCGTCTCGCTGCGGCGTCGTCGTACGTTCCGAATAGGAAAGGAGCCTACTTCTGGACCACCAGGGCTGCACCAATGGCGGCCATGAAGGCGTCCTTGGACAGGGTCATGCCGGACTCGGAGGGGCGGATGCCGTCGTCCTGGGTCATCTCCGGGTTGCGGAAGTACATGGTGAGCAGGCCTGCGGAGAATGCCAGCAGACCGGCGCCTGCCAGGCGCTTGGAGACGAACGGGGTCACGAGCATGGCGCCGATGGCCAGTTCCGAACCTGCGATGAACTTGCCGAAGGTCTCGGAATCCCAGTCCGCGAACTGGGGCACGCCGGTCGCGGCGAACTGCTTGAGGCCCTCTGCGGACTCTTTGTCCAGGCTCAGCTTGCCGTAACCGGACTGCAGCAGGAATGCGCCGGGTACGGCGCGGAGGATGGCGTTGGAAATGCGCACGTCAATGCCCTTTCGGTGGGAAAGCACGGGCGATCTACAGGACCCGCGTGAATTGTCGGTTTCATGCTAACAGCGGATGTATGTGATGTGTCAACAGTTGCTGCGGCAAGGTGCCGTCAGCGAACGGCGCTGGAAGCACACTGGCCACCCTGCCTAGGGTGAACTCGTTCACGAGCGCGCAGCATGTGCGCCGGGCGAAAGGAGCATACATGGATATTGGAACCATGAAGAAGGTTCTGTTGGTACTGACCAGCCATGACACCTTGGGCGACACCGGAGAGGCCACGGGCTACTTCGTGGGTGAGGCGGCACACCCCTGGAAGGTGTTCCGCGACGCCGGATACTTCGTGGACTTCGCGTCCATCGAGGGTGGCCAGCCGCCACAGGACGGGCTGGATGAGGAAGACCCCATTCAGGTGGAGTTCACCACCGACGAGACCGTTAAAGCATCCCTCTACAACACCCCCAAGATCGCCGTGGTGGATCCCTCGCAGTACCACGCCGTGTTCCTGGTGGGCGGCCACGGAACCATGTGGGACTTCACCGGCAACAAGAATCTGCAGAAGCTGATCGCGACCGTGTACGACAGCGGCGGTGTGGTCGGCGCGGTCTGCCACGGTCCTTCCGGCCTGGTGGACGTGGAGCTCGCCAACGGTATCGGTCTGCTGTCCGGCCGCAAGGTAGCAGCGTTCACCAACGCGGAGGAAGAAGAAGTGGGCAAGACCAAGGTGGTTCCCTACCTGCTCCAGGACAAGCTCGAAGAGCAGGGTGCCACGGTCAAGGTCGCCGATAACTGGGAAGACAACGTGCAGGTGGACGACCACCTGGTCACGGGCCAGAACCCGCAGTCCGCCGGCAGCGTGGCCAAGGAAATGACCAAGCTCCTCACCGAGGTAGTGCTCGAGGAAAAGGCCGAAGAAGAAAAAGCCTCCGAAGAACTGCGTGCCGAGAAGGACGCGGAGAAGGCGGCCGACGAAGTGGACTGACTCCTCAGCTATCAGCAACTGATCACCACGGGTGAGCAGTGAGAACCAGCGGAAGCGGCCCGGGATTCCCAGGCCGCTTCCGCTGTCTGCGAGACCGGCCAACAACACAGGAGCATCCCTGGCATTTGTGCGCGAAAACACTAAGACTTGAAGGGAGAAAGTGATCCCGAAGAGAAGGAGTGGATATGTCTGAGTTCAGCGGGCGCGTGGCATTGGTGACCGGAGCGGCGTCGGGAATCGGTGAGGCGATTGCCAAGGATCTGGCCAGGCGCGGTGCCAAGGTCGTGGTGACCGACATCGATTCGACCGGTATCGACAACGTGGTCCAGGCCATCATGGCCGCCGGTGGTGACGCCGCAGGTATTCGCCAGGACGTCTCCAAGCGCGAGGATGCGCAGGCGTCCGTGGACTTTGCCGTGCAGACCTACGGTGGCTTGCACTACGCCGTCAACAATGCGGGTGTGGGCGGCCAGGTCGAGGCCTTGGGCGAGACCGATATGGACGCGTGGGACCGCACCGTGGCCATCGACCTCAACGGTGTTGCGTACGGCATGGCCGCCGAACTTCCGGTGATCGAGCAGCATGGCGGTGGGGCCATCGTGAACATCGGCTCGATCCACTCGACCGTGGCCACCGGTGTCGGAAACAGCGCGTACACCGCCGCCAAGCACGGCGTGGTGGGCCTGACCAAGCAGACCGCCGTGGACTACGGACAGCGCGGAGTGCGCATCAACGCGGTGGGTCCGGCGTACATCGAAACCCCGTTGCTCGCGAACCTCCCTGCCGGTGCCAAGGAAGCATTGATCAACGCCCACCCCATGGGTCGTCTGGGCACCTCGGAAGAGGTCGCGCAGCTGACCACGTTCTTGCTGTCGGAGGGCGCATCCTTCATGACCGGCGGCTACTACCTGGTGGACGGTGGCTACACGGCCATCTGATCCGTCGCGTCTCTGAAACGTGCGGCCCGGAGCCTGGAAAAGGTCCGGGCCGCACGCCTGTTCCCAGTCAGTGGTGAGTGGGCCTGTGGCATGCGTCCTAACCCGCCAGTAGGTGACGTGTGTACACTGGCTAAGTTCCCTCGTGCATTTCACGAGGTTGGCGCGCCGGTCCAAGGCGCGCAGTTCGCGCCCCAGATTTGGCTTATGGCGCGTGCGCGCGGAATCGTTTCGCGTGGACCAACCTGAAAGACTTTCCTTGTCTACTAATTTCGTAAACCTCGGCGTGCCCGAGGTCCTTTCGGCTGACCTTGCCCGTACCGGCATCACCGAAGCCTTCCCCATTCAAGAAAAAACCCTTCCCGATTCGCTGGCCGGCCGGGACGTCCTGGGCCGTGGTCGCACAGGCTCCGGCAAGACCGTGGCCTTCGCGTTGCCGCTCGTGGCTCGCCTGGCTGGCATGGTCGACGACGCCGCTCGCGCACCTCGTCGCGCCAACCGCCCCACCGGGCTGGTGCTGGCTCCCACCCGCGAGCTAGCAACCCAGATCGACCGCACCGTGGCCCCGCTGGCCAAGGCCGCCGGCCTGAGTACCACCGTGATCTTCGGCGGTGTGTCCCAGAAGCGCCAGGAGCAGGAACTCGCCAAGGGCGTTGACATCGTGGTGGCTTGCCCGGGCCGCCTGGATGACCTGCTCAAACAAGGCGTTCTGACCCTGGATGAGATCCGCGTGACGGTCCTCGACGAGGCCGATCACATGGCCGACATGGGCTTCTTGCCCGTGGTCACCCGAATCCTGTCCCGCACGCCCAAGGGAAGCCAGCGTCTGCTGTTCTCCGCAACCTTGGACAATGGCGTGGACACCCTGGTCAAGAAGTTCCTGAGCAATCCCGTGTTGCACTCGGCGGACGTTGCCAAGGCAGCGGTGACCACCATGGATCACCACGTGCTGGTCGTGAACAACGACGACAAGCAGGCGCTCATCGAGACCCTGGCCTCCGGTACCGGTCGCCGCGTGATGTTCACGCGCACCAAGTACCGCGCCAAGAAGATGGCCAAGAAGCTCAACCAGTCGGGTATCCCCGCGGTCGACTTGCAGGGCAACCTGTCGCAGAACGCTCGTGACCGCAACCTGGCCGCGTTCTCCGAGGGCGAGGTGCGCGTGCTCGTGGCCACTGACGTGGCCGCCCGCGGCGTGCACGTTGATGACGTGGAGTTGGTCGTTCACATCGACCCGCCCGCCGAGCACAAGTCCTACCTGCACCGCTCCGGTCGTACGGCTCGCGCCGGCGCTTCCGGTTCCGTGATCACCATTTCCACGACCGAAGAGCGCGGCGACGTGGACAAGCTCATGCAGAAGGCCGGCGTACGCGCTCGCATTGACGCCGTATCTCCCGGTTCCGAGATCGTCGCGGACCTGGTGGGCGAGCGCGCCGAGCGCGTTGCCTACCAGCCCGCGCCCCAGTCCGGTAACGGTGGCGGCCAGGGCGGCCGTGGTTCCAAGCCGCGCTCGGGTGGTCGTTCCGGTGGCCGTAACGACGCCGCTCGCTCCGGCGGCCGCAATGGTGGCCGTTCCGGCTCAGGCCGTTCCCGCTCCGAGCGAGACGGTTCCCCTCGCGGCGGTGAGGCTCGCACCGAGGGCAAGCGTTCCGGTGGTACCCGTTCGGGCGGTGCGCGCAGCAACGTGTCCCGTTCCGACGCCGCCGGTTCCGGCAACCGTCGCTTCGGCGGCAAGTCGCAGGGTTCCGGTTCGGCATCGGGCGCTCGCAGCGACAAGCCTCGCGGTGAGCGCAGCGGCTCCGGCCAGCGTTCGCACTCGTCCGGTCAGACTCCGGATCGCGCAACCGCCGCGGCACAGCGCCGTCGTCGGGCGAATCGCCAGGACCAGGGCACCCGCTAAACTCGGGCACTGATCAAGTAGGGCGGCCAGTTTCGATCGAAACTGGCCGCCCTACTTTCTGTCGTCTGAAAGTGCTGTTCAGCTATTCAGCGCGTGAGCGTCACGGCTTGAGCATCCTCAGGAAGTCCAGGGTGAGCTCCGAGTGGTTGGGAACGTGCACCACACCGGGCTGGGGTGGGATCTCCTGTTCGCCCGGGACCGCCACGGTGATGATGCCTGCGGCAACGCCGGATTGTGCGCCCGAGGGGGAATCCTCGATGACCACGCAGTCCTGCGGCTCCACACCCAGGCGCTTGGCGGCCTGGAGGTAGGCGTCCGGATCAGGCTTGGGCTTCACACCCGCGGCGACCTCTTGGTCACCGATGATCACCTGAAAAAGGTTGTCCGGCGCGATCGATGCCGTGTACTTGGCGACGTCCGTGGTCGCATTGGTAACGATCGCCGCGGGGATCCCGGCCTCCGCGAGGTCTTTGAGCAGCGGCTCGACGCCCGCGATAAAGCCCGGAGGGTTCTCTTCGAGGATCTTCTCGAGCACGGTGTAGAACTCCTGGAACACCTGGTCCAGGTCACCGGGAACACCGAGCTCGCTGAGGCGCTCGACCGTCTTGGCGATGGGCTTGCCCAGGGTCGCGTCCGTATCGGCCTGGGTCCATTCCCCGCCGTGCGTTGCCGCCAACTGCTCCTTGCCCTGGGCCCACAGGGGCTCGGTGTCCACCAGGGTTCCGTCGTGGTCGAAAAGTACTGCGCGAGGGAATGAAGTAGCGGTCATAGTGTCACTGTACTGGCCGCATCTGACACCAAAGTGGGCGTGACTGGCGCCAAGATAGGGCGACAGCTGGTCTTCGTGAGGTGGGCGCTAGGATACTCAGCCGCTTGGGGACAGCCCGAGGGCTGCCATCAGTCCGGGTGCGATGAGATTCATGGTTCGGCGGCTCAGCGCCCCTGCGGGTTCAGCTTGGTTGAGATCTTCATCCCAGAGTTCCGTCAAGGAATCGCATACGATCCATCCGTGAATGCTCTCGCCCGCGGGGAGGGCGATAACTGTCGGAAGGTTCGCATGGCGGTTTGTCGTGGTCACGCGAACCGCAAGCGCGGTGTCGAAGTTTCTATTTCGAGGATTGTGAGAGACGACGACCCACATTTTCGAGCCCACGGTCTGATCCAGTGTCGCTTCCCAAATTTGCCCCCGGAGCATCCGGGTCACTGGGGGCCCGCTGTGCCGCGAGGCCGTTGGGTAGCCCGCTTGCGTCGACTATCCCGGGAGTCTTGGATTTCCACTGCGATTTGGGCGTACTGAAGGTCCATATGGAACTCGCGAATTCGCTGGAAGCCCATTTCAACAACCGCATGAAGAAGGGCCGCATCGGATGACTTTTCGGAGACGTTACCGGGGAGGGTCTCAAGTACCTCGGGCGCTCGTCTGAGAGCCTCAAGATCTGCTTCGTCCCGATCTGAGAGGGGGAGGGATAGACGCCGGGTCTTTTGTGGGGATGACATGCATCAATCTTTGCAGCATAAATTGAATCACTCAAGAGCGGTGGGGCCGTAATTCACCTTGTTGTCTGGGCAGGGAGGTCGCAATCTTCGATGGCGGCGCACTTACGATGAAGACATGAGCACCTACGAAATGCATCCCCGCGAATTGCACCGATCCGGTTCTGCATGGCGACGCGCGTTGCCGGGGATGATGTCCACGGTGGCCATGGTGTTGGTGATCTGGGTCGTCTTCGGGCGGATCCTCGTGGATGCACTGGGGTCGCTCGTGTGGGTTTACGCCTTCGCGTTGGGACTTCCGCTCATGGTGCTGCACACGGTGGCCGCGGTGCTGTTCAGCAAGGACGCCAAGTTCTACCCCTCCCAAGCGGTCACCCAGCGCGCGGGTCTCACGGCGATTGGTTCATGGATCGTCACCGCGCTCTTCGGATTCTTCCTCCCGGACTCCACGCCGGACGGTCCAGAATCCGTGTTCACCGCCCTGACCGGCCCGGACATGTTGGGCATCTCCTATGGTTTCGCCAATACCTTCGGTGTGATTTCCATGGCCATGGCGGTCGCCCTGGTGCTGCTGGCGCTCACCGATCTCCGTAACACCCGGCGGGCCATGAGCGGAGAACCGCTCAGCGAGGACGAGCTGCTTGATCGTATGGAGGCCCAGCACGCCCGTGGTGAGTCTGGACAGGAAGGCGGCGCAGCGGCGTCGTCGGAATCGAACCTGCAGTGACGCGACCCCTGAAGACGGCGCGACTGATCTTGCGACCCTACTCGGTCGACGACGCCGCGTTCGTCCAGGACCTCTATTCGCGCGCGGACGTGCAGCGATACCTGGGCGACGGTGCGCAACGCGTGCGGACTCCGGAGGCCGCGCGAGCCAAGATCGCGGCGTGGAACGAGCGCTACGTGGCCGATCCGGTGCAGGGGTTGTGGGCGGTGTGCCTGGCGGACGGAACCATGACGGGGTCTCTGCTGCTCAAACCCATTCCCGACAGCGGTACCAAGGCGGAGCGGGACATCGAAATCGGCTGGCATTTCCACCCCGACCACTGGGGCCGCGGTTACGCAACCGAAGCAGCGCGGGTGGTCCTGGAGCACGCTTTCGCGGCCGGTCTCGATCGCGTAGTGGCCGTGACCAATCCGGCCAACAAGCCATCCCAAGCGGTGTGCCTGCGACTGGGCATGACGCACCTGGGGCTGAGCGAGGCTTATTACGACGCCGCCTGCGAACTTTTCGAGCTCACGGCACCGGCCGTGGGGAAGGGGCACTCGCGTGGCGAGCAATCCTGATCTGGTCATCGGCGAGGACGGGCTCGCGCGGCCCGTGTGGGCCGCCAAGGACCCGTTGCTGCGCGACTACTACGACACCGAGTGGGGCATGCCAGTCCGGGACGAGACCGGGATGTTCGAACGGGTGACGCTAGAGGCGTTCCAGGCCGGGCTGTCGTGGCGCACGGTCCTGGCCAAGCGACCGGCCTTCCGGGAAGTGTTCAAGAACTTCGACCCGGGCATCGTGGCGGAGTTCGGCCAAGCGGACGTGGACAGACTGTTGGAGGACGCCCGCATCATCCGGAACCGACAGAAGATCGTCGCGGCCATCAACAACGCCAAGGCCACGGTGGCCCTGCGGGAGGACGGAGGACTGGTGGATCTGGTGTGGTCGTTCAAACCCGCCGACACTCCGCGACCCGAGACGTTCGCGCAGGTCCCGACCGTCTCCAACGAGTCCAAGGCCTTGTCCAAGGAACTCAAGAAACGTGGATTCTCGTTCGTCGGGCCGACCACCATGTTCGCTTTGATGGAAGCGATCGGCATGGTGGACACCCACCTCCTGGGTAGTCACCGGCGAGGGACCTCCGGGGTGTGGGCCTGACACTTAAGGAAGCGTTCGTGTCTGATCGATACGGTGGAACGGAAGGCGCTGATCCGCGCCCCATCGCCACCAGCTTCTCCGGCTAGGAAAGGACATCACATGGCTCGTTTCACCGACAAAGTAGTGATCATCACCGGCGCAGCATCCGGCCTGGGCCTGGAATCCGCCGTTCGCATCGGCTCCGAGGGCGCCAACCTGGTCCTCGTGGACCTCAAGGAAGACGCACTGGAAGCCGCCAAGGAGCTGGTCCTCGAAACCGCCCCCGAGGCCAAAATCCTGACCGTGGCCGCCGACGTCTCCGACGAAGCCCAGGTCCAGAAATACGTGGACGCCACCGTCAACGAGTTCGGTAAGATCGACGGGTTCTTCAACAACGCCGGAATCGAAGGGCGGCAGAACCTCACCGAAGATTTCGGCGCCGATGAATTCTCCAAGGTGCTCTCCGTCAACCTCAACGGCGTGTTCTACGGTATGGCGGCCGTCCTGAAGGTGATGCGTGAGCAGGGCTACGGTTCCGTGCTGAACTGCGCGTCCGTGGGTGGCATTCGCGGTGTGGGCAACCAGTCGGCTTACTCCGCCTCCAAACACGGCGTGGTGGGTCTGACCCGCAACTCGGCGGTCGAGTACGGCCAGTACGGCATCACCATCAACGCCATTGCCCCGGGTGCGATCATGACCGCCATGGTCGAGGCGTCCCTCAAGCAGATGGACCCCGAGAACTGGGAGGAAGCGGGCATGCAGTTTGTATCCGTGAACCCGTTCAAGCGGTTTGGCAAGCCTGAAGAAGTGGCCTCGGTGGTCGCGTTCTTCCTGTCCGGCGAGGCTCCGTTCGTCAACGGCACGGTACTGCCTATCGACGGCGGGCAGTCCGCCAAGTACTGACGGTTGCGGCGGCGTCGGCCCGCTCGCCGACGCCGCTCACGAACTTGCCCCGCGAATCTCAACGATTCGCGGGGCAAGTTCCGTTCTCGAGATTTATTGGCCGCGGCGGCGCAGGTAGGTGTGCCCGTTGGCGTCCTTGACCATCTCGAAGTCGTCCTGGAGGTTCTGGTACCAGTCCTTGGCCTCGTCACTCATTTCGGTATTGCCGCGCAGGTTCATGGAGCTGCGGTTGGCCGGGCCCACGAAGCGCATCACGAAATTGTCGAAGCGACGGAACCGGCTCGGTTTGCGCGGAGTGGGCTGCTCGGACGGGGAATCGCTGGCCACGGTGGGTCCCTTCGGAAACGGCGGGCGAGGTGCCGGAATGCGGCACCGGTGACGGACACTATCTACTGTCCAGCTTAAGGCACTAAGTGAGAAGGTGGGGACGCAACGAGGGCCCCTGACCGTTTCTGATCAGGGGCCCTCGACATCATGCACAACCGTCAGGCATCAGGCCTGTTGGGTGTTGTCCTTGACGTTCTTGGCGGAATTCTGAGCCGAGCCCTTGAGCTGGTCTGCTTCACGCTGACCCTGGGACTTGACCTCTTCAGCACCGGACTGTGCGGTCTCCTTGACGGACTGCGCGGCTTCCTTGGCCGGCTCCTTCAGGTCCTGCGCGATATCCTGTGCGGCTTCCTTGGTGGAGTCCACGGCGCTCTGGACGTGCGGCTGAACGCGGTCAGCGGCATCGGCCACGAGTTCCTGTTCCTTCTTGCTCGAAGGCAGGAGCGAACCGACCAGCCAGCCGGCACCGAGGGCAATCAGGCCGGCGGCCAGCGGGTTGCCACGGGTCTTCGCCTTGGCTGCGGCCGGAGCATTGCTGACGGCGTTGCCTGCCTGATCCATGCGGTAGGAGGCCTCGTCGCGCAGATCGTGGGCGGCGTGGTGGCCAGCGACACGGGCGTCGTCCGCGGAACCCATGATGGATTCACGCACACCCTGGATCTTGTTGCGGGCCTTGTTCTTCTGGCGATCCACGACGTTTTCGGGGGTCACCTTTTCGGTGACGGCGTCCACGTCTGCGCTCAGGCGAGCACGGGTGGCTTCGATCTCGGCGCGGATTTCTTCGGGGTTCTGCTGGCTCATCGGGTCTCCTTGGAAGGCTTCACGGTATCCGGGATTTCGCTGACGGTTTCGCGGGTTCTCGGCAGCGGATCGCGAGTGGCGTGAGCCATCTTCCGCTTGCCCTGGTCGAGATTCTTCTTGCCCACTACGGCGAGGATCGCAGCGATGATCGCCCAGATGACCGCGACGATCAGCGCGGACCAGCCCAGGCCCATCACGTTGCCCAGGCCCCACATGAGTGCGAGGGACAAGAACAAGAGGACGAAGTGGCCGGCGACACCGGCACCGCCCAGGATGCCCGCGCCCTTACCGGCGTCTTTGGCTGAATCCTTGGCTTTCTCGACGGACTGAGTTGTCTCCGCCTTGGCCAGCGCAATTTCCTGCTGGATCAAGGTGGTCAGGTTGGTGCTCAGTGACTTGAACATCTCACCGAGCGATTCGTGCTCCGCCCGCTGCTCAGGCTCTGACGGTGGAATGGGGTGGCTCATCGACGCTCACCGTGCTCTCCGGGGTAAACGGAACCGGGAACCTGGTCGGTGTAGGTGCGGGGAGCCTGACCCTGTGCGTCAGCGTGGTACGCGTAGGTCTCGTCCGCAGCGGGAGTGCCGTAGACGCGCGGCTGATTGACGGCAGCGGCGTTGTTGCTGTTGCCGATCTCGTCGCTGTCCTTGGCACTGCGAGTTGCGCGGCCGGCCAGCAGGCCGATACCCGCGGCGATCGCCAGGAAGGTACCGGGACGGCGAGCGGCGAAACGGCGGACGTCGCCGAGCAGATCCTCGGCGTTCTTGTTCTCGAGGGAGGAAGCAAACGAATCAACGGTGCCGGAGACATTGCCGAGCAGACCGGATACGTAGTCGGTTTCAGGCTTCTTGCCCTGAGAAATGGCGCTGACCTCGTCGCTCACGGAGCGCGCGGTGGACGCGAGACGCTCCTGCTGCGGGCCCACGTAGCTCTGCAGATCGTCCTTGAGCTGGCCCAGGAGATCCTTGGCCTGGTGTGCGGCTTCGTCCTTGGCGGCTACGGCCTGGTCCTTGGCCGTCTCCTTCACTCGGCGGCCGGATCCGGCTGCCTCGTTCTTGAGCTGCTGGCCTTCGGCCTTGCTGGATTCCGCCGCGATGTCCTTCTTGGAAGGCACTTCGGTGGAACCCTGGGTGTTGGCCTTCTGGCCGCCCGGACGCTGGTTGTTCTTGTTGCTCATAGTGGCACCTTTCATACAACACATGGTCGACTTGATAAGGGTACAGATCTTTTCCCAACAAGAAAGGTTGCGTATTAACTTTTCAGCTCTGGGCGGCGAGCCTGGGGTGTGGGGTCATGGGCATCACATCCCCCGACTTGCTTTTTCGCGCTTTGACCCCTTCACATTCAGACTTGAGCGTAGTAGACTCAACTTAGCTGAACTAGCAAGGATCACAACTGTCAGAAGGAGCTGCTATGGACACCAAATTCACCACTAAGTCTCAAGAGGCGTTGGCTGCAGCGGCCACGAATGCCTCGACCGCGGGTAACCCGCAAATCGAACCGGCACACCTGCTCAAGGCGCTGATGGACCAGCGCGAGGGTGTGGCGGTTGCCGTGCTCAAGGCCACCGGCGCCAACGTGGACGCCGTTTCCGTGAAGGCCAGCGACATCATCAACCAACTGCCCAGCGCCTCCGGCGCGAACACGCAGCAGGCACAACTCAACCGGGCGGGACTGCAGGCGCTGCAGGCTGCGGAGAACTACGCGCGTGAACTCGGCGACGACTATGTCTCCACCGAGCACTTGCTCTTCGGAGTCGCCTCCGGCAGTGACAAGGCCGCGAATGCTCTCGAAGAAGCAGGCGCCGGTCCCGCAGAACTGCGCAGGGTGATCCCTGCCGTCCGCGGGGATCGCAAGGTGACCAGCCCGGACCCGGAGGGAACCTTCCAGTCCCTGGAGAAGTACGGAACGGACCTCACCGCCATTGCCCGTGACGGAAAACTGGACCCGGTGATCGGCCGTGACTCCGAGATCCGCCGCGTGGTCCAGGTGCTGTCCCGCCGTACCAAGAACAACCCCGTGCTGATCGGTGAACCCGGTGTCGGTAAGACCGCCGTGGTCGAGGGGCTGGCTCAGCGCATGGTCGCCGGCGACGTACCGGAGTCCCTGCGTGGCAAAACACTGATCTCCCTGGACCTGGGCTCGATGGTCGCGGGTGCCAAGTACCGCGGTGAGTTCGAGGAACGCCTCAAGGCCGTCCTTGATGAGATCAAGCAGTCCGAAGGTCAGATCGTGACCTTCATCGACGAGATTCACACCGTGGTCGGCGCCGGTGCCTCGGAGGGTTCCATGGACGCGGGCAACATGCTCAAGCCCATGCTGGCGCGGGGCGAGTTGCGCCTGATCGGTGCGACCACCCTGGACGAGTACCGCCAGAACATCGAGAAGGACGCCGCCCTGGAACGCCGCTTCCAGCAGGTGTACGTGGGTGAGCCATCGGTGGAAGACACGGTGGCCATCCTGCGTGGCCTCAAGGAACGCTACGAGGCACACCACAAGGTGCAGATTGCGGACTCGGCACTGGTTGCAGCAGCCACGCTGTCCAATCGGTACATCCCGAGCCGTCAGCTGCCGGACAAGGCCATTGACCTGGTGGATGAGGCCGCTTCGCGGTTGCGTATGGAGATCGACTCCGCCCCGGAGGAGATCGACCAGCTGCGCCGCCAGGTGGACCGCCTGACCATGGAGGAACTTGCCCTCGAGGACGAAACGGACCCGGCGTCCGTCGAACGCCTTGCAGCGCTTCGCCAGGACATGGCGGACAAGCGGGCCGAATTGGATGCACTCAACGCTCGTTGGGAAGCCGAGAAGGCCGGTTTGAACCGCGTCGGTGATCTCAAGGCCAAGATCGACGACCTGCGCTCGCAGGCCGAACGCGCCCAGCGCAACGGTGATCTGGGGGAGGCTTCGCGACTGCTGTACGGCGAGATTCCTGGTCTGCAGAAAGACCTTGACGCTGCACAGGCGCAGGAGGAAGAGGCCGGTGAAACCCCCGAGGACACCATGGTCTCGGAAGAGGTCACCGCGGATGACATTGCCGAGGTGATTTCCGCCTGGACCGGTATCCCCGCGGGCAAGATGCTGCAAGGTGAGTCCGAGAAGCTCCTCGACATGGAGGAGATCCTCGGTAAGCGTCTGATCGGCCAGAAGCCCGCTGTGCGCGCCGTGGCGGATGCCGTTCGTCGTTCGCGTGCCGGGATCTCGGACCCGGACCGCCCCATCGGGTCGTTCCTGTTCCTGGGCCCCACCGGTGTCGGTAAGACCGAGCTGGCCAAGTCCCTCGCAGATTTCCAGTTCGACGACGAGCGCGCTCTGATTCGTATCGACATGTCCGAATACTCGGAGAAGCACTCCGTCTCCCGTCTGGTCGGTGCCCCTCCGGGCTACGTCGGCTACGACGAGGGCGGCCAGCTGACCGAAGCCGTGCGGCGTCGTCCGTATTCGGTGGTCCTGTTGGACGAGGTGGAGAAGGCTCACCCCGAGGTCTTCGACATCCTGTTGCAGGTCCTCGATGACGGGCGTCTGACCGACGGCCAGGGCCGCACCGTGGACTTCCGCAACGTGATCCTGATTCTGACCTCGAACATGGGCAGCCAGTTCCTGGTCGACCAAAACTTGGACATGGAGCAGAAGAAGGAAGCGGTCATGAACGTGGTCAATGCCTCGTTCAAGCCCGAATTCTTGAACCGTCTGGACGACATCATCATGTTCGATCCGCTGTCGGTCGAGGACCTCGCCAAGATCGTCGACATCCAGGTGGCTCAGCTCGCCAAGCGGCTTGAACCGCGCCGTCTGACGCTGGATGTCACCTCGGCAGCCAGCGAATGGTTGGGCCTGGCCGGTTACGATCCCGCCTACGGTGCTCGCCCGCTTCGCCGTCTGGTGCAGCGCGAGATCGGCGACCGCCTGGCTCGCGGCCTGCTCTCCGGAAACATCGTGGACGGTGACACGGTGGTCGTGGACGTCAACCCTGACGTCGCCACCGAGGGCCTCACGGTTACCTCGTCCCACGACGACGCCGCCGGCTCGCCTTCCAGCGGCAACGACGATGACATCGTGGACGCGGAGATCGTCGAAGACTGATCCGCGGTATTTAGACAGACACCAACCCAGTCCGACCGATGCAATACAGCGCCGGTAGTGGCCCCGAGGGGGTTGCTACCGGCGCTTCTGCCTGTCCGCTGTCTCGGTGTGGAAGCGCGGAATGATCAGCGCGCCCCGTGAACCGCTCTTCGATCCGGTGGAGTTCGATTGGCGGGAACCGGTCGGGGCTGTCCGGCGATGGCGACTGCGCCGATAATCGCGGCTGCGAAAAACATCACGGGTGCGGAACTGAAGTCTTGCAGCGCGCCGAGAAGCCAAGCGCCAACGGCCTGTCCGAGTGCCAGGGCCACAAAAAGAACGACCGTTCCCGCAGCGGCCGAGCGTGGGGTCAACCGCATGGCCCACACGATCAGGACGCCCGTCATGGCGGTGTAGCCCGCGCCGAACAGTGACACCGCTGCGAAGGCGATCACCGGGTGCCCGGGGTCCACTCCGACGCCTGCGGTGCCCACTAGCATCGCCAGATTGGTCAGCGACCACGCCCGACTCAGCGACCAGCGTTGAACGAGTCGGGCGGCCAACGCGCCGGCAACGCTCATGGCACCCAGCAGAATCCAGGCCGTGACCGAATATGACTGCCCGGTGAAAAAACTGGGGGAGGCCGCATCGAGCGCCGATCGGCCGAAGGTCCATACTGCGGCACTTCCCGCCCCCGAACACAGGGCGATAGCGACGACGCGTCGCAAGGCGAGAAGGTCGTGCGGGCGGACGTGTGCATCGGCAGCCGGCTCACCGAACCTTGAGGTGTGGTGAGGGTGCCCGGCGCGAGCCGAGGTGAGTGTGGCCACCGTGGCAAGCGCCGTGGTGATGGCGATGATGGTCCATCCGGTACGCCAATTCTCGGTTGTCGTTGCCAACAACAGGCCGGCGGCAACGAGCCCCACGCCCGTGCCCGAATTGACCGTGGTCTGGGCGCCTTCTCTTTTGGCTTCCCCGATGATGCGCGAGATCAGTCCCACGGTTCCCGGTGTGGCGAAACCTGCGCCGGTACCGGCCACCACCACGCCGATCCCCAAAACCGCGGTACTGGGGGCAGTCGCCACCGTGAGTGCGCCCGCCGAGGCAGAGGCTCCAGCGCAGACCACGAGGAGACGAGGCCATTTGGCTCCGAGCGCGGCAATTACGGCGGCGACACAGTAGGACAGGAAACTACCCGCCTGAATCATGCCTGCGGTGGCGCCAGCGAGATCGAAGGCCTGCTGGAACTGCGGAAGAAATAGGCCGTATCCGAACCGCGCCAAACCGTACGTGGCGGCGATGAGTCCCATGCTGCTGAGGATGAGGCGCACAGGAAACTCCTTTCTAAAACGATCGTTACATTTATAGTAACGTACGTTCTAGTTTTCTCGGTTTAGAGTTGAGTTGATGATGGTGACGAGAACCCCGGCGCGGACCCGATTGTTGGAGGCGGCGGATCGACAGCTGTTCACGCGTGGCGTTCAGGCGACCCCGGTGGACGATCTTCTGCGCGAGGCGGAGACCTCCGCGGCAACGCTTTACGCGCAGTTCGGAAGCAAAGACGGTCTGCTGGCGGAAGCGCTCGAAGGTCGACTGGCGAATTGGCAGGCCGCCTGGGACGCGCACATTGCCGAAGCTTCTGACGACACGTCTCGTTTGCTGGCGATTTTCGACGCTCTACTCGCATACCGCGAACGTGGCCGCCCATCGGCACGGTGGTGTGCCTTCCTCGCCACGGCATCGGAAATGTCCGAACCGCCGAAACCAGTGCGTTCCATTCTGGAAGCGGACTCGGCATTACTGCGGAAACGACTGCTTCATCTCTCGCGGCCACTGGCCGAAGAGCGAGCGGCGGAATTGGCCGATGCCGTGGAACTCATTTACTCGGGTGTTCTGGCCTCGCTCCTCCGGGATGACCCCGTGGATCCGATAGCTGTTGGCCGTCGCTCGGCAGCGGTGGTAGCCGCTTCCTATGGTTCTTAGAAAGGACCCCGCATGAGCGCTACATCGAGTCTGGCCCGCGTGGACGATTTGCTGCGCTCGCGGAACTCCGTGCATCACGCAGTAGTTCTCCTGGAAAGCGCAGACGGGTCTCGGCGCCACACGGCGACCACCGGTCGGGCGAAACTGGATGGACGATTCATCACCGCGTCCATCAGCAAACTCTTCGTTCACGCCATCACGTACGCGCTCGTGGATCGAGGGATTCTCGAGCTCGACCAGCCAGCCGCTCAGTGGCTCGGTGCTGACACTCTTCGCGTTGTGCATGTCATCAGTGGGCGCGACTATGGCGACGAGATCACACTGCGCCATCTCGTGACGCACACCTCCGGCCTTCCCAACCTGGAAACGGCCGGAGTCAACGGGGCACCGTCCCTTGAGCAGCAGGTCTTGCGGAGGGACCGTGAGGTGCCCCTTTCGGAGGTCTTGGACCTCCACCGCCACGTGGCCGCCAAATTTCCGCCCGGCGCGGGTCGCAGGGCGCAGTATTCGGACACCAACGCCGACCTGCTGGCGTTGATCCTCGAACGCACCACGGACACGCCCTACGAGCAGTTGATCAGGGACTACGTCCTGGAACCATTGGGCCTTGGTCGCACGGGCCTCGTTCACACTAATACGACCGATACAGCCCCGGTCTTCCGACGACGCCGCCCCGTCACCTTCCATCGCTATATCTCGTCCCAGCGTGGTTCCGGAGGAATCGCGGCATCAGCGTCGGACCTCATGAAGTTTTTGCGCGCTTTCACGGAGGGCGAGCTGTTCTCCCCGGAGCACCTGTCGAACCCTGATTGGCGACGGACCCAGTACGGGCCGCTGCAATACGGCCCGGGCGTGATGCGATTGCAGCTCCCACGATTGATGTCGCCGTTCTTGCCCGCCCCGGAGATCATCGGGCACTCGGGGTCGACGGGCAGTTTCGCGTTCTACTGCCCGCCCTATGCGACCTACATCGTGGGTACCGTCAACCAGATGTCTGGTATCCCGTTCGAATACGTCTACCGGTACCTCAACGCGTTCGCGCGGTAGGTGGCGCGAGCGGCGTCGTCGGTGGGGGGGAGGAAAGCACACAGCGCCGGCGACCTTCCCGAATAGGGGCGGCCGACGGCGCTGTGCAGTGCGAGGACGCTACTTGGCTGGTTCGTCCTCCACGTACTTGTCCTCGCGGTAGTCGTAATCAATCGGACGATCGTCTTCGTCGGTGCGCTGATACCAGGCGCTGATGCGCTCCGAGGTGGAATCAACGTCGTGACCGGCTGCAGACGGGCCCTTCTCGTGGCGGATCTCGATGGCGAAATCGTCACCGTGCTGGTCCATACCCTGGCGCACGGCGTTGTCCAACGCCTTGCGGGCGTAACGGTGTCGCAGGCTCATGGGGTCGGTGCTCAAATCCCGCAGGAACGCGGGGATCAGGGCGAGCAGGATGATCGCGAACGGTAGCGCCGCCACGGTGACCAAGTCTTGGAGCCCCTGCAGCGCATCCGAACCGCCCACCAGCAGCATCACGGAGGACACACCGGCCAACGCGAGGCCCCAGAAGATGGTGATCTTCTTGTCCGGGTGCGGCTTCCCCTGCTGGGACATGGACGCCATTACCAGAGTTGCGGAGTCTGCGGAGGTGATGAAGAAGACGGCCAGCAGGATAATGATCGCGATGGGCGTGATCTGGCTGAGGGGCAGCGCGTCCAGCATGAGGAAGAGCATTGCCTCGGGGGATGCAGCGCTGGCGATGTCCGCGCCGGAACGCTGCAACCAGATGGCGGTGCCGCCGAAGATGGAGAACGCGAGCACGCAGATCAGGGTGGGTGCCAGAAGCACCACGGTCACGTACTGGCGCAGGGTGCGACCGCGCGAAATGCGGGCCACGAAGACACCCACGAAGGGCGCCCAGGAAACCCACCAGGCCCAGTAGAACAGGGTCCAGTAGCGCATGAACTCTTCGGCTTCGGGACCCCACGACGCGGACATGGAGATCATCTGGAACATCTCGCCGAAGTAGGTTCCGACCACGGAGGGGATGAAGTTCAGCAGAAACACGGTGGGGCCGGCCACGAACAGGAAGAACGCGACGATGGCCGCCAGGACCATGTTGAAGTTGGAGAGGCGACGAATGCCCTTGGCCACTCCGGACACGGCGGAGATCAAGAACACGCAGGTCAGTGCGGCAATGATGCCGATCAGCAGGCCGTTGCCCACCTCGCTCATGCCGGTGATGATCTGCAGACCACTACCGATTTGCAGGGTGCCCAGGCCCAAGGAAGCGGAGGTCGCGAACAGGATGCCGATGATCGCGAAGGTGTCGATCAGTCGACCGCCCACGGTTAGGTGCGCACGCTGACCGAAGATGGCGGACATCAGCAACGGCCGACCGCGGCGGTAGGCCGCGTACCCCACGGCCGCGCCCACCAACGCGTAAATGGCCCACGCCTGCAGGCCCCAGTGGAAGATGGTCTGCGCCATGGCCGAGTGCATCGCCTGGTACGTTTCGGCTTCCGCACGACCCGGCGGAGGAGTCATGTAATAGGTGATCGGCTCGTACACGCCGAAGAAGATCAGACCCACACCCATGCCCGCGGCAAAGAGCATCGCGATCCACGAACCCATGGAATAGGCGGGAGCTTCGCCGTCCTTGCCGAGGGGAATCCTGCCGTATCGGGAGAAACCCACGTAGAGCAGGAACAGCAGTACGACCGCGGCCAGCAGTGTGAAGACCCAGCCGCCGTACGTTACGACGCCGGTCAGGGCTGCGGAAGCGACCTGGGTGAGGGTTTCGGTGGACACCGCTCCCCACACCACGAATCCCACGATCAGCGCACCGGCCACACCGAACGTGATCTTGTCGGTGCGGTAGCGGACGCGCTGTTCTTCCACGGAGACACCGGGGATCAAGCCCGGGTGTGTGTCGTGGGGGTAACTGGCGGGGGGATCGTCGGACCCGGATACCGGGCGGGACGAGGAGCTCATAACGGAACCTGCGTTCTGAACTGAAAGGCGACGGATGTAACCGCCCGGACCCCAAGACCTTACAGGGTTCTACGAGCACGCCAGCGACTTGTTCAAGTGCGGCAGAGACATGAAGGTGTCCACCGAAAAGGCACTAACCGACGAGTAGGCACTGTCCATAAGCTCATGAGGGGCTGGAAACGACCCGGGGAGTGGGCAATTTCACGTTCAATGGGGAACCAACATGACAATTCAATATCGATCCATGATCCGTTCGACGTTGGCTTTCGCCGCAGCGTCGTTCATGATCGTCAACGCCATGCCGGCCGCGGCCGCAGAAACTGAAGAGGACTCGTTCTCGTTCGCGACGCTGGGTATGTGCGACCAAGAACCTGTGCGTAACCTGTACTGAATCACCATGAATGGTGACACCAGCGCGAATAATTACCTGAAATTCACCGTAAACCCGCACGTTCCGGCGGGTGGGTCAACCACCGGGTCCAGCTCAGGCGAAGTGGTCAATTACGAGCGGGTTCGCTTCGACCGAGGTCATGTAGAGGGTTTCTCCCAATGTGAGTGACCCCTCGTCAGCAAGGGCGGGTAAAAGCATGTAACCTGGACCTACGAAAAACTGACAAGATACTCCGGGGCCGTACTGTGTGCGCAGTGCGTTGAACAGTGCCGCCCATCGGACACGAGACGCAGAGGGGGTCACGCCATGGGGCGCGGCCGTCAAAAGGCGAAGGCGACACGGCAGGCGCGGGAGATGAAGTACTTCAGCCCGCAAACCGACTACTCGGCGCTGCAGCGCGAGCTGCGGTCCAACAAACCGTCCACCCGAGCCGTAGACCACGAGGATCGTCATGAGGAAGAAGATGATTACTCGGCCTACGCGGAGAAGTACTCCGACTACGACTGACCTGGTTCACGCGGAAACCCACTGAGGCCCGCACGACCGGCAGTGCAGCGCATGCGTCACGCGAACGTGGAGCACCACGTTTCGGGTCCAAGGACGTTGTAGTTCACAAGGAACCGCCCCACACCACGAGTGGTTGGGGCGGTTCCTTGTGCGCTTTTCTTCCCGCTCCGCGAATGACTCAGTGGGCGTACTTGCCCGTCATGAGCACCCCGCCGCCGTTCACGCCCTTGGCGCCTTGGACCCAGTCCAACCCGGCGTCCTTGGCGGACGGATCCACGGGGCCCACATGACCCATGATCCAAGAGCTCACGCCGCGCTTGTTGAGGTGCTCCACCGCGGCATCTGCGACTGAGGGGTCAACGATTGCGACCATGCCCACACCCAGGTTGAGGGTGCGTTCCAGATCGGGCTGGGGAACGTTGCCCAGCTGACCGACCAGCTGGAAGATGGCGGGCAACTCCCAGGTGGAACGATCCACGGTGGCCTGCAATCCTGCGGGCAGCACGCGTGCCAGGTTGGCTGCCAAACCGCCACCGGTCACGTGCGAGAAACCGCGCACGCCGTGGCCCGTCTGCCCGTCTTCTCCGTTGACGGGGAAGGCCCGAGCCAGGTCCAGGACATCGGCCGCGTACACGCGCGTGGGCTCAAGCAGTTCTTCGCCCAGGGTGCGTCCGAGTTCCGAGACCTGACGATCCAGCTGCCAGCCGGCCACATTGATCACCCGGCGCACCAGGGAGTAGCCATTGGAGTGAATGCCGGAGGATGCCATGCCGATGATCACGTCACCGGACTGCACGCGGTCCGGGCCGAGCAGCTCGTCGGCCTCGATGATGCCGGTGGCCGCTCCCGCGACGTCGTACTCGTCCGGGGCCAGCAGGCCCGGGTGCTCGGCAGTCTCGCCACCGACCAAGGAGGTTTCGGCGGCGTCGCAGGCCGCGGCAATGCCACGCACGATGTCCGCGATGCGCTCTGGAACCACCTTGCCGGTGGCGATGTAATCGGTCATGAACAACGGCTTGGCGCCCACCACCACGATGTCGTCCACGACCATGCCCACCAGGTCCCAGCCAATGGTGTCGTGGATGTCCAGGCTCTGGGCGATGGCCACCTTGGTGCCCACACCGTCCGTGGAGGTCGCCAGGTAGGGCTTGCGGTACTTGGTGAGTTCCGAGACATCGTAGAGACCGGCGAATCCGCCCACCCCACCGACCACGTTGGTCGAGTGAGTGGCCTTGACCGCGGACTTCATGAGTTCCACGGCGCGATCACCGGCTTCAACGTCCACTCCGGCGCTCGCGTAGGTCACGGACTGGGCGCTGGCGCCGTCTTGGATGTTGCTCATGCGCTGTTCTCCTGGGTGGCAGGTGTCTGAGGTTCGGTCTCGTTCAGCTCGTGGTGCTTCGCCGACGGCGCTGAGCTGCCCGGCGCTTCAAGCACGGCCTTTCCGAGCTTGTCGGCTTCGGGCAGGGGAGTGGGGTACGTGCCGGAGAAGCATGCGGTGCACAGGATCTCCCGCGGCTGCTTGGTCGCCTCGACCATGCCTTCCTGAGAGATGTACCCCAAGGAATCGGCACCCAGCGAGGCGCGGATGTCTTCCACTGCCAGCCCGTTGGCGATCAGCTCCGCACGCGAAGCGAAGTCGATGCCGTAGAAGCACGGCCACTTGATGGGCGGGGATGAGATCCGAATGTGGATTTCCGCCGCACCGGCTTCGCGCAGCATGCGCACCAGTGCACGCTGGGTGTTGCCGCGCACGATCGAGTCGTCCACGACGATCAGCTTCTTGCCCGCGACGATCGAACGCAGCGGGTTGAGCTTGAGCCGGATGCCCAGTTGTCGGATGGTGTCCGAGGGCTGAATGAACGTGCGTCCGACATATGAGTTCTTGACCAGGCCGTGACCGAACGGAATACCGGCTGCCTCCGCGTAGCCGATGGCCGCGGGGGTTCCGGACTCCGGGGTGGGCATGACCAGATCGGCCTCGACCGCGTGCTCGCGAGCCAATTGGCGGCCCATTTCCACGCGGGATTCGTACACGGAGCGGCCGTTGATGGTGGTGTCCGGGCGGGCCAGGTACACGTACTCGAACACGCAACCCGCGCGCTTGGGTTCGGCGAATTGACGGGTGCGCAGGCCGTTCTCGTCCACGGCAATGAACTCGCCGGGCTCGATCTCGCGAACCAGCGAGGCGCCGACGATGTCCAGGGCGGCGGTCTCGGAAGCGACCACCCAGCCGCGCTCCAATCGACCCAGCACCAGCGGGCGGATGCCCTGGGGGTCGCGAGCGGCGTAGAGCGTGGTCTCGTCCATGAAGGACAAGCAGAAGGAGCCGGTGAGCTTGGGCAGCAGGTGCATGGCGGCGTCCTCGAGCGAATTATGAGGATGCTCCGCCAGCAAGGCCGTGATCAGCGCGGTGTCCGTGGTGTTGCCCTGGGCCATTTCGCCGCGCGACGGGAAACCGGATTTGTCGATGAGCTGGTCGTACAGCTCAGCCGAGTTGGTCAGGTTACCGTTGTGCGCCAACGCCACGGTTCCGTGTGGGGTGGCACCCAGCGTCGGTTGTGCGTTGGCCCAGTGCGATCCACCCGTGGTGGAGTAGCGGCAGTGGCCCACGGCCACGTGCCCCTGAAGGGTGTTCAGGACGGTCTCGTCGAAGACCTGGGAGACGAGCCCCATGTCCTTGTAGACCGAGATACGGTCGCCGCTGGACGTGGCAATGCCCGCGGACTCCTGCCCGCGGTGCTGCAACGCGTAGAGACCGTAATACGCAAGTTTGGCTACGTCCTCGCCGGGGGCCCACACACCGAAAACGCCGCACGCGTCCTGGGGGCCTTTTTCGCCGGGGAAGATGTCATGAGTGAGTTTTCCATCGGATCGAACCACAACAGAAGTGTCTCACGATCCGGGGCGGTCACCACTGTCGTGTACGTCATCAACCTGTGCGGTGACATCGCGGGTGCGCTTGAGCGAAATCTTGTCGATGATCAATGACACGACCGAGCCGAGGCCTGCACCGACCACCAGGCCGATGACCAGGAAGAATCCCATGATGGAGCCGCGAGTGTAGAACTGGGATTCCGGACCCAGCAGCCCGAACAGGACGCCGGCCACGGCACCCAGAATCGCACCGGTGATGAGGAATGCGAGCAGATTGGGAGCGCGTCGAATGGTCATCTTCTCTTCGCGCGAGGGCTCGTCGGATGCGTGTTCGGGGGTGGTGTGGGGCATGGAACTCATGGGTTCCAGGCTATCGCGGGTTCGCCGTGACCGCTCACACCAGCGCTGGCGGGGGACCGGGGGTTTGCTGACAACCCGGTCAGCTGAACAGCGGTAGCCAGTCCGAGAGGTCGGTTCTGGTTCCCGACGCCGCCACGGTCCCGTTCCCCACGGCGCTCGCCCAGTCGAGTTGTCCGGTGGCCAGCCGGAGCCAGGTGAGAGCATCGGTCTCCACCACGTTCGGGGGAGTACCGCGCGTGTGCCGAGGCCCGGCCACGCACTGGGTCACACCGAACGGGGGTACGCGTACTTCCACCGAGTTGCCCTCGGCGCGGGTTGCCAGCTCTTCCAAGCAGTAGCGCACGGCCAACGCCGTGGTCTTACGCGGTGTCGATTCGGGGTCCTGACGCCACTGGGTCAGTGCCAGGGTGCCGTCCGCGGGATTGATCTTGCGACGCACGCTCACGGTGCAGTGCCTCCAGGAATAGGTGCGACATGGCTGGTGCGGAACAGTTCGCGACAGCTCGGGTCAAGACGGCGTGGGACAGAGGATGAGTGTGCGGGTCAGGCGAGCAGGTCCAGAACGGGACGCGCGAGCTTGATGGCCCCCACGGGTTTCCCGGCCCCGGTAATGGGGCGCAGGACCTTGTCCAGGACGCGAGCGACGTCGTCGGAGGAAATGGCACCTACCTGGGCGAGGAGTGTGAGGCCCACCAGCGCATTGGCTCGAGAGGAACCGTCGAGCATCTTGATGGCCACGGACCAGCCGCTACGCGTGCCCAGACCCAGCACACCTTCCGCGCCGAGCTTGGTGATCACGTCGAGTTCCTCCATGATCACGGTGTTGGAGCGGCCGGGGCCTTGAACGTATTCGGGGTAGTCGAGCATGGAGGTCGCGACCGTGGCGGCGCGGGCGTCGGCCTGAATATTACGTGCCGCGCGGCCCAGCGTGGAGTACATGCGAGCCAGGCCGGTAAGCGTGAGGGCGGTAAGCGGTGCACCGCAACCGTCGATGCCCACGTGCTGGACCTGTTCACCGGAGAAGTCCTCGATGGTCTCGACCACGAGCTTCTGCAGCGGGTGCTGCGGATCCAGGTAGCTGTCCAGGGGCCATTCGTTGACCACGCAGGCCCACAAGAAGGCCGCGTGCTTGCCCGAGCAGTTCATGCACATGCGGTTCTTGCCACGCTCGGTGCGGATCAGCCAGGCGCGGGTGTCCTCGTCCTGCGGCCAGTCCTTCGGGCACTGCAGGGAGTCTGGGGTCAGGCCTGCCGCCTTGAGGATGGAACTCACGGCGTCCAGATGGTCGAACGTACCGGTGTGGGAGGCGGCTGCGGTGGCCACCTGATCCCCGCGCAACGGCGCGCCGGCCTTCATGGAGGCGATGGCCTGGAACGGTTTGAGCGTTGAGCGGGGGAAGATCAGTTCGTCCGGGGCGCCCAGTGACAGGGCCACGGAGCCATCGGGTGCCAACACCACGGCCGAGCCGCGATGCCGGGATTCCACGAACCCGCTGCGCTCCACCTCGGCGAGATCGACGGCCTGTTCAGAACTGAATGTGTGCATGAAGTCCAGTATGTCAGCGCGATCATGCGAAACGTTGGAGTAGGTGGACCCAGTGCCGATACGCTGAGCACGTGAAGGTTTTGGTGGTGGGCCCAGGCGGCCGAGAACACGCGATAATCAAGTCCCTGCTGGCAGATCCCAAGGTCAGTGAAGTCCACGCTGCGCCAGGTAACGCCGGGATCGCCCAGGATGTCCCCGTGCACGCCGTCAACGCGCAGGATCCCGAGGCGGTCACCGAGCTGGCTCGCCAACTGCATGCGGATCTCGTGGTCGTGGGCCCCGAGGCGCCACTGGTCGCGGGCGTGGGGGATGCCCTGCGCGCGGCCGGCTTCCCGGTGTTCGGGCCCTCCAAGGATGCCGCGCACATCGAAGGCTCCAAGGCGTTCGCCAAGGAGATCATGTCCGCCGCCAATGTGCCCACCGCGCGTGCCGTGGCCACCTCCGACATGGCCGATGTGCGCGAGGCGCTCACTGAGTTCGGCGCCCCGCACGTGGTCAAGGACGACGGTCTGGCCGCGGGTAAGGGCGTGGTGGTCACGGACGAGCGTGACCGCGCAGAAGCCCATGCCCGCGAGTGCATCGAGGCCGGCGGCGCGGTGGTGATCGAGGAGTTCCTGGACGGCCCTGAGGTCTCCTTGTTCGTCATCACCGACGGTGAGCGCGTGGTTCCGTTGATCCCCGCGCAGGACTTCAAGCGCGTGCGCGACAACGACCAGGGCCCCAATACCGGTGGCATGGGTGCTTACACGCCTCTGGGCTGGCTGCCCGAGGGCTTCACGCACGAGGTCGTCGAGCGCGTGGCTCGGCCCGTGGTCAACGAATTACGACGCCGCGGCGCACCCTTTGTAGGCGTGCTCTACTGCGGCCTGGCGGTCACCAAGCGCGGCGTGCAGGTCATCGAGTTCAACGCGCGTTTCGGAGACCCCGAGACGCAGTCCGTGCTGGCAATGCTCGAATCCCCGCTCGGGGAGCTCATGCTCGACGCCGCGCAGGGTCGCCTTTCCGAGGACCGAGCGCTGCAGTGGAAGCCCGGCGCATCCGTGACCGTGGTGCTTGCCGCCCAGAACTACCCCGGCGCCCCGCGCAAGGGCGACGTCATCACCGGGCTGGAGCAGGTCGGGACCGTGGACGAGACCCACGTGATCCATGCCGGCACCGCCACGAATGACGCAGGAGAGGTTGTTTCCGCAGGTGGCCGCGTGCTGGCCGTGGTGTCCCACGGGGCGGACCTCAACGAAGCGCGTGAGCGTGGTTATCGTGGGATGGAAGTGATCTCCCTCCCCGGCGCGCACTACCGCAGCGACATTGCGCTCGCTGCTGCCGAGGGGCGCATCACCTTCCCGACCACAGCTGAGGAGCAAGCATGAGTGAGCACCCCGCACCGCTCGAGATCCCCGGGTGGAAGCACGCCTATACGGGCAAAGTTCGTGAACTCTACATTCCGGACGAATCCCGCCTGCGCGCTACTGGCGTGGCCATCAACGACAACGCCGAGTATCGCGCCGGATCCGTGCTGGTGGTCGCAAGTGATCGGATTTCCGCTTTCGACCAGGTGCTGCCCACCGAGATCCCGGACAAGGGCATCATCCTGAACCAGTTGTCCCTGTGGTGGTTCGAACAACTCACTGGGATTCCCAATCACATTCTCACGACCGACGTGCACGAGTCCGTGCGTGGTCGCGCGGTGATCTGCAAGAACCTGTCCATGTTCCCGGTCGAGAACATTGTGCGCGGTTATCTGACCGGCTCCGGCCTCAAGGATTACAACGCATCGGGGTCGATCTGCGGCGTGAAGTTGCCCGAGGGCCTGGAAGATGGTGATCGGTTGGAAAACCCCATCTTCACCCCCACCGGCAAGGCGGAACTGGGCGAACACGACGAACCCATCACCTTCCAGGAAATGGCTGATGTGGTGGGCAATGCGGTTGCCGATCGTCTCCGCGAGCTGTCGCTCAACATTTATCTCGAGGCCGAGGAGATCGCACGGGAACGCGGGATCATCGTGGCCGACACCAAGATGGAGTTCGGTCTGGACTCCTACCGCGGTGCCATCACCCTGGGTGACGAGGTTCTGACCCCGGATTCATCCCGGTTCTGGGACGCCGAGACCTACAAGCCGGGTCAGGCCCAGCCCTCGTTCGACAAGCAGTACGTTCGCGACTGGTTGCGCTCCGACGAATCCGGGTGGGACGGCAACGGGCCGGTACCGGAACTTCCCGAAGACGTGGTCGAGAAGACCCGTGCACGATACGTGGAAGCCTATGAACGACTCACCGGGCGCGCTTTCGACCCCAAGGGACCCTTCTACGAAGTCGCGGGCCCCACGGAGTACTGAGCGCGCGGAGTACCAAGCGCGGGACAGCAACGCGGTCCGTGATTTTTGATCTTGACGCCTTGATTCCTGAGTACTTGATTCCTGAGTACCGGGGCTCCTTGGCCGCCCTGACTGGGGTCGGGGCGTTGGATCCTAGCCTGCTGGGACCGCGAAGTCATCCGGTGGATCATCCCAGCGGGCGGCGCTCATCGCCACCTGTACCAAGTGGGCGTCGGTGTCCTTGAGGGGTGTGCCCTCGTTCACGTAGTGCTCGCGGGCTGCGATCTGCAAGTGATCCGGCAGGGAGCCGTCCGCTCGAACGATCCGCCACCAGGCGACGTCGTCCCCGGCGAGACCGCGGGACATGATGCGCGCCGCAAGCCTGGCCGAACTCAGCCCCGCGAGTTCGGCCACATCACCGTAGGACAGGACCGAACCGGGCGGTACCAAGAGGACCACGTTGCGCACTGCTCGTGCGGCGGCGTCTCCGGTGAGCGGGTAGGGCGAATCAGGCATCGCCAAAGGGCATCCGCACGTCCAGAACCCATCGATCGTCCTGGGGGCCGTAGGTGACTTCACCATTGAGCAGCGCAACGCGCTCCTGGATCCCGTGCAGACCGTAACCGGAGGTCATCGGGAACTCACCGTCATCGGACCTGTATGACTGCTGCAGTTCGTTCTCCGTGCGGATCATCACCGAATTGGCATCCGTGGTGAGCGACAGCAGGCATGTCGAGCCCGCAGGGGCGTACTTGATGATGTTGGTGGACGCCTCCTGGAGGATGCGTGCCGCGGTACCGCGTACGGAGGTGGGCAGTTTCTCGAAACCGTCGACGGTGTTCACGGTGACCGAGAATCCGGCTGCTGTGAGACTCGCGCTCAGGGAGTCGACCAAGCTTTCCAGGGAACCGGTCGTCAAACCGGACGAGTTGTCATTGCGGCTCGCAGCGCCCGGGGATTCGCGCAGAATGTGCAGCAGAGTACGCAGTTCCTGCAAGCCAGAGCGGGCCGCGTTCTCCATGGTGGAAATGGTGTCGTGCAGAACTACCGGGTCGTTCTGTCGGTGGGATCCCGCGGCCTGCATGGTCACCAGGGTGAGCTCGTGGGCGACCACGTCGTGGAGGTCACGTGCGAGCTCCAATCGTTCCTGTTCGCGCAACTGCTGGTGAGCGGCCTCGATGCTCCTCAGCCGCGCTTTGTTCTCGCGATGCTGGATCACAAAGAATCGCAACGCCACGCCGATGAGCACACCAGTCACCAGGGGCGTTCCCATGATCCACAGAACGTCCGTGGTGCTCTCCACCACCACGGCCGTGATGGTCCACGCTGCGAGGATCACGCTGTAGATGATGGTCATGACCCGAGGCAACATGCTCACCGTGGCAATGGTGACGATGACCGCGCAAATCAGGGTGAAACCGTAGTTGTGCGTGAACAGTGCGAGAGCCAATGGAACCAGAAGTAGGGCGCTCGCAATTCCCGGGCGCCACGCGATCAGTGCCAATGAGACGTAGCCCAGGATCATCTGAACGGCAATGACAACCATCGTGGCGGGGGCTTGATCCACCGATTCCAGCGCCCGAAGATCGTCGAAGAGCGCGATGGCGGCGAAAAGTACCAGTGTGACTCGAAGCCAGACCGGGAGTGGGCTGGTGCGGTTAAATCCCTCCCGCACTGAGGTGGAACCAGCCGGTGCGGCGATTACCACCCGCCGCAGAGTTGGGGGACGTACCGGCACAGGACGCTACCGGGTCCCTTTTCCGCCGGGCCCTGCTGAGCACTCAAGGTGGGGCCACCCAGGGTGAACAGGAGCGAGCACGCGATCAGAGCTGCTGCGAGGGCTCGTTTGAAACTCGTCAAAGAGCCGGTTTGGTCAGCATGGATGCGGGAAATGGCATGAGGAGAGTTCATGCCATCAGTTTATGATCAGATTATGAGTTTGTGCACCCTTATTTTGGTAGATGACCATCCACTCATGCGTGACGCGTTGCGGAATTTATTCGATGCGGAGCCCGGTTTTCAAGTTTTGGGTGAAGCGTCGGAGGGCGCGGAGGCGGTGCAGAAATGCCTCGAGCTTGACCCGGACGTGGTGCTCATGGACATCAGAATGCCCGGAATGGATGGGATCGAGGCCACTGCTGAGATCGTTCAGCAAGCTCCGCGTTCAAAAGTTTTGGCTCTCACAACCTTTTCTACTCTGGAGTATGTTGTCCCGGCACTGAGAGCGGGTGCCTCCGGATATCTGGTCAAAGACGCCCGACATGAAGAAATTGTTTCGGCGGTGCTGCAAGTTCGCGAGGATGAAATGACGCTGTCGCAGTCTGTGGCGAATTCGTTGGCCAACAATGTTCTCGGTGATGTGCCCGTTCCCTCGGTGCGCAGAAGTCGGAGCGCAACACCCAGTACACCGCCCGCGGCCCCCGCCGCAGCGAGCCAACAATCCTTCGTGCCGGACCTGACCGCACGGGAACTGGAAACCCTGCGCTGGATCGCCAAGGGGCTCAACAACAATGAGATCGCGGACCAGATGAAGGTCTCCCACGGCAGCGTCAAGGCGTACGTGTCCCAGCTGTGCGACAAATTGGGTGCACGGGACCGCGTGCAGGTGTTGATCGCGGGCATCCAGAGCGGTCTGGTCGAGCCCGAACTGACCGAAGATCTGACGCAGTGAAGTCACTCACAGGCTTTTAACAGGTTAGAGGCCTCAACTCTGGCCATTTGGCCATGTTCTCCCGGTGGTGAAGTGCGGCAAAGTAATACATGAACACGACGAAGGAAGTGTTCATCGACTCAGGACCTTGAGTGGACGCGGCGAGTGTACGGTGCCGTAGCACGAAAGCTTGGGTCACGCTGAACTCGCGGCGGGGGTCTTGTACGGCCCTCCCCGGTTAGAGCTCCGGAAGACTTGGATCACCTTGCGTGACGCTCCGAGACTCCCGTCGCGTCAGCACCATGAGAAGTAGAGTGCGGCCCCTCTCGACCAGGAGGGGCCGCACTACTTTTTTCAGATCAGAAATGTGGCGCTGGTCGGTCTGCGATTACTTCTCGGCTCGGGGTACCAGGCTGTAGAACCAGGTGATGTGATCGCGCAGCAAACGGGTCGCTAGTTTCCCATCGCGATCGGTCACTGCCGTGAAGATGTCCCGGTGCTGGGTTTGCAGCGTGGCTCGGATGCTTGGCCAATCCTCAAGGGTCGCTACCGTCTCTTGCACGTAGCCGATGGTTGCTTCGCGCAGCGACACCATGATGGTCTCCAGTACCACGTTGCCGGCCAGCGAGGTCAAGAGCAGGTGGAACTGGGCGTCCAAGGCATGGAACTCGTCATTGGAGATCTCCGGGTCGTCCATGCGGTCCAGAAGATCGCGGGCATGGCTCAGGATGTCGTCCCGGTCAGTGTGATCGTCGTTCTCGCCCGAGGCTGCGTCCCAGGCTGCCTGGGTCTCCAGCAGGAGGCGCGTGGTGACGACGTCCTTGACCGGTAGCGCCCTGGTGGCGATGTGCATGCGCAGTGCCCATCCGAGAGCGGCCGAGGGTTCGGAAATCACCGTGGCACCGGCTTGCGGGCCTGATCCGGTGGCAGAGCGCGCCAGGCCCATGGCGTCGAGGATGCGTATTGCCTCGCGTACGGACGCCCGGGAAATGCTGAAGTGCTCCGCAAGAGCCCGTTCTGCAGGCAGCTTGTCGCCCACCCGGATCTTCCCGTGGCGCAACTGCTCCTCGAGCCAGTTCAACACCACCGTGTAGGCGGGGGTGGCAACCATGCGATCCTCCTGCGGTCGTTGAAAGAAAACCGCCCGCCACCCGTGATGCACGAGTGGCGGGCGGTTTATGCATCGCCAAGTCTATGCGGCGGGAAGCATCCAAGCGAGCACGTTGGACTGCAGGAACACCAAACCGCACAGCACGATCAGCATGCCGATGGACCAGGGGATCACCGAACGGAAGATCTTGGACTCCTGCCCCTGCATGCTCACTGCGGTCGCGGCAATGGCCAGGGACTGCGGCGAGATCATCTTGCCGACCACGCCGCCGGAGGTGTTGGCCGCGGTCATCAGGTAGGGATCCAGTCCGGATTCCAGAGCGGCGGTCTTCTGCAGGTTGGCGAACAGCGCGTTGGCGGAGGTATCCGAACCGGTCACGGCGGTGCCCACCCAACCCAGGACGGGGGAGAAGAATGCGAACGCCGCGCCCAGCCCGGCCACGAACGTACCGATGGAAATGGTCTGGCCGGAGAAGTTCATGACGTAGGCCAGAGCCAACACGGACGCAATGGTCAGGGCGGAGAAGCGCATCTTCCACGCGCTGCGCCCGATCTCCGCAATCGCGTTGCCCACGGTGAGCTTGAAGCGGCCGTGGTGGTTGAACACGGAGTAGATGATGGCGACCAGCAAACCGGAGATCAACAACAGGGTGCCGGGGCTGGAGAGCCACTGGAAGTTGTAGACGGAACCGGAAATGGGTTCACCGGCAGAGTTGAGCAGGTGACCGTGCAGGCCGGGCCACGGGATCTTGATGTCGGTGGCGGCCAGTGCCTGAGGAATATTGACACCCCAGGTCCACAGCTTGGCGATACCGAAGACCACGACCACCAGGATGTAGGGCAGAACAGCCATCCACGCACGCACGGGGGTGAGGCCTTCCACGCTCTGGGGGCGATCAATGCCCAGATCCGCACGGACCTCCTCGGTGCCTTTGGGCTTCCAGAAGCGCATGAGGATCACGGCGGCGGCCAGGCCGGCCAAGGATGCCACGACGTCCGTGAGTTCGTAGGAGAAGTGCGTGGCGCACCACCACTGGGCGATGGCGAACGTACCGCCCACGGCCAGCGCTGCGGGCCAGGCCTGCTTGAGGCCCCGAACGCCGTCGACGATCATGAGCAGGAAGAACGGGACCACGAACGCGAAGAACGGTGCCTGGTGGCCGACCACGGCGCCGATGTGGGCCGGATCCAGGCCGGTGAGCACGCCGGCGGTGGTGATGGGGATGGCGATGGCGCCGAAGGCCACGGGCGCGGTGTTGGCGATCAGTACCACCGTGGCGGTCTTGAGTGGCTTGAGGCCCAACGCCAGGATCATGGTGGCGGTAATTGCCACGGGCGCACCGAAACCGGCGAGGGCTTCCAAGAGGCCGCCGAAGCAGAACGCGATCAGCATAGCCTGGATACGCAGGTCGCCGCCGCCGATGGTGTCGAAGATGGTGCGCAGATCCTCGAAACGTCCGGACAGTACCGTCACCTGGTAGAACCACAGCGCCATGACCACGATCCACACGATGGGGAACAAGCCGTAGACGGCACCCTGAGTGGCGCTCAATGCGGCCAGCTGCGCGGGCATGTTGAACCCGAAGATCGCGACGAGCAGGGCGGCACCCAGAGCGGTGAGGCCGGCAACGTGCGCGCTGGTCTTGAACGCCAGCAGCATCACGAAGAACGTGAGCAAGGGGATGCAGCCCACCAGGGCTGAAAGTCCGACACTGCCACCCACGGCGTCGGTCATGGCGGTAAATGTGGTCACGCTGTCTCCTGTGCGCTCCGGTGGGTCCGTTTGTATGGTCGGACCACAATGGTCAGACCACGAAGCATACATGATGCTCGTCACACCGCACAGTTACTTCCGGAGCGCTTTGCCGGGGTGATCAAGAAGCTTGCTTGTGTGATCACGTTCACTCACCTAGCATGGTCAGACCACAGGAGCCAGAGTTATCGGAGATCAACGTTGTGAGAATCGCACTGTTCGCCACGTGCATCGTGGACGCTATGTATCCCAAGGTGGCGCTGGCCACCGTGCGCGTTCTGGAGCGCCTCGGCCACGAGGTGGTGTTCCCGCAGGGACAGGGTTGCTGCTCGCAGATGCACGTCAACAGCGGCTACTTCGACGACGCGATGCCGGTCATCCGTAATCACGTCAAGGCCTTCACCGAGGTCGAGTTCGACGTCGCCGTGGCGCCTTCCGGCTCGTGCGTCGCCTCGCTGGGACACCAACAGCCGATGGTTGCACGCAAGTGCGGGGATGACCTGCTGGCCGAACAGGCCGCGGATGTTGCCGCCAATACCTATGAACTCTCCGAACTGTTGATCGACGTGCTGGGCGTGACCGATGCCGCCGAGCAGCTCGGTTCGTGGTTCCCGGACACCGTGACCTATCACCCCTCGTGCCACGGCATGCGTTTGCTGGACCTGGGGGATCGACAGAAGGACCTGGTGAAGTCCGTGGGTGGCATCGACTACCGGGAACTCCCGGATGCCGAAGAATGCTGCGGATTCGGCGGCACGTTCTCCTTCAAGAACCCGGACGTCTCCGGAGCCATGGCGGAAGCCAAGCTGCGCAACATCGAGGCCTCGGGCGCGTCCCTGTGCACCGGAGGCGACTCATCCTGCTTGATGCACCTGGGCGGTGCCGCATCCAAGCGCAAGGCGCCCGTGCGCACCGTGCACTTCGTGGAGATTCTGGCCTCCACCAAGGAGAATCCCCTCGTGGTGGAGGGGCCCGTGGAACTGTCCATTCCCGCGCGAGGTGCGCGAGTGGCGTCGAACGCTGGAGGTAACCGATGAGCATCACCGATCTGGGCATGCCCGCGGTGCGTCCCGTGCACGGGCAGGGCAATCTGCACGCACAGGTCGCGTTCCCCAAGGCCGCCAAGGAAGAACTCAAGAACGATCAGATGCGGGCCAACATCCGGCACGCGACGCACACCATCCGCGGCAAGCGCGCCAACGTGGTGGGCGAGGTCCCGGACTGGCAGCAGCTGCGCGATGCGGGGTCCGCGATCAAGGAACGCGTGATGGCCAATCTGCCCGAGCTGCTCGAAGCGTTCGAGCAGAACGTGATCGCCCGCGGCGGCGTGGTGCACTGGGCGCGTGACGCGGATGAGGCCAACCGGATCGTGACCGAGCTCGTGCAAGAGACCGGCACGTCGGACGTCATCAAGGTCAAGTCCATGGCCACGCAGGAAATCGGTCTGGACGCGCACCTCGAGGAACACGGCATCACCGCGACCGAGACGGACCTCGCGGAGTTGATCGTGCAGCTGGGTCACGACAAGCCCTCGCACATCCTGGTGCCCGCGATTCACAAGAACCGCGAGGAGATCCGTGAGATCTTCCGCCGCGAAATGCCCGAAACCACGGACGAGCTCACGAGCGAACCGCGGGTTCTCGCTGAGGCCGCGCGGCAGCACCTGCGGGAGAAGTTCCTGGCCACGCGCGTGGCGATCAGCGGTGCGAACTTCGGCATCGCCGATACCGGCACGCTGTCCGTGGTCGAGTCCGAGGGCAACGGTCGCATGTGCCTCACGCTCCCGGACACCCTGATCACGGTCATGGGGATCGAAAAGCTGCTGCCTTCGTACGAGGACCTCGAGGTCTTCTTCCAGCTGCTGCCGCGGTCCTCGACCGGCGAGCGGATGAACCCCTACACCTCGCTGTGGACGGGGGTCACGCCCGGCGACGGGCCGCAGAACTTCCACGTGGTGCTGCTCGACAACGGCCGCTCCGCGGTGCTGTCCGATCCGGATGGTCGTTCCGCGTTGCACTGCATCCGCTGCTCAGCCTGCCTCAATGTATGCCCGGTCTACGAGCACGCCGGCGGTCACGCGTACGGTTCCACGTATCCGGGGCCCATCGGCGCAATCCTGTCGCCGCAGCTCACGGGCATCACTTCCGAGGAGAACGCATCCCTGCCGTACGCGTCTTCGCTGTGCGGCGCCTGCTACCAGGTGTGTCCCGTCAAGATCAATATTCCGGACATTCTGGTGCACCTGCGCGACGAGGACATTCGCACCAAGCACGGCGAACGCACCCAGGACGACGCCGCCCCGGCTCCCGTTTCTCACGACCTCGCCACGGAATCCGCGGACAACTGGCGGTCGGAGAAAGCGCTGACGGGTGATGCGGATTCCGAGCGGACCGATCCTGGCACACGTTCTCGAGGTGCGACCGTGCGCGGAGCAGCGAGTGACGTTGCCGCGTCCGTGCGATCCGCGGGACGCAAGATTTCTAAGTCCGCTCCGGCCAAGAAGGTCCCCACCCAGATGGACGCCATGATGAAGGGGGCCTCGTTCGTGATGTCCTCGGGTAAGCGCATGTCCCTGGCAGAAAAGGGTCTGCCGCTGGGCCGTGTGGTCGCCGGACGCGATCACGCCATCGGTTGGCTCCCCGGCATGGTGGGTGGTTGGACGCAGCAGCGAGACATCCCCGAACCGCCCAAGCAGTCCTTCCGCAACTGGTGGAAGAAACACGAGGGTGAGACCGAACAGCGACTGGCCCAGGACGGCGTCGTCGCTTTTGCTTCGAGCGAGGAATCTGCGGACGGGCCCGCGACCACGCGACGGACGGAGCAGGACGATGCTGTACCGGCGATCCCGCCGGAGAACTCTGCAAAACAGCCCACCGCCGAGCCGGACCAGCTCGGCAACGGCACCAACGACCAGGACGGAGCACAGCGATGAGCGCGGACGCCAAAACCGAGATCTTGGCCCGCATCCGCGGCGCGCTGGCCGATCAGCCAGCCGTGGCGGAGACTCCGCGGGAGTATCGGAAGACCTCGGAATTGTCCCGCGAGGAGATCGTGGAGATGCTCGAGGACCGGTTGCTGGACTACAAGGCCAATGTGTTCCGTGAAACCGCGGAGACCGTGGCGGAGCGGATCGCGACCCAGCTCGGCGCGTCGGCTCGTTACGTGATCCCCGATGTGTTCGATACCGCGTTCCTGCCGGAAGATACCGCTGCTCGCCGTGCGATCGTCGATCCGAACGATGCTCGTAAGGCGTCAGCTCTGGGTGTGCGCGAACTGAACCAGGTGGATGCGGTGGTGACGTCCTCCACGGTGTCCTGTGCGCAGACGGGAACGATCTTCCTGTCCGGCAGGCCCAATGAGGGACGTCGCGCGATCACCCTGGTCCCGGATCACCACATCTGCATCGTGCCGCTGGATTCGATCGTGGAACTGATCCCGGAAGCCATGGCCCGTGTGGAGCCGACCGCTCCCACGACCATGATTTCCGGGCCATCAGCGACTTCGGACATCGAGCTGGAACGAGTGGAGGGCGTCCACGGCCCCCGCACCCTGGATGTGATCCTGCTGGGCTGATGGAGCCGGCGTCCCCGGACCGCTCGGACAGCCTCATGTGAGGCAAGAACAGCCACCCAGCGTGGTGTGAGGGAAGTGCTGAATTCTTGCAAGAATTCAGCACTTCCCTCACCTAAAACTAGGATCCTGCAGTTTCCTCACCTGAGGTTCGGATCTCGCTCCCGCGCAGGACAGTCCGAGCAGCTGCGCGGTTCACCAGGAAGTGTCGCCTCGGGTCAGGGCGTCATAGCCGGAGTCCACGAACAGCACCTGGCCGGTGACCTTGCCCGCCGCGGTCGAGGTCAGGAAGCAAATGGCCGACGCAATGTCCTCGGCACGAGCGGGGCCGTTCAGCGGAGAGGGCATGCCCTGTTCCATCTGCTGGCGACCCTCTTCGGTCGCGAAAAGCTGCTCGGTCATGGGCGTGATGACCACACCGGGAGCCACGGCGTTGAGCGAGATTCCCGCGCCTGCGAACCGTTCGGTGGTGGCGTTGCGGCGGACCCAGCGGGCCACGGCCTGTTTGGAAGAAGAGTAGTTGAGGTAACCGGCCATCCCACCGGCGGCCACCAGCTGCTCGCCAATGGCGGCGGCGGTTTCGCGGTCGCCGTTGAGCATTGCGTCCAAGAGTTCATCATTGGCGGGGTGCAGTGACGCGGCGCTTGCGGTAATGCACACGCGGGGCGCATCGGAGTTGCTCAGCAAGGGAAGCAGCCCATTGACCGTGCCCACCGCACCGAAGAAGTTGATGGCCACATCCAGGGGAGCCTGCAAGGAGGTTCCCGCGTTGGCGATTACTCCGTCCACCACGGAGGTCTGCTGGGATACCTCTTCGACCATCCCGGCGAGGCCCTCCTCGGTGGAGAGGTCCGCGACAACTTCGGTGTTCTTGAGGTCAACGCCGATGACCCGGTGACCTTGGTCGATGAGCTGAGCGGCGGCGGCCTGACCGATTCCGGATCCGGCACCGGTGACCACGTAGACGCGAGGGGCAGCAACTTCAGTGGTGGGCACAATCTCTCCTCAGTGACACGGCCGACCCGGGCGGCGCGGCCGTCAACTTAATGGTGACACGCGTATCTGAAAGCAAGGGCTCGAGGCACCCCGTGTGGGGAAAAGCGGCCCTGCAATCTAAGGTGATGAGGGTGCAGAATCCATGCCGGGAATCGGCATGTGCATCACATGAGACTTCGATGCCCGTCAGTAGCTCGGCAGCGTGGGATCCACGTCTTGGATCCACGCCAAGACTCCGCCGTCCAGGTGTTTGACGGTGTCCTCCCTCAGTGCGTAGTCCGCGCGCAACGCACCGAGTGCCTGAGCGGAGCGCACCCCGGCCTTGCAATGCAGGATCACGTTGCCCTCCACCGAATCCGGTAGCGCGGACACACCTCGGTCCAGGATCTCCTGGAGCCGGACCTGCACGGAGCCCGGGATGGAGACCAGGTCTCGCTCCCAGTCATCGCGCACGTCGATCAGCGTGAAGGACGTTTCACCCAATGAGCGAGAGGTCAGTAACACAGCCAACTCGGAAGCGGTGAGGGTTTCGTGGGAGGCGGGAGAGGCGTCGTCGGCGGTGGGGAGGCCGCAGGCCACGGCGACCTGCGAGAGATCGGTGACCGGCGGACGATCAGGGTCCGGCAGGATGGAGAGCTCGCGCCAGGTCTGGGCTAGAGCGTCATGGATGAGCACGCGACCCACCAGCGGGCGGCCGATGCCGGTGATGAGTTTGAGCGCTTCGGTGACCATGACCGAGCCAATGGTGGCCGGGAGCATGCCGAGTACACCACCCTCCGCGCACGACGGCACCTGACCCGGCGCGGGCGCCTCCGAGAAGAGATCACGGTATACCGGACCGTGGCTGGACCAGAACACCGAGACCTGGCCGTCGAAGCGCAGGATGGAGCCCCACACGACCGGAATCCCCACGAGCTCCGCGGCGTCCGAGACGAGATAGCGCGTACCGAAATTGTCCGCGCCGTCCATGATCAGGTCGTAACCGGAGAAGATGTCCAGGGCGTTGTCGGTGGTCAGGCGCTCGCCGTGCGCGTTGACGGTGACCAGGGGGTTGAGGCGGGTCACCGCGTCCGCGGCGGAATCAACCTTGGGGCGGCCGATGTCCGCCATACCGTGCACTACTTGGCGCTGCAGGTTGGACACGGAGACCACGTCGTCGTCGATCACGCCGATGGTTCCCACACCCGCGGCCGCCAGATACTGCAGGGCCGGGGCACCCAAGCCACCGGCTCCGATGATGAGCACGCGCGCGTTCTTGAGGCGCCGCTGACCCTCGACCCCGAGTTGCGGGAGCGTCAGGTGGCGGGAGTAGCGCTCGAGTTCCTCGTGGTTGAGCTCCGGCGTGGGCTCGACGAGGGGCGGGAACGGGGAAACTGCGGTCATGAAACGTGCGACTCCTAGTGCGAGGGGGCGGACGAAGTGGGAGATGACAACGGCGCGGCTGACGGCGCCAACGGGTCCGCTCGCGAAGCTGACTGCCCGGACGACGGCGCGGCTGACGGTGCCGGCGGGTTCGCCGGTAAAGAGGACTGGTCGGATGAGGGCGCGGGCCAGTCCCCGCGAGGAGCGTTAGCTCCTCCAGCTTCCGCTCCGGCGGACGCGCTATCCGTCCCGATCCGCCCCGCCATCGGCGAGGACGCGACGGCGTGCGTGCGGCGTGCGATCCGGCCTGCGCCGCGCGCCAACCGTCCGGCCTCCACCGCATGGCGCATGGCCTGGGCCATGTTCACGGGATTCTGGGCGCGGGTCACGGCGGAGGCGAGCAGAACCGCGTCGCAACCGAGCTCCATGGCCAACGCCGCCTCGGATGCCGTACCGATGCCAGCATCCAGCACCACGGGAACGCTTGCGCGAGCGGCGATCAGCTCAATATTGTGTGGGTTCAGAATGCCCAGACCCGTGCCGATCGGCGCACCCAGCGGCATGACGGCGGTGGCCCCGGCCTGCTCGAGGTGTAGCGCCAGAACGGGGTCATCGGAGGTGTACGCGAAGACTTTGAAACCGCGCGCCACAAGCTGTTCGGTGGCGTCGAGTAGTTCGAGACCGTCCGGGAGCAGTGTGTCCTCGTCCGCGATGACCTCGAGTTTCACCCAGTCCGTTTCCAGCGCTTCCCGCCCCAGCTCCGCGGTCAGCAACGCGTCCCGTGCCGTGTAACAACCGGCGGTGTTGGGCAGCACCTTGATGTCGTTGCGGTGCAGGATCCCGTAGAGGCTGTCCCGGGGTGTCGACGTCGCTGCGTCACCAACCGAAGAGGCGGTCCCGTTACGAGGTGCTTCAGCACCACCGCTGCGACCAGCGTCGGAACCCAGGCCAGCGCCGGAACCCAGGCCCGACCCGGGCGAGTAACGCCGCACCGCCACCGTGGTCAGCTCCGTCCCCGATGCCAGGAGCGCGCGCTCCAACATCGCCAGGTCGGTGAGGCCGCCGGTACCCATGATGAGCCGCGAACCGAGCGTCACGCCGTCGATGGTCAAGTCGTCGGTGGTCATTTCAGCCTCCCTGCACGGCGGTGACGATCTCCACGGTTTGGTTCGCCTCGAGCAGTGTGTCGGACCACCGCGAACGAGGAACCACGGCGTGATCCAGGGCCACAGCAATGCCCAGTGGCCTGCCGTCAGCCGCGCGGCCCGCGGCGGTGATGTCACGGCCGGTCAGATCCGCAACGGCATCGGCCACGGACAGGCCCTCGGTGAGAGGAACCGGATGTCCGTTGACCTGGATGGTGTCCTGAGGAGCGGTATTCATGTTGTTCACCTGTTACATCTCGGGGTGCGCGGGAGAATGCCGCGCGGGGTCGGTCGAGGTCAAGAAGTCGGAGTCGTGCTCGTGGCTGACGGCCGGGTCCGCGACACCGGTCGCCAGTTCTGCGGCCAACCGGGCGGCCACGGGAGTCAACAGAATTCCGTGCCGGAAATGACCGGTGCTGATCACCAGGCCGGTCACGGAGCACAACCCCATGTACGGCAGATCGTCCGGAGTCCCCGGGCGAGCGCGGGCCAGCATCTCCAGCACATCGCAGTCGTCCACAGCGGGCAGGATGGCGCGTGCGTCCCGCAACAGTTGGTGCACGCCACCGGCCAGTACGGACGCTCGCCCGTCTTCGCGACTCGTGGCGCCCAGCACCAACGTCCGGTCGGCTCGGGGCACCAGGTACACGGCCCGCCCGTGGACCTGCCCGCGAACCGTGCGTGTGATCAAGTGTTCTTCCCCGGGCAGGAGCAGCGAATCGGGCACGCTCAGCCGCAGAATGTCGCCGTACACAGGGCGCAGCCGCAGGGTCAGGCCCGCGGGTAGCTGTCCGGTATCGCTGGTGTTCAGTCCAGTGGCCAGCACGACGACGTCGCTCTCGACCGTCTCGCCTCCCTCCAGGAGCACTCCGGTCACCTGGGGTTCGGTACCGCGGGTTGAGAGAACTCGTTCGACCTTCGCGTGGAACCAACGCGCGGGGCCGGGGTCTGTGGCACCGTTCAGCGTGTCAATGGCCGGTGCGTCCAGGGCTTGGATCAGGGATGCGGCGAGCAGTCGGGGGTCCACCTGATGGTCCGTGGGAACCCTGATGGCACCCGCGACATGCGGTGCGAGAGCGGGCTCTAGTTTCCGGGCCTGACGAGCTGTGATGTTCTCGACCTGCATGCCCGCGGCGCGCTGGTGGGCTGCGAGGTCCTGCAAGGCGTGTGCATCGGCGGAGTCGACTCCCAACACCAGGGTCTCTTCGGTGCGGTAGCCGGTGGGGAGCCCGGAGGCAGCGGAGACCCGCTCGATGAATGCCGGATACTCCACGGCGGAGGCAGCCATGAGGGGGTACAGGCTTTCCTGGCCGTACTGGGTTTCGGCGATCGGGGCGAGCATGCCCGCGGCAGCGTGGGTGGCTCCCGAGGCGGGACGGGGGTCTGCGAGCGTGACTGCTACGCCGCGGCGTCGTAATTCGAAAGCGGTCGCCAGACCAATCAAGCCGGCGCCCGCGACCACTGCGTGCCGTGGCGCACTGTGGTGCTGGACGGGTGGCATGGGTGCCACAACACTCCCTCCGGCGGCATGATCCGCATCAGGTTTCCGGTCGGCGGCTCACGCCCTCTCAGCCCGCTGCGGTGGTTGCCGGGGCAACAGTCGCGGACTCCCGTGGAACTACCGGTCATGTGACCGGTACCTCTCAGTGTAACCGTGACCCGTGGCACCATGGCCACATGAGTGAGCAACAGAGTCAGGGAACCCGTAGGCGTGATGCGTTCGCGAATGCCAAGTTGTACGTGTGTGTCACGGCGCGAAAAGAGCGCGGTGACCTGCGGGAATTCCTGCATGCCGCGTACGAGGGCGGCGTGGACATCATCCAGCTGCGTGACAAGAAACTCGAAGCCGCGGCAGAGATCGAGGCCATCGAGGTGCTCGGCGAGGTTGCACGGGAACACGGCAAGCTGTTCGCGATCAATGATCGGGCAGACGTAGCGATGCTCACCGGTGCGGATGTTTTCCACGTGGGGCAGGGCGATCTCACCACCCCGCAGGCGCGCCAGTTGCTGGGCGATGACGTGATCATCGGCCGCTCGTGCCTGTCTCGTGAGCAAGTGGACGGAGCGATTGCGGACGAGGGCCTGGACTACTTCTGCACCGGACCCGTGTGGGAAACGCCCACCAAACCCGGACGTGCCGCCGTGGGGCTGGAACTGCCGAAGTATGCCGCGGAGCACGCGGGAGACAAGCCGTTCTTCGCCATCGGCGGGATTGACGCCGAGCGGTTGCCGTCCGTGCTCGAGACCGGCGCGTCACGGATCGTGGTGGTTCGGGCGGTCACGGATGCCACCGACCCGGAAGCTGCCGCTCGCGAGCTGCGGAAATTCTTGTAATTACGTAGTTCTGGGCTCGCAGTTTTCCGGGTGACATTCGCACCACGGCGTGACACCGGGGAACTTTCCGCGGTGATCCGCGACCCATTGGTACACGCGATCCTGGGCCGTTCGTACTGGTGGGATGCGGTAGAGCTTGCCAAAAATGCGGGTGCCGAGGGCGGTGTCCAGAGTCTCGGCTACGGCCGCTGCGCCGGCCGATGGTGTCCCGCCGACCACGGCCCAGACCGCAGTGTGAGCTTGTGATTCGGTGAGACCGAAGCGCTCCAGCACGTCAGGTTCCTGATACGCGTGGGTGCTGATGCGACGGTAACGGTCGAGTCTGTGCACCCACCCCACGGCGCGGGTGCAGAAGCCGCAGCGGCCGTCGAAAATCAGGTCCAGGTGCGCCTCGGTCGGTGTGACTTGTCGGTCGGTCACAGAAGCACCGACCCACTGATGCACGTGGTGCAGTGCCCACCCACCCAGACATTCTCAGCGGCATCCGACGTGACGGTCACGCGCCCGCGGCGCCCCATGGCCGTGCCTTGCTGGGCAAAGTACGACGACGCCGCCTGGCCGGTTCGCATGAGCCACTGCGCCAGGCTCGCGTTGAGACTTCCCGTGACGGGGTCTTCGTAGCCGCCGGTGCCGGTCACGAACGCGCGGACCTCGAACTGCTGCGGGCTGCTCTCCGGATAGGGGCCCACCACGCCGATCTTGTAATTCCCCAGCGCCGGGTAATCCGGTTCGATGGCCAGGACATCGTCTGCGGAGGGCAGCAAGACAGCTGCCCACCCCGGCCCGTTGTCGACCCACTGATGGGCCACGATCTCCTCGTCATCCAGACCCAGTCCCGCAGTGACCTGCTCCAGCATGGCGGGATCGAAGTTTCCCGAGCGCGAGGTGGGCGGGGCGGCAAAGGTCAGAGCGCCGTCGTCGGTGGGGCGGACCTCGACCAGGCCCGCGGTGCATTCCTGAACAATGACGTCGCGGGAGCGAGGGGTATTACCCGCCTCGAGCCAGGCGTGGGCCGAGCCGAGCGTGGGGTGACCCGCGAAGGGGAGTTCACCGCCGGGAGTCCAGATGCGTAGCCGGTAATCGGCGTCTGGCGAGGTGGGCGGCAGGACGAACGTGGTTTCGGACAGGTGGGTCCACCGCGCGAAGCGGGCCATGTCCTGGTCGCCGAGGTCCGTGCCGTCGAGGACGACCGCCACCGGATTGCCCATGTAGGGCTCACGGGAGAAGACATCGACCTGGGCGAACGGGCGCTGGCGCTGCTGATCAGTCATGGGTCGATTCCATCACATGCTTGACTGCGCGCATCATCTGTTCGAAACCCGGTTCCTCCACCGGAAAGTGTCCGGCGTTCTCCAGCAGCCGCCACGACTTGTGGGCACCAATGCGTTCGAAGAACGGGCGGCTGATCTCCAGCGGGGTCCAACGGTCGTCACCGGGGTGGAGGAGTAGCACGGGCGTGTCCGTGAAGTCCTCAGGTTCGATCAGGGGCGCAGATTCCATGTAGCTGCGTATCCAGCCCAGAGGCACACGGCCACCGCCGCCGCGCCGGTCTCTGACGACCTCACGTACCAGTCCCGGATCGTTGGAGATGTGCCGGATGTCCGCGATCCAACGGATCGGCACGCGCAGGTTGGCAGGTGGCCCTTGCACCAACTTCAAAAATGGCCCGGTGAGTCGTGCCAGCAAGGGATGCCACGTCAACCGCGCCCGCACACGGGGATCACGCGGATCCAGAAGGCACGTGACGATCAGACGAGCGGCGAGACCTGTGGCCGCGGCGGCGTCGTAAGCCAAAAGCCCACCCATGCTGGCACCCAGGATGATCAGGGGGCGCTCGTCTTCCTCCGCGCGAAGCAGGTCGATCAGGAGTTCGCGCCAATCGTCGTAGCGGATGCGCTCCGGGCGATCGGTAACGGTCATGCCGTAGCCGGGGAGGTCCGGCACCGTGACATGGGCCCCGAGCGAGGCGAAGTGCGCGGCGTACGGCCAGAAGGCATCGCTGTTCCCGCCGGCGCCGTGAACCAGGAGGATGCGTACCGGCGCGTCCGGGGCACCCACGCGGTCCAGGTGGACCTGGGAGTCACGCCAATGCCAGGTGTCGTGGGAACGGCGGATGTCCTGGCCGTTCACGGCCGGAACATGCTTCTCGTAGCGGCGGTCATGCGGAGTGGTCACTGCAGCCTTCCGATATGAAAAAATCCCCTTGCCGTCACGGATCGTGATGACAAGGGGATCGTTGGTCGGGATGACAGGATTTGAACCTGCGACCTCGTCGTCCCGAACGACGCGCGCTACCAAGCTGCGCCACATCCCGAAATTTGCAGGCGTGCCCGCAAACAACTGCTCCAGCTTAGCGGCAGGGGAGCGTGAATGTGAAATCCAGTGGCGGACTCGAACGTGCCGGCTGTCCACGACTTACTGACCACAGTGTCGGGAATCACAGGTAAGGTCCCCTATATGAATGCGCGGCCCGCCTCCGGTGACAACAACTCCCCGTCGAAGAGCAGCCCCATCACTTCTCGCACCTGGATCCGCGTGGGACTCGCAATGTTCGCGGTGGGTTTCGGAACTAACCTCTTCGCGCCGATGCTCGAGGTCTACCGAGATCAGGACGGCATTTCGGAAGCCTCCGTAACCGCGATGTTCGGCATCTACGCGGCGGGACTGGTGCCCGCGCTCCTGATCTTCGGCCCCGTGTCCGACCACTACGGCCGCCGCGCCGTGGTGCGACCGGCACTGATTCTCGTGGCGGTGGCATCAGGAATCCTCGCGGCCGGCAGCCAAGCGCCCGAGTGGGTGCTGTACGTGGGCCGGTGGATCATGGGCTTCGGTGTGGGCATGGCCATGTCCTCGGGCTCGGCGTGGATCAAACAGCTGTCCGTGGACCGCCCGACCGCCGGCCCGCGTCGCGCGACCATTGTGCTCTCGGCCGGTTTCGGCGGCGGACCGCTCATCGCGGGCCAGTTCGCGGAGTTCTTGCCGGGTCCGCAAATCACGCCCTACCTCCTGCACATCGCACTGGTCGCGGTGACCATTCCGCTCGTGTGGGGTGTCCCCGAAACGCAGTTCCCCGTGGAAGGGCGCATCAAGCGGCCACCGCTCGTGCCGCGTATTGCGCTGACGGGTCGGTTCTTCTGGGCGGTCGCCGCGTGGGCCCCGTGGGTCTTCGGTACGGCAACCGTCGCGTTCACGAGCATCCCCGGTTTCGTCACGGACAACGTCGAATACCCGGTCGCCTACCTCGGCCTGATCTCCGGCGTGGGCATGTTCTCGGGTGTCTTCATCCAGCCGGTCGCCGCGAAGCTCGCCTCGTACGGCTGGTTGCCACTCTCGGTCGTGGGCCTTGGCGCCGCGAGTGTCGGCCTGGTGCTGGGCGCCGTCGCGATCGAGGTGGACAGCGCACTGTTGGTGATTCCGGCCGCGATCATCCTGGGCTGCAGCTACGGCATCATGATGGTTTCCGGTCTGCGCGAGGTGGAGATCATTGCCGAACCCCACGAATTGGGTGCGCTCATCGGCGTCTTCTACACCCTCACCTACACCGGATTCGCGGTGCCGTTCGTGCTTGCCGTTCTGGGTCCCTTTGTGGGCGATCTCTTCGGCATCGGCCCGGTCCGTGGCTTCATCGCATGCCTGGCCTTCGGCGTGGTCGTGTGCCTCGTCTCGACCGTTCCGGTGGCGCGGGCAGCCTCACGAGCCGTACCGCACCCGCGTCGCGAAGTCTGACGACGCCGCTCGCTCACGCCATCGACATAGCTCCCGACTCGCGGGCCGGCTGTTCACCAACGTGCGTCCCGAGAGAGCGGTGCCACCCCACGAACGACGCCGCTCTGGGGCCAAGCCTGCTTAGCGTCACCTACTCACGCGCTCGAGCACTTGCAACACATGCTCGTAGGGTTTGCCGGTGGCTTCGGTCATGCCCTGCTCGCACGTGCGGTTGAGGGAAACGTAGGCATCGTAGTAGGTGCCGTTCACCTCGGCAGCTTCCGGGGCCGTGGCGGCCGCGGTGAGCTCGGGGTGCAGCATGCCGCGATCGCCGGCGTAGCCACAGCAACCCCAGGCGAAGGGAACGGTGGCTCGTTCCGCTGCAGCATTGGCCAGCCGCATCAGGTGGTCGTTGATGCCCAGCTGAACCGACGAGCACGTGGGGTGGACGGCCACAGAACGCAACGGGTCAGATACGGCGATCCGATCAAGCACATGCTCCGAGACGAATTCCACGGCGTCCACGAAACGCAGCGGTGCGTACTTCTCGGACTCCGCCGCCAAGGTCTGCATGGTCTCCAACCCCTCGGTGCACGAGGATGCATCACACACCACCGGCAACCGACCGTGACCCGATGTCTCCCACAGCGTCTCCAGCGTGCGGTGGGACATGGTCTTGTAGCCGGTGGGTAGGCCCTTGGACTTCCAGGGTGTGCCGCAGCACGTGGCGGTGATGCCCTCGGGGATGCTCACGTGCACACCCGCCCGTTGGCACAGTTTCAGGAACGCTTCGGACACCGACGGTCCCGAGCCATCCACCGTGCCGAACATGGCACCGATGCACGCGGGGAAGAACACGGCCCGGGCTTGTTCGGCAGGAACGTTCGCGGGCGACGTCGTCAAGAAATCCCGCGATCGGCCGCCCGCCGGGAGTTGAGGCGTGTACTGCGGAACGTTGTCCGCGCCCACCACGGCACGGGCCACCGTGGTCGCACTGACCGGCAATGCGGCGGGCAGTCGCTTGGCCACGGACAACGCGAAGGCTGCGCCGGGTGCCGTCACGGACCACGAGCGTGCCAGGCCCGCCCACACGAAATCGGCGACCTTTGAGTGGTTCTCGGAGCGCAGCCGACGCACCAGGTCGCCGGTGTTGATGTGCACCGGGCACGCGGTCACACACATGCCGTCCACGGCGCAGGTGTCCAGCCCGGCGTAGTCGTACTCGCGGGACAATCGGGTGGCCAACTCGTGCTTGCCTGCCAACTCCGCCTCCGCGATCTCGCGGCGCCCGGCAATGCGCTGCCGCGGCGTGAGCGTGAGATTCTGCGACGGACAGACCGGTTCGCAGTACCCGCACTCCACACACCGGTCGACCTCCTCTTCAACGGTGGGCGCCGTCTTGAGGTCGCGCAGATACGCGGTGGGGTCATCAGTGAGGATCACGCCCGGGTTGAACCGGTAGGCGGGATCGATCAGTTGCTTGAGTTCGAGCATCACAGCGTAGAGCTCATCGCCGTACTGCCGTCGCACGAACGGCGCCATGATGCGCCCGGTACCGTGCTCGGCCTTGAGCGCGCCGCCGCGATCAAGCACGAGATCCACCATGTCCTCGGTGAAGCGTTCATAGCGCTTGAGCTGCTTGGGGTCCGTGAACTGCTCGTTGAGCATGAAGTGCACGTTGCCGTCCTTGGCGTGCCCGAAAATCACCGAGTCCTCGTAGCCGTGCGCGTCGAACAGCGCAGTCAATTCCTCGCACGTCTCACCCAACTGCGGCACCGGCACCACGATGTCCTCGAGCAGCGCATTGGAACCGGTCGGCCGGTTGCCGGCCACTGTTGTATAGAGGCCCTTGCGCACGGTCCAGAGGCTCGCGCGTTCCTTGGGGTCGGTGGCCAGCTGCGCGGGACTTTCCAACCCCAGGTTTTCGAACAACGACGACGCCGCCCGCGCTTGGTCCCGGACCTCGGCTTCCGAATCCGCCTGGTATTCCACGAGCAGCGCGGCCTGTTGGTCCACGGAGATGTCCATGATCACCGGAGGAGCCTGGCCGGTGCGTTGGGAGACCTTCAACGAGGTGGCGTCGAGGAGTTCGACGGTGGCGGAATGGACATCCACCAACTGCGGAACGGAGCTCGTAGCCGCCACCACCGTGGGGAACACGAGCAGGCCGGTGGCCACGAACCGATGAATGGGAACGGTGCGGAAGACCGCCTCAGCCACGAAACCGAGCGTGCCTTCCGAACCAATCATGAGGTGCTCGAGGACCCGCACCGGTTCCTCGAAGTCGACGAACGAGTTGAGCCCGTAGCCCATCGTGTTCTTCATGGCGAACAATCGCTCGATGGTGCGCACCGACTCGGGGTTCTCCACGACCCTGCGTCGCAGCCTGAGTAGACCCTCATGAAGTTCGGGTTCGGCGGCACGCAACTGGGAGTCCGCATCCGGGGCCGCAGTGTTGATCACTGTTCCGGAGGGCAGCACCACGGTCATGGATTCCAGGGTGCGGTAGGTGTTGAACTCGGTGCCGCACGCCATCCCTGATGAGTTGTTGGCCACCACACCGCCCACGGTGCATGCGGCCTCACTCGCGGGATCCGGACCCAGCTTGTACCCGTGGGGAGCCAGGCGGGCATTGACCTGCCGGATGGTTACCCCGGGCTGAACGCGCACCCGGGCACCGTTGTCCAGGACCTCGACGTCGCGGAAATGGCGGCGCGTGTCCACGAGAACCTGATCGGTGACGGCCTGCCCGGACAGCGACGTACCGCCCGAGCGCAACGTGAGACCCAGCCCGTGTCGAGCGGCGGCCGCGAACATACTGCCCACGTGCTCTGCGCTCTGGGGGCGTACCACTGCTTGCGGTTGCAGCAAATAGTGGGATGCGTCATGAGCCAGAACGCGGCGTTCCAGCTCGCTCTCGGCAATCGCGGTCGTACCGCATGCCTCGCGCACCTGCGCCACGAAACGCTCGGTGGCGGTGATGGATTGTTCCTGAACGGGTGCGCTCATCTGATGCTCCTGCCGGGTGTGACGGTCCTGACACCCATTGTAAGACCACAGGCCGACATGCACTCGGCACTGCCACCGGAAGCGTGGTTCTTGACAGTCAGAGGGCCGGCCGATCGAAGTCAGGCGGCGTCGGCGGGTCTTAGTCCGTGAGCGTGACCAGCACCGCTTGGGGAGGGCAGAACAACCGCACAGGGGCGAAACGGGATTCGCCGAGCCCTTGCGAAATATTGACTGGCACGCCGCGGTGATCGATCAGGCCTTTGCACAGGGCGGGGTCCAGGTCACAGTTGCTCACCAGAGCGCGGCCGCCAGGGAGGCAGACCTGCCCGCCGTGCGTATGTCCGGCGAAGATGAGGTCCGCACCGTCCGCGACGAACCGATCCAGGGTTCGCAGGTATGGGGCGTGCGCCACGCCGATGCGGAGGGCGGCGGCGTCGTCATCAGAAGGTGTCTCCGGGAAACCGGGATGGCGGTCGTACGCGAGGTGCGGATCGTCCACACCCGAGAAGTCGAGCACCGTGTCCCGCACGCGCAGGCGATTGTGGCGATTGATCAGGCCGGTCCAGCCAGCGGCGTCGAAGGCGCGGTGCATGTCCGCGGTGGGCAGACGTGTGTTGTCCGTCGGATCTTCGCTGGCAGTGGTCTTCCACAGGTACCGGAAGGGGTTCTTCAGCTCCGGCGCGAAATAGCAGTTGGAACCGGGAACATACACGCCCGGGAACTCGAAGAGCGGCTCGAGGATCTCCAGCAGATAGGGCAGCGCCCGCATGTGGGACAGGTTGTCGCCCGTGTCGATCACCAGGTCCGGACGAAGTGCCGCCAGCGATTGGACGAAACGTTTTTTGGATTCCTGGCCGGGAACCGTGTGTAGGTCGGAAATGTGCAGGATCCGCAACGGCCTGGAGCCCGCGGGGAGCACCCGCAGCGTCTCGTGCCGCAACTGGAACCGGCGCCGTTCGCCGAAGACCGCCCACGCGGCGGTGCCCGCGCCCACGGCACTTACTCCTGCGGTAAGTGCGGTGGCTGCGCGGGCACCGTTACTCATGGAACTCATTTGTCTGTGGACAGTACGCGGGACGGCGGATCCGAGAACTCGGACGTGTCGTAATCGCGGGCCACGTCACGCATGTAGTTCTCCCACTGAGCACCGGCGTACGTGGAGCCGTCCACCCAGTCGGTGTCGGTGCCACCCGTGCGGCCGCCGATCGACAGACCGTTCAACGAACGAGAACCCAACTCGTAGTTACCGACCCACGAGGCGGTGGAGAGGCCCTTGGTGTAGCCCATCATCCAGGTCTGGGTGGAGTTGTCGGTGGTGCCGGTCTTGGCTGCAGAGGCACCCGGGAGCCCGATTTCACGCTGCCAACCGGAACCGCGCGTCAGGGTCTGGTTCAGGGTGTAATTCACGCCCTGCGCCACTTCCTGTTTGATGGCGCGTTCACACTTGTCTGCGGGGACGTCGTAGGTCTTGCCGGTGAAGTCCTCGACCTTGGTCATAGAGCGGACTTCACACATCACGCCATCGTTGGCGAAGGCCGAGAATGCACGAGCCATGGTCATGGGCGCGATGTCCACCGAACCGCCCAGCAGCGAGGACAGGATGGTCGTGTCCACGGGTTCACCGGTCTTGCCGTCGTGGATGCCCAACTGCTCGGAGATCTCACCGATGTCGCACAGGTCCAGATCGGCAGCCATGGCGAACAGCGCGGAGTTGATCGAGTTGTACAGGCCGTAGTCGACCTGCATCCGACGCTCGTAACCGCGCTCCGCGTTCTGGAACTCGAAACCGTTGCCGTCGTCGCCGGGCTCGTACTTCACGCCGCCGGGCAGGCAGGATGCGCGCCACTTGTAGTCGGCCGGGTAGTGCGTGCGGCTCGCGTCAATGGTGGCCTTCACGCCCTTACCCGCGTTGATCCACTGGGCCAGGGTCAGCGGCTTGTAGGTCGAACCCACCTGGAAGCCACCGGCACCACCCATCGTGGTGTCCACGTTGAAGTTGTAGGTGGTGTTGGAGTCGCCCTCGGCACCGGAGTAAAAGGTGTTCTGTGCCATCGATGCGATGTGACCGTTCTCGGGCTCCAAGGACACCAGGGCAGTGGAGACGTTGTCCGGGTTGTTGTCACGCGGCTGGGTCTTGTTGACCTCGCGCTCGGCGGCGCGCTGCGCGTTCATGTCCAGCGTGGTGTGGATGGTCAGGCCGCCGCGCTGCAGGGTGGCCAGACGCTCGTCCGGGGTGGCACCGAAGGCCTCGGACTGCATGAACTCGTTCTGCACGTAATCGCAGAAGTACGGTGCGGTTTCAGCGGCAGTGCAGCCGGAATTGCTCGTGTGGATGTCCAGATCCAGGGGAGCCGCAACGGCCTGATCGTGTTGCTGCTGCGTAATGGAACCGGTCTGCAGCATGGTGTCGAGCACCAGGTTGCGACGCTGTTCGGAGGCTTCCGGGTTCGCTTGAGGGTTGTAGTAGTTGGGGGACTGGACCATGCCGGCCAGGACTGCCGACTGCTGAATGTCCAACTCGGACGCCGGGATGCCCCAGAAGTACTGGGCTGCGGCCTCGACACCGTAGTTCTGGCCACCGAACAAGACAATGTTGAGGTAGCCCTCCAAGATCTCGTCCTTGGACATCTCCTGTTCCATGGACAGTGCGAGCTTGATCTCCTTGATCTTGTCCACCACGCTCTTGTCGGAACCAATGGTGCTGGCCTGCTCGCCGGCACGGACCTGCTGGTCGATGAGCAGGTTGTTCACGTACTGCTGAGTGATGGTGGAGGCACCCTGACGGGCACTCGGGCGCAAGATGTTGTTGCCCATGGCGCGCACGATACCGCCGGTGTCCACGCCACCGTGCTCATAGAAGTCACGGTCCTCAATGGCCAGGATGGCATCCTGCATGTGCGGGGACATGTCCGCCAGCTCGACCGGTTCACGGTTCTGAGCGAAGAACGTCGCAATTTCGGTTCCGTCGCGAGCGACCACCGTGGAGGAGCGGGACAGCGGACCCATCTCCATCTCATCCGGGAGGGACTTGAACCATCCGATGGAAGCGTTGGAAGCCATGCCAACTGCCGCTGCGGGCGGAACGAGTAACCCTGCTGCCACGATGCCTGCGACGACTGCGGTGGCGAGGAAAGCCACAACGTTGCCGAAGACCGAGGTGGACTCGGAGTCCGAATTCTTGCGTGATGCCATTGCGCCAGTGTACAAGCCAGGACTGGAAGCAAGTGTGCACCAGAGAGCACTGTCACAGTGGTTCGCCAGCAAACTTTGAACGGACATGACCGGAGCCTGGCACTAGGGTGGTGACCATGACCACTTGGGAGTATGCAACCGTTCCGCTCATGATCCACGCTACTAAGCAGATCCTCGACAACTGGGGTGACGACGGCTGGGAGTTGGTGACCGTCCTGCCGGGCACTCAGGCCGCCGATGTTCCCGCCGGTAACGTCAACGCACCGGTCCAGACCAACCCCATCGCGTATTTCAAGCGACCCAAGAACTGATCGACCTGCATCGAAAGGGCCACCCAGAACCATGAGCAGCTCGATTGAAGAACGCATCAAAGAACTAGGACTCACCCTGCCCGAGGTGTCCGCGCCGGTGGCGGCTTACGCTCCCGCCGCGGTCTCGGGCAAGTACGTCTACACCGCGGGTCAACTGCCGTTCGTCGACGGCGCTCTGCCCGCCACGGGCGTGGTGAGCGAGACCGAGGGTGAGAACCACGTCAGCCCGGAACGCGCCAAGGAATTGGCCGCGCGCTCGGCCCTCAATGCCGTGGCGGCCGTCAAGGCCGAGATCGAAGACCTGGACCGCGTGGTCCGAGTTGTGAAGGTCACCGGGTTCGTGGCCTCGGCCCCCGATTTCTACGGTCAGCCCGGCGTGATCGATGGCGCATCCACGCTCCTGGGCGACATCTTCGGAGAAAAGGGTAAGCATGCCCGTTCAGCGGTGGGTGTGAGTGTGCTACCGCTGAACTCGCCCGTGGAGGTCGAACTGATTGTCGAGTTCAGCTAACACCACGGCTCGCGGGTCGGCCGAACGGTTGTTCCACGTTCCGCAGGCGCATCGGAAGGCCGCGTTGGCCTGGTTGGATCGGGGCGTGGGAATCCACGGTTCGGCCCCCAGGCACGCGTCCTCCGTAGTGGTGGTCCGCGATGGCGACCACGGTGTGGAAGCGCTGATGATGTTCCGCCCGGATCGGCCGTCATTTGGACAGCTTTCCTTCCCCGGCGGGCTCCTGGAACCCAGTGACGACGAACCGCTCATCTGGTCCGGACCTCGCCCCACCGAGTGGGCCAACAAGCTCGGCTCGGATGATATCGGCCTGGCTCGTCGAGCCGTGGTCGCCGCTGCACGGCGGGTGTTCGTGGAAACAGGGTTGCTCTTCGCCGGTTCCGAGGGCGACGGCATAGCCGAGCACGTGGACGGCGCGGACTGGATGCTGGCGCGTCAACAACTCTCGGACCTGGACATCTCTTTCGCCGGGGTCCTGTCCAACAGGGTGTTCGCCTTCAGAACCGAACTGCTGCGTCCGCTTGCTCGCTGGATGACCTCCGACTTCGTCCACCAGCGCGTGGACCTGAGATACTTCGCCGCGGTGCTCCCCGTGGGGCAGCGGTGTTCGCCCCTGAAAACCCGCGCCAGGGACTCATGGTTGGGGTGGGTTGATGCCGCGACCCTGCTTGAGCATCCCCACGACACTGCGGTACCCGCACTCTTTGCGGACCGGAACGCTCAGCACGGAGAATCCGGCCAGGAGTTCAATCTGGGAGAAGTGGCCACCCCGGGTGTCCAGACGATCCTCGGCATGATCGCGCGGGCGAATTCGGCCATTGCTTTCCTCAGCGCCCGCCGGGACATGACCGTTCAAACCCCGTCATTGGATGTTCGAAACGGTGACCCGGTGCTCGTACTGAACAACTGAAAACGCCGCGGCACCCGAGTGGGTGCCGCGGCGTCGTCGGCGGGTCGGCGCGTGACACGCGACCGCCGCGCGGAAGTCTTAGCGCGAACGCTGCTTGAGGCGCTGCAGGTCCAGGATGACCACGGCGCGCGCCTCCAGACGGATCCAACCGCGCTGTACGAACTCGGCCAGGGCCTTGTTCACGGTTTCACGGGAAGCGCCCACGAGCTGAGCCAGCTCTTCCTGGGTGAGCTCGTGAGCCACCAGGATGCCGTCCGTTGCGGGGCGGCCGAAGCGGTCCGCGAGGTCGAGCAGTGCCTTGGCGACGCGGCCCGGAACGTCCGAGAAGACCAGATCGGCCAGGTTCTCGTTGGTGCGGCGTAAGCGGCGGGCCAAAGCCTGCAGCAACTGCGCGGAGACCTCCGGGGAGCGGGTGATGACCTTGCGCAGGTTCTCGTGCTTCAACCCGGCCAAGCGCGTCTCGGACACGGCGGTTGCCGACGTGGAGCGGGGGCTCGGGTCGAACAAAGCCATCTCCCCGAAGATCTCACCCGGGCCCATGATGGCCACCAGGTTCTCGCGGCCGTCGCTGGCGGTGCGGCCCAGCTTGATCTTGCCGGAAATGATGAAGTAGAGCTGATCTCCGGGATCGCCTTCGTAGAAGAGGGCGGAGCCGCGGGAGAGGTCAACCTCGGTGATCTCCTCGGTCAGCGCGGAAAAAGCTTCATCGTCCAGTGAAGCAAACAGCGGGGCGCGGCGGAGGACGTCGGTATCCAAGGTGGTTCTCCTCAACAGTTGGGGGTGCGCCGACTGAAGGCGCTATTTGTCACCATCGTAACGAGTTTCACACTTGACGGGGCTGACAAGCCCTTGCGCTGAGTGTGAACGCATCGTGTGACGGGTTTATGACGGTCTGTGATCAGCGTAACGCACGGCCCGGTTTCACGGTTTTCTCAGACCCGAGCCCTAAGCTCACTAACTACTTGTCTCCCGCCCGCAGCCTGCGGCGCGACCTCGAAGGACGTACATGAACCTGGCCCTTAACCTGCTCGACATCATTTTGGTGATGGTGTTGGTGGGCTACCTGATCGCTGGGCTGTCCAGGGGTTTCTTCCGCTCGCTCGCCTCACTGGTGGGCTTTGTGCTCGGCGCTGTGGCCGCGTTCTGGGCGGGGCCATGGATCTCCGCGCAGGTGGGTTCCGAGCTGCGCATCCCCTTTGTTCTCGTCACGGTGCTGGGTCTCCTGGTTCTCGGGCAGATTTTGGGCGGACTTGTCGGAAACTTTCTGGCACGTCTTACCGAAAAGACAGGTTTGGGTGTGTTGGACCGTATTGGCGGCGGCGTTCTGAACGTTGCCGTTGCGGCCATCGTGCTGGCGCTGCTCGGTTCTCTAGTGGGCCAGTTGGGTATGCCGTCTCTGTCGCAACAGGTGGCGAGTTCCTCCGTGCTGCGCACCATTGAGAAGTACACGCCGGAGCCGGTCCGTGAGGCCATGACCCACACGCGCGACGCCGTGAGTGGTTCCCAGGGCATCCGCCAACTCGATTCTCTGCTGTTCCCCGTTGAGGCGGCCCCCGAACCGGAGCAGACCACCGACTCCAACGCGGTGGAGGCCGCGGGCCAGTCCGTGGTGCAGGTTTACGGCACCGCGGATCAATGCGCACAGAACCAGACCGGTTCAGGGTTCGTGGCCGCGTCCGGACTGGTCGTCACCAATGCCCACGTGGTGGCCGGTGTCGATCAGCCCGTGGTGCAAACCCGCGACGGTCGCGTGTATCAGGCCCACGCCGTGCAGTACGACGACGCTTCGGACCTCGCCGTGCTCTACGCCCCGGATCTGCCGGAGGCACCTTTGCCCATGAGCAATTCGGTGGAGCGAGGCCAACAGGTTTCCTTCGCTGGGTACCCGCTGGGCGGTCCGTACACGGTGCGCCCGGCAACGATCCAGGGTGAGGCGTTCGCCCCGGTCCAGAACGTGACCACCGGTGACACTCTCTCGCGCAGCATCATCCAGATCGCGGGTCGTGTGGAACAGGGCAACTCCGGCGGACCCATGTTGGACGCCAACGGCAACGTGGTGGGCGTGATCTTCGCCAAGGCAGTGGAGGGCGAGGCCGGCTACGCGATTCCCATGGAGCAGGTCACCACCATTCTGGAAGCCGCGGCAGGGTCGACCGCCCCGATTGCCACCGGCGAGTGCGTGATGTCCTGATCAGGCGAACCAGCCGTTGACCGTTTCAGGATTACGTTCCATCCAGTCCCGAGCCGCTTGCAACGGATCCTTGCCGTCCAGGTTCACGGCGCGATCCATTTCATTGACGGCCTCTAGCGGGTAATTGATCCGGGCCACCACGCGGCGAGTTTCCTCCGGAAGGTTGTCCCAGCTCTGGCGGTACGCCAAGAGCGACGCACGATCGGGTGCGGGGAACGCCCCGAGCGGATCGGCCAGCGGGCGCAGCTCGTACACGTCATTGAGGTACTGCGGCTGCCACAGGGGAGTGGCGAACCAATCCCCGGCCTTCATGCGCTGGTTGACGGTGTCGATGATGGCCTGCAGGTCACCGATCTCCTGATGCCAGCCGAGCGAGGCCAAACCGTAGGACTCGATGAGCTGCTCGGAGCGCATGGTCAACCCCGCGCCGGAAGTGGTGCCCTGCACGGTGAGCGTGGTCATCCGTTCGGCCACCCCGGGCTTGGCCAGGTCCTCGAGCGAGAAGACCAGATCCTCTGGGATGTAAGCCGGAACGGCCCAGTAGAACATGCAGCCCTCGTAGAGCACGGCGGCTTCGACCGCATTGTCCTTGACCTGTTCCCAGTAGACCTCGTGCCCGTCGGGCAGCCAGGCGTCCGCGAACAGATCCATCTCACCGGCGGCCAGTTGCGGATACATCTCCGGGTGCGGTCCTTCGACCACGTCCACGGTGTGGCCCAGTCGCACCAAGACCTCCTCCACCACGGCGGCCGCTACCTGGTGGAAGGATTCGTCGATGCGTCCGTAGACCAGACGAGCGTTCGAAGACTGTTCAGCGGTGGTCATGGAGAGGGTCCTAACTGGTCGACGTGGACGAAGTCTTGTGAAGTTCGTTGGCCACGACCTGCACGCCCAGCTCGTACCCGAGCACACCGGCACCGGCGATGACGGCCGTGGCCTGCGGGGACACGAAGGAGACGTGGCGGAATGATTCGCGCTGGTGCACATTGGAAATGTGGACTTCCACAATCGGGATTTCGCACATCTCCAGGGCGTCATGCACGGCGATCGAGTAGTGGGTGAGGGCCGCGGGATTGATCACGATTCCACACGCATCGGTGCGCGCCCGCTGGATCCATTCCACGATCTGGCCTTCGTAATTGGACTGTTCGAAGATCACGTCCAGTCCGTACTCGGAAGCCTTCGCGCGCACGTTGGCTTCAACGTCCGCGAGGGTGGTGTGGCCGTAGATCTCGGGCTTGCGCGTTCCGAGGGTGTTCAGGTTGGGGCCGTTCAACACGAAGATCGGGAGCTCGCTCATGCTCCCATTCAACACGACTTCAACGCGACGACGCCGCTCGGCGACCGTTTCGGACGAAAGGTCACCGAGCGGCGTCGGCGGTGGGTGAAGGCGATCGGCTACTTGGTGCCGAGCGAATCCACGATCTGCTGCATGACCGTCTGGTCCGCGAGCGTGGACACGTCGCCCACGGGACGATCCTCGGCCACGTCCTTGAGGAGGCGGCGCATGATCTTGCCGGAGCGGGTCTTAGGCAGCTCGGGGACGATCAGGACTTTCTTGGGCTTGGCAATCGGGGAGATCTCCTTGCCCACGTGAGCGCGGATCTCTTCGGAGAGTTCAGCCTGGTCGCGGCCTTCGGAGGTCGCCTGGTCCGAGAGGATGACGAACGCGAACACTGCCTGACCGGTGGTCTCGTCCGCGGCACCCACCACTGCGGCCTCGGCCACGGACGGGTGGGACACCAGAGCGGACTCGATCTCCGGGGTGGAGAGACGGTGGCCGGACACGTTCATGACGTCGTCCACGCGACCCAGGATCCAAACGTCGCCGTCGGCGTCGCGCTTGGCGCCGTCACCGGCAAAGTACTTGTCGCCGAACTGGGCCCAGTAGGTGTTGACGAAGCGATCGTCGTCACCCCAGATGGTGCGCAGCATGGACGGCCACGGCTTGCGGACGACCAGGAAACCGTCGGTCTCGTTGGGCAGGGAATTGCCGGCGTCGTCCACGACGTCCACGGCGATACCCGGCAGCGGGATCTGTGCCGAACCCGGCTTGGCCTCGGTCACGCCCGGCAGCGGGGAGATCATGATGGCGCCGGTCTCGGTCTGCCACCAGGTGTCCACGATGGGGCACTTGCCGCCACCGATGTGCTTGTGGAACCAGGTCCACGCCTCCGGGTTGATGGCCTCGCCCACGGTCCCCAGCAGGCGCAGGGTGCTGAGGTCGAATTCGGCGGGGATGTCCTCGCCCCACTTCATCATGGTGCGGATGGCGGTGGGGGAGGTGTAGAGGATGCTCACGCCGTACTTCTGCACGATCTCCCAGAAGCGGCCGCGGTGCGGGGAATCCGGGGTGCCTTCGTAGATCACCTGGGTGGCGCCGTTGAGCAGCGGACCGTAGGCGATGTAGGTGTGGCCGGTGACCCACCCGACGTCCGCGGTGCACCAGTACACGTCCGTCTCGGGCTTGAGGTCGAAGACGTTCTTGTGAGTGAAGGCAGCCTGGGTCAGGTAACCGCCGGTGGTGTGCAGGATGCCCTTGGGCTTACCGGTGGTGCCGGAGGTGTAAAGGATGAACAAGGGATCTTCAGCACCCTGCTCGGAAGGGGTGTGCTCGGTGCTCGCGGCTTCGAGAGCTTCGTGCCACCACACGTCACGGCCGTCCTCGAAGGGAACGTCGCTGCCGTTGCGCTTGACCACGAGCACGTGCTTGACGGTCTTGCCGCCCTTGGAGAGGGCCTCGTCCACGGCGGGCTTGAGCTGGGTGGGCTTGCCGCGACGGTAGGAACCATCCGCGGTGACCACGAGCTTGGCCTCGCCGTCGTCGATGCGGGAACGCAGGGCGTCTGCGGAGAAGCCGCCGAAGACCACGGAGTGGATGGCACCGATACGGGCGCAGGCCAGCATGGTGATGACGGCTTCCGCGATCATGGGCATGTACACGGCCACCCGGTCACCCTTGGACACGCCCAACGTTTCCATGGCGTTGGCGGCCTTGGAGACCTCGTCCTTGAGCTCCGAGTAGGTGTAGGACTTGCTGTCCCCGGGCTCGCCCTCGAAGTGCAGGGCCACGCGATCACCGTTGCCGGCCTCCACGTGACGGTCCACGGCGTTGTAGGCGGCGTTGAGCTTGCCGTCCTCGAACCACTTGGCGAACGGCGGGTTGGACCAGTCCAGGACCGAGTTGAACGGGGTGGACCAGCTCAGCAGATCGCGGGCCTGGTTCGCCCAGAACTCCTCACCCTGATCCTCGGCCTGCTGGTACAGCTCTGCGGTGGCGTTCGCCTGCGCGGCAAATTCCTGGCTGGGCGCGTACGTGCGCTGTTCCGATGCGTTTGAGTCCTGAGACATGGCGCTCCTTCGTGTGTCGCTACATGGCCATTGGCCGCGCAAGTACTCCCTGCGTGGCGCAGTTCACATTTGATCCCAGCGTAGTGGACTTCTCGTTGCCATACCCAACCGAACCGCGGGCGTGAAAAATCAAGTCGTGCTGTGACATCCCGGGCCTCGAAACGCGTTTGACCCGGGGTGCCCGGCCCAGCATGATCGAGACTATGGACAACCCCGTAGCTGCCGAGCACATCCGCCACGTCACGCCGGATGAGGCAGCCAAGGCGGCAGCGCGGCGTCGTCGGGCCGGGGAGGAAAGCTCACTCTCCGTGACCCGCCGCGCGCGGAAGATCCAGCGGATTCTCGCCGAAACCTACCCGTACGCCGTGGCCGAATTGGATTTCGACGACGCCTGGCAACTTCTCGTGGCCACGGTGCTGTCCGCGCAGACCACCGACGTGCGCGTGAACTCGGTGACGCCCATCCTGTTCGCGACCTACCCCGGCCCGCAGGAACTAGCCGAGGCCGAACCGGAATCCGTACAGGAGATCGTGCGGCCGCTGGGCTTCTACCGATCCAAGGCACGATCAATCCAAGCGCTCGCCAATCGCGTGGTGGACGAATACAACGGCGAGGTGCCGGGGAAACTCAAGGATCTGATCACACTGCCGGGGGTGGGGCGCAAGACCGCGAACGTGGTGCTCGGCAACGCGTTCGGGGTCCCGGGCGTCACTGTGGACACGCACTTCGGGCGGCTTGCCCGTCGGCTCGGGTGGACCACCCAGGAGGACCCGGTCAAGGTGGAAAAGGACGTCACCGCCCTGTTTCCGCCCAAGGTTTGGACGGAGCTGTCCCACGAGCTGATCTACCATGGCCGCCGCATCTGCCATTCGCGGAAGCCCGCTTGCGGAGTGTGCCCGATCGCGGATTTGTGCCCCTCCTACGGAGAGGGCCCCACCGATCCGCAGGTGGCGCGCAAGCTACTCGCCTATGAATTGAAACCCGGCCGCGAAGAACTGCTGGACCGGTACATGAACGGTGCCACGCGGCGAGAGCTGCGGGCCGAGGGGCACACGCTCAGCGCGTGAGTCGTGAAAGGACACCCATGAAACCTACGTCGCCCGGAACCGTTCACGCCCGCGAACAATTGTTGAAGTTGGCCCAAGAGGGGCACACGGTCTACATGGAGGACCGCGAGCCGTGGCGGATTGGAGAGCTTGCCGAGGACTACCGGCAGTCTGCCGTGCTGATCCTGTTCGGTGCGCTGGACCAAGTGCCCTCGGAATACGAGGAGCACGGTGAGGGGCCGGGGCGCGACTTGGACGTGTTGCTCGTCCAACGCTCGGCGAACCTGCGCTCGCACCCCGGTCAGGTGGCGTTCCCAGGCGGTCGCCTGGATCCACCGGACGGTGAGTTGGGTGAACTGATGACCGTTCCCGGTGGCGAGGTGAGCGCTCCGCACGTGCGCGGTGCGCTGCGGGAGGCCCATGAGGAAACGGGACTGGACCCGGACGGCGTGGAGGTGCTCGGAACCTTGCACCCTGTTCCACTGCCCATCAGTAATCACATGGTTACACCCGTCATCGGGTGGTGGCAGAGCCAGTCCGAGGTGGATGTGGTCGACCATGCCGAGTCCTCGCTGGTGTTCCGGGTTCCGGTGCTGGATCTGATCAACCCCGCGCACCGTTACTACGCGACTGTGACCCGAGGGAATCAGACCTATAAATCTCCGGCCTTTGACGTGCGGGTCAACGAGACCGGCGAAACCGTCACCGTGTGGGGGTTCACCGGCATTGTGATCGATCGGATCTTGGAATGGCTTGATTGGTCGGTCGAATGGGACCACAACGACAAGCGTCCGGCTCCGCTGTAAACCCGTGACGATCTGCCCGGGAAGGCTCAGCAAGTAGCGGGCAGGAGCATGTTTGCTCTGGTCGCGGTCTACTTTGCGTCCGCGTAACTGGTGACCACGCTCGTGGCCACCGGAACTTCCACCGGTACACGGCCGAACACGGTGCGCACCGCCTGATCGGCGGCGTCCAGAACCACTTGCTTGACCTGTTCGGCTTGTTCTTGAGCGCAGTGAACCATGACCTCGTCATGCAGGAAGAAGACGAGGTGCGCGTCCAACCCTTGCCGGTGCAAGCCCTGGCGGATGTGTCCGAGCCAGGCCAACGCCCACTCGGCAGCTGATCCCTGCACCACGAAGTTCCGGGAGAACCGGCCATGGGTCCGCGCCGCTTGGGTCGCGCGGCGCTCACCGGCGGCGGTTTCCGTGGCACGTTGGATCTCGAACCACTCTGGTTCCGGAAGTGGCGACCAACGCCCGAGATAGGTGCAGACCTGTTCTCCGCGTTCACCCACGCGGGCAGCGTGTTCCACATAGCCCACGGCCCGCGGGAACATGCGGGTGAGGTGCGGCATGAAACGGCCGGCCGCTCCCTGGGTTGCTCCGTACATGGCACCGAGTAGTGCGACCTTGGCGTGGGGCCGTTCCTTCAACTCTGAGCCGCGCTCCTGTCCCTGTTGGGCGATGGATTCGTACAGATCTCGATCCCTGGAGGCCTGAGCCAGGGCATCATCGCGGGCCAGGATGGCCAGTACGCGGGGTTCCAGTTGGGCGGCGTCGGCAACGACCAGGGTGCGACCGGGATCCGCGCGCACCGCATCGCGAATGAACTTGGGGATCTGCAACGCTCCGCCGCCGCGTGCGGCCCAGCGGCCGGTGACCACGCCGCCGACCACGTATTCGGGGTGGAAGCGGCCGTTGGTGACCCACGTGTCGAGCCAGTGCCAGCCGGTTGCAGAGAAAATGCGCGACAGTTTCTTGTACTCGAGGACGGGGGCCACGATCTCTTGTCTGCGAGGATCCGGTTGCCCTGCCACCACGGTCCACTCCTTGATCACCCAGGCACGTGTGGAATCGATGTCCACACCGGCGGTGCGCAGCGCCTTGAGGAGCTCGGGAGGAGAATCGGGATTGAGCGTGGGGGCAGCCAGGACTCGGCGAATCTCCTCGGCCAGCTTCTGCATGCGGATGGGGCGTTCGCCCTCTTTCGGGCGGGGGCCCATGGCGTCGGTGAGAATCTGTTCGTGGATTCCTGGATTCCACGGGATTCCCTGGTGACGCATGGTGGCTGCCACCAGCGCACCCTGCGATTCGAGACCCAGCAGCATCTCCAACCGTTTGGGGTTGCGTGCCGTGCTCACGGCGCGGATCTGTTCGGCCAGTTCTGCGACCAAGTCATCCAGGCCGGGACCGCGGTCCGTGGCCATGGCGAACAGCGAGGTTTGTGAGTCCTCCACCGGACGAGGACGTGGACCGGGAACATGTCGGGGGTCTGCCGGTTCGATGACTGGGGTGTACTGCATAGGCCGCGACTCGCCGGAATCGGGGTCCGGTGCTCCGGACCCCGGAGCGTCAGACGCGGTGGCCAGGATCGTTGCGCACAGTCCCAAGTCCCGGCATTTGGTGGCCCACACATCTGCTTCGCACAGGAGCGCGGCGGGCACGGACGTATCCATCCAGGTCCAGACGGGCGGCTGCACGCCTGCTTCCAACGCGGCGGCTTCGCGTGTGGAGACTATGCCAGGGAATTCCTGGTCCGTGACCGTCAGTGGTTGCCCCGCCCGCTGACCGTTGGCCGTGACCACCTGCAGGGTCCAGCCTCCGGCCCCGGTTTCCGCGGGAGCCACCACTATGTGCATGCGCTCATTATCGCGTGGGGCACTGACATGCTCCGGGCGGGCTCAGCGCTCCGCAATGAGTTCGAGTTCGAAGCCGTCCGAAACGCACACACTTTTTCAGTCCGGCGCCGCCACGTCCAGCAGTTCCGCGACCTTTCGAACCGTGCGCATGTTCCGGGCGGTGATGGTCATGTCCGGCAGTTGTTTACCGAGAGCGACCGGCAGTTTGGAAGCATGGATTCCCTTGTCACTGCCGTACCAAATATAGATTTCCGATCCGTCAACCACGATGCGTTCGTCGTCGTGGATCGGTAGCGCGGCCAGATCCAGCTCGGGGACGGGACGGTCGCAGAAGTGCACTTGATACAGCTTGTCGTCGGTGGCGATGTCGCGCAGCGGATCTGCGGCCAGCACCGCCGACAGTTCTTCGAACGTCCAGTGAACGACCGGGCTCAGGACACCGAATTCCGATTCGATGGCCGCTGACAACGTTTTGGCGAACTCCGCGGGGTCGCCTTGACGAACACAGATTAGGTTGCCGCTCTGCAGGTAAGTCTTCACCTCTTGAGCGCCGAGCTGTTCCGTGAGGAGGGCACGCAGCTCTGCCATGGGAACCCTGTTGTTGGCTCCCACATTGATGCCACGCAAGAAGAAAGCCGTTGGTCGGTTCATGGTCAGATCCTACGACCCAGGTGCCCTCCGCTTCTTGTCTCCGACCGGTGAGGTGGCCCGGTCCAACACGGATTTCACCGCGCCGTGGATGGGCGGATAGATCACACCCAGCGTCTCCGGTTTCAAGGGTTTGGAGAGCACCGCCCGCTGATGAGTGAACGTGTCGCGTGACCATTTACCGTGGTAGGTCCCCTGGCCACTGGCACCCTTACCGCCGAAGGGCAGATAAGGACTACCCACATGAGCGACCGGGATCCCGATGCTGACTCCACCGGAGGGCACCTCGTCCATGATGTAGTCGCGAACGGACTTGTCCGTGGCGAAGATGTACAGGGCCAAGGGAGCGTCCCGTGTGAGCATTCGCTGCACGGCTTCCTGAGGACCGCGCACCGGCAGGATGGGCAGGACCGGGCCGAAGATTTCCTCGCTCATCACGGGATCGGATTCGGCCACGGGGTACAGGACGGTGGGCGCGATATAGCGATCCTCCCGATCCACGTCACCGCCGCACACGATCTGCTCCGAACCCTTGGCCGGGAGCATGGCACTCACGCGATCCACCGCGCCGGTGTGGATCATGCGCCCATAGTCTTCCGATTCCTGCGGCCGAGCTCCGAAACTCTCGCGCAAGGCTCGCGCGAGTTCCTCCGCCAATGACGCCGCAATGTCCTGGTAAGCATAGATGTGATCCGGTGCCACACACGTCTGGCCGGCATTGACGAACTTGCCCCACACGATCCGGCGTGCGGCCGCATGAAGGTCGACATCGTTGTGCACGTATGTGGGGGACTTCCCACCCAGCTCCAGGGTCACGGGAACGAGATGGCGAGCTGCGCGTTCGGCCACCGCGGTGCCCGTGGCGGTGGAACCCGTGAAGAACACGTGATCGGGGCGGGCATCGATGAGGGCAGTGGCGGCGTCGGCCTGGCCGGTGACTACGGCGACGGCTTCTTGGTCGAAGTAGCGCGGGACCAGCTCGGCAAAGAGCTGTTCGACGGCCGAACTGATCTCACTGGGCTTGATGACCACGCAGTTACCCCCGGCCAGCGCGCCCATGAGCGGAGAAAACTGCAATTGCAGCGGGTAGTTCCACGGCGAGATGATCACCACGACACCCAGCGGGTCGTACCGCACCCACGAACGGGCGGGAAAAAACTGCAACGGCGTGCGAACCGGCTGGTCCTTGTGCCATTTCTTGAGATTGCGACGTGTGTGTTTGAGCTCGGTGATCACCGGATAGATCTCGGTCATTGTGGCCTCGAACGGAGATTTCCCCAGGTCTTCGCCCAGCGCCCTTTGCCACTGCTCCTTGTGATTGAGCAGCATCGCTTCGAGCGCGTTGAGCTGTCCCCTGCGCCATTCCACAGAGCGGGTCCGCCCGGTACGGAAGGTGCTTCGGAGCCTGGCCACAACGTCAGCGTTCATGGATTCAGGTTACGGGTGGCTCCTGACATGCACAGCAGAACACCGGTTGTGGGGAGCGCGGATGCCGCGTGACACAGTAGAAAGATGTCCGACCAGATTCCCGATGATCACGACATCCCCTGGGCCATGCAATTGGTGGTCTACAGGGATCGGCAGTCTCCTGCGCGGCAGGTGGACGTGGCCGAGACCGCCGCGCGCGCCGTCGTCGCCCTGCTTGCGGACCCGCGATCCGCACCTGACGGCCCCTGGTACCCGGCCGTGAAGCACTGGCGCGACGCGCGTATCCGCAAACTGGTGCGCCGCGCGGACGGCAAACGCTGGACCGACGTTCAGGAACTCGACGGCGTGACGGTCACCCAGGCAGGTAGCGGGGAATTCGGCGACGCCGCCGTGCGCGCCTTTGTGCCCGGCCCGGTCAAACCGCTGCCCAAGGAACTGAACAAACTTCAGGTTTCGGGCACAACTTTTCCCGACGACGGCGCTTCAAACGTTACTGACGCGAAGGTCACCGTTGAGGTGCGGCCGGGGCTCGAGATGACCAGTGGCAAGCTTGCGGCCCAGTGCGCCCACGCCGCGCAATTGGCATGGGAGGCCATGTCCGAAGCCGAGCGGGAACAGTGGCGGGCGGACGACTTCAGGGTGCGGGTCGATGAACCGCGTGAGGCGGAGTGGGCAGCTGCCACTCGGCCGGTTGCCGTGGTGGACGCCGGGCTCACCGAACTCGACGGGCCCACCGAGACGACTCGTGCGTGGTGGTAGTGGGACATCAACCGGAACGTTTTCGTGAGCGGGCTACTGTGGCTCGGCGGATTGAAGCCTGACTCCTACGTGATCCCCGGCAGGAGTAATCCACCAGGCCAGCCCAGATCCCAGGACACGAGGATACCGCGCGTCATCCAGGTGGAGGGCAGTGTCTTCGTCCACGGCGACGGCGGATGACACGCCACCGGACGCCACCACCGCAATCGCCCGAGTCAGCGTGCCCGCCTGCGAGGCGTGAACGTCAACGGTCCACGGCACGATACCGATCCCCGCTTGCACGGTGAGGGCCTCCAGATCTTCTGAACATTCGGATGCGCACACCTCAATGCCGTCCATCGTGTATCCGCCGAGAATTGCGTACTCCGCGGCAATCATCGCCCCCGCAGAGAAACCGAGGTAGGGCGCACCCTTGCCGACCAGGTCACGCAGCTGTGGCATCGAAGCCGCGAGCGCAGAGTGATAATCGGGGGTTCGTCCACCGCCCACGATGATCGCGTTGAATCGTTGCAGGTCGCCGACGTCGCCGCTGAGCGGGAGGAGATCGATCCGGTCACGCACGGCGTGAAGGAGTTCGAGGTACGGGCCAGCGCTGTGCTCAGTGGTGACGGCATCACCGGTCAGGAACAAGCCGATGCGGCCGGAGCCGAGGGCGAGGCACTTCTCGAGAAAGGGAGCCACACAGCCTGGACTCGTGGAATCGGGACCCCCACCGACGAGTGTGATGTTCATGGTGCAAGTCTGACTCGTTGACGTCCGCCTGGCGAGGGTGCACTCGCGGTGACGTAACTGCACAGGCCTGATGACTGCCGTGGAGGGTTGGTCCTGACTCCACAATCGGGACCCAAGGTGGTCCTCAAAGCGGGTGATTCGACGACCGTAAGGGCATGACCCCTCCAGCGCACAGGTCCCCGAACACGGCGGTGATTCCGCGGACGCGCAGAGCCCAGCGCACCGACCCTGACCGTGCGACCGTCGATCGACGTAGCCGCGACTTACTGGCAGCAGCCTTGACCAGAACGGTCCATCTTCTGAGCACTGATCCGCAGCTCATCGAATCCGTAGAAGCCGTGTGCGTGAGCTGTCGCGTGGAACTGACGGTCACCGACAGCCTCGCCGACACGAAGGGCGCGGACACCTTGCTGGTCGATGCGGCGTCGGAGGTCGAACGCGTTCCCAACGGAGCGATCATCGTCGCCTTGGCTTCCCACCAGTCAGCGTGGGAACTCGCGGCCCGCAGCGCGGCGAGCGCCGTCGTCGTGCTCCCCGACGCCGCCGAATGGCTGGCCGAGATGCTCGCGCGCTCCGAACACGAAACAGGCGCGATCGAGCTCGGACGTGTCCTCGGCGTGGTGGGTGCAACGGGTGGTGTGGGCGCTTCGACGCTTGCGTGCTGGCTCGCCCAAGAATTCTCGGAGACCGGTGTGCCCACCGCGGCGGTCGATGCCGACCCCGGTGCAGCGGGCCTGGACTTGGTGCTCGGAACGGAATCCGAGGACGGCCTGCGCTGGCCCGAGTTGCACCAGTTCTCGGGTGCTGTGGCGGCGGATCAGTTGTGGGCGGCCATGCCGAGCGCGGGATCTCTGCGTTACCTCTCCTGGGACCGCCAGGGCACGCACGCCTCCAGTGTTCCGGTGGGCACCGTGATCCACGCGCTGAGAAGCGCGGCGACCTATCTGGTCGTTGACCTGAATGCGGACCGCCTCGAGGAGCAGGCTCAGTGGTGCTCAACGGTGCTAGTGCTCACTCCGCGCACCGTCAGGGGAGTTCTGGCGGCGACACTGGCAGTCCAGCGCTGCGGCGAGATCCCAGTGATGACCGTCCTGACCGGGCTCAACGTGGCGGACGTGGATGCAGCCATCGTGGAATCGGCAACCGGAGTCGGTTGTGCCGGCTCCCTCACATTCGACCCACGCCTCCCTCAAGAGCTCGACAACGGTGCCGTGTTGCAGCGGGGCAAACGCGCGAAACATGCGAAAGCCGTCCGTGCCATAGCCCAGCAGGTGGAGGCGCGGTCATGAGCGGCACGGAACTCGACACTCAGTTCACGGAAGACGTCCGCAATCGTTTACTGCAGGAAGGTGGTGCCCTCACTGACGCCCGGATTGCCCGCGCCATCCAGGACACCGGCCGCGTGCTCGGAGCGGTGGGATCTATCCGGGCGGTACAGCACATCAAAGCCGAGCTCACGGGACTCGGTCCGCTCGAACCGCTCCTGCCCACCGAAGGGCTCAGCGACGTGTATGTCAACGGGCACGAGAACGTGTTCGTGGAGACCCTCGGCGGCGTGACCCGGGTGCCATCTCCTTTCGCGAATGAGGCAGATGTTCGCGCGCTCGCGGTGCGTCTCATCACGGCGGCCGGTCGTCGGCTCGACGACGCCAACCCATGCGTTGACGTGCAGACCGCCACTGGACTACGTGTCCACGCCGTGATCCCACCGGTGTCCACGAGCGGCACGTTGCTGTCCATCAGGTTTCAGGCTCCTCAGCGGTTGTCCCTGACCGACTTGGTGTCCTCGGGATCCATCCACCCGTTCATGGCGGACGTGCTGTGTACGGCCATCTCCGCAGGGGCCAACTTGATGATCAGCGGGGCCACGGGGTCCGGGAAAACCACCGTCCTATCCGCGCTGTTGTCGCAGTGCGATCCGGCCGAGCGTCTGGTACTCATCGAGGACGCAGCCGAACTGAACCCGGAGCATCCTCACGTGGTGGGGATGCAGGCCCGGCACGACAATGTGGAGGGCAGCGGCGCCGTGGACCTGGCAGCGCTGGTGCGCCAAGCCCTGCGGATGCGCCCGGATCGTCTGGTGGTCGGGGAGTGCCGCGGGGCCGAAGTCCGTGAGCTCCTCACGGCGTTGAACACCGGACACGCCGGCGCCGGAACCGTGCACGAACTCTGCGCAAGCTGTTCCCGCCCGCTTGGCGGCGCTGGGCTCGCTCGCCGGGATGAGCCGCGAGTCCGTCGAGTTGCAGGCTGCCAGCGCCCTTGACTTGATCGCCCACGTGAGCAGGGGAGTGGACGGCAGACGCTTGGAGACCCTGTGCACGCTCGAGCTGTCAGGCGGTCAACTCATCACCCTGGCGGCGTTGAGCTGCGATGGTGGAGAACCGGTCAAGGGCCCGGGATGGCCACGTGTGGCGGAACTGTTGTCACGCCCCGCAGCTCGCGCGAGCGCATCTGACTCTGCATTTGTCGGCGCAGCACACCCGCAGGGTGCGTCATGATCCTCGCCCTGTCCGTGGGAAGTCTCATCGCCGCGGCGGGCCTGATGTGGGCCGGGGGAGCGGGTAGCCGCGCCCTCGTCGTCCACAGCGTCGGGGTCGCACGGAGCCATGACCCAGAACGCCAACGGACTTCGCTGGCCACGGTGTCCTTCGCATCCCGCCACTGGCGACGGGACCGCGCGGCGGAATCGGCCCAATGGGTCACTCTGATCCGACGGCTGGCGGCTCTGCTCAACGCCGGTCGCAGTCCGTCCCTCGTATTCGGCCAGGCCTCCCTGGCCACGAGCCAGAGCCCCGCCAACCCCACAGCCGCCTGGATCGAACGTTTGTGCCGCGACGTACATGCGGCGTCGGAGCTGGGTGTCCCAGCCTCCGTAACCCTGGGCCGGATCGCGCAATCCACTCCGGACGTGTCTGACCACGAACTCGCTCGCTGGGCCCGCTCCGTCAGCGTGCAGCTAGCCGCGTGTTGGGAGATCTCGGAACGCTCCGGAGCATCTCTGTCGAAGGCCCTGAACGGCTTGGCTGATTCTGTCGAATCACAGATCGATGCCCAGGCCGCTCGCGACAGCGCGCTCGCCGGTCCCCGAGCCACGGTGCGTGTCCTTGCGTGGCTGCCGGTCCTCGCACTCGGTCTCGGAATGCTCATGGGGACCGACCCGATCACCACCCTGATCACCACACCGTGGGGCCGAATCGCACTTATTGCGGGAGCTGTCCTCACGGTGGCCGGTCGGTTGTGGACCCGCCAGCTCATGCGGCACGCCGAGGGGGTGGACGGACCATGACCATTGCCCTGGCCACTGGACTCTTAGTAGCCGTAGCGTTTTTCGTCTGGTCATCGCCGCGCGCGGTCGCGTTGTCCTCAACGGGTCCCGCTGGCTCGATCTCAGCGCCGACCGACGACGCCGCTCTGTTGGCTTCGCACGGCAGCTCGCCCGGGTTACCCGCAGCCACACTCGTCGAGCTGACAGCAACTCAGCTTGACGCTGGACTACCTCTCGCGGAGGCAGTCTCCGTGCTGGCCCACAGCACTGCCGGGACCGGTCATCCCGAGCTTCAAAGGGTTGCCGCAGCACTTCGACTGGGTCTGGACTGGGACACCGCGTGGTCATCGGCCAACGAGTCACCCAGAGCGTTACTGGACTACCGCGATGCGCTCGAATTCACGGCGACGTCCGGGGCGGCGTCGGCGACGGTCTTGCGGGGGCAAGCCGAGCAAGTAAGGCGAGCCCAGTTCCGTCGAGCGGAACGTGCCGCAGAAGCGCTATCAGTTCGACTGGTGCTGCCGCTCGGACTGTGTTGTCTACCCGCCTTCATGTGCTGGGGCGTGCTGCCCGTGCTCATGAGTTTGCTGCCCAAGGTGTTCGCCTCATGATCCGCGGCCGAGCGCCGCCCGCGGGCCGCGACATCAACCCCAGATCCCCGCTCGAATCACCCACCACACAGGAGAACACCATGTCCCACACCACCGTCACCATCGTCCCCGCAGCTCCGCAGGTCATCCAGCCCGATGCCGTGCTGGAAGCCCACAGCACCGAACTCGTTCTTGGCTCGGATCACCCGGATCTCGGCGCATCCACCGCGGAATACGCAGTGATCGTCCTGGCAGCCGCCGCGTTCGGCGGCGTCATGGCCGCAGTGCTGTCCTCTGACTCCGTATCGGGTCTGCTGCTGGGCATCATCCAGAAGGCTCTGTCGGTGTAATCCGATGGGAGCAACACCGTTGGGTGCGCCTCGATGGTGAGGCGTGCCCAACGGACCCACCTGAGTTCTCGGAAAGGCACCGACGTGAGAACAGAGCAACCTTGGACCTCTTTTTCCACCGCTGGCTCACGGTCAGGCAGAGAGTCCAAAGACCCCTGCGATAGGGGTGCCGTCACCGTGGAAACCGCGGTCATCATGCCCGCTCTGGTGTTATTGCTTGCGGTCATGCTGGCCGCGGCGGCAGCCGGGATGACACTGGTCCGTTTCGAAGAAGCGGCTCGAGCGTCTGCCAGGGCCGCTGCTCGAGGGGAAACCGTGGCCGTCGCCCAAGAGCGAGCACGAGAGATCGCAGGGGATGATTCCACGGTGACCGTTGCCGCCGGCTCCGACCGGGTCAACGTGACGGTCAGCGGACCGGCACCGGGGATCCTGGGCCAGTGGAGTAGCTGGACACTTCAAGCTGATGCCATGGCCGTGACCGAAGGAGCGAGGAACGCAGATGTGGGCCCGTAGTGTTCCGGAAGCGGACAGGTGTCGTTCGGTCTGGTCGAGTCCGCATCGGGATCGCCAGACGGCCGCACGTGGGAGTTCCAAGAGTCGGAACCACCCCGATGAAGGGTCAGGAACTGTCCACGGCATGACCATCGCCGTGCTCATGTGTGCGCTGCTGATCGTGATCCTGTTGCTCGGGCAGGCGGGCATCTCGATGCACCGGGCCGCCAAAGCCGCAGACCTCGCCGCGCTCGCTGCAGCCGACACGGCCCGGGGCTTAGCGAGCGGCGTGCCTTGCGACGTGGCCCGGGCCGTAGCCCAGGAGAACGGCGCGGTCATGGATCACTGCGACCTGGTGAGTCCCGAACAAACCACCGTGGATGTCCGCACGAGCATCGCGCTGTTCGGCCCATTGGAACCGCTGGGCCCGGCCATTGGAATATCACGGGCCGGACCGCCGCCGGGAGAGCCGTGATGCAGTTCGATATCGGTGAGGTGAGTTATCCGTACGCCCTCGGAGACTGCTTAGCGCTCATTCCGCTGATGTGGCAGCCGGAGCGAACCGCAGCAACCCGTTCAGCAGCTTGAGCGCGTCGGCTTTATCCAGCGGATTGTTGCGGTTTCCGCACTTGGGAGATTGCACGCAGGACGGGCAGCCGGTCTCGCATTCGCACGCGGCAATGGCATCACGGGTGGCGGTGATCCAGCGGTGAAACATGTCGTAACCGCGCTCGGCGAAACCAGCACCGCCGGGGTGGCCGTCGTGCACGAAAATGGTGGGGAGCTCGGTGTCAGCATGCAAGGCGGTCGACAGCCCACCCACATCCCAGCGGTCACACGATGCCAACAACGGGAGCAGCCCGATCATGGCGTGCTCGGCCGCGTGCAGGGAGCCGGGGATGTCCGGTTCCTCGATTCCCATGGCGGCCAATTGAGGCTGGTCCACGGTGAACCACGTGGCTGTAGTGGTCAATTGGCGCGGGGGTAACTCCAACGGTTCTTCGCCTACCACTTCGTTGGAGGCGGTGAGTTTGCGCTGGAAACTGATCACCTGGGTTGTCACGTCCACGCTGCCGCGGTGAATGGTGATGGGACCCCAGCGTTGGGTGTCAGCCACGGAACGCACTCGAACTTCCGTCACATCGCGGGCCACAGTATAGAAATCCGGGAACGCGTGCCGCACGGAGGCCACGCTGAGTTCCTCGTCCAAATCCTCGACCAGGTACGTACGGCCCTGATGCACGTACACGGCTCCGGGATGTGCTTGGTAGTGGGACTGCGGAGCACCCATGGTTCCCAGCACCGCGCCGGTCTCGGATTCGATGATCTGCACGGGCCCGCCGTCCCCGGAACGGATGGACACCATGTCCGCGGGCCGTTCGGAACGCGTCCAGAACCAGCCGCTCGGGCGCCGTCGTAAGTGGCCGGCGGCCTCAAGGGATTGCACCACATCGTGGGCGGTGGGCCCGAACAACTCGAGTTCAGTGGTCCGGATGGGGAGCTCGGCCGCCGCGGCGCACAGGTGCGGTGCGAGCACGTACGGATTGGACGCCTCGAACACCGTGGCCTCCACGGGCACGTCAAAAATCGCCTCGGGGTGGTTCACCAGGTAGGTATCGAGCGGATCGTCTCCGGCGATCAACGTGGCCAGTGCATGTTGACCAGCACGCCCCGCGCGGCCGATCTGCTGAGTGAACGAGGCTCGGGTGCCGGGCCACCCGGCGACCAGGACGGCGTCGAGCCCGGCGATGTCGATTCCCAGCTCGAGCGCAGAAGTGCTTGCAACCCCCAATAGGCGACCGTCGCGCAGGGCCTGTTCCAGTTCCCGACGTTCCTCCGGGAGGAAACCCGCCCGATACGCCGCGACTCGGTGCGCCAGCGACGGGTCAACCTCTTCGAGTTGCCGGTGCGCGATCTGAGAAATCGTCTCGGCACCCCGGCGCGACCGAATGAACGCAATCGTGCGGATCTGCTGCAGCACCAAATCAGTGAGCATGTCCGCTGACTCGGCGGTCACCGTGCGTCGTGAGGGCGCGTTGTTATCGGACCCTCCCGGCGACTGCTCCGGCTCCCACAACACCACGGTGCGCGAACCATGCGGCGAGGTATCGCGCTCCACGGCCGTCACCTCGTCAGGTGAGGCACCGATTAATCGCGCAAACGATTCCTGCGGTGATGCACTGGTCGCGGAGGCCCCCACAAAGACCGGGTCCGCCCCGTAATGAGCGGCAATCCGCTTGAGGCGCTTCATGAGCACGGCCACGTGCGAACCAAATACGCCCCGATAGGAATGAGCCTCATCGATGATCACAAAGCGCAGCCGCCGGAAGAATCGCGACCAGCCCGTGTGATTGGGCAGGATGCCGTGGTGGAGCATGTCCGGGTTGCACAGGATCACGTCCGCGTGGTCGCGAATCCAGCGGCGCTCGCCGGTGTCGGTGTCACCGTCGTAGGTGGCCGCGCGCACGTCGTCGAAACCCAGCGACCGAAGGGACATCAATTGATCCGCCGCAAGTGCCTTGGTGGGCGACAAGTACAGCGCCGTGGCTTCCTCGGGGTGGTGTAACAGTCCAGGTCGGGAGGCGATGGCAAGTTTCCCACGATGAACGGCGTTGAGCACCAGCGACTGATACACCAGTGACTTGCCGGAGGCCGTTCCGGTGGCCACGATCGCGTGCCGAGGCGCCGTCATCGCCGCGACTTGATGAGCGAACGGTTCATGAATCCCCAGCCGCTCGTACGCCCGGCGGACGGCCGGGTGGATCCACTCGGGCCACGGTGCATATTCGGCCTCGCGCGCGGGTAGTTCGCGGACATGACGAACCTGCTCGGGCTGCGGTCCGCGGCCGAGCAAATTGACCATGTCCTGGGAAGAACTCACCGTCCTATTCTTCCGTACGCAGCAACACGCATAAGCCGCCCGAAATAGTCGTCTCGCTTCCCCCGGCCATCGACGGCGTCACACGGAAACGTCCCCGACTTATAACGATCCCGTCTTGCAACGACGCCGCCGCGACCAGCCCCCGTGCCGCTCGCCCTCCACAACGGGCGCGGTTTCGTCATACGGCAGTGATCTGCGCCAATTTAGCGGTGGTCTCCCCGCTGACACGGCGCGCATGGAATTATGGGGATATGAGCACTCCGGAGCAGGGACACCCCATGAACATTGCCAAGTCACACGATCAGCAGGACGAGGCCAAGCAGCCGCCCATTCAGGAGCTTTCCGAACAGGAGAGCTGGGACCTGCTCAAGCAGGCACGTTTCGCCCGGCTGGCTACTCGCGACGGCGATGAAATCGACATCACCCCGTTGAACATCGTGACCGACGGTGAGCGCTTGTACTTCCGCTCGGCCAAGGGCACCAAGGTGCTGCAATTGCAGCTGAACCCGCACGTGACCGTGGAAATCGATCGCGCGACCGGCTCCGAGGCCCACTCAGTGGTCGTGCGCGGGACCGCACGCATGTTGACCGAGACCGAAGACATTGAGCGTGTGGAGTCGCTGGGTCTGCGCCCGTGGCTCGAGACCGAAAAGCTAGAGTTCGTGGAGATCACCCCCACCCGCGTCACCGGTCGCAAGTTCCGCCTGGGTCACTGAGCATTGACTGATTTGCCCGCTGCCGCGCCATTTAGCGCGGTGGCCGATGCGCCGCGCTCGCAGGACCCTCAGCTCATTCAGGATCTCCACCGAGACCTGGCAGACAGCAATTTCACCGTGGACGGTGTCACGGACATGCTCGGAGAGCGCGCCATGGACGCGTGGCTGCGGGAGCAACCGGTTCCTGCGCGCGTCGCCCTCGACCGCGCGAGCGAGACACAGCCGCGCCTGGCCGCGGTGATCGCGCTGTTCCTCCTGGGGGACGTCGTTCCCGCTGCGGACGTCGACGCCGCTCTGCCCACCGTGGGTGCCCCGGGGCTTGGGCGCCTTGGCCTCCTGGAATACGAGGGCGGCGGGACCAGGAGCAGCGAGCCGGACAACCTCAGCACCGCCAACGACGACACAGCCAGCAACGGCACCCCCAACGATGGGGCTGCGGACACCGACCTGGTGCGTGCGTCCGTGGATCTGCGCCCCTATTCCACCGATGTTGCGGGCGAGCTCTACGTGGTCAGCGACCTGGGAGCCTTCCAACGCCCCGGTGTGTTGCGCCGTGATCATGTGCTGGGCATTGGCGGAGCCTCACTGACGTTGGTCCGTTCCACCGAACGGCGCGACGTAGACACCGCGCTGGACGTGGGTACCGGCTGCGGCATTCAGACCTTCCACCTGCTCTCCCACGCTCGTCACGTCACGGCCACAGACCTTTCCGATCGGGCCCTGGCCACCACACGGTTCAACCTGGTGCTCAACGCCCGCGCGCTGGATCTGGACCCGTTCGACCTCGAAGCTCGTGCCACCCTGGTACAAGGCAGTCTGCTGGAACCGGTAGCGGGCCAGGAATTCGACCTGGTCGTCTCCAACCCGCCGTTTGTGATTACTCCGCGCCGCAGCAACGAAGCCGACGAGGAGCGTTTCACCTACCGCGACGGTGGCAAGGCTGGCGACCGGCTGGTCTCCGAACTGATCACCGCGCTGCCCGCCGTGATGGCTCAGGGTGCCACCGCTCATCTGCTGGCCAATTGGGAAATCCCCGACACGCCGGACACCGACCCGGAGAAGATTTGGTCCGAACGCGTCGAGGAATGGATCGCCCCGGGCGTCGGCGCATGGGTCATTCAACGCGAGATTCAGGACGTGTGCGAGTACGCGGAAACCTGGTTGCGGGACGCTTCACAGCAACGAGATATCGAAGCCTACGACGCCGCTTATCGCGACTACCTCGCGGACTTCACCTCGCGTCACGTGGGTGCGGTCGGTTTCGGCATGGTCCGCCTCGCGCGTCCGGAGCAACCCGGCGCCGAGACCGAGATCCTCCGGATTTTCGAGCACATCGACCACCCCATTCAGCAACCCATCGCGGCCACCCTGGCGGCGGAGTGGTCACGCGCGGAGGCAATGTTTCGCGGAGAGGCCGCGAGCGGCGTCGTCGCCGATGACGCCTGGCAGAACAAGCATTACTACGTCGCTCAAGACGTCACCGAGGAACGGCACGGCCGTCCCGGGGCCGAGGACCCGGCCCTGATCCTGTTGCGGCAGGGCGGTGGATTGCGCCGCACCGTGGTGCTCAGCAGCGAGGCCGCCGGTTTCGTGGGCGTGTGCGACGGCGAGCTGACGGCCCGCCAGATCCTGACCGCCCTGGGCACGCTGTTGGGGTGGGACGGCGGCCCATCGGAGCAATTGTTACGTGAAATCAGGGCACTCATCACCCACGGCGTGTTGGTGGAAGTGTAAGACTGAAGTTATGAGCACCGGCGAAACCTTTAATCCGATACTGCCCCTCGACACCACTGCCGTGTGGGAGCTTCTGGGGGAGCTTCCGTTCGGCCGCTTGGCCGTGCAGGCCGCAGGCATGGTGGACATTTTCCCAGTCAATTATGTGGCGAAGGACCGTAAGCTGTATTTCCGTACTGCACAGGGCACCAAGCTCGCGAGCCTGGTGGTCAACAATCACGTGGCTTTCGAAGTGGACCGTGTGGTCGGGGATCACGTGCAGTCCGTGGTGGTGCACGGCCGCGCACGTCGCCTGGAAACCCAGGCCGAACGCGACGCCGCCGAGCAGTTGCCACTGAAGCCCTGGGCGCCCACGTACAAGTACCACTTCGTGGTGATCGATGTTGACTCGGCCACGGGCCGTGAGTTCACCATGACCACGGAACCGGATCACGATCCGGCCTGAGCACCTGAACGAGTGGTAAAACCTCTCTTGTGAGACGGTGTGTAACCACGGGGGATTTCGTGCAGCCCCCATTGGAAGGACCAGACCCGCTCGAATCCACGGGTCATGACGAGGAGTACCGTGCCAACCAAGGCCACCAAGAACGCTGAAACCGGCAAGAGCCTGTTGATCGTGGAGTCACCATCCAAGGTGAAAACGATTGCGGGTTATCTCGGCGACGCCTACGAGGTCGAATCCTCGATGGGCCATATCCGAGACCTGCCGCAGCCTTCTGAGTTGCCCACGGACATGAAGAAGGGTCCGTACGGCAAGTTCGCGGTGGACGTGGAACACGGTTTCGACCCGTACTACGTGGTGAACCCGGACAAGAAGAAGAAGGTCACGGAGCTGCGGCGGAAGCTCAAAGATGCGGACGCCCTTTACCTCGCAACCGATGGGGATCGCGAAGGCGAGGCCATCGCGTGGCACCTATTGCAGGTGCTCAAGCCCAAGGTTCCGGTCTACCGTCTGACCTTCCCCGAAATCACCCGAGAGGCCATCGAGCGTGCCTTCGGTCAGCTGCGCGAGCTCGACAAGGATCTCGTGGACGCCCAGGAGACCCGACGCATCCTGGACCGGCTCTACGGTTACGAGATCTCCCCGGTACTGTGGCGCAAGGTGTCCTCGGGCCTGTCAGCGGGTCGTGTGCAGTCGGTGGCCACCCGCCTGGTCGTGCAGCGCGAACGTGAGCGCATGGCCTTCGTCTCCGCCGACTACTGGGATCTCACGGGCACGTTCGCGCGTCCCGAGGGACAGGACGCAGGCCGCGGCTTCACTGCTCGCCTGTCGTCCCTGAATTCTCAGCGTGTGGCCACGGGCAAGGATTTCTCGGATCGCGGCGAACTGAAGTCCGCTCGCGACGGCGCTCTGGTCCACTTGGACGAGACCTCAGCCACCTCGCTGGCCGCCGGCCTGCAGGACGCGGAGTTCACGGTTCGGTCTCTGGAGACCAAGCCCTATACCCGTCGCCCCGCGGCGCCATTCACCACCTCCACGCTTCAGCAGGAGGCCGCGCGCAAGCTGCGCTTCACCTCCCGCACCACCATGCGCGTGGCCCAGCGGCTGTACGAGAACGGTTACATCACCTACATGCGTACGGACTCCGTGGCGCTGTCCGACCAGGCGATCAACGCGGCCCGCCGGCAAGCGAAGGAACTCTACGGCGAGGACTTCGTTCCCGGTAAGCCGCGCGTCTACTCCTCCAAGTCCAAAAATGCGCAGGAGGCCCACGAAGCCATTCGCCCCGCCGGTGACTCTTTCCGTACGCCCTCGCAGGTGCGTTCGCAGCTGTCCGTGGATGAATTCAAGCTCTACGAACTGATCTGGAAACGCACCGTGGCCTCCCAGATGCAGGACGCCAAGGGATCGACCGCCACGGTCCGGCTGGGTGCCGCTGCGTCTTCGGCCGCGGGTGAGCTTTCCGGCGCCGACGCCGAGTTCTCGGCTTCCGGTACGGTCATCACGTTCCGCGGTTTCCTGGCCGCGTACGAGGAAGGTAAGGACGAAAACCCGGAGGCGGCGGCGTCGTCGGCCAAGGCCAAGGACGAGGACAAGCGACTTCCGGTCATGGCAGAAGGTGACGCCCTGGATGCCACGGACGTCACCGCGGACGGCCACACGACCACCCCTCCGGCCCGCTATACCGAGGCTTCTTTGGTGAAGACCCTGGACGAGCTCGGCATCGGCCGCCCGTCCACCTACGCGGCCACGATCTCCACGATCATGGACCGCGGTTACGTGCAGGTGCGTGGCTCCGCGTTGATTCCATCGTGGCTGGCCTTCTCCGTGGTGCGCCTGCTGGAGGACCACTTCACCGATTACGTGGACTACGACTTCACGGCCGAACTCGAAGAGGATCTGGACCGTATCGCCCGCGGCGAGGAAGAACGGGTCAAGTGGTTGACCGGTTTCTACTTCGGCGATGGCCAGGCCGAGCACGGGCTCAAGCCCATCGTGGAGGACCTGGGCGAGATCGACGCCCGCGCCGTGAACACGATTCCCATCACGGACGAGATCATGCTGCGCGTGGGCAAGTTCGGTCCCTACCTGGAGGTGGGCGGCACGGTGGACCCGGAGACCGGTGAGATCACCGACCCGGTGCGCGCCAACGTGCCCCTGGATCTGGCTCCGGACGAGTTGGACGCCGCCAAAGCCCAGGAGCTCATGGAAATCGGCAAGGCCGACGGTCGTGAACTCGGCATCAACCCGGACAGCGGTCGCATGATCGTCGCCAAGGATGGTCGCTACGGCCCCTATGTGACCGAGGTGATCCCCGAGCCCACCCAGGAGGAGCTCGACGCGATCCCCACGGAGTACTACAAGAACGGTAAGCCCAAGCCCAAGAAGATCGAGAAGCCCAAGCCCCGCACGGCGTCCTTGTTCTCGTCCATGAAGCTGCAGGACGTGACCCTGGACGATGCACTCAAGCTGCTGTCACTGCCCCGCGAACTGGGTGAGGACACGGACGGCGAAACCATCACCGTGCAGAACGGCCGTTACGGTCCGTACCTCAAGAAGGGCTCGGACTCCCGGTCGATTGGTTCCGAGGACCAGATTTTCACGATCACCCTGGACGAGGCCAAGACCATCTACTCCCAGCCCAAGCAGCGTGGCCGCCAAGCGGCCAAGCCGCCGCTCGCAGACCTTGGAACGGACCCCCTCACCGAGAAGCACATGGTGATCAAGGACGGCCGATTCGGCCCGTACATCACCGATGGCGAGACCAACGTGACGGTGCCGCGTGCGGAGAACATCGAGCAGATGACCAACGCCCGCGCCTCGCAACTGTTGGCCGAGAAGCGCGCCAAGGGGCCCGCTCCCAAGAAGACCACCACGCGCGCCCGTTCCACCAAGACCGCAACGAAGTCCAAGACGGCGACCAAGTCGAAAACCGCGAGCAAGGCTACGGCCGGTACCAAGACCAAAGCCACGACCACTCGCAAGGCGTCGACCACCAAGAAGTAGTCCACCGCGGGCCTTGGCCTGCGGCTCAGCAAAGGAACCACATGCGGCTCTCAGTCCTGGACGTCGGATCCAACACGGTCCACCTGCTCCTGTTGGACGTCTACCCCGGTTCCAAACCGGAACCGTACGCCTCCCACAAGATGGCGTTGCGGCTCGTGGAACACCAGGACGAGCAGGGCCGGATCACCGATCACGGACGAGACCTGCTGACCTCGTTCGTGGTCGAGGCCCGGGATTTCGCGGTCGAGCACGACGCCGAGGACCTCCTGGCGTTCGCGACCTCCGCAATCCGCGAGGCCACCAACGGCGCAGACGTCCTGGACCACGTGCAGTCTCGCTCAGGGGTCACGCTCACCGAGATCTCCGGGGACCAGGAATCGGCCATCACCTTTTACGCGGTGCGCCGTTGGTTCGGGTGGGGCGCCGGTCGCATCATGGACTTCGATATTGGCGGCGGTTCCTTCGAAATGGCGGTGGGCACCAACGCACTGCCCACCGTGGCCACCTCGGTTCCGTTGGGCGCCGGGCGCATGTACCGCACGTTCTTGGGCGGGAGCGACGTCGCGTCCCCGGCTGACGTGAAAAAGTTGCGCAGGCACGTGCGCACCACGTTGAAGCCCGCTGTGGAGAAGATCGAGAAGGGCGGTCGGCCGGATCTGGCCGTGGGAACGTCCAAGACGTTCAGGTCACTCGCGCGCATTTGCGGCGCAGCGCCATCGGCCCAGGGGCCCTACGTTCCACGCATCATGCATGCCGAGGATCTGCGGTTGTGGACCCGGCGCATGGAGGCGATGACCGTGTCCGAACGCGCCGAGCTGCCGGGTGTTTCCGAACATCGCGCGGCCCAAGTGCTCGCGGGCGCTATCGTGGCCGAAACTGCGATGGATATGCTGGACATCGGAACCCTGCGCATCTCGCCGTGGGCGTTGCGCGAAGGGCTCATTCTGCGCCGACTGGACCGGTTGACCACCGGGGCAGCGATCCACACCGTCAACCCCAAGAATTTGGTGGCCAAGTGATGTCCCAAACCGAGGGTCCGTACCGACCGCACGTGGCACTGTCCACCAGTTCGCTCTACCCCAAGGGCGTACCCGAGACGTTCGATGCCGCTCGACGCCTGGGCTACGACAGCGTGGAAGTGCTCGTCACCCATGAGCGCATGAGCCAGCTGACCCACCAACTCCTGAACCACATTCAGGAGTATCAGGTGCCCATTTCCACCATCCATGCGCCCACGCTGTTGTTCACCCAGCAAGTCTGGGGCAAGGCCTGGACCAAGATCCAGATGGCCGCCAAGCTCACGGAACAGGTGGGTGCCGAAGTCGTGGTAGTGCACCCGCCCTTCCGCTGGCAGACCAAGTACGCGCGCAATTTCGTGCAGGGTGTGCGTGAGGTGTCCCGGATGACCGGTATCAAAATTTCTGTCGAGAACATGTACCCGTGGCGGGTGGCTGGTCGCAAGGCCGTGGTGTACTCACCCCACTACAGCCCTTTGGGTCAGGACTACGACTGGGTCACGTGGGACTTCTCCCACGCCGCCACCGCGCACATGGACTCCCTGGCTGCGGTGAAGGAACTGGGCTCCCGCCTGGGCCACGTGCACCTCACGGACGGCTCCGGGAAGACCATGGCGGATGAACACATGTTGCCGGGACACGGTGTCCAGCCGGTGGCGGAAACGCTGGAATACCTGCGCGATACCCGCTGGCAGGGCGTAGTGGGCGTGGAGGTTTCTACTCGGAAATCCAAAGATGCCGACGAGCGGGACGCCTGGTTGTCCGAATCCTTGGCGTTCGCTCGTCGGCACATGGAGGAAACGGGCTAGGGGACCGTTCCCTGTTATTCACTCGCACCAATTGAGGTGTGATCAGCATAAGAACCCAGGTGGGGAACGAGCAGGGTAGAGCCTGAAGAACAACTGGCAGTTCTTTTCCGCCGGGGGCCCGCCACGCGAGGGTCGAGCGTTTTCATTGCTTCTGCGGGCGCGATACGGTCGAGAGAAGCCCAGATTCGCTATCGAAAGGAGCTTTCGCATGAGCGAGCTCGTCCTGTCTTTCCTCGGTTCGGGATCCATGAACGGATCTATCCTGCGCGGCGTCCTCGCCGGCGGCACGCCCGCCGGGCGCGTCCGCGCGACCACCAAGTCCGCTTCGTCTGCGGAGAAGCTGCGCGAGGACACCGGCGTCACCGTGCTCTCCGGCGAGGAGAACGAGAAGGCCAACCTCGAAGCAGTCAAGGGTGCGGACGTGGTGCTGCTGGGTGTGAAGCCCTACGCCATTCTGGATCTCGCTCGTGAGATCGCGCCGGCGCTGGAGCCCAAGACCGTGGTCGCTTCCGTGGCCGCGGGCATCACCCTCGAAGCCCTAGAAAAGGCACTCCCCGAAGGCCAGCCGGTGGTGCGCACCATGCCCAACACGCCCTCGAGTGTTGGCCGCGGCGTCATCTCCGTGACCCCCGGAACTCACACCACCAAGGAACAGTTGGAAGCCGTCAGGGAGGTGCTGTCCTCGGTGGCCACTGTGGTCGAGGTTGAGGAGCACCTGGTCCGCGCGGTCACCGGTGTATCCGGTTCCGGCCCGGCCTACGTCTTCTACCTGGCTGAGGCCATGCAGCAGGCGGGCGAGAAGCTCGGGCTCCCCAGTGACGTCGCGCGCGTCCTGGCCAAGGAAACCGTCGCGGGCGCGGGTGTCCTGCTCAGCCCCGACGACGCCGATCCCGCCGCCCTGCGTAAGGCCGTCACCAGCCCCGGCGGTACCACGGAGAAGGCCATCAACACCTTTGACGACCAGGGTCTCCGCGACGTCATCGCCGCAGGTGTCACGGCTTCGTCCGAGCGCGGGGACGAGATGGAACAGGAATACTGCGGCGACTGATTCTTATCAGTCCGCGGACCGGGCACGATGGATCGGGAAGTACGTGACCGGCTCCGCACCCGCCAGGAAATTGCGAATGATGTCCGTGACCACCTGGGGCTTCTCGAACATCAGCATGTGGGACGTTCCCGGGACCACGGCGAGTTCGCCATTCCGGAGGGACCTGTAGAGGGTGAGCTGGCTTTCCAAGGTGACCAGATCGTCGTCGGCGCTCATGATCAGCACCCGCCCCGGGTACGTGGCCAGCGCGTCCGCGGGCGCGACGTCCCGGGCCGCAAGATCGGAGACCTTGCGCACGAGGACCGGGAAGTGCTCCGGCCCGTCGGGCGAGAGTTGGGCGTAACGGTCCACGATCACGGCGGGGTAACCGGCATCCGGAGAGTCTCCGGAGGGTGGTTGAGGTCGGATGATCCAGTCCTCCGCACCGAGCGCGGAACTGATCACGGTCAAGGACCGCACCAGATCGGGGTGCTCAAGGGCCAGGCTCGTGGCCACCATCCCGCCCGCGCTGTAGCCGATCACGTGCGCCGGGCCACCCCCAAGCGACTCAATGACCGCGGCAGCGTCGGCGGCCATCTCGGTGAGGGTGAAATCCCCTGTATCGGCGGTGCGCCCGAATCCCCGGCGGTCGTAGCCGACCACACGAAACGTGTCCGCGAGACCGAAAAGTGTCGGTTCGAATTCGTCGACGTCGCTCATGCCGCCGTGGAGGAGGAGGACGGGATCGCCTTCTCCTCGGTCCTCCACCCACAGACTGGCGTCTCGAATGTTGCGGTATTCACCCATGGTGATCAGTCCCTTGCCCATCGAGCGGCGTCGGATCCGGCGCCGGAGTTCCAGCTTAGATTTATCGTGGCTGGCCGACCTAGACCCGTGCTAGGGACGCGCGGCGAAACGTTCGATGAGGTCCACGTGCCCGGAGACGATCAACAGGTCTCGTGAGGTCACCATGGTTTCCGGGCGGGCGTAGGTGAAATCCTCGCCCGGTGACTTCACGCCCACCACGGTCACGCCGTACTTGGAGCGCACGTCGGATTCACCCAGTGTGAAGCCCTGGGTCTCGCGGGGCGGGTACATCTTGACGATTGCGAAATCATCGTCGAATTCGATGTAGTCCAACAACCGCCCGGATACCAGGTGCGCGGTCCGGCGGCCGGCGTCCGCCTCGGGGAAGATCACGTGGTGGGCACCGATGCGCGCCAGGATCTTGCCATGGGCGGGGGAGATGGCCTTGGCCCAAATCCGGTCAATCCCCAGGTCCACCAGGTTGGCCGTGATCAGAACGGAGGACTCGATCGAGGTACCGACGCCCACGACCGCAGCGGTGAAGTCGGTGGCTCCAACCTGACGGAGAGCGTCGATGTCGGTGGCTTCGGCTTCGACCACGTGGGTGAGCTGACCGGACATCTTCTGGACCAGAGCGGCGTCGCGCTCGACTCCCAGAACCTCGTTGCCCTGACGGACCAGCTGCATGGCGGTGGCGGACCCGAAACGGCCCAGACCGATCACCAGGACCGGCGCGGAATGGGAGGAGTTCTTAGCCAATGATGGGCCTTTCTTCCGGGTAGGAATACAACCTACGCCGTGATCGCAACGCGAGTGCCGTGGCCACCGTGTTGGTGCCGATACGGCCGATGAGCATGATGATCGCCAGAACGTATTTTCCCGCGTCTGTGGCGTCCGCGGAAACTCCCACGCTGAGACCGCACGTGGCGTACGCGGAGATGACCTCGAACAGCACATGGTCCAGGGGACGGCCGGTGAGGCCGACCAGAATTGCGGAGCCCGTGAGCACCACCGTGGCTCCCATCATGATCACGGAAATGGAGATGCGCAGCACCGAATCCGGGATGGTGCGGAAGAACGCGATCACGGACTTGTCGCCGCGGGCCTCGGCCAGGATCGCCAGGAAGACCACGGCCAGGGTAGTGACCTTGATGCCACCGGCGGTCGATGCCGAACCGCCGCCCACGAACATCAGGGCGTCCGTGAGCAGCAGGGTGACCGGGGACGTATCGGTCATGTCCACCAGGTTGAAACCGCCCGAGCGCATCATGACGGAGGCGAAGAAGCCGTGGAAAATACGTTCACTGACCGGTTTCTCGCCGATCGTGGCCTGGTTGTCCCACTCGAAGCTTGAAAACAGCAGCCACCCGATCACCAGCAGGACACCCGTGGTCAACAGCGTCAACTTGGCGTTGAGGTTCCAGCGGGTGAAGCGGAACCCCGCCTCTCGCAGCACCAGGATCACGGGAAAACCCAGCGAACCGATGAACACGCCGATGCAGATGGGGAACAGGATCAGCCAGGAATCCAGCCCGGTGTGATCGTAGGGCACCAGGCCGTCACTGTGGGGGGTGAACCCCGCGTTGTTGAAGCTCGAGATCCCGTAGAAGACCCCGTGCCACAGGGCGGTATGAATCGGTTCCCCGGACACCAGGAAGCCCAGTGTCAGCACCACGGTCAATGCGGCCTCAATGGAAATGGAGGTCACCACGATGATCCGCAGCAGCGAACCCACCTCACCCAGGCGACCGATGTTGAGGGCCTCCTGGGTGATCAATTTGGACTTCAGGCCCAGTTTCCGGCCGATCGCCAGCGCCAGGAGCGAGGTCATGGTGAGGGTTCCCAAACCGCCGATCTGAATGGCCACGAGGATGATCACCTGACCGAACAGGGACCACTGGTCGGCCGTGGACACCGTGGTCAACCCGGTCACGGTCACGGCAGAGGTCGCGGTGAACACGGCGTCGGCCACGCTTGTTTGTTTCCCGGGTGCCGCGGACATGGGTAACCAGAGCAGAGCGGCAAAGGCCAGGTCCACGATGACGAACACGATGACGGCCAGACGTGCCGGGGAGGAGTTGGCGATACCGTCCACGAAATCGCGCACGCCGCGTGCCACGCGCGTGACGAACGGATCCCTGGTGACTGCGGGGTGCTCCGGGTGGTCGGGGACCGGATCGGCTTCTTCCAGCTCGCTCACCGCACCTCCTCCAACGACACAACTGACGAATCCATAGTGGCTGCACGCGGTGGCAGTCAGGACATTATTGCCCTAATTTCTCCGTCACAGTGCAATACGCGGCCCGGCGGGGCGTGGTCAATGATCTAATGGGAGTGTGAGCCCTGCAACAAACGGTAAAGGCGCCGTGTACCCCACCAGTGTTTATTGGGATCCCCAGTTGCTCAAGTACAACTTTGGGGATTACCACCCCATGCGCCCGTCCCGGCTGGACGCGACCATTCGGCTCGTACAGCAGCTGGGCCTTGACACCGCGGAAAACGTCCGCGTGGAGGTCCCGGAGGTTCCTGACGACCAAGTGTTGCAGCTGGCTCACAGTGCGGAGTACGTGAAATCGGTGCACGCGGTGTCGGAGGACCCCAGCATCGAAATCCCCGAGTGCGGTTTGGGTACCGAGGACACTCCCGGGTACGAGGGCATCCACGAATCCAGCGCCCGTCTGGTGGGCGGCTCCTACCAAGGCGCCGTGGACATTCTGGACGGTAAGGCCGTGCACGCCGTCAACTTCGGCGGCGGCATGCACCACGCGGCCCGAGATAAGGCCAGCGGTTTCTGTGTGTACAACGATTGTGCCGTGGCCATTCAGCACCTCCTGGACAACGGTGTGCAGCGCGTGGTTTACATCGACGTGGACGGCCACCACGGTGACGGCACGCAATCCATTTTCTTCGACGACCCGCGCGTGATGACCATCTCGCTCCACGAGACCGGCCTGTCCCTGTTTCCGGGAACGGGCTTCGCCAACGAGATCGGCGAGGGTCAGTGCGCCGGCACCTCGGTCAACGTGGCCATGCCCACGCGAGCGGACGATTCCCAGTGGTTGCGCGCCTACGACGCCGTGGTGCCGCCTCTCGTACGCGAGTTCCGTCCCGAAGTGATCGTGTCCCAGCACGGCTGCGACTCCCATTTCCAGGACGAACTGACCCACTTGCGGGTCAGCATCGACGGGCAGCGTCAGATCGCGTTGGCCGTCTCCGAACTTGCGGACGAGGTCTGTGAAGGTCGCTGGATCGCGACCGGCGGTGGCGGTTACGACTGCCACGACGCCGTTCCGCGTTCGTGGGCGCACCTCGTAGGAATCGCCAGCGGTCACCCCGTGGCGGTCACGACACCCGTTCCGCAGGAGTGGCGGACCTACATGAATGACAAGTACGGCGGGCACGCACCCGAAATGATGGGTGACAACGTGGACCTTTGGTGGCGGTCGTGGGAGATCGGCTTCGACCCCAATGACGAGACCGACCGGTCCATCATGGCCACCCGCAAGGAAGTCTTCCCCCAATGGGGCTTGGACCCCTGGTACGACTGAGCCTGATTGGGGCCTGATCAGGATTCACGTTTAGGGTGATTCCTATGGCCAATGATTCATATTCAGCTCTCTCAGACCCCACCCGTCGACGGATCCTGTCCGCCCTGCGCAACGGCTCACGTCCGGTCGGAGAGTTGGTCGAAGAGTTGGAGGTCTCCCAACCCACGGTGTCCAAACACCTCAAGGTGCTGCGCGACACGGGTCTGGTGGCAACACGGGCTGAGGGCCAGAAGCGCTTCTACAGCGTGGAGTCGCAACCCCTGAGAGACGTATCGGCGTGGATCGAGGAACTGCTGACCGCGGCCGTCGAGTCTGCGACGACCGCCGAAGTCGAAGCCGAAGACGCGCCTGGGAGGGCCGACGCGGTGGAAACCGCGGAATCGTCAACGACGGAAGCGGCGGAGGCGGCGGAGACGCCACCGGTCGAGGAAGCGTCCGAGGTGGTTGAGGTCGATCGGGACATTGCGGAGGATGCCCCGGAGATCACCGAGAACGACGAACCGGTCACCGCGCCCTTGCACGCGGAGGAGCCTCGGAACCTTCCGTGGTTCACCTCTGCCCAGGCCGTGGAGGAGCATGAGCAGGATCGAGTGGAAGCCGAGGTCACCGAAATCTCCGAGCCAATGGAATCCGAACCCGGGATTGCAGAACCACCCGCATTTGATGTGATTTCGGACGAAGAATCCGAAATCGGTCACGAAAATCTGCAAGAACTCCTGGAGGACTCCGAGGTGTCAAACATTTCGACCCTGCCGGATGCTGTTGCCTTGGACACAGAGGTCGAGGTCACAGGCACTAGTGTGGGGGCTAACACCGACGTTACTTCCGCTGAGTCCAGCGCGGATTCTGACGAGTTCGCTGATCCGAACTCCACGAAACCCGAGTTCGGGATTCCCCCTGCTCGCAGCGGAGGCGCACACCGACGCCAAAGTGGTCTGCTGTCCACTCTGACCGGGTTCCGGCGGCGCGGGCGCAGCTCGCGACGCTGATCGAGCGGTGAGCACCTACAACCGAGAGACGGCAGGAGACCCATGCACGAGAATTTGATTCCGGTTCGGCAGGCAGTCATTGCTCGCAACCCCGGCGAGTCCGAGTTCCATCAGGCAGTGGACGAAGTTTTCGAGTCGTTGGGCCCCGTGGTGGCACGCCACCCCGAGCTGCTCGAGTCGGCCATTCTGGAGCGCATCTGCGAGCCCGAGCGCCAGATCATTTTCCGTGTGCCCTGGACCGACGACAACGGCCGCGTGCACATCAACCGCGGTTTCCGTGTGGAGTTCAATTCCGCGCTCGGCCCCTACAAGGGTGGCCTGCGTTTCCATCCCTCGGTCTACCTGGGCATCGTCAAGTTCCTGGGTTTCGAGCAGATCTTCAAGAACTCCCTGACTGGCATGCCCATCGGTGGCGGTAAGGGCGGCTCGGACTTCGACCCTTCCGGTCGCTCGGACGCGGAGATCATGCGTTTCTGCCAGTCCTTCATGACTGAGCTCTACCGCCACATCGGTGAATACACGGATGTGCCCGCCGGCGACATCGGCGTGGGTGGCCGCGAGATCGGTTACCTGTTCGGTCAGTACAAGCGGATCACCAACCGCTACGAATCCGGTGTGCTCACCGGTAAGGGCCTGGCCTGGGGCGGTTCGCTCGTGCGCACCGAGGCCACCGGCTACGGCACCGTGATGTTCGCCGAGGAAATGCTCAAGACCCGCGGCCAGGACATGGACGGGCGCGAAATGCTCGTGTCCGGTTCGGGCAACGTGGCGATTTACGCGATCGAGCGCGCACAGTCACTGGGAGCCAAGGTGTTGACCGCCTCCGACTCGAGCGGTTACGTAGTCGATCCCGACGGTATTGACCTTGACCTGCTCAAGCAGGTCAAGGAAGTGGAACGCGCTCGCATCAGCCAGTACGCCGAGCGCAAGGGCGGCCGCGCACGCTTCATCTCGGACGGCTCCGTGTGGGACGTACCGGGTTCTGTCGCTCTGCCGTGTGCGACCCAGAACGAGCTCAACGGCCGCCAGGCCAAGAAGCTTCTCGCTAACGGCGTGGAGGTCGTGGCCGAGGGCGCCAACATGCCCACCACCGCGGAAGCGGTCCGAATCTTCCGGGACGCGGATGTTCTGTTCGCCCCCGGTAAGGCGGCGAACGCAGGCGGCGTGGCCACGTCCGCACTGGAAATGCAGCAGAATGCTTCCCGCGACTCGTGGACTTTCGACTACACCCAGCAGCGTTTGCAAGAAATCATGCGCGGTATTCACCACCGCTGTGCTGAAACCGCGGATGAATACGGCATGCCCGGCAATTATGTGGCCGGTGCGAATATTGCTGGATTCATCAAGGTGGCACGGGCAATGTCAGCCCAGGGTCTGATCTGATTTCCCAGTCGTACGCAGTAAGCTCGTGAGTCGAAGCATCTGCTGAGGTTGGCACGTGCTCGACTGACGATTTTTAGGCTGGTGACCATGGCAACTCATCGTGAGGTTCTGCAATGGCTCGAGAACGAGCTGTTTGACGGCAACCTTGTGCTGGGTCAGCAATTGCCCACTGACAAAGACCTCGCTGCAATCTTCAGGGTCTCGCGTAACTCCATGCGGGAGACCCTGAAGGTGCTTGAGTCCCAGGGAATCATCAAACTGTTCGACGGACCGCACCGGTCCATCCTGCCCATCCTGGTCCGTGAACCGGCCGCCTCCGCAGGCCCCGCCTTGCAGCTGCACATGGCTACTTCTGAGTATCCGTTGCGGGATATTGTTCAGGCCCGTACGGAATTGGAATCCTGGGCCCTGGAGAATGCCTCGGAAAAGCACGTTCCGCTCGCGGAACTGCACGCCATCATGGCGGAAATGGACCGCGACGATCTGGGATTGAAGCGGTTCCACAATTTATACGTAAGCTTTCATATTGCACTGGTGAAGTCCTCCGGCAATACGGCCATCGCGGCGTTGTTCACGGCACTGCGCGATTCCGTGTACGAATACACCATGGCTCTCGTGGGTCATGTGCCGTTATGGACCACCACCTCCAGCAGGATCCGCGCCGAACACCGAGCGATCTGTAGTGCCCTGGAAGCCGGCGACTTCCAGATGGCCTCTCGTCTGACCGTGGAACACATCACCTATCAGTACCAGGAGGCCGGAGTTGATCCCGATCGCGGCCGCAACGGTGAGGCTGAGGACCACGGTGATGCGGCGGCGTCGGCGGAGCGTGCCCCGGTTGGCTTGAAGGGTCGTAGACAGGCCAGCGCCTGACCCCTCATTTTCAGGGATTAGCCCCACAGGCGGTAAGGTGGATCAATAGTTTGCCGTTCATCGGATTTTGCCGCCTGGTTTGACCGGCGGCGGGGTCGTGTTCACGCGCGACCCGTACAAACAGCCAACGTCTACAACAATGCGAGGGATCCTATGGGTTCAGTCATTAAGAAGCGCCGCAAGCGTATGTCCAAGAAGAAGCACCGCAAGCTGCTTCGTAAGACTCGTCACCAGCGTCGCAACAAGAAGTAAGCGACTTCGCGGTAGGCCTCGTTCCACACGGAACGGGGCCTTTTCCGTACCCGTAGCATGGGCTCATGAGCCCGCCGCAGAATGTCAAGAAACCGTTGTTGTCCGCCGGAAACTGGGCAAACCAACCACCGGCTCACCGGGTGACATTGCTCACCAAGGACGGTTGCCACTTGTGCGAGGATGCCCGCGCGGTGGTTACCGCGGCGTGCCGAGACACGGGGAGTGAGTTCACGGAAGTGGACATCACCACCGATTCGGCGCTGCTGCGTGACTACGCGAATTACATCCCGGTCGTGTTCGTGGACGGCGCTCCGTGGGATCAGCTGCGCATCGACGAGCAGCGACTGCGCAACATGCTGGGTTGAAGGGCCAGCCCAGGCCGAGCCGATTCGGTCGATGAAGTGCGGGGGAGCGGGGGCGGAGAGCCGGGCCAGCGGCAATGAAACTGTGCGGCTCCGGTAGTTCCCTAGGAGCCCCCTGAATTGGGCGGGAGCCGGGCTTTTGAGAGACTGTAACCATGCCTTCTGCGACCGTTCATTTGCTGCGCCATGGCCAGGTTCACAACCCTGACGCCATCGTCTACGGACGCATGCCGGATTACCACCTGTCCGAGCTCGGCGCGCGCATGGCGGAAGCGGCCGCCGCCGATTTCAGGGAGCGGGTGAATCAGGGTGACCGCTACGTCCTGCTGGCCTCGTCGCCGCTCACCAGAGCCCGCGAAACCGCAGAACCCGTAGCGCGCGAGCTGGGGTTGGACGTGGTCACCGAGGAGCGCATCATCGAACCCCGCAATCACTTCCAGGGATTGCACGTGGACGAGAAGGTGTTGTCGAATCCCAGGCACTGGCCGTTCATGCTCAATCCGCTACGCCCCTCGTGGGGTGAGCCGTATCGGGGGCAGGTCGCCCGCATGGCGGAGGCCACGCGCGATCTCGCCCGCCGCGCGGTCGAGATCGGCGGCGACGGCGCTCAGGCCATTGCCGTATCGCATCAGTTGCCCATCTGGCTGACACGCTTGTCGGTCGAGGGCCGCCCGCTGCCCCACGATCCCCGACGTCGCCAGTGCAACCTGGCGTCCATCACGTCCCTGACCTTCGACGACGTGAACGAACCGGCCGTTCCGCGGGTCAGTTACCGGGAGCCCGCGGCGCGCTACTACACAGGCGTCAACCAGCTTCCCGGCTCATAATTGCTCCCGAATCCACCCCGTACCGTCAGGTGACATGCCCGTGAAATTGGCCCGAGTCCGTTCCTCTCAAACTGCTCGTCCCCGCCGCTCGCGCACCCGCGTCGCGGCGGCGTCGTTGTCCGTGTGCGCCGCGCTGGTACTGACCGCGTGCGGCGGCTCCGAATCGGACAATCTGGCACAGCAGGCCAGCGAAGGCGGCAACAAGGGCTATGTGGCCGGCGACGGTTCCGTGAGTGAATACGCACCCGGTGAGCGCGGCGAACCGGTCGAGTTCGAGGCCAAGATGTTCGACGGTTCCACCGTTTCCGCTGAGGATTTGCGCGGCGAAACCACCGTCCTGAACTTCTGGTACGCGGGCTGCGCGCCGTGCCGCGCGGAGGCTCCCGATCTGGTGAGCCTCGCAAAGGACTACGAGGGTGACGCCACATTCATGGGCGTGAACCTGCGCGATCAGCAGGCCACCTCCGAAGCCTTCGAGCGAACCTTCGAGATTCCTTACCCCTCCGCCTCGGACCTCAACGGTGAAGTGTTGCTGGCGTTGAGCGATTACGTTCCGCCGCAGGCCGTTCCCACCACCCTGGTGCTCGACTCCGAAGGCCGTGTGGCGGCTCGCGTGCTGGGCAAAGCCGACCACTCCACTCTGAACGCCCTCATCAAGGACACGGTGGCCGAGACGGTATGAGCGGCAATCCCTTCGCCGAGGTCATCCTCGACGGTTCACTGATTGCCGCGCTACCCGTGGCGCTGCTCGCGGGACTCGTCTCTTTCGCGTCACCGTGCGTGCTGCCGTTGGTCCCCGGGTACCTGGGATACGTGACCGGCCTGACCGGTGTGGACCTGCAGGACCAGAAGCGCGGCCGCGTGTTCATGGGCGTGCTGTTGTTCGTGCTCGGCTTCTCCGCGGTATTCGTGGTGATGTCCGTGGTGCTGGCCCAACTGGGTGCGTTCGCCTGGTTCCTGGGGCAGCAGTGGATCATGGTGGTGCTGGGCATCCTGGTGATCCTCATGGGTGTCGTGTTCATGGGCGGTTTCTCGTGGTTCCAGCGGGATCGCAAGATCGAGCGGAAACCACCGCCCGGATTATGGGGCGCACCCTTGCTCGGCATGACCTTCGGCCTGGGGTGGGCACCGTGCATCGGGCCGACCTTCGCTGCGGTGCAAGCGCTGGTTTACGTGGACGGCGCCTCCACGGGTAAGGCTGTGATTCTCACGACCGCCTACTGCCTGGGACTGGGCATCCCGTTCGTTCTCATTGCCCTGGCCCTGCGCCGGGGTATGGGTGCCATGAAATTCTTCCGCCGTCACCGCCTCACGCTGCAACGCGTGGGCGGTGCTGTTCTCGTGCTGATCGGTCTGGCCATGGCCACGGGCGTATGGTCCGCGCTGGTCTCCTGGATTCAGGCCGAGTTCGTAACCGATTGGGTGATGCCGATATGACGCAGGTGCGCGATCAACGCGACCAGAAGGGCAACCGCAACGATTCCGTAGCGGTGCCCGCACTCGGCCCCCTGGGGATGCTCCGGTGGGCGTGGACCCAGCTGACCAAGATGTCCACGGCACTCGTGCTGCTGCTCTTGCTGGCCATTGCCGCGGTGCCCGGATCGATGTTCCCGCAGCGCATCCAGGACCCGGACGCGGTCAACAGTTACATCGAGGCCAACCCAACCTCTGGCCCGTGGTTGGACCGGTTCCAGTTGTTCGACGTCTTTTCGTCCTACTGGTTCTCCGCGATCTACCTGCTGCTGTTCATTTCCCTGGTTGGCTGCGTGCTCCCGCGTGCGGCCCAGCACTACAAGGCGTGGCGCTCCAAGCCGCCGCGCACCCCCAAGCGGCTCACTCGCCTGCCCCAGTACCGCCGCGTACTGTTGGGCGGACGTGACGGCGCCGAAGCGCCGTCGCCGTCGGAAGCGATCCAGGAGGCGACCAAGGCGCTCAAGAAGCGCGGCTACCGCGTAGAGGCCCGCGATCTGGACGGCGAGACGCCGTCCGTGGGTGCCGAGCGCGGCATGTGGAAGGAAGTGGGCAACATCCTCTTCCACGTGGCGCTGCTGGGTGTGCTGATCTCCGTGGCCATTGGTTCGCTGTTCGGTTACAAGGGTCAGAAGATCATCATCGAGGACGAATCCTTTGTGAACACGCTGGTCGCCTACGACTCGTTCACCCCGGGTACCAACTTCAGCGCGGACTGGCTCAACCCGTTCTCCGTGCGCTTGGACAATTTCCAGGCCGATTTCCACCGCGACACCACGGACCCCGCGCAGTACGGAGCCCCCACGGACTTCGAGGCGGACGTGACCGTGACCGAAGAACCCGGCGCGGAGGAGAAGAGCGAGAAGCTCAAGGTCAACGAGCCCCTCAACGTGGGCGGCACCAAGCTGTACCTTGTGGGCAACGGCTACGCACCGGTGATCCGAGTGACGGACGGCCAAGGAAATCTGGCCTACGAGGGCCCCGTGGTGACCATCCCCACCGACTCCGTCTACACGTCCTCGCTCGTGCTCAAGGTGCCCGACGCCGCCCCGGACCAGCTCGGCTTCGTGGGCCTGTTGCTGCCCACCGCGGTCATGGACGAGGGCTCGATGCCCCGCTCCGTGGACCCGGGACTGAGCAATCCGGTGCTGATCATGTCTTCGTACTTCGGTGACTTGGGCCTGGACAACGGTGAATCCCAGAACGTCTACGTGCTGGACGTGGATTCGCTGACCGAGATGAATTCGATGATGTCCGACAACGGCGCCATCACCTTGGACGGCGCCAACCGCTCGGCGGAATTGCCGGACGGCAAGGGCACCATTGAGTTCGTGGACGTCAAGCGGTATGTGGGATTGGACATCCACAACGACCCCGGACGCATCCCCGCGTTCATCTCGTTCGTGGCCGCTTTCGTGGGACTGATCATGTCCCTGTTCATCGCCCGTCGCAGGGCGTGGGTGCGCGCGTATGTGGGCCAGGACCACAATGGCGTGCAGTGTACTGTTCTGGAATACGGACTGTTGGCTCGCGGTGAGGATCACCGCCTGGGCGCGGAAGCGGAAAAGCTGACAAGTTTGTGGACCTCGCTGTGGGAAGACCGCGGTGTGCGCGACTTCCCCCTCAACTCGTCAGATAAGGCGTGAGTGATTTATGGGTAGCAATATCAACGAAACGTTAGGTGTCTGGAGCGAGTGGTTCATGCTCCTGGCGGCCTTCACCTACTTGGTCGCGTTCGTGGCCTTCGTGTGGGACATGGCCTCGCACTCCAAGGCCATCGGCAAGGCTCAGCGTGAGGCCGAGCGTCACGGCGCGGGCAGTCGCGAGGACTCCCGGGAGCTCGTGGGCGCCGGTTCGCGCGGCGGTTCCGTGAGCGCCTCGGCGACCTCCTCAGGCTCCACCGCGGGTGACGACGGCGCTCGCAACAGTGCCGCTGGCCACGGCACCTCTGGTCGCGGTCCCGTGGCCGGCGAATTCCGCACCACTGCGGACGCGCGCTCCAAGGGTGCCGACGAGTTCGAGGCCCTCAATTACAAGGACTCCATCAGCCGCCCTGCCGCCCGTGCCGCCGTGGTGGTCATGGCCATCGCGTTCCTGCTGCACACCTTTGCCGTGGTCGCTCGTGGCATTGCCGCGGACCGTGTGCCCTGGGCCAACATGTACGAGTTCTGCTCCACGGGTGCACTCGTGGTGGCCGGTGTCTACCTGATCACGCTGATCTTCAAGGATCTGCGTTTCGTGGGTCCCATGGTCACCGGCTTGGTGCTGCTCATGCTGTGCGCGGCCACCATCGCGTTCCCCACCCCGGTGTCGCCGCTGCCCCCGGCGCTGCAGTCCTACTGGCTGATCATCCACGTCTCCATCGCCGTGGCGGCCTCCGGCCTGTTCACCATCACGTTCGCCATGGCCGTGCTGCAGTTGCTGCAGTCCCGCCGGGAGAAGAACCTGGCCGCGGGCGAGGAGACCAAGCTGGGCTTCCTGCGCGTTGTACCCAATTCGACCACCCTGGAGAACTTCGCGTTCCGCCTCAATTCCGTGGGCTTCGTGTTCTGGACTTTCACCCTGGCCGCCGGTGCCATCTGGGCCGACCAGGCCTGGGGCCGCTTCTGGGGCTGGGACACCAAGGAGGTCTGGACCTTCGTGATCTGGACCGTCTACGCCGCTTACATGCACGCCCGCGTAACCCGCGGCTGGAACGGCAACCGTTCCGCGTGGCTGTCGATCGTCGGCTACCTCTGCGTGGTCTTCAACTTCACCGTGGTCAACGTGTACTTCCCGGGTTTGCACTCGTACTCGGGTCTGTAAGCGCGTGATTTAGGGTTCCCTATTACCGATTCCGTGGCGAAAATCGGGCATAGCTAACCACAGATCGAAGGAAGCCCCGTACCTCTCGAGAGGTACGGGGCTTCCTTATGAGTTCTGGGCCACCGCGGGTTTGCGTGCCTCTGCAGGGGGCTAGGCGCGGGGGCCGGGTGCGGCGTCCGGTTCCGGACCGTTGTCCGGATCTTGCGGATCGTCAGTGCCAGTGCCGGCAGCGGTGCTGCCGCCGTCCTTGGGGGAGTCGGTGCCGGGGTTTTTCTGGCCCGGGGCGTCAGGCTCGGGGGCGCCGTCGGTGTCTTTCAGGACTTCTTCGCTCAGACGGGGATCGTCCGGGTCCAGCGGCTGGGGTTTCTCTCCCGGGGGACGTCCCGTGCGTTTGAGCTCGTTCTCCCATTCCTGGAGCCTGCGCTCGTGCTCTTGTTGACGACGCCGCTCTTCCAAGTTCCGCAGGAACTGCGGGTCATCGTCGGGGCCGCGACCGCGCTGCGGTTGAGTGGTCGGGTCCGCTTTTTTGGGGCGGCCGAAGAATAACCACAGGACCGCGCCAATGATGGGCAGCAACAGGATCAACAGGATCCACGCACCCTTGGGGATGGACCTGACCTTGTACTTCTCTGTTTGGGCGCATTCGATGAGTGAATAAATGATCACACCCACGGCGAGGGCGCCTGCTCCGATAATGAGTATCGCTCTGCCCATGGCCACAATCCTAGGGGAGCATGCTGATCACTTGCGCATCGGTGTCTGAGCGTTAAGTCATGGGCGTATCTGACGGTGACAAGTTGCGATGACGATCGGGTGCCGGAGCGAAGCATGGCCCCCACATGCGGTGTGGGACGGGTCAACGGGCCGGATGAATCACGTGAACGGCATGGGGCGGGCATCCAGGGCATGCCAGTAGACTGGGCCGCGTGAATTTCCTCAAGTACTCCCTGCTGCGGTTGGGCATCCTGATCGTAGTGTTCGTGATCTCCATGTACGTGGGTGCGGGACTGATCCTGTCCGGCATCGCGGCCGTGGTGGCTGCGTTCGCGATCTGCTACATCTTCTTCCCCAAGCTGCACTTGGCAGCCAGCCAGGACTTCCACCGCTGGATCGACCGCTCTCCCAAGCCCAAGAACCGGGTGGCCATGGAGGACCAGGAGGTCGAGGATTCCTACACGGATCAGCAGGCCCGCAAGGACATCTGAGTCTCTGAGTCCTAGGCGAGGTCGTAAGCCAGCCCTGAACATACTTGTCGGGCCGTGCTCGTTGGACCTAGCTCGCAGACCCTAGACGTACTGGTAGACCAACACGGCCAGTGCGTACAGCACCGTGAATCCGAGGTTGACCAGCCCACACTGTTTGAGCACCGGGATCAACGCCCGGCGTTCCTTGCTCTTGAGGACCGTGATACTCGCGGCCAATGCCAACGGGGTCATCGCGTAGACGAGCAGCACCCACGGGTTGTAGGGCACCAACAGCAGCGGCAGCAACATACCCACGGCCATCTCCGCGGCGAACGTCAAACGCGCCGTGGAATCACCCAGGCGCACTGCCAGGGTCTTCTTGCCTACCTCCCGGTCACCCGGGATATCGCGCACATTGTTGGCCATCAACAGGGCACACGCGAACAAGCCCGTGGAGATTGCCATGATCCAGGCATCGAGGTTCAACCGACCGGCCTGCGTGAGCGTGGTGCCCAGCGTGGCCACGGGGCCGAAGAAGATGAACACGAAGATGTCACCCAGGCCCAGGTAGCCGTAGGGTTTCTTGCCGCCGGTGTAACCCCACGCGGCGAAGACGGCGGCGACACCCACGATCGCGAACCACCACTGCTGGGAGACCACGACGAGTGCCGCACCAGCCAGCGCCGCGAGCCCGAAGCACAAGAACGCCGCGCGCTTCACATGCGAGGGCTTCGCCGCTCCGGAGCCGGTGAGTCGCAGGGGACCCACTCGCTCGTCGTCGGTGCCGCGCACGCCGTCCGAATAGTCGTTGGCGTAGTTCACGCCGATCTGGAGGAACAGCGCCACGAGCAGCGCCAGCCCGGCGTGACCCAGGTGCACCGCGTGCATCTGCTGGGCAGCGGCGGTACCGGCGATCACGGGAGCAGCGGCCATGGGCAGGGTTCTGAGACGTGCGCCCTCTACCCACTGTGCTGGCGTGGCCACGGACATACCTCCGAAAACTGGTGAATTGAACCGCGTTATTGTCTCATGCGTTGGAAAGTTTATTGAAAGCCCAGCTAGCGGAAGATCCGGGTTGCGGCCTGTCGATCCGGTTTGCCCGTGGCGAGCATGGGGATTTCACTGACTTCGCGCCAGTGCTTGGGAACTGCGGCGGAACCGTGCTGTACACGGATCAGATCACGAAGTTCTGCACGTAGCTCGTCAGAGAGTGCACCCTCGCGGGGTACCACCAGCGCTGCGACGGCCTGGCCCCACTCGGCGTCCGGAACCGGCACCACGAGCGCCTGCCGCACTCCCGGGTGCGAGGCCAGGGTGGCGGTCACGACTCCTGCGGAGACTTTGATGCCGCCCGTGTTGATCACGTCGTCCGTGCGACCCAGCACGCTCAACGATCCGTCCTCGTTGGTTCGCCCCAGGTCATCCGTGCGGTACCAGCGCCGTCCGTCGATCACGCGGAAGTGCTCGCCGGTCTGCCGGGGGTCCTCCAGATAGCCTCCGGCAATGACGTCGCCGCCCAGCCAGATGCGCCCTTCTTTCGGCCCGTGGCTAGGCGGGGAAGTGAAGTGCGAGAGGTCGAGAGCGGCGTCGTCGGGGACGGTGCGAATCTCGACGGCATCCAGGGGCCGGCCGTTGTAGACGCAACCGCCACACGTTTCGGACATGCCGTACGTGCTGACCAAGGCGAGGCCTGCGCTGTCGGCTAGCTGGGCGAGGGTGGGCGAGAGTGCGGAGCCTCCCACGAGAATCGCGTCGAATCGTGCGAGGGCGGCCACGGCTTCCGGGTGGGGAGCGGCGTCGGCGGGATCTAGGATGCGTTGCAGCTGGGTGGGGACCACGGACACGTAGCGCGTCTCATGACTCATGCCCGCCGCGGCCCGCGCGAAACCGTCCGGTGTGAACGGCCCGGGACCCATGACAACGGGCGTGGTGCCCGCGAGTACGGACCGGGCGAGCACCTGAACGCCCGCGACGTAGTGCGAAGGGAGACACAGGAGCCACTGACCGGGGCCGGACGTGGCGCGTTCGGTGGCGCGGCCCGATGCCGTGAGCGCCTCGGTGGTCAAGACCGTTTTCTTGGGGCGGCCCGTGGAGCCGGAGGTGGAAACGACCACCGCCGGTTCGGGGCGGGACAGCGCCTGCTTCAGCGGCCCGAGGAGACCCAGTGGGTCGCCCGCCACCGGACCGTCGAAGATGACCGTGTCCGTCGGCAGGTCCGCCGTACTGGGTACGGGCAGTGGCTCTCCGGGAAGCTCAGGCATCAAAAGTAGTAGGGGAACGCGGACCAGTCCGGGTCGCGCTTCTGCAGGAACGCGTCGCGGCCTTCGACGGCCTCGTCGGTCATGTAACCCATGCGCGTGGCTTCGCCGGCGAAGACCTGCTGGCCCACCATGCCGTCGTCCGGGAGGTTGAACGCGTACTTGAGCATGCGCACGGCCTGCGGGGACTGGGCGGTGATCTTGCGAGCCCATTCCAGCGCGGAGGTTTCGAGATCGGAGTGGGGGACCACCTTGTTGACGGCGCCCATGCGGAACATGTCTTCGGCGGAATATTCATCGGCCAGGAAGAAGATCTCGCGAGCGAACTTCTGGCCCACCTGGCGCGAGAGCAGCGCGGAACCGTAACCGGCATCGAAGGAACCGACGGTGGCGTCGGTCTGTTTGAACTTGCCTTGCTCGGCCGAAGCAATGGTCAAGTCGCACACCACGTGCAGCGAGTGACCGCCACCGGCCGCCCAGCCGGACACTGCCGCGATCACCACTTTGGGCATGGTGCGGATCAGGCGCTGCACTTCCAGGATGTGCAGTCGGCCGGCGCGAGCGGGGTCGATGGAGTCCGCGGTCTCACCCTCTGCGTAGTGGTATCCGTCGCGGCCGCGGATGCGCTGATCGCCGCCGGAGCAGAAGGCCCAGCCGCCGTCCTTGGCGGAGGGGCCGTTGCCCGTCAGGATGACCGCGCCTACGTCCGAGGACATACGGGCGTGATCGAGGGTGCGGTAGAGCTCGTCCACGGTGCCCGGGCGGAAGGCATTGCGGACCTCGGGACGATCGAACGCGATACGCACCCACGGCAGATCCTTGACCACTTCACCGTTGTCGTCTCGTTCGACGCCGCGGTGGTACGTGATGTCCTGCAGGTCCTCGAAGCCCTGCACCTGACGCCACTGCTGGGGGTCGAAGATCTCGGATACCTGCTCGGGAAGCTGCGCGTTGGTCATGGGTACCACTTTAGGCGGGAGGGCGAGCTGCCGTGGCACCCGGTGGGTCGTAGCGGACTCCCCGAGGGTTGGACGCGGTCAGCGCATAGATAAGAACGATGACCAGGCCCGCGATCGGGATGATCAGGGTGAAGAGCAAAACGGCGCTGGAATCAGTGTCGTGGAACCTGCGAGCGAGCAACGTGATGCTTGGAATGAGGTTCACCAATTGCCATGCGAACGGGAACATTCCGACGAACATCATCGTTTGCGTGAGAAGTTCCGGGGTGTCATTGGTAACGAAATGCGGCCCACCGATTGACAGCAGACGGCCAGCCAAAGTCCAGGCACCAGCAACGAGTGCCTGAAACAGAACCAGCCACCAAAACTCAGCCCGAGTGGCTCGCCCCCTGGTCCGAAAATAGTTCCGATAAAACAGCCGAACGGCCGTGGTGAACTGCCGCCACGGGGAGAGATCCATCCCACCCGACGGTAGATCATGGAACGACCGCGCATCTCGGTCCACGGAGGCATTTCTAACGGAGCTCGCCATCAGAACTCCTGGACGTCGCGGCCTCCTGGGCGCCTCGTCGATTGGCCATGACAACCGCGCATGCGCCGGTAACCATGGTCGTGAGGCTTAAGAATCCAGTCGCTAGGTTTCCTGCCCCGGTCAGCAGCATCATCAGGATGATTCCGGCCCCAACAATGATCGCCGCAACGCCCAATACACGGCCGAGTCTTGCGGTGGAATCCATCCGTTCCTCCTTTTCGGGGTTTCCACCGTAACAACCGTGTCCGAGGTCTCGGCAATACTTGAAACCATGAGTGCCGCCCCCTTTGACCTGGAACGGATTGGTCACGGCCTACCTTTCGCGGAGTCCGTGTCCGATCTGGAGAGTGCGCTCCAGCAGCGTGTCGCGGTGGTTCAGGCACCTCCGGGGACGGGTAAGACCACCTTGGTTCCGCCGGTGATCGCCAACGCTCTTGCCGACGACGCTCCCGCCTCCCAGCCCATTGGTCGCGTTGTGGTGGTGCAGCCGCGCAGGGTAGCCGCCCGAGCGGTGGCCCGCCGATTGGCTGCGCTGACGAGAACGCAACCGGGCGACGTCGTCGGCTGGAGTGTTCGTGGTGAAAGCACCACGAAACCGAGCACGCGCATCGAGTTCGTGACCCCCGGGATCATGCTGCGGCGCCTGCTGAGAGATCCGGACCTGCCGGGTACAGCGGCGGTGGTTCTGGACGAAGTGCACGAGCGAGGTGTGGAATCCGATCTATTGGTGGGCATGCTCGCGGAACTGCGAGAACTGCGCGATGACCTGACCGTGGTGGCGATGTCCGCGACCGTGGATGCCGCCCGTTTTGCCGAATTACTGGGCGCAGATGAACCCGCGCCGGTCGTCGATTGCCCGTCCGCGTTGTATCCGCTGAACGTTGAATGGGCCCCGGGGCCGCAACGCCTGGACGATCGCGGGGTGACTCCCGCGTTCCTGTCGCACGTGGCTCGCAAGGCTGCGGAGGCCCATTCGAAGGCTCTCAAAGTCCATGACGGCTCGGACGCCCTCGTGTTCGTGCCTGGCGCGCGCGAAGTCTCGCGCGTGGCATCCGAACTCCACAGGCTGTCCGACGCCGAAATTTTGGAACTGCACGGTCAGCTCTCGCCCCGGGAGCAGGACCGAGCGGTCGCTGGGCGCCAACCGGGGGATCCGCCGCGAATCGTGGTCACCACATCGCTTGCGGAATCGTCGCTGACGGTCAACGGGGTACGGCTGGTGGTCGACTCAGGCCTGGCGCGCCAGCCGCGGCGCGACGCGGGGCGCGGGATCTCGGGGTTGGTGACGGTCTCGGCATCGAAGGCCTCGGCCGAGCAGCGGGCCGGTCGTGCCGCTCGCCAGGGGCCCGGCACCGTGGTCCGCTGCTACGACGACGCCACCTGGGGCGCTATGCCGGCGCACACCGTTCCCGAGGTGCGCACCGCCGACCTCACGTTTGCTTGCCTGGCGCTCGCGGTGTGGGGCGCACCGGGCGGTGATGGACTGCGATTGCCGGATCCGTTGCCACCACGTGCTCGCGCGGACGCCGAAGCCGAGCTCATCCGGCTGGGTGCCATCGATGAGCACGGCCGCACTACTGACCTCGGTCGCGTCTTGGTGGACATGCCTGTGGAGCCCCGATGGGGGCGGGCCTTGCTGGACGGTTCGGCTCTGGTCGGGCGGCGTGCCGCTGCGGAGGTTATCGCCGCAATCGCCGACGGCGCTCGCATTCCGGGGGCAGACATTCCCGCGTTCGTGAGGCGGTTGCGTTCCGGCGGGGGAGCGGAGTCCGCACGGTGGAAGCGGGAAGTGTCCCGGTTGGAACGGATCTCTGGGGACCACAGTTCCGTGGCTGAAGCGGACGCTGTACGCGCTAGTGCTGTGAGTAGTGCTCCTGTGGAGGGCAGCTCGCACGGCGAGGTGGCTCGCGATGTGCGGGAGGGCGCCGTCGTCGGCCTGGGGAAACCCGAGTGGATCGCCAAGCGGATGGACAAGGCAGGAGAGCAGTGGCTGCTGGCATCGGGAACTCGCGCGGGGCTCGAGCCGGGGAGCCCGCTGCGACAGCACGAGTGGCTCGCTGTCGCGGAGCTCAGCCGCGCCGCAGGGAAAGTAGCGGCGGGCACCGGAGCGGTGATTCGTGCGGCCGCGCCACTGGATGAGCCCACGGCGTTGCTCATTGCGGGGTTGTTGGCCACCGAGGAGACCCGCGGAACTTTCGAGAACGGCAAAGTTCGAGCGCGCCGAGTGCGAGCCATCGGAGCAATCGAGCTTTCGTCCACGCCGGTCGCTGCCGATCCCACAACCGCACTGCCCGCCGTGCGGAGCGCACTGCACAGTCAGGGCCTGGAACTACTGCCCTGGGACGACGCCCCTCGCTCACTCCGCGCGCGCCTCGCCTTGTTGCACCGGCAACTGGGTGATCCGTGGCCGGCCATGGATGATTCGGCACTGCTCGACCGGCTCGACGAATGGCTGAGCGTGGAATTACAAGAAATCGCTCGAGGAGCGTCGCTGCGGTCGATCAAAGTGGCTGATGCGCTCCGCAGGCTCTTGCCGTGGCCGGAAGCCAGCCGGCTGGAGGAGTTAGTGCCGCAACGGTTGGCGGTGCCGAGTGGGAACACGGCGCGGATCGACTATCCGAAGGTCTATTCGCTGGACGAACCCGAGCAGCCTCCCGTGGTGGCCGTGAAATTACAAGAATGCTTCGGTTGGGCAGACACGCCGCGATTGGTGGACGGTCGGGTGCCCGTGCAGTTCCATCTGTTGTCTCCAGCGCGGCGGCCGTTGGCGATCACCGACGATTTGAAGTCGTTCTGGTCCGGCCCGTACCAGCAGGTTCGCTCCGAAATGCGCGGCCGCTACCCGAAGCATCCCTGGCCCGAAGACCCCTGGAACGCGGTGGCCACGGCTCGAACCAAGAAGCGAAGTGGTGGGTGAAGGTCGGCCGACAAGGTCATGAATTCGCTAGCGGTCGCCCAACGCGAGGATTGCTTGGGAAGAGGCCCGAACGGCGTCGTCCATCCAATCCGGAATGGTTTGGCGGGAAGCGATGTATGGGCGGACCAAACCGTAGGGGCTCTCTTCGCAGGCCGTGAGCATCAGAGTTTGATGGAACTCATCTGACGTGCCATATCTGCGAACGGCGAGCTCTTTCAGGGCAGCTATAACCGGGTGGTTGATCCGAGACACGTCATCTCGGAGTTCCTCGGGTCCGTGGGTGACCAGTTCGTGCTGTCGATAGAGAGTCATGGCAGCTGCGTCATGCGGGTGCTGTCGGCAGAACACAGGAATATGCACGGCACAGTCGATCGCGGCCTGGGCGGGATCCTCGCCGGCTGCTGCTGCCAGGAACCCCTGATGGAAGCGGCGGATGGATCGGATCCACAGATTCACCAGCAGAACGTCACGGGACGAGAAGCGGTGATATAGCGAACCGGTAGGTCCGCCCAGCTCGCTGGCAATCTGCACGAGGGTGACATCCCGGCCACGGTGGGCCACCGCGCGCGCGGCAGCGTCAAGAATGTCCTCCGTTGTGAACTTGGAAGGTCTTGCCACGCGTGCACCTCAGGTCTAGTTTTAAAATATGAATTCTAAAATGGGGATCGAGCCCAGCTCTCCACTCAGTCGAACCCTATCCAATGCCGCATTTCGCGAGTATCACTGCGCGGTCATCGATTCGTCGGTTGACAATGTGTGGGTCGAGCTACATGACCTTCGGTGGCTGGACCTCACTGCCGCCAGGCCACTCCTGTTGGCTCGCGGATTTGGGATTGCCGGACTTATGCACGCCGGCTGCCTGGAGATGTTCATGCTCAACGGCGCGAGTGAGGAATCAGCACCACGCCGGTTCACTGTGGTGATGGTGGGTAAGCCGTGGAGCCCTGTACCTGCATCAGTCCCCGTCTCATCATTGGCCGAGTGCCGACAGTTTTCGGCCCCCGGATGGCTCAAGTACGGGATGGACTGGACACTGACCGAGCTGGGGGATGATCGGACGTTGCTTGAAACCACCACACAGTGTGAACCCACGGACCGCAGTGCCCGATTGAAGTTCTCGCTGTACTGGGCTCTCATCCGAGGATTCAGCGGCCTGGTCCGGCGGGACATGCTGGGCTCCATCGGCAGGCTCGCACGAGGGAAAAGCCGCGTACCTGCCGTCTGATCGACCGTACGACCCGCAACGTCGAGGATTCTGGCTTTACTGTCGATCAGTTTGCAGCGGCCCTGGGGGTGGGTTTTTACGTCGATCAGCGTGCAATGGTCCCGCGAAACCGCCCAAGTTGAGTCTTGATGTGATCTTGGTTACGGTAGCCCTACCGCTTTTGCCCGGCGTGCCATCTCTCACGCGTAGGTCATCAAAGCACTGAACTGGTGCCGCTTGTCCTGGGGCTCTCTACTGGCAGCTGACCCGCTCCGACCGCTTCATCTCTCAGGTTGGTTCAGGCGCTCGGCTGACCCGCGCTTTCACCGCACAGCAGCTGCGGAAGCGTGTCCGTTCTTAGACACAGATCGAGAAGTGAATCATGTCCACCACCCTGTCAGAAACCATCGAAATGACCATTACGACCACTGAGAATCCCAAGGTTGGTCCGGAGCTGGCCCGTTCGTGGCTGCTCGTCAACGGTGCGCAGCCCGCGCGCTTCGACGTGGCGGCGAACAGCGCAGCGGATGTCGTGGTCCTCGATGTCGAGGACTCGGTGGCACCGGCGGACAAAGCCGCAGCCCGTCAGAACGTGATCGAGTGGCTGTCCTCGCGCAACGAACGCCACGAACTCAACCACGGGTGGGTCCGCATCAACGGTTTCGGCACCGCATGGTGGGAGGAAGACCTCCGCGCCCTGCGCGAAGCTCCCGGGCTGGAAGGCGTCATGTTGGCCATGACCGAATCCCCCGAACACGTGACTCGCACCGCGGAGATGCTGCGGGGAACCCGCATCGTTGCACTCGTGGAAACAGCCCGTGGCGTGCAGAACCTGCAGGACATTGCCACGGCGCGCTCCACCTACCGCCTGGCGTTCGGCATCGGCGACTACCGCCGTGACACCGGTTTTGGCGAGAGTCCCATGGTGTTGGCCTATACCCGTTCGCAGTTCACCATTGCCTCGCGTGCGGCCAATCTGCCCGGCCCGATCGACGGACCGGCCGTGGGCGCACTCGGTGCCAAGCTCGCGGAGGCCACCGGTGTGACCTCCGAATTCGGCATGACCGGCAAGCTGTGCCTCATGCCGGAGCAGACCGCCACGGTCAACGAAGGCCTGTCCCCGAGCCTGAACGAGCTGTCCTGGGCCACCGACTTCCTACAGGAGTTCGAGGCCGACGGCGGTCAGATCCGCAACGGCTCCGACCTACCCCGTCTGGCTCGTGCCCGTAAGGTGTTGGGCTTGGCCACCTCGTTCGGCATGAGCATCCCGGAGGGCTATGACGTGCACTTCGAGGCTCCCACCGATACCTATCACTGCTAGTCACCGAGCGCTCGGCCAATAACGCGCCGAGAAACACGAGGTGGTTGACCTCGTCACACGAACTATCCCCGGTGCGGCGGATACGTCACAATGGACTGTGGCAAGACCACATGACCACTGCAGCTCAGACACCACGTGAGCCTGCGGGACGTATCTGCCGTAACCGGGGAGTTTCCATGACCACCAGCACTGAAGCCACCGTCCGTAGAACCAAGATCGGCATTGTGGGAGCGGGGTCGGTGGGAACCTCGCTGGCGTACGCGGCCATGATCCGCGGCACCGCGACCGATATTGCCCTGTACGACCTCAACACCGCCAAGGTTGAAGCCGAGGCCCTGGACCTCTCCCACGGCCAGATGTTCGCTTCCGACACCCGCGTGGAGGGCTCGGATGACGTGGCCGTGCTCAAGGACTCGGACGTCATCCTGATCACCGCCGGCGCCAAGCAGAAGCCCGGCCAGACTCGCCTGGACCTGGCCGGTGCCAATACCGAGATCCTCAAGACGCTCATGCCGCAGCTCCTGGAGCACGCGCCCAACGCGATCTGCGTGCTCGTGACCAACCCGTGCGACGTGCTCACCGTGGTCGCTCAGAAGATCACGGGGCTGCCGTACCGCCAGGTCCTGAGCTCCGGCACCGTGCTGGACACCTCCCGCCTGCGTTGGATGATCGCCAACGAGGCCCGCGTGAACACCACCAGCGTGCACGCATACATCATCGGAGAGCACGGCGATTCCGAGTTCCCGGTGTGGTCCTCCGCTTCGATCGGTCAGGTGCCGCTGCGGGATTGGGAGATCGACGGCCGCAAACCCTTCACCGAGCAGCGCCTGGCGGAGATGACCGATCAGGTGGTCAACGCGGCCTACAAGGTGATCGAGGGCAAGGGCGCCACCAACTACGCGATTGGTCTGTCCGGCATCCGCATTGCCGAGGCCATCTTGCGTGATCTGCGCTCAGTACTGCCTGTCTCCTCGATCCTGGACGACTTCCACGGCATCAGCGGGCTTGCGCTGTCCGTCCCGTCCATCGTGGGCCGCCGCGGTGTGGAGCAACCGCTCGCGATCCCCATGGGTGAGCACGAGGAACAGCAGCTGCGCGATTCGGCCCAGGCCATGCGCAAGGCCCTCGCCTCGCTCGGCTTCTGAGCCTACTTAGCGGACCACGCCTCGGTGTGTTCCCCGGCCACCCGACCAAGGCGCGTGATGGACGACGACGCCGCGAGCGCCGTCGTTCTCGAAAGGTCACGGGCTAGAAGGGGCACGGAAGGACCCGCTCACCCGTCGGTGGGTGGGTCCGTATCGTCACGGGGCACGGTCACGCGTTTCATGAGATCGGCAAGGTATCGCGCATCCGGGTGCCGCATGAGGGACAGGTGCTGCGCGGTGATCGGAACCTCGTCCGCGGGCCGGTTCTGGCCGATCTTCGACTTGAACTCCACGGACCGGGGACGCAGCCGGAAACCCGCGATGACTCTGAGAAGCCGATGCATTGAATCCTCCGCGCTGTCGTTCATCAGCCACGGCCCGGAGGAACTGCCGGGCGCCGCGGTATCGGGCCCCTCCTGGCGCGGGCGCACTCGGTTCTCATGATGGTCGATGAGCCGCCGCAGATGATCCTCCAGCGCGGGCTGGTCCATCATGGTGGCTTGGCCGCGAATATGGACGGGCTCGAAATCGTAGGTGGGTAATCCGGCGTGGGTATACCAGTCCGGGCTGATGTATGCGGAGGGCCCGGGGAAGATCAACAACACCTCCCGGCCCGCGGCCAGATCCGTGTGCAACGGATCTGCCAAGGGGATGTGGCTTTCGACGACCACGGAACCATCGGGCTCCCGAACCGCCAGCATCGGCATATGTGTGGCCACCAGCTCGGAACCCACAATGATCCCCAGAGGGTAGTCGGCAATGAGATCGGCGAAGTCATGACCGGCCACGGGTTGGTAGAGCGGATTGATCAGCATGACTGCATTAACTCTGTGATCGGGGCATAAAGCAAGGGGCCCGCTCACCGTGTGGTGAGCGGACCCCTTGCTTCATCGGCGGGGAAGGAGCCCCGACAACGGGTGGAACTTAGCGGCGACCGGTGGCGACGTCGGACTCGACGCGGGTGGACGTAGCGGCTTCCGTGGGTGCCTGGTGAGGGGAGTTGGCCAGGCGCACGGCCTCGTCGAACTCGGCCTCGATCTCAGGATCACGCTTGTACGTGGCCAAGGAACCGACGATCGCGGCGAACATGCCCAGGAAGAAACCGGGGATGATCTCGTAGAGTTCGCTCCACGGGGTGTACTGCCACACGAACACGGTCACGGCGCCCACGATCATCGCGGTGATCGCGCCGGTGTTGGTGAGCTTGCGCCAGAAGAGGCTCAAGACGACCACGGGGCCGAACGCGGAACCGAAGCCGGCCCACGCGAAGCTCACGAGCTCCAGGATGGTGGCGTTCTGTTCCCACGCGAGAGCGGCAGCGACGATGGCCACCAACAGCACGCCGGCGCGGCCCATCCACACCTGTGCCTTGGGAGAAGGGGTCTTCTTGGAGGCCAGGTTGTACAGGTCCTCGACCAACGCGGAGGAGGAAACAATCAGCTGCGAAGACACGGTGGACATGATGGCGGCCAGCACGGCGGCCAGCACCAGGCCGGCCAGGGCGGGGTGGAACAGGATCTGGGACAGATCCAGGAACACGGCCTCGGGGTCGGTGGGCTCCTGATCCGGGCGGTTACCGAAGTAGGCGATACCCACCAGGGCGGTGGAGGTTGCGCCGATCACGGTGAGGATCATCCAGCCCACACCGATGCGGCGGCCGGACTTGGCGTCGGCCGGGCTGCGCAGGGCCATGAAACGCACAATGATGTGCGGCTGACCGAAGTAACCCAGGCCCCAAGCCAGTGCGGAGATGATGCCCACGGCGGTGCCGCCGGCCAGCAGGGACAGGGCATCCGGCTGGGCGCTCTGGATACGGTCCACCATTTCGGCGGGACCGCCCACCATGAACAGGCCCACAATCGGAACCATGAGCAGGGCCAACAGCATGAGCAGACCCTGGAAGAGGTCTGTGTAAGAAGCGCCCAGGAAGCCACCGAAGAAGGTGTAGAGCACGGTCACGCCCGCGATCAGCAGCATGCCGACCAGGTAGGAAGAACCGAACGAGGACATGAAGAACACGCCGCCAGCGACCATGCCGGAGGAGACGTAGAACGTGAAGAAGACCAGGATGATCACACCGGACACCACGCGCAGCACGCGGGTGTTGCCCTTGAGTCGGTTGTCCAGGAAGGACGGGATGGTGATCGAGTTGTTGGAGACCTCGGTGTACGCGCGCAAACGCGGCGCCACGAACTTCCAGTTCAGCCAGGCACCAATGGTCAAACCAATGGCGATCCAGGCTTCAACCATGCCCGCCAGGTACACAGCACCGGGCAGACCCATGAGCAACCAGCCGGACATATCCGAAGCGCCCGCAGACAGTGCGGCCACGCCGGGCTTGAGGTTTCTACCGCCCAACATGTAATCGTCGAGGTTCTTTGTCTTACTGTTGGCCCACAGGCCAATCGCGATCATGCCTAAGAAATAGATCACAATCGCGATGAGTTGATACGCCTGGTCGGACATAGGTGTACCTTCCGGTGCGAGAAATTTGGACGGCGTCCACTGTATGGGACGTTATTTAGCTACCCAAAGCTGTTAAGTGTCATCGCTCACCCTTAGGGGTGGTTTCAGGCCTGTTTCTGAGGCCATTCGGTGAAGGTGGCGGGGTTCGTGTTCCAGACCCCGGGGTTCCAGTCCTTCAGCAAGTCAGCCGTGGTATTGAGGGGGTCGTTGACCCCCAGCGAAGCACCGAGCCACAGCAACACGTCGCGCGCGCTGTAACCCAGTGCGTGTAATTCCTCAAGTGTTACAGCTCCGTCCCGTTTAGCCAACCGCGCACCCGTTGGCCCCAGCACGAGGGGCACGTGAACGTACTCGGGCGCGGGGTATCCCAACAGCCCTGCCAGGTAGGCCTGCCGCGGCGCGGAGGACAAGAGGTCGTCGCCGCGCACCACCTGATCGATGCCCTGGTGGGCGTCGTCCACGACCACCGCCAGGTTGTAGGCGGGGGTGCCGTCGTTGCGCACCAACACCATGTCGTCCACCGCGCCCGTGTACGCACCCGCAAAGTAGTCGTGCACGGTGAATTCGCTCACGTCCGCGCGCAGTCGGATGGCCGGCGGGCGCTCTTGCCGACGCCGCTCGCGAGCCTCCTCGTTCAGCTCCCGGCACGTACCGGGATAGGCCCCGGGGATCCCGTGCGGTGCCGACGCCGCGGCGTGAATCTCCTTGCGCGTGCAAAAGCATTCGTAGGTCAGTCCGGCAGCCGTGAGACGTTGCACCTCTCGCGAGAACTGCGGAATACGGGGGGCCTGGTAATCAACGGGCCCATCCCAATCCAGACCGATGGCCGCCAGATCCGCGATATTGCGCTCCGCGGCGCCCTTCTTCACACGGTCCAAGTCTTCAACCCGCAGGATGAACTTTCGCCCCGTGGCGCGAGCGAATCCCCACGCGGCCAACGCGGTGCGCAGATTGCCCAGGTGAAGGTCTCCCGACGGTGACGGCGCGAACCGGCCGGCGGGCGGCAGAGCGGCGTCGTTGGGAGAGGGTTTCGGGGAGGGCGAGGCAGGGTGGGAGGCGAACACGCGGGTCAGGCTAGCATTGCGTAACCTCAATCGTTGGGTGGATGTGGAGGGGTTCGGGTCCGGTTAGGCTGTTCGGCATGGCACGCATCCACGAGCTGCGCGACGGCGTTCACGTGATTGGCACGGAGAACTGGAGGTTGAACTCCGGACTCATCGTGGGATCTCAGCGTGCCCTGGTGATCGACACGGGTGCGGGACCGCGCCAGGGTCGCGAGATCCTCGCGGCCGTTCGTGAGGTGACCAACCTTCCCCTCACCGTGGTCAACACCCACGCGCATTACGACCACTACATGGGTAACGCCGTGTTCCAGCGTGCCGGTGTCGAGGAATTCTGGGCGCACAAGGCATGTGCGGTGGCCATGCGGGAGCACGGCGACTACCAGCGCAGTTTTGTGGGGACTCAAGAACCCGAAATGGGAGATGCCGAGGGTCTGGACACCCAGCTCGTGTTGCCGACCAACACCTTGCCCGGCAACGGTCGCCGCCCCTCGCTCACGCGTATCGAATTGGGCGACAAGCCCGTGACGCTGTTCTTCTTGGGCCTCGGTCACACCGACAACGACGTGTGCGTGGGCGTGGAGGACATTGTCTTCTGCGGTGACCTGGTCGAAGAAGGTGCGGATCCCAGCTTCGAGGATTCCTACCCGCAACGCTGGGTGGAAACGTTGCGCTCACTGGCGACGCTCGAGCGCTACAAGGTTTTCGTGCCCGGCCACGGCAGCCCGGTGTCCAACACGTTCGTGCTGCAACAGGCGGACACCATGGCGCTCGCGGTCAAGCGCGCGGAACAGGCCGATCCCACCTCGGCGGGCACTGTGACCGCTTCCATGTTCCGGCTCCCGTATCAGGCGGGGGTGGCCCGGGTCTTCCTGGACCGGTTGGCCACCGTCAGGATAGAGACCGCAGCCAGCGCGCCACAGATCGCCAGCTCAGAGCAGCCGCAGCCGCAATCCCAAGGTATCCCGCAATAACGGTCGCCCGCCCCGCCCACGTGCCTGCCACTGCGGGCGATGGCATCAGCGCCACGGTCACCGCCAGACCGATTGCCAGCACCAGCAGCGTGATGACCGTGCCCCGGCGGGGGCGCACTGGCGCACGATGGCCATGACCCGGTCCGTTGTACTGCGCGTACGGGTTCTGTTGGAATCCCGTGGGCGGGTATGGCTGCTGAGCCTGCGGGTACGGCGCGTTCACATATGGTGCGTTTGAGTACGACGCCGCCGCGGGGCCTTGGGTGCCGAAGCGCGGGTTTCCGTCTCCCCGGGGTCCTGGTTGTCCGATGCCCGGTTGGTGGGGGTTGTGCTGTTGCTGGTGAGATCCGGCGGGCGGGATGAATGCGCTGTCGCCGCGGTCCTCCCGGCGCTCAAGGTTCTCGCGACGGGCGTCCATCTTCTGTCGGACCCGGCGGTATACGTCGCTGGGGTGAGCTCCGGGACGGGACAGGGCGGCGTCGGTGAACCTGATGGCAATGACCGCGAGCACACCCCAGGCGCCCACGATGAGAAGGGCGGCGGCGGCGTCGGACGGGCGGTGCCAGCCGTTCAGCACGGTGAGCATGCCGGTGATCGCGGCCAGGAGCCATCCCCAGGTGGCTGTTTTGGCGCGCAGATGCGGGGGAGCGACCAGCAGAAGCGCCACGAGAATCGTGGCCGTGGCTGTTGTGTGACCGGACGGGAACGAATTGTGGACGATCTGCTGAATGCCGTAGTCGGGCTTGTTTAGGAGCACGCGCTTGAGGAACTGCGTGGTGAAATTGGCGCCCAGGATCATGCCCAGCCCCGCGAGGGCGGGGATCCAACGACGCGTGCGCACCGTCCACACGAGAGCCAGAACGGCGGCGGCGATCGATACCAGTTCCGGTAGGTGCTGGGCCGCGGCCAGGAAGATCCACGGGAAGAAATCGTTGCGATCGGCCTTGGCCTGCGCGAGAGCCTCGTCATCCAGGGACTGACCCGTCATGGTCATGAGGCTGATGTAGGACGCGATGCCAACGCACACGCCCAACATGGCCACGGTCATGAGCGGACGGATCACGGAGCGGCGGGGCATGGAACGCGCGGGCGCGGGAAGGAATGACAACGGGCAGCCTTATCGGGGGAAATCGACGAGCGCGGCCGGATCCGGATGATCGGCCATCGCAATATCTTGCCACGGGAGGCTTTGGTGGGGCTGAGAGAGGGCGCTCCGGCATGAAGGGGCCCCGGCACGGGGTGCGTGCCGGGGCTCAAACGGTCGTGTCTATCGGTTACTTGCGCTTGCGAGTGAATGCCGAGATACCGGTGATCTCGCGACCCACGATGAGTGCCTGCATCGAGTCGGTGCCCTCGTAGGTGGAGACGACTTCCATGTCGGTGAGGTGGCGGCCGATGTGGTTTTCCAGGAGGATGCCGTTGCCTGCGAGCATGTCGCGGGCGGTGCGGCACATGTCCAGGGCCTTGCGGGACGTGAACATCTTGACCATGGAGGCCATGGCGTCCGTGAGCTGGTCGTTCTCCGCCAGGTGGGCCATGCGGGTGCACATGAGCTGCATCGCAGTGAGGTCCGCGAGCATGGTGGCGAGTTTCTCCTGGACGAGCTGATAGTTGGCGATGGGTGCGCCGAACTGTTCGCGGTCCAAAGCATATTGCGCAGCGATTTCGAAGGCGGCCATGCCGTGGCCCAGGGCTTCCCATGAGGCGCCGCCTCGAGTGGCCTTGAGGACGCGGTTGACGTCTTTGAAGCTGTTGCAGTTCGGCAGGCGGTTCTCGTCCGGAACCTTGAGGTTCTCGATCACGATGTCCGCTTGGTTGATGGCGCGCTTGGCGATCTTGCCCTTGATGACTTCGGGACGGTAACCCTCGGGGTACTCGCCGTTGTCCTGCTTCTCGACCACGAAGGCCTTGACCTGCCCATCGGCCTCGTCACGTGCGTAGAGAACGATGACGTCGGCCGCGTGGCCGTTACCGATCCAGCGCTTGTGGCCGTTGATGACCCACTGGTTACCTTCCTTGCGGGCGGAGGTCTCCAGCGAGACGGAGTCGGAACCGTGGTCCGGTTCAGTCAGAGCGAAGGCGCCCGTCTTCTCGAGTTTGGCCATTACCGGAAGCCAGCGGTTGCGCTGCTCCTCGTTGCCGAGCATGTAGATGCTGCCCATGCACAGGTTGGAGTGCACGCCCAGGAACGTATTGAACGAGCCGTCAATGCGACCGAACTCGCGAGCCACGATGCCCGCGGTCTGACGCGAGAATCCGGGGCAGCCGTAGCCGGGAATGAAGGAGCCGATGATGCCCAGCTCGGGCAGCTTGGCGAACACCGGTTCCGGGTGTTCGGCGCGCTCCCAATACTCGTTGATGGTGGGCAGGATTTCTTTCTGACCGAAGGCCCTCACCTTGTCCCGCAGCTCAATGTCCTCGGGGGAGAGGTCCTGATCCAGGAGGAAGAAGTCGGGGTGATCGATGATGGCGGTCATGGTGGGCCTTTCGTTAGCAAGAGATGGATGAGGGTGACCGCTCTGTCGCGGTCTCGAATGTCAGGGTCGTTCAGTGATCAGCGCGGCAGCCAGGGCGTGACGCATGTGGTCGTCCAAGGGTTCGGGCTTCTGGGTGTCCGGATTGAGCTGGACGATCGCGGTTTCCGCAATCACACAGGGCTTGCCCTCCTGGTGCAGTTCGTGGTGCACGGTGTAGGATGTGGACCCGATTCGCGAAATCCACACGTGCGCCCACAGCTCTGGCCCGTAATTGATGGGGCGAAAGAAGTCCACGTTGAGTGAACGAACCACACGAGGCCGCGCGCCGTTGGGCACGGTTCCCGTCCAGTGCAGGGCAGCGCGTACGCGGGCTTCCTCGACCAAGGTGATCGCACGGGCATTGTTGACGTGGCCATTGGCGTCCTGATCGGACCAGCGCAGGTCGATCTCCCGTGAAAACTTGGTGCCTTGCGCTGGGTTGGTTTCAGCCATCACGACGGCGCTCCTCGAGCCAAGCGAGTACGCTCGCCTGATCCGCGCCCAAGGCCGGGGGTGCTTTGTCATACCCCACTGGTGTGCGGCTGAAGGACATGGGGTTCTTGATGGTCGGCACAGCCTCTTCGCCGGAGCCGGTCTCTACCACTGGGTTCAGCCCCAGGCGCTCCGCGTACTGCACGCCTTCATCGATATTGAGGATGGGCGCGCACGGAATGCCCTGGGCCTGCAATTTCGTGAACCATTCGTCCGCCGTCCCGGTGGACAGAGCTTCCACCAGCATGGGCCGAAGAATGTCACGGTGGTTGTTCCGGCCCTTCATGGTGGCAAAGCGTTCGTCCTCGGCCAGGTGGGCCACACCCAAGGTCTTCACCAAACGTGCGAACTGGCTGTCGTTGCCCACGGTGATGATCAAGTCCTTGTCACTCGTGGGGAAGGGGCCGTAGGGGTACAGGCTGGGGTGGTCGTTGCCCAGTCGCTGAGGTACGTTGCCGCACGCCGCGTAGCCGGTGGTCTGGTTGACCAAACCGGACAGCGCTGAGGACAACAGATCCAGCTGCAGGTGCTGACCTTGACCGGACTGTGCGCGTTCGTGCAGGGCACCTAAGATTCCGATGGCTGTGTGCAATCCGGTGATCACGTCGAACATGGCCACGCCCGCACGCTGGGGTGGGCCGTCCGGGGTACCGGTGACGGACATGAATCCTGACATGCCCTGCACCAACAGGTCGTAGCCCGGCATGGTGCGACCACCCTCGGTTCCGAAGCCCGTGATGCTCGCGTGGATCAGGTGAGGCCAACGCTCGGCGACCGAAGCGGCGTCGAGCCCGAATCGCTCGAGACCGCCCGGCTTGAAGTTCTCGACGAAAACGTCCGATGAATCGACGATTTGGTGAGCTGTCTCCAGGTCGGCCGGGTCCTTGAGGTCCAGTGCGACTGAATGCTTGTTCCGGTTCACGGACAGGAAGTAGGTGCTGACTCCGTCACGGTGCGGAGGAATCCACTGGCGGGAATCGTCGCCGCCGGGCCCCTCGACCTTGATGACCGTGGCACCCATGTCGGCCAAGAGCATGGTGCAGTACGGTCCCGCGAGAATGCGGGTGAAATCAGCAACGACCACTCCGCTGAGGGGGCCCTTGGGGGCCTCGGTGGCTGGCAGCGTCATGAAAGTGACCTCGAAGGGTGGGAATGAATGTGTCTTGAACCACATAACCACCGGTATTAGGCTCTGTCTAATATAAATTGCGTCCCCCGGTGATGCTCGAAACGCAATAAAGGCGGCAATTGATGGATGTCCACCAGGCCAAGGCGTTCCTCGCGGTCGCGGAAGAGCTGCATTTTGGGCGGGCCGCTACCAGATTGCGGGTGGCACAGCCGCCCCTGAGCAGGCTCATCAAGCAACTCGAAAAGAGTCTGGGTGCCGAACTCTTCGAGCGGAGCACTCGTCACGTGTCACTCACTCCGGCGGGCAAAGCCTTGATCGAACCGGCTACCAGGCTGGTGTCCACCTCCGAGGACGCCAAACAAGCCGTGCGGGACGCCGTGAGCGGTGAAACCGGGCGCGTCCGGTTGGGCTTTGCCGGCGCGTCCATCAACCACAAGGTGGGAGAGTTGGCGCGGCAAGTGAAGGCTAAGCGGCCCGGGGTCATGCTCGAACTGCACAGTTCGCAGTTCTCGCACTTAGGCCTGGAACGGCTCCTGGACGACTCACTCGATTTGGTCATTGGGCGCTGGGATTTCATCCCCGCGGAACTCAATTCCTGCATCCTGGCGCAGGAAGAAGTCATGGTCGTGTTGCCCAAGAACCACCCGATGGCCAACCAGCCGCGTGTGAGCATGGCCAGCCTGTCAGAAGAATCGTGGGTCACCCTGCCGGGCGGAGCGGTCTCGGCGCTCTCGAACCGCTTGAATTCCTTGGCCATGAGCGCAGGATTCGTCCCCCGCGTGGTGCAGACCGCCCCGGATTCCTGGACCCTGGTCGTGCTGGTGGGCGCGGAAATCGGGTGTGCAGTGAGTCTGGATTCTGTGCGCGACAACGTGTCATCTGACGGCGTGGTGTTCCTGCCGCTCGCTGAGGAGCAGCGCCCGCTGGAAGTCAGATTGGTGTGGCGGGCCTCGGACCGCAACCCTGCATTGCGATCAGTGATCCAGATCGCGCGCACGATGTTCGCCGAGGCCCGCCACACCGGTGAGCAGAACGCTCAGTCGTAGCTGTACCAGCCCTGCCCGGACTTTCGTCCGAAGCGGCCGGCCTCATAGAGCTCCTTGATGGCGGGCCGCGGGAGGCTCTCCGGATTTCCGGTTTGCTCGTACTCGGCCATACGGATCAAGTAAACGACGTCCACACCCACCAGGTCCATCAATTCAAACGGGCCCATGGGATGGCGCAGCGCGGTCTTCGCGGCGACATCGATGTCCTCGAAGTCGGCAATGCCCTCTTCGTAAAGCTTGAGCGCCTCGGTGCGGAGCGCACCCAGCAGACGGTTGGCCACGAAACCGGGGGTCTCCTGCTTGAGCTTCACGGGCTTCTTGCCGAAAGACTTGGCCAAGGCCACCGCCGTTTCGACCGTCTCAGCGGAGGTGTGCTCATTGGGAACCACTTCCACGCACTCCATGACCAGGGCAGGGTTGAAGAAGTGAAAATTGCAGACCTTGTCCGGGCGTTCGGTCGCATCGGCCACGCGGGAGGACACGATATTGGACGAGTTCGTGGCCAGGATCGCATGCGGTGGGCAGATCTGGTCCAGCTCCGTGAACAGTTCACGTTTGATACCCAGATCCTCCACTGCCGCCTCGATGACGAAGTCCGTCTGGGCGGCGCTCCCATCGCGGTCGGTGGTGAATGTGAGCCGATCGAACGCGGCTGCCACGTCCTCCTGAGAACGGCGGCCCTTTTCGACATCGCGATTCATGCGGGATTCAAGTTGAGATTTGGCGCGCTCCACGTACTCCTCGGCGATGTCCACGAGGGCGGTGGTGTATCCGGCCAGCGCGGACACCATGGCGATCTGGGAGCCCATGGCACCGGCACCGATCACGGTGACGTGCTTGACGCCCTCCAGGGGATTGCTGTTGTCGCTCACGCTTCATCGTCCTTTCGCTGGGCAGCTCGGTAGTCGGGCGTGCGCTTTTCCAGGAACGCGTTGGTTCCCTCGACCTTCTCGGCGCTGCTGTACAGCACCGACTGCGCCAGGCGTTCCAAGAGGATTCCCGTGCTGTGATCGGCGTCGAATCCGTGGCGCACCACGGTCTTGGCCAGCTGAGTGGCCAACGGTCCCTTGGAGAGGATCGTCTGCGCGGTTTCCTTGGCCTTTGACATGAGTTCTTCGGGTTCGACGACGTCCGTCACCAGTCCCATGGTCAAGGCCTCTTGGGCTTTGACGCGCCTACTGGTCAGAATCATCTCGGTGGCTCTACCCACTCCCACCAATCGCGCCAGGCGCTGAGTGCCCCCTGCGGCCGGCATGATGCCCAGGCTGGTCTCTGGTAGGGCGAACTGGGCGTTGGTGGACGCGATCCTGATGTCACACGACAAGGCCAGCTCGTGACCCCCGCCGAAGGCATAACCGTTGACCGCGGCGATGGTCGGCTTGTGGAACTGTTCGACCTTTTCGTAGACACCCTGCATTGCGGCGCGCAGGCCGTCCTTCGGCTTGCGGACGGCCAGCTCATTGATGTCAGCACCGGCCACAAAGGCCTTTTCGCCGGCGCCCGTGAAGATCACGATCTGAGCGTCGTCGTTGGCGGCCAGCTCATCCAAGGCCTGGGAAATTTGGCCGAGAACGGTCGCGTTGATGGCGTTGCGTACCTCGGGGCGGTCGATGGTGATCACGGCGATGCCATCCTGGATGTCCACCGTCACGGTGTTGTCAGCAGAAGTCACTGAGCGGGCTCCTTTTCTTCGGCTTGGGGAATGCGGGCTATTTGGCCGGTGTCCGGGTCAATCACCGGTGCAGGTTTCATGATGCGAACCACCACCGCAGAGACGACCACGATGGCCAGACCGATTAAGGTCACTACGAGACCGGGCAGGAACATCATGAATCCGCCCACTGCCAGTAGGACACGGAAGGGAATCGGGACCTGGCGGTCCACGAAGGACATCCAGCCGCCGATGGCCGCTGCCAGTGCATAGACGGCGATCAAGCTGAACACGAAGGCCAGGGCAACTTCTCCCGGGGGCGCCTGGGCAACCAGGGCGGGGTTGAGGGCGAAGCCGAACGGCACCACGTATTTGACCGCTCCGAGTTTCATGGCAGAGAAACAGGTAGCCATTGGCGAGGCCTTGGAGATACCGGCGGCAGCAAAGGCTGCCAATCCCACGGGCGGGGTGATGTAGGAGACCGAGGCCCAGTAGATGACGAACAGGTGTGCGGCGATCGGATCGACGCCCAGGGCGGTCACCGCTGGGACCATCACGATGGCCAGGAACACGTACGCGGCGGAGATGGTCAACCCCATACCGAGCACGAAACACACTGCTGCGCCGGCCACGAGGAGCAGTATGACGTTGTCGCCCACCAAGGCCACCAGGTCACGCGACAGTGACAGGGCCACACCGGTGGCGCTCAAGCCACCCAGGATCAGACCCACACCGGCAATGATGGCCACGATCTGACCGAGGGTCTTGCCCACGTCCACGCCCAGGTCGATCCACTGCGAGGGACCGAACTTCAGGCCGGGCTTGATCAATGCGATGACCAGCAGCAGACCGACTACCCAGAAGGGGACCTGGGATTCGGAATCTCCCACGAAGAGCATGACGGTCAGTAGACCGAGTGCGGCCAGGTACGGCCAGCCGGCGATCAGCGAGGCACCCGCACGGGGCAATAGGTGCTTGGCGGTGCCGCGCAGACCGCGCTGCGCGGCATAGCCGTCGATCTGGAAGAAGATGCCCAGGTAGTAGAGCAGGGCTGGGATCGCCGCGGCGATGAGGATGTTGGTGTAAGGCACACCCACGAAGGACACCATCAGGAATGCCGCGGTGCCCATGATGGGCGGGGTGATGGAACCACCGGAGGAGGCTGTTGCCTCCACCGCGCCGGCCACCTTGGAGCTAAACCCGGACTTCTTCATGGCTGGGATGGTCATGGGGCCGGTGGTCAGAACGTTGGAGACGGCCGAACCGCTCATCATGCCCATGGCTGCGGAGCTTGCCACGGAGACCTTGGCGGAACCACCGCGGTAGCGGCCGAAGATTGCCATGGACAGGTTGTGGAAGAAGTCCGCGCCGCCGGTGTGCTGGAGCACGGTACCGAACAGCAAGAAACCCACCAGGATGGTGCCAGCGGTCTGAAGCGGCAGCCCCAGGACACTGTCCGCGCCCATGGTGTGAACCTGGGCCAGTGTGGGCAGGTCGTAAGAGATGCCCTGCAGGAAGGAGAGCGGAATGGCACCGGCGAATAATGGGTACACCGAGAACGCGAAAGCAATCACGGTCACGATCCAGCCGGACCCGCGACGCAGAGCCTCCAGCACGATGATCCAGAACACGAAACTGAGCACGGTGGCCAGAGTGGGCGCAATGAACTGCCAGCCGTATTCCTGGATCTTCACACCGTTCACAGCGAAGTACCCGCACGTGCCAATGGTGACCAGAATCAGAAGGATGTCGTACCACGGAACTCCGCGAGCGGCGTCGGCGGTCTTGCCAGGGCGCGCTGCCGAGGAACCATCGCCGTCAGATCGTTCAGTAGTCTCTGCGCCCTTGGCCGGCTCCTTCTTCTTGACCAGCGGGGTGGCGATGAAAACGATCGGCACGAAGCACGCGATGAGCAGGTACAGGAACGTATTCGTCAGGACTGCCAGACCACCGATGTTCCAGAAGAACACCTGGTTCATGGTCAGGAGGATGCCGGCGACGGACAGCGCGATAATGACCCCGCGCCAGAAGGGGGTCAGGCGAGGGTTGTGGTCATGGAGCACGGCGTCGCCGGCGTGCGCGTGGGTATCGGCGAACGGATCCACATCCTGCGCCACGGACTGAGCGGATGGCTGACCGGCGGATTTGGCGGGTTGCTGGACGGTGCTCATGCCGCACCTCCGTTATCTGAAGAGTTGGGAAGGTCATCGATGGTGGGGAGCTTGGGTAGGTTCTCGCGCTTCCAATCGACCCACTTGGCGGGCACCTCGGGGTCGTTCTTATGCTGCTCCCAGAAGTCCGGCCAGGCCTCCGCCATCCGTTGTTCCCTGTCCAGCAGGGCGTCGTTGCGGGTTTGAAGGTCTTTGGTCCAGCGACCTTTCTCCTTGAGGAAATCGACCATGGCCTCGTGGAACGGGACCACCATCGGGTCCAGCAGGATCTGGTCGAAGGCGAAGTTCTTGGCGTCCGGGGTGGCGTTCTTGTAGTCCTCGAAGTACTTGTCCATCGCTGTGACCAAGCGAGTGACCTCGTCGTAGGGGCGCTCCGCCAGGGTGGTCAAGGGAATGGAGTACTGCATGTTTACCGCGGACTCGCCGTCGGCCATGCCTGCGCCGTCCGTGAATCGACCGGGGATGACCATGGGGGCGAGTTCTTCCCAGGTTTCGTAGCGGGACTGGTCGTTGCCGCCCAGGTCCAGCCAGCGGATCGGGTACTGCGAAGCAGGTTCCTCCACGTTGGCGCCCACCACGTTTTGATACATGGCGTCCAGCTGTCCGGTCTTGACCGCCTCGATCTGGCCGCCGTAGGAGATGTCCACCATTTCGACGTCCGACCCGGTGAGACCGCCGTAATTGAGGATGGCCTCCAACTTGCGGTTCATGGACGTGCTGGCGACCAGGCGAGGGTACTTTTTGCCCTTGAGGTCGGCCACAGTCTCGATGCCGCTGTCCTTGCGAACCAGCACGCCGTAGTTGCCCGGGGGTGTCCACACCTGGCGCAGGGGTTGGGGTCCCCACTGTTCGGAGGCGAACTCGTCGTTACCTTCAAAGGCGTAGTAGTACTCGTCGCCTGCTCGGGAGTACTGAGCGGTGCCGTTGATCAGTGGAGCTAAGCGGCCAATGCCGGTGTCAGAGGTCATGAGTCGGATCTGGCGACCCGTTTTACCGGTCAGCGTATTGGCTACGGCGGCGAGGTCGTTGTAGGTGCCCGTGCCCACGTTGTAGGTGGACCACACGAGTTGCTGGGTACGGTCGGTTGCACGAGGGCCGGATGAACAGCCCGAAAGCATCGCCAATGCGGACACCGACGACATGCCCATGAGCAATGAGCGTCGACTGATGGGACGTGGCATGTTGCCTCCATGAATCACAGTTGGAGAGGTGTCGCTCGGCAGACGCGCGAGGATCAAAAGTGCGTCGCGCGGTCTCGAAAACCGGCGTTGTTCATTCTTACCGTCATTGTGTGATGCGCAACACTATGCGGGGTGATTCATGTCGAACCGGTCATAATTCGATTCATGAGAAGCAAAGGGATTCGGTCTCGCCGCTGCGTTTTACCCCGGCGGAAACACCCCAGTCCCGCCCAGCGACACCGCCATGATCACCAGCGTGGACAACAGTCCCAGGACCACCGGCCGGCCGCCGACCCGCAGCAGAGTCTTGAAATGCACGCCCAATCCCAGCGCGAACATCGCCGCGGCCAACAGGAGCGTCTGCACCACCTGCACAACCGCGAGGACGCTCTCCGGAAGCACCCCTGCCGTGCGGATCAGCATGGCGATCACGAATCCCACCACGAACAGCGGCACCAGAGGGGGCCGCTTGCCGGCTCGTGCTTGGCCGTGACGATTCATGTACACGGTGATGCCCGCGATGACCGGAGCCAGCATGAGCACACGGGCCAGTTTCACGGTCACCGCCACAGCTAGCGCACCTCCGCCGACGGCGCCGCCCGCCGCCACGACCTGGGCCACCTCGTGCGTGGAGCCACCGATCCACATGCCCAAGGATTCCTCCGGCAAACCCAGTAGTTGTCCCAGGAATGGAACCAACGGGATCATCAGGGTTCCGAAGAAGACCACCAAGGCCAGGGCTGTGGCCGTTTCCTCTTTACTGGCGCAGGCCGTATCTTCCGTGGCCGCCACGGCAGCTGCGCCGCAGATTGAGAATCCCGAAGCGATGAGCAACCGCTGAGCCAAGCTGATGCCCATCAGGTGGCCGATCCACAGGGTCGCCCCAAACGTCATGGTCACGGACAACAGCACAACGAGCAGCACGCCCGGCCCCAGGTCGAGAATTGCGGACAGCGACAATTGGAAGCCCAGCAGGATGATCCCCGTGCGCAGCAGCTTCACGGAGGAAAAATCCACGCCGGGATTCAAGGTCTTCGGGAACGGCAACAGGTTGCGCCACAGGGCACCCAACAAAATGGCGATCAAGAGGGCACTGAGTCCTGGAATGGCTCCCGACACTAGCCAAGAAACGCCGGCGGCCAACAGGCAGACGACTACCCCCGGAACGAGATTTGTTGTGTCCCTTACCTTGCCGACCATGCCTCCGAACCTACCGCCAACAGCGCGGCGGCCTTCGGAGCTGGCGACGTGGTTACTCGGTGGTCGCTTACGGTGCGCTGAACGCGCATGTCAGGCCCTACTCGGTGAATGACCGGACTTTCTCCCGCAGTCCCAGCCGCACGGTTGGCCACTCGCGATCAATGATCGAAAAAACGACGACGTCGCGCACGGTCCCGTCCTGCCACACATCGTGATTGCGCAGCACGCCGTCCTGCTTGGCGCCGAGTGCCGCGATGGCAGCCCGGGAGCGGCGATTGTGCCAGTGAGTGCGGAACTCCACCGCGATGCATCCCAGAGTCTCGAAGGCATAGGTGAGCAACAGGAGCTTGGATTCCGCGTTGATACCCGTTCCTTGGGCGCTGGATGCAATCCATGTGGATCCTATTTCTAGGCGTCTGTCCTCCGGGCGGATATGCAGGAACGTGGTCACGCCGACCGCTCGGCCATCGCTTATCCGCCGGATCGCCCACGGAACCGCTTGTTGTTCTGCGTTCTGATTCAGCCTGGTTTCGATGTCCTCGAGCATGTTTTCCGGTGCTGGCAGCCGGGCAACCCATGTCGTGTAAAGGTCATTCTCCGCAATAGCTTCTGCCAGCTCCGGTGCGTGGTCGACCGATAGCGGCTCGAGCTGCACGAGGTCTCCGATGAGCTCGGGGATTGCGTAGAAGTCCATGGGCTAAGGTTACGACTGGATGCGAGCGGCCGGGGACCGGGAATCATAGATTCGTGTACGAAAATTATGAGTATCTCGGTTACTCATAATTTTTGGAAGTTTCATTATGAACAGGCGCGGTTGCGCCCCCGTGACCGGCTGCGGACGAAGGTGCTTTCCGGCAACGTCGGGCGGGAAATCCCAAGATGATCAGCGGCTTGTTGGGTGGTCAGTCTTTTGTTGGTCGGCACCACAGAGACGCCTCGATCATTGCCGGGTGTGTCTACTACGTGAGTGAGCGGGAAGTAGACCTCTGCGGGGATCTCCTGTTTGTCGCCTGCAGGGGACACTAGGTTAGGGATCTGCCTGTCGCTGGCAGCGGGAGTGCCATCAAGGAATCGAGAAAGAGCTTTGAGCTCTTCCTTGTGTGCGGGGCTGGGGGTCACGGTTGAGCGTTCCTGGGCATTGGTGGTAATGACCCCCGTCTAGTGAATAATCGAAATATTGGAAATGCTGCCCCTACCCCTGAGGGCGTGTCTAGTAGCTCGTGACAATCATGTGTAGGTGCTACTGCAACTCCACCACCGGCACGAACTCGTACCCCAGCCCCCGGATGCCCTCCACCGTCTCTTTGAGGTAGTTGATGTCCAGGTAGGGGTGGAAGAAGAAGCTCGCCGTGGATTCTCGAACGGCCAGGTGCGCTTCGGCCCGGGAGATCAGGAACTCCGGGTCGCGGGTGGCGTGGTTGTTCTGTTCGGCCTCGGTGATGTTGCCGAGGTTCTCCGGGTACACCTTGCTGCCGTAAATGTCATGCACCGCGTACGGGAAGTGCTGGCTGTAGGCGCGCCCGGCCTCACTGGGTTCCCCGGAAAGAATGCCCGCGAAGTAGTCGCTCTGCTCGTACCGGGCGTTGTAGACCTCGGTCATTGCGGCGTAGGCGTTCGGTGAGGCGGCGTAGTGCGGGGTTTCGAAAATCTCCGGCTCACCCAGCCCCGCATCGATCATGACCTGACGGCCTTTCTCGATGCGTGCCTTGTGCTGCTCCACGGCATCCTCGGACACTCTGCCGATCTGGCGAATGTACGAGGTGTTCTCACACTCCCCGAACTCGAACGGCTGCTGCGCCGTCGCGCTGCACCCGAAGCGGTAGAACTCGTAATCCTCGCCCGTGCGGCCGCTGTACGGATTGTCACCCGTGCCGAACTGATGTGTAGTGCCGTGCTGAATCAGCGTGCCGCCGCGATCCTGCATGTACTTGAGCGCGTCCACGATCTCGGGACGGTCCAGCAGACTCAGCCCGTACCAGTCGTTTTCGTCGGGCGTCTTAGCAATGTGAATGGGCATCACGGCCACCTGGAACGGAACACCGGCACCCTGAAGATAATCGGCCATGGCACGCAGGTCGGCCGGATCGGACTCGGGTCCCACATCTTCCAGACGCACCGCGGCCTGCTTGACCGGGGCGGTATCGGGGGCCAGAAGACCATAGAACAAGTCCGAATAGATCAGGTAGACATCATTCTCGTCGATGTAATCCAGTGGAATTTCGCTCACGAACGTCAGATTCTTGGAACGCACCGCCCACGGGACGTCCTGAGCGCCGTCGGCGTCGTCGGCCACGCACGAAACCGGGGCGTCGTCCTTCCGGCACTGCGCGCTGGCCAGCACTTCCACGGAATCGCCGGATCCCACGACGGGCGATTCCACGGTCTCCACGGAATCGGTGTATCGCGCCACGTCCCGGTCGTTGTAGCGCACCGAATACAGCAGGTCGCTGCTCACGGTCTGGGTCTCGCCCGAGTCCCAGCCAAATTTTTCACGGAACGACGCCGCTCGGTCGCCTTGGCCGCCCGACATGGCGTTGAGATTCTCGCCCACCCACATCACCGGAGTGTCCAAGGTCAGAACATCATCCAGGAAAGCTTCCGGGGGATTGGCTACTGAATCCGTCCCGATGTACACCACCGCGTCGTAAGCACTCATGGCGTTGTCCGCGTAATCAGCCACCGGTTTGATCTCCGCGGTGCCGAAATGCGTCACCAGGTTCCCCGTCGCCACGGCGTAGAGCTCGCCGTCCGAGGCGGACTCGCCCGTCTTGTCATAGAGCACCAGCGTGGATGCCTTGCCCTCCTGACCGAACTTCTCGGCAAAAGCCGCTTCCGAACCGCTCGGATCCCCGTCGGAGACGGTGGTGTACTCCCTGGCCAGCGGTGAACCCTGGCCCTCCCGCAACGAGTCGTTAGTCAGCCCGAAAACTACGGCGGCGGACACGAGTACCAGCACCAGCAGCCCCGCCACCCAGGCCGCACGTTGGCCCCGCGTCAATTCAAAAGTTTTGCTCATGGCTCCCCCGCCTGAACGTGATGTGGATCGAGAAATGGGTGTCCGTCCAAGCCCGAACACCTTGCGAAAGGCTTAGCCGACAGCGGTGCGCACCAACGACGGTTCGCCAAAGCTGAACTCTTCAACGGCATCCCCCATGCCGAAGTGCCGGGCGAGCGCGTGCACCGTGCGTTCGGCGGCGCGGCCGTCGCCGTACGGATTGAGCGCGCGTGACATCCGCTCGTACGCGAGGGGATTGCTGATGAGTGTGGACACCTCACGGGCAATGGTGTTCTTGTCGGTCCCCACCATCTTCACCGTTCCCGCGTCAACGGCTTCCGGGCGCTCCGTGGTCTCGCGCATCACCAGAACGGGCTTGCCCAATGAAGGGCCTTCTTCCTGGACGCCCCCGCTGTCCGTGAGAATGATCTTCGACCGTTCCATCAGCGCGCAGAACTGCGCATAGGGCAACGGTTCGATCATCATCACGTTCTCGCACCCCTCAATGGCGGGCCCGATGGACTCTCGCACCAGAGGATTGCGGTGCGCCGGGAAAATGAAATCGTGGTCGGGATGCCTCCGTGCCAAGGCTGCGATGGCGCGGCCCACTGACTTCAGCGGTTCGCCCCACGATTCCCTGCGGTGCGCCGTGACCAGGACGACCGGGTGACCCCGGTCGAGCCGCTGGACCAGAGCGGCGTCGTCAATCCGAGGCTGTGCCGCCACGGTGACCAACAGGGCATCGATCACAGAATTTCCCGTGACCACGATGTCCGCCGCCGCCACGTTTTCCCGGAGCAAATTCTCGCGACTCTCGGCGGTCGGGGCCAGATGCAAACTCGCGATCTGGCCCGTGAGTCGGCGGTTGATCTCCTCCGGAAACGGCGATGACTTGTTCCCCGTGCGTAGCCCGGCCTCGGTGTGAACCACCGGGATTTCGGAGTAGAAGGCGGCCAGAGCGCCAATGAACGACGTGGTCGTGTCGCCCTGCACCAGCACGGCATCTGGACGTTCCGTCTGGAGGATCCGCGTCAGCCCCTCGAGCGTGCGGGCGCTGATCTGCGTGAGGGTTTGACCGGGGGAGTGGATGTTCAGGTCGTGATCCGGCACGATGCCGAAATTCTGGTTGACCTGGTCCAACATCTCCCGGTGCTGGCCCGTCACGACCACCCGCACTCGGAAACGTGGATCGTTCTGCAGCGCCAACACGATGGGCGCCATCTTGATGCCCTCGGGGCGCGTGCCGTAGACGGCCATGACGTTGATGGGTTGAAGGGGGGTTACTCGTACCATGATCTCTCTCCTGAGGGGCGCCGGCCCAGGGCGCCCCGATAGCCAGCGTCAGTCGCCTGGTGCGGCGGCCACGCTGAGGTCCATGAAGCGGACCCGGGCGTCTTCCGTGTACAAACCGATGGAGCCGCCGCGATACGGCCGCTCCCTGTCAACGACCTTGGCCAGTACATGGCCATTGACGCTGACGGTCATTTGCGGCCAGTCCTGCTTGACCTCAACTCGATATTCCTCACCGATGGGAAACGTCATGTCATCACCTGTGGCCAAGAATCGCTGACTTCCCGGGTACTTGGGATCCTGCTTGGAAATCTCCCAGCCGTTGGGCTTGAGAGCCACGGCGTAGAAATGATCGTTGTCCCGGAAATTCCACAGCACCCAGCCCACCTCCCACACGTTGGGAGAACCTTCGCGCACCTGTTCCTCGGTTTTCACCGTGATCTGAAAATCGGCGTCCTGGTAGGTCTCGCTCGTGTGCACGAGCGATCCGTGGGTGACATCCGCGGACGTCGCCGCCTTGGGTTCCAGCACAACTTGCTGGTCCGTGCCCACGGTGCGGCCGTAGCCGTTGTACAGCGCCGTCCACCGGCCATGGGTTTCCCCGTCCGCCCAGGGCTGGAATCGCCACATGTTATTGACTCCCGCCGTGACCAACAGTGCCAGCAGCACTACTCCCAACAGCACTGCCAGGAACTTCCTCAGATAAGGCCTCACCGGTCAGCTCCTCCGCGGACGCATCCACTTGGTTCGTGCTTTCGACATTGCGTTCCGTCTTGGACCACGAGTTCTGACCGACGACGGCGCGGTAGGCGGCCTTCCAGCCCGCCACGTACCAGAGCAGGGCGTAGAGAACGTACCCGTGGATCAGTGCAATGGCCGCCAGCGGATTCAATCCGTGATGTTTCTCCTGCGACCAGTAGACGAGACCGAACAGAACAGCCGGGCCGAATGCCACCAGGTAGGCCGAAAGCCACCATGGCGAGACCACCGCTTCACCCAGGACGATCCCGATCAGGATGTCGAGGACCCAGAACGCGAAGGCCGCACTCAGGAACGACGTGACCAAGAGAAGGAAGGGGCTGGTCAAGTGGTACAGAATGTCCGCCCGGCGCGTTCCCGCGAGATCACGCAGGACCCAGGGCACGAGGTTCCAGGACTGAAGGTGGCCCTGGAACCAGCGGGTGCGCTGCTTGATCCACCGCTTGACGTCCACCAGACCCTGCTGATGGACGGAGGACGTGGAGCAAAACTCGATGTCCCACTCGTCGATGTGCAAGCGCACACCCAGATCCAGATCCTCGGTGAGACTGCGTGACCAAGGGGACGGACCCAATCCCGTGAGCGCGGACAGTCGCACGAACTGACCGTTGCCGCCCAGCCCCACGCTGCCCAGGTGCCGGCGCCCACGCTGGAAGACATGGGTGAACAGCACGAACTCGATATCCTGCATCCGTGCCAGCAAGTTCTGCTGCCGGTTGTTGATGCGAACCCCGATCTGCACGGCACCCAGTTGCTCGTCGGAGAACAGGGGCATGACATCGCCCAGAGTGTGGGGGTCCAATCGGCCGTCCGCGTCCATGACGCATACGATCACTTCGGATTGCGGCAACCCGGCGATCAACTCACCCGCCACGAGGTGGCGGATGGCCGCGTTCAAAGCCTCACCCTTGCCTTGACGAGCTTCCGGTAGGACACGTTGGAACAGGTGAACGCGTGGGTCCGGATGTGAACGAACGATGTCCGCGGTGCCGTCATCGGACCCGTCATCAATCACGAGAATATGGGTCCGCGGGTAAGTGAGACTGGTTAGACGGTCCAAGCTGGCTTCCAGGACGCGATCCTCGTTCAAACACGGAACTACGAAGACCACGGTCTTTCCTGAATCGGAATTTATAGCGTGACCTGGGCGAACTCTGTGTTCACGAGGTTCAAAACGAGAAAGCACCAACAACGTCAATCCGTACAGGACGCTAACCAGTACCAGGGCAATTGCGAGCCATAGGACCAAATCGATCCTGTTCCCAAAAAATATGATCATGACGGATTCTTTACCGTTGACGTGCAGCTTTATTCACGGTGGTGGCCGTGTGTCTGCCCCGAACATGACGACCCGCGTGCAATGCATGTGACCCGCCGGCGATCGCCGTCGCAACGCCGCCCCTGGAGTGCTGCCGCAGCGTCTGCCAGGTGGTGAACGCGCTGGAGATGGTCACGGCGCACAGCATGAAAAGCATGTAGGCGAGGAAGAGCACCATGGCGATCATCAGTAGTAGTCGGCCGCCACTTTGTAGGATCGATTGCGCGGATTCCGAGATGCTGGCCACGCTATTTAAGGGCGTGCTTAAAGCTATGAACATGTGTTTCCCCCAATGGATCAGTCCCGTTCCCCAACAGGACCCACGGCGCCATTCATCATTGATGTGCCGATTGACCTCAGTGTGGCACCAGAGTCTAGTTACCGCAAGGTTTTTCAACGAGTTCGAATTCGTTGCCCGCACAATAGGGGACTAATCCGGAAGTCCCGGTCACCGGTGATTCCAGGATGAAATCCCTTTTTCACTTCGGGAAACGCGGCTCCCGCGATGGGCGCCCGGTCTGCGGCCGCGGCTCGCCCGGCGGGTCGGAAAGTGGGATGCCGCCGAGGCCCTGTCCTCACCGCCCAGCAGGCGGGCGGTAGTTCTGCCGGCAAGAACAGCCACGCTTCGTTAACCCCCGCGAAACCTTTTGATGAGTAACTCAAAATATGACATATTGAACCTATGACCTCGACCACACTTTCCTCGCAGCCGCAGGACCAGGAGAACGGCGGCCACGGCGCCGTCGAACCCCTGTCGTGGGCTGCGCGGATCCGTGAGGCCGGACTGCGGGTCACCAAGCCCCGGTTGGCGGTGTTGGACGCATTGGAGCGATCCCCACACGCGACCGCGGACGAGGTGCTTGCGGCCGTCCGCACGGTGATGCCCAGCATTACCGTGCAGTCCATCTACGTGGTGTTGCACTCGCTCACCAAGGCCGGATTGCTGCGCCAGCTTGACCTGGCAAACTCTCCTGCCCGGTACGAGACTCGGGTGGCCGACAATCATCACCATGCGGTGTGCACGGTGTGTGGGCGCATCGAGGACGTCGCCTGCGCTGTTGGGCACGCTCCTTGTCTGGTCCCCACCGAAACCCATGGGATGAACATCCACGTGGCTGACGTGGTCTACCAAGGTGTGTGTTCAGATTGCTCGGCTCACCAGGTCGACAAGACGATGACCCTGACGTAGACCCTCCCAACTCCGGAAAACCCACCTGGGTCGACCGGTTCTCTCACCCGTCCCCAACCCAACCTAGGAGTAAGTGATGACGGATTCCATGCCGCACGGCACTGGTTCAACCACTCAGGCGGGCATCCCCGCAGTCAGCGACCGCAACTCGCTGACCACCGGTCCCGATGGAGCGATCGTTCTGCACGACCACCACCTGGTGGAGACCCTGCAGCACTTCAACCGCATGAACGTTCCCGAGCGTCGTCCGCACGCCAAGGGCTCCGGCGCTTTCGGTACTTTCGAGGTCACCGAGGACGTCTCCAAGTGGACCAAGGCAGACTTCCTGCAGCCCGGTAAGAAGACCGACATGCTGGCTCGATTCTCCACCGTGGCCGGCGAGCTGGGCTCCCCGGACACCTGGCGCGACGTCCGCGGTTTCGCGCTGAAGTTCTACACCGAAGAGGGCAACTTCGACCTGGTCGGTAACAACACCCCCATCTTCTTCGTGCGCGACCCAATGAAGTTCCCGCACTTCATCCGCTCGCAGAAGCGTCTGCCGGACTCCGGCCTGCGTGACGGCACCATGCAGTGGGACTTCTGGACCCAGAACCCCGAGTCCGCTCACCAGGTGACCTACCTGATGGGCCCGCGTGGCCTGCCCAAGACTTGGCGCAACATGAACGGCTACGGCTCCCACACTTTCATGTGGGTCAACGAAGCCGGCGAGAAGTTCTGGGTCAAGTGGCACTTCATCAGCAACCAGGGCGTGGAGTTCCTCTCCAACGAAGAGGCCGAAGCACTGGCCGGCTCTGACGCTGAGGCTCACCGCCGCGACCTGTTCGACGCCATCGAGCGCGGCGAGCACCCCTCGTGGGATCTGTACGTGCAGGTCATCCCCTACGAAGAGGGCAAGACCTACCGCTTCAACCCCTTCGACGTCACCAAGACGATCTCCAAGAAGGACTACCCGCGTCACAAGGTCGGCACCATGACCTTGAACCGCAACCCGAAGAACTTCTTCGCGGAGATCGAGCAGGCCGGCTTCTCCCCGGCCAACGTGGTTCCCGGTATCGGCATGAGCCCGGACCGCATGCTGCTGGGCCGTAACTTCGCCTACGCGGATGCTCAGCGCTACCGCATCGGCACCAACTTCCAGCAGCTGCCGGTCAACCGCCCGAAGAACGAGGTGCACACCTACAACTTCGAGGGCAACATGTGGTACCACGACAGCGGTGACCGCCGCACGTACGTACCCAACTCCTTCGGTGACTCCTGGTCGGACGAGACCGGCCCCGTGGACAACGGTTGGGAGGACGACGGCGCCCTGGTGCGCGAGTCGCAAGCCCTCCGCGCGGACGACGGTGACTTTGTGCAGGCAGGCATTCTGGTCCGCGAGGTCTTCTCGGATGCCGAGCGCGACGGGTTCGTCGAGACCGTTGCCGGCGCCCTGGACGGCGTGCAGGAGCCGGTGCTGTCCAACGCCTTCCAATACTGGAAGAACGTGGACGCCACCATTGGTGAGCGCATCGAAAAGGCCGTCAAGGACGCAGCCCAGGACGACTCCGTCCCGGGCATGGGCGTTGACGAGGACAAGTAGGGTCTAAATTCCTCATCCCCCGCCGCCGCGCGGTGGGATTGACGGACCCGCGTGAACGGCCCGGCTGGATGTTCCAGTCGGGCCGTTCGCATGTCCCGGGTGCTTCGCGACCCGTTCACGAGCGTTCCCATTGGGCGGACCTACCCTTGAAGCATGACCTCCCCACACACCCTGGATCTCCCGCCCGTTGATGCTCTCCTCGATACCGTTCGCGTGGTCGCACTCCCGATGCGCGTGAAGTTCCGTGGGGTCACGGTCCGCGAGACCGCGATCTTCCGGGGTCCCGCAGGGTGGGGCGAGTTCGGTCCGTTCCCCGAATACCAGGACGCCGAAGCATCGCAGTGGCTCCGCGCTGGCATCGAAGCCGCCTGGCAGGGGTTCCCCGCTCCCGTTCGCGAGAGCATCCCGGTCAACGCAACCGTCCCCGCCGTCCCCGCGGATCGGGTGGGTGACGTACTCGCCGGGTACGGCGGCGCGGTCCCCGCCGTGAAGATCAAGGTCGCCGAGCGCGGCCAGTCCTTGGCTGACGACGTCGCTCGTGTGGCCGCCGTCCGCGACCTCCTTCCTGACGCGGAGCTTCGCGTGGACGCGAACATGGGCTGGGACCAGGATCAGGCCGTCGTGGCGCTGACCGAGTTGGCGGTGTACGACCTTGAATACGCCGAACAGCCCGTGGCCACCATCGAAGGCCTGGCTGCCGTGCGGCAACGGCTGCGGGACAAGAGCATCGATCTGAAGATTGCTGCGGACGAGTCCGTGCGCAAAGTCGAAGATCCCCTCGCCGTGGCCCGAGCGTGGGCCGCGGATCTCATCATCGTGAAGGTGGCCCCGCTCGGGGGAGTGCGTCGAGCACTTGAGATCGTGCAGGACGCGGGGCTGCCCGCCGTCGTCAGCTCTGCGATCGACAGCTCGGTGGGAATCCGCGCGGGCGTTGCCTTGGCCGCAGCGTTACCTGAGCTGCCGTACGCGTGCGGGCTGGGAACTTTGTCGCTCATGGAAGGGGACGTCACCCGCGAACCGCTCAAACCGCAGGACGGCTTCATCGCCGTGCGAGACGTTGCCGTGGACGAAGGCCTGCTGGATGAATTCGCGGTCACGGGGGAGCGACGGGACTGGTGGCTCGACCGGATCCGCCGGGCCCACGCACACCTGGTGAGTTAGCGCACCGCGCTCGCCTCGGCGGCGTGCGACTCAGCCCCGGGCTCTATAGGCACCTCGTACAGCCGCAGCTTGAGCAGCGCGAGCGCGGCGAGCACCACGATCACGGACACACCGATGTAGAGCTGCGTGGGGGTCCACCCGGCGTCCAGCAGCACGCCCACCAGAACGGGCGCCAGGATCGCGCCGATGCGTCCCACGCCAATGCCCCAGCCAACGCCGGTGGTTCGCACGGCGGGAGCATAGGTCTGCGGTGCCACGGTGTAGAGGCCGGCCACGCAACCGTTGATGAGCATGCCCACGATCACGCCGCTGAAGAACGCGAGGGTCGGCATGGACGTGGTCGTAATGAATACCACCAGCGTCACGGCGGAGAGTAGCGAGAACACGAGCAGGGTGAGGCGGGCATCGCGGCGGGTGGTGATCGCGCCGTAGAGCAGCGCACCGAACGTTCCGCCCATCGTCAGCATGATGCCGCCCACGATGCCTTGTTGCTCTGTCATACCGGACTCGACCAGCAGTTTGGGGGTCCACGAATTGGCGAAGTAGAAGCCGAACATGATCACGATGAACGCGATCCACAGCATCAGGGTGGGCACGCGGTAGCGGCCGTTCAGGAGTTGTGTCACGCTGCCCTGGTTGCTGGCTGCGGCGTCGGGCGGGCCCAGAACCACGTCACTCGGCAGGCCAATGCGGCGAGCAATGCGAGCGATCTTTTCGGCGGCGTCCCGGGGACGGCGGGCGCGGTAGTAGTCCACGGATTCCGGCAGGATCAGGGCGGTGAGCACGATTCCGATCACGGTCAGGATCGCGCCGGTGAGGAACACCGAACGCCAGCCGAAGCCGGGGATCAACTGGGTTGCGCCCATGCCGCCGAGCGTGGCACCCACTCCGTAACCGGCCGCGTAAATGCTCACGGCCATGCCACGGTTGCGATTGTTGGAGTACTCGCTGGTGAGAACCGTGATCGTTGCCAGGATGCCGCCCACGCCAACCCCGGTGAGCACGCGCCACAGCCCCAGCTCGACGGCGCTCCCGGCCGTTGCGGACAAGAACAAGCCCAGGCCGTTCAGCACCAAGGCGACCAGCAGAATGTTGCGCCTTCCATATCGGTCCGCGAAGGGACCCAGGAGCAGCGCGCCCGCGCCCATGCCGATCAGGCCAGCGCTCAAGAGCCAGCCCAGCTGGGAACCGGACAGCCCGAACTCCGCAGTCACGGAGGTTGCGGTGAACGCCATCGCCAGGACGTCGTAGCCGTCCAGGGCATTCAAGAAGGTGGCCATGGCCACGATGACCCACTGGTAAACGGACATTCTGGACTGATCAATGGCGCGACGAATGTCCAAAGAGATGCCTTTCGAGGATTGTCACCGGTGTTGGGTGACGGCTGGCGCGAATCGGGAAGTCTCCGCATGAGCAGCCTAGTCAGGACCGAAGGATTCGATGAGACTGATGACACAAGAGGTCACGTGGACCGGGTCGAGACGGCATCGGCACATCCGCCGATGGGTAGCCAAGCAATTAACCTCCCGTTTCATCTGCGGTCGCACCCGGATCACCCACGGGTGATGAGCTATGCATCGAAAGAACTCGCTGACATGCCTATCCGAATGTCGTCACCCAGGGGGACTCCATGACCCAAACGCCCGAACGCCGCAAGCTCCTGCCCATGCTGGGCCACGTCAACGGCAAGCGCAGCCCGCTGACGTGTGAGCTCAAGTGCGGCAGCCAGTGCACCAACCCGGACTGCAACCAGTCCAACAACGAGTACGCGCACGACATCATTTCTGCGGCGGTCAGCCGCCGTTCCGCTCTGGGCCTCGGCCTGGCAGGTGCCGTCACGGTGGGGGTCGTGGCCGGTACCTCTGAGCCCGCCAATGCAACTTACGCGTACTGGGGCAAGGGCCGCGGACGCTTGGACTTCAACCCGATCAAGCCCGTGGACATGACCGTGGACGACTTCAACGTCCCTGAGGGCTATGACTGGTCCCCGATCATCCGATGGGGTGACCCCTTGTTCTACGATGCTCCGGACTTCGATCCGGAGAACCAGACCCCGGAGGCCCAGTCCAAGCAGTTCGGCTTCAACGCCGATTACCTGGACATCCTGCCGGATCCGAACGGTCTGACCGGCGTGCTCGTGAACAACCACGAGTACACCAACGAGAACACGATGTTCCCCACCGGGGAGCAGGAGAAGAACCTGGCCAACGTGGTGCGCACCGCCATGGCTGCGCACGGCATGTCGGTCGTGGAGATCACCCGCACCAAGGTCGGCGAGCCGTGGTCCTACGTGCGCGGTGGCGCTCGTAACCGCCGCATCACCCTGAGCACCCCATTCGTGGTGGACGGTCCCGCCGCAGGTTCGGACCTGCTCAAGACGCAGGACGATCCCACGGGTAAGCGCGTGGCTGGCACTCAGAACAACTGCGCCGGTGGCGTGACCCCGTGGGGCACCATCCTCTCCGGTGAGGAGAACGTGCACCAGTACTTCATCACCTCCGGCACCGCGGAGGAGAAGCGCTACGGTTTCCCCACGGCCATGCCGTCCCGCCGCTGGCCCGAGGTCGAGAAGCGTTTCGACGCTCGCATCGAGGGCTACAAGAACGAGCCCAACCGCTTCGGCTGGATCGTGGAGATCGACCCGCAGAACCCGAACTCCGCGCCGGTCAAGCACACCGCGCTGGGCCGGTTCAAGCACGAGGGTGCCAACGTCCACGTGGGCGACGACGGCGCGGTGGTTGCCTACTCCGGTGACGACGAGAAGTTCGAGTACATCTACAAGTTCGTCTCCTCCCGCAAGTACAAGGAGGGCGACAAGCGCCACAACATGAAGCTGCTCTCCGAGGGCGACCTCTACGTGGCCAAGCTCAAGGGCAACTCCAACCCGGCAGAGATCACCGGCAACCGCACCCTGCCCGCAGACGGCGAGTTCGACGGTTCCGGCGAATGGTTGCCCCTGATCAAGGGCGGCAAGTCCATGATCAAGGACATGGCCGTGGACGAGGTTCTCGTGTACACCCGACTGGCCGCGGACAAGGTGGGTGCCACCAAGATGGACCGCCCGGAGGACGTGGAGCCCAACCCGCACACCAGCAAGGTGTACGTGGCTCTGACCAACAACTCCGACCGCGGCAAGCCCGGCTTCGCGCCGGTGGACGAGGCCAACCCGCGTACCGGCAACCGCGACGGCTACGTTCTAGAATTCACCGAGCGCCACGGTCGCGTGAACTCCACCCGCTTCAACTGGAACTTGTTGCTGGTCTGCGGTGATCCCACCAAGGACTCGGGCACGTACTTCGGCGGTTACCCCAAGGACAAGGTCTCGCCGATCTCCTGCCCGGACAACGTGGCCTTCGACCGGGCCGGCAACCTGTGGGTCTCCACGGACGGCGCGCCGTCCAAGATCGGCTACAACGACGCCCTGTTCAAGGTGGGCCTGACCGGCTCCGAGCGCGGCCGCGTGCAGCAGTTCCTCTCGGTCCCGCAGGACGCCGAAACCTGCGGTCCGGTCATCCACGACAACGAGGACATGGTCTACGTGGCCGTGCAGCACCCGGGTGAGGACGGCTCGTACGAAGAGCCCCGCTCCTACTTCCCGGACTATGCACTGCCCACCCGCCTCGAGGAAGGCGAGTTCTCCATGCCTCGCCCCGCCGTGGTGCAGGTCTTCAAGCTGGAGCGCGACAAGGATCCGGAGTTCCCCGGTGGCGTGAGCGACAAGCCGGGCAAGGGACACGGCCGCGGCAAGCGCCGCAAGAACGGCCCCAAGGGTCCCAAGTACCGCGGCTACCGGGGCAAGTCCAACGCGGATACCCGCAACCGCGCTCGCCGGGCCCGCCGTTCCTACGAGGACTGGAGCTTCCAGGACAGCGGCGGCGAGGGCAACATCACCCGCCCGCTGCCCAAGCGCTGAGCCAGCACCAGCCACGCTTGAGTGCGTGATCAGACCCGTGCGGGGTCGCGATTATCCGCGGCCCCGCACGGGTCTTTAGCGCGTCCAAGTCGACGACGCCGCTCGCGCACCCGTGTGCCCTACCTCGCCCGACATCCCGGCACGGTTTTGCTCGGGACACGCGGTGCCCGCTGCGAAGTCGAGCCTGAAATGTCACCGGGCCGAGCGGCGTCGTCCTGGGTGCCCGCGACCTATGTGACGCGGTGTGACGTGATGTGACTCCCCGTGACAACGGGCTGTGAGGCCCGCCCTGACGTCGGTAGCTTTTATGCAACGGGTCACGCAGAACTGTGCCGCTCGGGGACTTCACCCGTTCCCCGAAGACTCGTGGCGCACCTCCGATCACTAGTTTCCGTTCAAGGAGCTGCCATGGCCGCGCAAACCACGTCGACCGAAACTTCTTCCAAGTCAGCCGCACCGCGCGTGCGCGGACCCCGCCCGGGCACCAACCTGGGCCAGTGGAAGATCAGCGGCAAGGAACCCCTCAACCACAACGAGGAGTTCAAGTCCGAGGGCAATCCGCTGGACGTTCGCGAGCGCATCATCGACACGTACTCCAAACAGGGCTTCGATTCGATCCCCACGGATGACGTGCACGGACGGTTCCGTTGGATGGGTCTGTACACCCAGCGCAAGCAGGGCGTGGACGGCGCCTCCACCTCCAAACTGGATGCGGAATCGCTGTCCGACGAGTACTTCATGATGCGTATCCGCACTGATGGCGGCCGGCTCAACGTGGCCCAGGCCCGAGTGATCGGCGAGATTTCACGTGACTTCGCCCGTGACACCGCCGATGTCAGCGACCGGCAGAACATCCAGCTGCACTGGGTCCGCATTGAGGACGTCCCCGAGATATGGGAACGACTGGATTCGGTGGGCCTGTTGAGTGTTGAGGCGTGCGGTGACACCCCGCGCGTGTTCCTGGGCAGCCCGGTGGCCGGTGTGGACGCCCACGAGATCATCGACTGCACCCCGCAGCTGGACGCCCTGGGCGAAGCGTTCGTGGGCAACCCGGACTTCGTGAACCTGCCCCGCAAGTTCAAGACCGCGATCACCGGCAGCAAGAGCCTGGACGTGGTGCACGAGATCAACGACGTCAGCTTCGTGGGTGTCGAACACCCCGAACTCGGCGTCGGATACGACCTGTGGGTGGGCGGCGCACTGTCGATCACCCCGCGCCTGGCCGAGCGCCTCGGCGTGTTCGTGGCCCCGGAAGACGTGGTCCCCGTGTGGGCCGCCGTGGCGGGGATCTTCCGCGACTACGGCTACCGCAAGCAGCGCACCAAGGCCCGGTTGAAGTTCCTGCTGGCCGAGTGGGGCACCGAGAAGTTCCGCCAGGTCCTCGAGGACGAGTACCTGGGTCGTAAGCTCCCGGACGGCCCCGCACCCGCCCGCGCCGTGGGCCGCCCCGATCACGTGGGCGTGCACGAGCAGCACGACGGCAACAAGTACGTGGGCTTCGCCCTCACCGTGGGTCGCCTCAACTCCGCCGCGCTGCTGGCGCTCGCGGACGCCGCCGAGGCCGCAGGTTCCGATCGCATCCGCTTGACGCCCTACCAGAAGGTTTTGGTGCTGGACGTTCCCGAGGATCGCGTGGAAGAGCTGACCACCGCGCTCAAGCCCCACGGCATGGACGCGCACCCCAGCCCGTTCCGCCGCGCGACCATTGCGTGCACCGGCATCGAGTTCTGCAAGCTCGCGTTCGTGGAGACCAAGGGCCTGGCCGCCCAAGTGATCGACCAGCTCGAAGAGCGGCTCACTGACCTCGAGATCACGAACCCCATTTCGCTGCACATCAACGGCTGCCCCAACTCGTGCGCGCGGATCCAGACCGCGGACATCGGACTCAAGGGCCAGTTCATCGGTGAAGAGTTCGTGTTCCAGGTGCACCTGGGCGGTGGCCTCGCCTCCGCAGATCGCGAGGAGGGCGGCCTGGGTCGCACCGTGCGCGGCCTGAAGGTCACCTCCGACGACCTCACCGACTACGTCGAACGCGTCACCCGCCGCTACATGGCCGAGACCAACGGCGATCTCACCTTTGCCGAGTGGGCACAGAACGCCGAGGAGGATTCTCTGCGATGACCACGCCTATTTCTTCAGTCACTACTTCAACCACGACAACGCCGCCCGAGGCACCTGCCGCGGGTACGTCACCTGACGCGACCACTTCGCCGGCCGCAACCGGAGTGGGCTCCGCAACCGTCGACACCAAGGCGCCCGGAGCGGCGTCGGCGCCCCAACGAACTCGCTCCGAGGCCGAGCTGAAGGCTCTGGTCGAGGAGGCCAACGAACTGTTCGGCGAGCGCAACGCGGACACCCAAGAACTGCTGGCGTGGGCCGGTAGGACGTTCGGGAAGTCGCTCGCGGTCGCGTGTTCGATGGCCTCGGACACGGTGGTGCCCGCCCTGGTCAGCCAGCACATCAAGGACGTGGACGTGCTGTTCCTGGACACCGGCTATCACTTCCAGGAGACGATCGAGACCCGGGACGCGTTCGCCTCGGACTGGCCTGTGAACGTGCGCACCCTGCTGCCGCGGCTGACCGTGCCGGAGCAGGACGCCGAGTTCGGTCCGAAACTCCACGACCGGGAGCCCGCCACGTGCTGCGGGATCCGCAAGGTCGAGCCGCTCGACAACGCACTGGAGGGCTACGAGGCCTGGGTGACCGGACTGCGGCGCGAGGAAACGCCCCACCGCGCCAATGCCGCGCCGGTCGAATGGGATGAACGCCATCACATGGTCAAGATCAACGCGATCGTGGACTGGACCTTTGACGACGTCGTGAGTTGGGCCGAGACCAACCTGGTGGTGGTCAACCCGCTGCTGACGCAGGGTTACCCGTCCATCGGTTGCGCTCCGTGCACACGAAAAGTTGCCCCCGGTGAGGACCCGCGCGCTGGTCGCTGGTCCGGGCTGGGCAAGACAGAATGCGGGATTCACGTATGACCACCACAGCCACCTCCACTGTTACTTCGACCTCCAACTCGGGCGCGCTCACCCAGTTGCAGCGGCTGGAAGCCGAGTCGATGCACATCTTCCGCGAGACCGCGTCCGAGGGCGAGCGCCCCGTGCTGCTGTTCAGCGGCGGTAAGGACTCCGTGGTCATGCTTCACCTGGCCGCCAAGGCCTTCTGGCCGTGCCCCATCCCATTCCCCGTGCTGCACGTGGACACCGGGCACAACTTCCCGGAGGTCCTGGACTTCCGCAATCGCACCGCCGAGCGGCTCAAGGTGCGCCTGGAAGTCGCGAGCGTGCAGGACTACATCGACGACGGGCGGCTCAGCGAACGCCCGGACGGCACCCGCAACCCGTTGCAGACGGTGCCGTTGCTGGACGCGATCACGGACGGCCGCCACGACGTCGTCTACGGTGGCGCTCGCCGTGACGAGGAGAAGGCCCGCGCCAAGGAACGCATCATCAGCCTGCGTGATGAGTTCGGCCAGTGGAATCCGCGCGATCAGCGCCCCGAGCTGTGGAGCCTGTACAACACACGCCACCGCCCGGGCGAGCACGTGCGCGTGTTCCCGCTGTCGAACTGGACCGAGCTGGATATCTGGCGTTACATCGCGGCCGAGAAGATTGAACTGCCTCCCCTGTACTACGCCCACGAGCGGGACGTGATCCTGCGTGACGGCATGCTGCTGGCCGTGGGGGAGTACGTGACCCCGCGCGAGGGCGAAGACATCGAACGCCGCACGGTCCGCTACCGCACCGTGGGTGACATGAGCTGCACCGGTGCCGTTGAATCACCGGCCGCCAACGCTGAGGACGTCCTGGCGGAGGTTGCCACCAGCACACTCACCGAACGCGGAGCCACGCGAGCGGATGACCGCATGTCGGAAGCCGCCATGGAAGACCGCAAGCGAGAGGGCTATTTCTAAAATGAGCGTTGACACCCGAGGAAGCCTGTTGCGCATTGCCACGGCGGGCAGCGTGGACGACGGCAAGTCCACCCTGGTGGGGCGCCTGCTCCACGACACCAAGAACATCCTGGTCGACCAGCTCGAAGCCATCGAGCGAGTCAGCCAGGCGCGCGGTCTGGACTCTGCGGATCTGGCGCTGCTGACGGACGGCCTGCGTGCCGAACGCGAGCAGGGCATCACGATCGATGTGGCCTACCGCTACTTCGCCACACCCGCCCGGAACTTCATCCTGGCCGACTGCCCGGGACACGTGCAGTACACCCGCAACACCGTGACGGGTGCGTCCACCGCGGATGCGCTGATCATCCTGGTGGACGTGGAGCACGGGATTGTGGAGCAGACCCGCCGTCACCTGGCGGTGGCCGCGCTGTTGGGTGTGCCGCACCTGATCGTGGCACTCAACAAAATCGACCTGGTTCCGGATGCCGAGCAACGCTTTGCGCAGTTGAATTCGGACCTGCACGAACTGGCCGATCAATTCGGCGTGCTCGCATTGCATACCATTCCGATCTCCGCATTGCGCGGGGATAACGTGGCGGAGAAGTCGCCGAACACCCCGTGGTACGAGGGTCCTAGCCTGCTGGAATGGCTCGAGACCCTGCCGGATTCCGCGGAACTGACGCAGTCGGAGCGGTTCGCGTTCCCCGTACAGACGGTGCTGCGCCCGCAGTCCGCCGCAGTGGATCCTGCGCTGGTGGATTACCGCGGTTACGCGGGACAGATCGCCGCCGGAACGGTGCGCGTGGGTGACACGGTGACGGTGCAACCGGCCGGTCGCCAGACCACGGTCGAGGGCATCGACCTGGCCGGTCAGCCCTTGGAGGTAGCGGTGGCCGGGCAGTCCGTGACCCTGCGACTGAGCGATCAGATCGACATCACCCGTGGTGATCTCATCTCGGGCGTGGACACGGGTGCCGGGCCCAGCCAGTCCGTGGAGGCCGTGGTCTGCTGGCTCGACGAGAAACCGTTGCACGAGGGCCAGCGCGTGCTGCTCAAGCACACCACGCGGGTGGTGCGGGGGATCGTGGGTTCGATCGACGGTCGGCTGAATCTGGACTCCCTCAGCGCGGAATCCGTGGATTGCTTCGGGCTCAACGACATCGGACGGATCACGGTGCGCGTGGCCGAACCGATCTTCGGCACCGGGTACACGCAGTCCCACGCGTTGGGATCGTTCCTGCTGATCGACCCGCAGACCGGGCGCACGCAGGCCGCGGGCATGATCCAGGACGACAGCGTCGAGACTCCCGGGGTGCTGGGAAGTCTCAAGGCCGAGCACGGGGACTGGCGCATCTGAGGTGCGGCGGCGGCGTCGTTGATCGGACGACGCCGCCCCACGGCACTTTGGCGCGTGACCTCGCCATAAGGCGCTGCATTACGTGGTCGACTGTGAGTGTCCACGCCGATTACTAGAGTGGGCTCCATGATCACTCCAAGCCTGCTGACCGCTACCATCGCACTGAGTGCCCTCGCACGGGCGGGTATGGAGCAGATGGTCGTCGCACCGGGTTCACGGTCCGCACCCGTTGCGTACGCCGCAGCGGCTGCCGAGGCCAGCGGGGCATTGCGAGTGCACGTGCGGATCGACGAGCGCTCGGCGGCCTTCACGGCCCTGGGAATTTCCCGCTCCACCGGGCGTCCCACGGCAATTCTCACCACCAGCGGCACCGCGGTGGGCAATCTATTGCCCGCGGTCATGGAGGCCTCCCACTCGGGAATCCCGCTCGTAGCGTTGACCGCTGACCGGCCCCCGGAGCTGCGCGGAACCGGAGCCAACCAGACCACGTACCAGCCGGGAGTCTTTGAGTCTTTCGTGCGTGCTCAGGTGGATCTGGTACCGGACGATCAGAAGTCCGCTGTGGAGACCCTTGACCGCGCGCTCGCCGCGGCCGGGGGAGACGACACCACTGCCCCGGGGCCGGTGCACCTGAACCTCGCACTGCGAGATCCGCTCTACCCCTGGGCCGAGGAAGACCACGTGTTCCTCAAGAACTGGGCCGAGGAGCTCGCAGCGGAACTCAAGGAGAACCGCCCCGCGCGGCTCGCGCACCCCTGGGCCGTGTTCGACGAATCCCTGGTGACCGAGAATTTGGAAACCGATACCAGTGGACTTCCCCGGGACATCGGCAGGAATTTCCGCATCCACGACGTGCACGGTGGCAGCATCCCGTCGCCGTTGGGGGAGAACCCCGGTAAGCGCCCCACCACACCGGACGGCGCGCGTGCCGTGGTCATGGCCGGTGACGGCGCCGGGCCCGCCGCAGCTCGTTTTGCGGAGGAGGCAGGCCTGCCGCTGATGGCCGAACCGTCCTCGAATGCGCGTTTCGGCAAGTCAGCCGTGCACTCGTATCAGAATGTCCTGGAACTGAACATCGTGGATTTCGTGGACACCGTGGTGCTCGTGGGGCGTCCCACGCTGTCCCGGCAGGTCGCGGCCATGCTGCAGCGCGAGGACGTTCGCGTGCTGGCGGTACGTCCCGGACCGGTTCCGTGGTTCGAGGAAGGCCGCCGCGACGAAGAGGTCGTGCACACGTTCCAGGAAGCCCTTGAACTACTCGGGCCGGTCCGCGATAACTGGTTCGAACTCTGGGAAGCCACCGGCATTGCCGCGTGTGACGCCCTGCGGACCCAGGCGAACTCCACTCCCATCCTGACCGGACCGCACGTGGCCCACGCCGTGTGGGATGCCTGCGCCGCGGACGGCGCCGTCCTGGTGGCAGGTTCGTCCAACCCGATTCGCGACCTGGACCTGGTTGCCTGGCCGGATGATCCGGTGGCCGTGGTGGCCAATCGAGGAGTGTCCGGAATCGACGGCACCGTGGCCACCGCACACGGTGTGGCACTGGGAACGGGCCGCCCGGTCCGCGTTTTCCTGGGCGATCTCACCCTGCTTCACGATGCCGGCTCTCTGCTGGTGGGCGAGGGCGAAGAAATCCCGGATGTGCAGTTCGTAGTGCTTAACGACAAGGGCGGCGGGATCTTCGGCAAGCTCGAGCACGGCGCCGTGGCGGAGGACGAGCGATACACCGGCACCGTGGAACGGTTCTTCGGAACCCCGCACAATGTGTCCTTGCCGGATCTGTGTGCCGCCTACGGGGTGGAGTACAGCGAGGCGAATACCGCCATCGAACTGGCGGCGCTGTTCGCGGCCCCGTTGCGCGGACGAAGGGTCATCGAGATCCCCATCGACCGCGCGGGATTGCGTGAATTCCACAAGGGCATCCGCGGGGCTGCCCAGGACGCGGCCAGGGAGTATCTGGCGAAGAACCCGATCAAGGCGTGACCACGCCTGGTCCTAATCAGGGGTACCCAGGACTCATCGCGCACCCCTGATTAGCATGGGTGCATGACTGAACAGCAGACTGCTTCCAGCAATTCGCCCCGCACCGCTCTGGTTACCGGGGCCACCCGGGGTATCGGTCGTGCCGTGGCCGAGGACCTCGCGCGAGATCATGTGGTGTTCGTGGGCGGCCGCAGCTCCGAGGATGTCGAGCGCGTGCGTTCCGAACTCGAGGGTTTCGGGCCGGGCACGCGACCGTTCGTTGCGGATCTTGCCGACGACGCCGCCGTCCAAGCAGCCTGGGCGCCCCTGGCCGAAGAGTTCCCGGGTCTGAACGTCGTGGTGCACTCGGCCGGTATCGCCCCCATGGCACGGGTGGAAGAGGCCACCCGTGAGCAGTGGCGCGAGATCTTCGAGGTCAACGTCTTCTCCGTGGCGCAGCTGACCAAGCTCGTGTTGCCCCAGTTGCGGACCGTCGGCGGGGACGTGGTGGCTATCAACTCGGGGTCGGGCTTCACGGCCGGGCCGGCGTCGTCGTTGTATTCGGGCACCAAGTTCGCCCTGCGTGCCTTCACGGACGCGCTACGCGAGGAAGAGCGCGAGAACGGTGTGCGTGTGTCCTCGGTGCACCCGGGCCGCGTCGCCACCGACATGCAGGCAGAACTGCACGCCTACCAGGGCAAGGAATATCGTGCCGAGGAATGGATCCAGCCGGCCCAGATCGCCGCGGCCGTGCGCGTAGCCGTGGATGCGGAACGGACCTCTCAGGTCGAGGTCATCACCGTGCGACCTTCCGGTATGCACTAGGTCCCTGGCGACCCCCTTGGTGTCGGACTCTCTCTGACCAGTTTCCGTGTATTTGGTGGTCGGGGAGGGCCCGAATCGCCATGATCAACCCAGCATTAGGTAGCAAATGGTACAAACTACGACCAACTCATATGCAGGCTGTTATTTAACACCCCCTGGCGAAACCCTGGGGGTTATCCCCGTGTGGTAAGGCTCACAGTAGTTCAGGATTGAGATCTAACGCGCAACCATTCCGGAAACGCACCGGGAGTCTAGGGGCTCTCCGGAAGATCTTTGATCCGAGAGGACCACCACTATGAGCAACACACTCGTTGCCGCGGACCCGCGAAAAGAGGCGAGGACCGCCGCTTGGGTCGCAGGTATCGCCTGCACCGCACTGATTTTCGACGGCTTTGACCTCACTATTTACGGAACCGTCCTCACCACGTTGATGGCAGATCCTTCCCACATCGGCGCACTCGATGCCGCCACCGCGGGCACCCTGGGTTCCTACGCATTGATCGGCGTGCTCATCGGCGCCCTGATCTGTGGCTCCATCGGCGACTACGTGGGCCGCCGCCGCATCATCCTGGTGGGCATCGCCTGGTTCTCCATCGGCATGTTCGTCACCGCGCTCTCCACCTCGATCTTTGCTTTCGGCGCGCTGCGCCTGATCACCGGTATCGGCCTGGGCGCGATCCTCGCCACGGCCGGCGCCACCATTGCGGAGTTCGCTCCCGCCGGGCGTCGTAACTTCTACAACGCCATCGTGTACTCGGGTATCCCCGCCGGTGGTGTGCTCGCCGCACTGCTGGGCATGATCCTGCTCGAGCCCCTCGGCTGGCGCGGCCTGTTCATGATCGGTGCAACTCCCATCCTGTTCCTGTTGCCCATCGCGTTCTTCAAGCTTCCCGAGTCCCCGCGTTGGCTGCTCTCCCGCGGTCGTCGTGAAGAAGCTGAGGCACTGTCGCTCAAGACCGGTACTCCTCTGCTCGAGGAAGTTGTCGTCCAGAAGGCCGGCGCTACTCCCGCCAAGACCGGTTTCGGCGCAGTGTTCTCCCCGCAGTTCCGTGCGGGTGCCATCCTGCTGGGCTTCATGTCCTTCTCCGGTCTGCTGCTGACCTACGGCCTGAACACCTGGCTCCCCAAGATCATGGAGAGCTACGGCTACGGCAAGACCTACTCGCTCGCGTTCCTGCTGGTGCTCAACTCCGGTGCCGTGATCGGTGGTGTGGTTGCATCCAAGCTGGCCGACCGCCGCGGCCCGCAGTTCATCGTCGCCACCACGTTCGTGATCGCAGCCATCACCCTGGTGCTGATGACCTTCCAGTTCCCGCTGCCGGTGCTGTTCATGTTCATCGGTATTGCCGGTGTGGGCACCCTGGGTACCCAGGTACTTATTTACGGCTTCACCTCCAACTACTTCACCACCAATGCTCGTGCAGCCGGTGTGGCGTGGTGTTCCGGATTCGGTCGACTGGGCGGCATCTTCGGCCCGCTCATCGGTGGCTGGTTGGTTGCAGCTGGTCTGGGCGGCGCCACCGCGTTCTACATCTTCGGTGGTGTGGCACTGTTCGGCGCACTCGTGACCGTGTTGGTTCCCTGCCAGAAGGCTGTGGAAGCAGCCAAGGAAAAGGCAGAGGAAATCCTGGAGTCCACCGACAACCAGGACACCAACACTCCCTCTACCGTCCTGAACTGATTTTCCGGGAACGGCAGTCGGCCAGCCAACTAGCGCGCTGACCACCGACTGCCTCGGGAAACATAGAAACACCAAGGGTGCCGTTGCTCATTGCGAGCAGCGGCACCCTGCTTTTGCGTGCTGCCCCACCACTTCACTCGTCCCACCGCTTCACCTGCCCCACCACTTCACTCGTCCCACCACTTCAACCGCCCCACCACTTCAACCGCCCCAACCGCCCCACCAGCCGTGCGCTGGCACTGGTCCCCACCATCTGGTGCGCCGTTAGAACCTACTCCCGCATCTGATGCGCCGTTAGAACCTTTCTGGCACCGCCGGAGAGCCCTAACGAAACCTCACGCGTCTTCCACGGCGCTCCCGGAACCTCACACGCACGGCTTCTGCTCGCCGACGGCGCACGGGTCGAGTGGTCTGGCGCGCCGCTGCGACCACCTCCCGCACTTGATGCGCCGTTAGAACCTTTCGGGCGGCGTAAAAGGGTTCCAACGCAACCTCACGCGGGTTCCTCGGCGCTACCGTCCCCTCACGTGCGTGGCTCTCACTCGCCTATCGTCCGCTCATGTGCGTGGCTCTCACTCGCCTATCGTCCGCTCATGTGCGTGGCTCTCACTCGCCTATCGTCCGCTCATGTGCGTGGCTCTCGCTCGCCCCCCGCGCTGCCTGCTGCTTACGTAGGCACCCGCCACGTCGTGCCCGCCGTCGGCGTTCGCGAACCTATTGCTGTTTCGCACACGGGCGCTGCAGTCACCTGAAGCGCCGCCAGGACCGCATTGCCCATCTGATGCTCCGTTGGAACCTTTCTGGCGCCACGGAAGGGCCCTAACGAAACCTCACGTGGGTTCGACGGCGCTCCCGGAACCTCACACGCACGGCTTCTGCTTGCCGGCGGCGCTCCCGGAACCTCACACGCACGGGGCTTCTGCTCGCCGACGGCGCTCGGAGACGCACCACCGCATCGCGCGCCGTCCACTGCCTCCTGACGACGGCGCTCGGCTCGTTCCCATCTCCCCTCGCCGTGCGGAGGGGCCTCCACAGATGCCTCATTGGCAACGTGTGGGCAAGGAAACGGCTTGGTCTGTGGAAAAGGTGACCGAACGGCGTCGAAAATTTCTAGGGTCCGTTCCATGAGAACTCTCGAAGCCATGGACCTGGGACCGAAACTCACGGTGCTGAGCGCCAGGGAATGGGAACGACGTCCCAGAGATCTCCGGCGCAGACCGTACATGCAGCAACTGGCCAGGGGAGCGTGGGTTCGGAGCGCTGAGCCGCTGAATGTTCAGCAGCAATCGGTTCTGTTGCGGGATCACCTGGACCAACATCGAAGCCAGGTGGCGATTACTGGGTTGACCGCGCTGGTCATGCTGAACTTTCCCGTCGATCACGCCTACGGCTGGGAAGAACGGCTCTTGAGACACCCGTCGGCACCGCGGGCTCGGGAGTTCGTAGCGCGATCCAACACCACGCATCTGGCATGGAACGGAACGAGGATCGCCTCGAACCAGAGACTGACGCGGGTGTCCAAAACACTGGGCTTGCCGGAGATCGTGGGTCCATGGGATTGTCCGTTGACTCACCCGATGGAGGCGCTTGTGGTGGCGGCGCCGGTCCTCCCGCTGTGGAGAATCACCGCGTGTTTGGATGCTCTGATCTCGCTGCGGGTCTTGGCTGAAGGGCGCACCGTGATGGAACCGCTCACTGTCGATCAACTGACGGACCTGCTCAACCAGCTGCCACCGCGGGCTCAGAGCGTGGTGCGGGTTCGGCAGGCCATGGCACTAGTCCAGGGGCCCACGATTTCCGCGATGGAAACTCTGCTCCGATTAGTGCTCCTCAACTGCGGACTACCACCCATGGAGAGCAACTTCCCGGTCATGATGGGCGGCAAGTATGTATACCCGGATCTCGCCTGGCCGGAAGACATGGTCGCGCTCGAGTACAACGGACGACCTCACTGGGAGGACGGCAAGGCGTACGGAGACGAGAATTATCGGATTCAACGCCTGCGCGATCACGGGTGGCAGGTCCGAGTGGTGGTGATCGACGACCTCAGGGATCCCAAACGGCGCAGAGAACTCCTGCAGTGGCTGTTCCACCACCTGGATTCAGCACGCGCCAAGCGTTGTCAGAGCCAACCGCCACGCCTGAGGGGTCGTTAGAACCCTCCAGCCACTCGAAAAAGGTTCCAACGGCCCCTCAGGTGTGTTCCAAGGTTCTAGTGGCGCCTGACGTGTGGGGCACCAGATGTAAGTGGCACTCGGGGCCCAGGCGCTGTTACGAATCCCAGCTCCGGCGACCCCTGTCCAGGCCTACTCCGGCGTGTCCACCTTGGTGGGATTGAGCACGCGGGACAGGAAGGACTGCGTGCGTTCGTGCTTGGGGGAGCCGATGACCTCGCGGGCGGGGCCTTCTTCGACCACCACTCCGCCGTCCATGAAGACCACACGGTCGGCGACGTCGCGGGCGAACGACATCTCGTGGGTCACCACGAGCATGGTCATGCCCTCATTCGCGAGCTTGCGCATGATGGCGAGCACGTCACCCACGGTCTCGGGATCCAGGGCCGAGGTGGGCTCGTCGAAGAGCATCAGATCCGGGTTCATGGACAGCGCACGAGCAATGGCCACCCGCTGCTGTTGACCGCCGGAGAGCTGACCGGGGCGCTGCTGCGCCTTCTCGGCCAGGCCCACGCGTTCCAGGTTGGTCATCGCGGTCTGTTCGGCCTCGGACTTGGAACGCTTGAGCACCTTGATCTGCGAGACAGTGCAGTTCTCCAACACCGTCAGGTGGGGGAACAGGTTGAACTGCTGGAACACCATGCCCACGTTGCGGCGCATGGCATCCACATCGATGTCAGGGTCGGTCACGTCGAAACCACTGACCGTGATGTCCCCGGACTGCGGTTCTTCCAGGAGGTTCAGGCAGCGCAGCAGCGTGGACTTACCGGAACCGGAAGGCCCGATCAGGCACACCACTTCACCGGAGTTCACGGTCAGGTCGATTCCGCGCAGCACCTCAAGATCGCCGTAGGCCTTGTTGAGCCCTCGCACGGACACGGCCGGCGTCTCGGCGGGTGTAGATGCCTGAGTGTTTTCGGTTGCAGATGTGGACACCGTGGCTCCTAGGAGGACTTCTTGACGCGGTCGGTCTTGGTTTCAAAGCGGCGGGACAGGATGCCCAGCGGCACGGTGATGATCAGGTAGCAGATACCCGCCGCGACCAGCGGGGTCAGACCCGCGCCGGCACCCGAGATGCCCTCGCGGCCGAACTTGGTGAGCTCGTACTGCGACAGGCCCATGCCCAGCAGATAGACCAGGGAGGAATCCTTGGTCAGCAGGATGACCTCGTTGGTCAGCGGGGGCAGCACGATGCGCAGCGCCTGTGGAATCACAATGGTCACCATGGCGCGGGTGTGGGACATGCCCAGCGAGCGGGCCGCCTCGTACTGGCCCTTGGGCACGGCTTGCAGACCGGCGCGCAATGACTCGGCGATGTACGCCGCCGCCACCACGCCCAACGCGATCATCACGGTCACGTAGTGGTTGAACCTGAAGCCGAACGCCAGCGGAATGCCGTAACCCAATGCCAGGAACACCAACAGCGCCGGAACACCGCGGAAGAACTCGATGTAAAGCGTGGCGATCCACCGATAGGGCGCCACGGAGGAGAGCTTCATGAGCGCCAGGATCACGCCCAGGGTCAGACCCACCACAAAGCCCAGGGCCGTGTAGATGAGCGTGTTCTTCAGAGCAATGGTGATGATCCCGGGGAACTGATCCGCAATCACCGCGGGGTTGAACACTCGTTCGTACAGAACCTGCCAGTCCGCGAGAACGACCAGGGCGATCAACACCAGCACCAACAAGGCGTACTGGATGCCCCTCGACAGCTTGGCGCGCTGCCGGGTGGTCATGGCCATCAGTTTTCTCCCTCAGTCATCACAAAAGTCATCACAATCGTCACCGCAAAATCTCGTTCAATATCTCGCACTCCGCTGACAACGGGCGTGCCGGGCGAGAGACTCGCCCGGCACCCGTTGTCAATCACATCAAAGCTGGTTCAGGACCTGGTTCGAGGGACCGGATCAGAGACCAATCCACTCTTCGCGCATCTTGTCCATGGTGCCGTCCTCGTTGAGGCGGTCCAGGGTCTTGTTCACGGAATCGAGCAGTTCGGTGTTGCCCTTCTTCACGGCCACACCCAGGTTCTCACCGGTGTCCACGGTCTCGACAATTTCGAGGTCCTCATTCTCGTTGGCGCGGTTGCCCAGCGTGGAGATGTTACCGGACACGGCCTTCACACCGCCGGTCTCCAAGGACTGGAACATGAGCTCCACATCCTCGAACTGCTGAATGGTGGCGCCCTTTTCTTGGGCGTACTTCTCACCGGAGGTGGCCTGCTGGGCCCCCACGGATGCGTCACCGATGGAATCGAAGCTGGTGATACCGGAATCCTTGGTGGTCAACAGGCCGATTTCGTCATTGAAGTACGGCTCGGAGAAGTCCATGGAGGCTTTGCGCTCGTCCGTGATGCCCATGCCGGAGATGACCATTTCGCACTGGTCGGTGTCCAGGGCGGCACCGGACTCCAGGGTCTCGAAGTTGGCCTGGATGAATTCCTTCTCCTTGCCCAGGTCCTTGGCGATCTCGTCCGCCAGGGCCATGTCGAAGCCCACAACTTCGCCGTCGCGCTCGAACTCGAACGGGGGATAGGGCGAGTTGGCGCACACGGTGATCGTGCCGCCCTCGCCGCCCGCCTGGGAATCTGACTCGGACGTGGATTCGCAACCGGTCAGGATCAGGCCGGTTGCGGACAGCACGGCCAGTGCGGGCATTACACGGCGAAGCTTGGACATGGGATCTCCCTCGAAAAGCAAAAGCGCTATCTAGTTTGGGGAAAACCTTACTACGCCGTTATTTCCGGCGACCTCAAGCCGAGCCCACCCCGAGCGAATTCACGCGCAAGAATCAAAGACGCGTGGCGGGCAACGCCTCGAGCATGGGCCGCAGCTTGGCCCAGGTCTCAGCCAGCTCGGCTTGCGGATCGGATTCGGCCACGATCCCGCAGCCAGCACTCACGCGCGCCTGATGCGCATCCAACTGCACGGCGCCGCGCAGGGCAATGCCCCATTCGCCGTTACCGGAGGCGTCCAGCCACCCCACGGGCCCGGCATAGAGACCACGGTCCATGCGCTCAAGGTCCTCGATCACGCCGCCGGCCACATCGGTGGGCGTCCCGCACACGGCAGCGGTCGGGTGCACGGCCTCGGCCAGTTCCAGCGGGGAGGGCAGGGTGCCGTCCACGCCGGTGCGCAGTTCGGCGCGCACGTCCGATGCCAAATGCCACACATTGGGCAGGGCCAGGATGAAGGGTTCTTCCTCACCGTGCACGGTCTCCGCGTACGGGGACAGCCCCGCCAGCAGCGAATCCACGGCGAACTTGTGCTCGCGTTGTTGCTTGTCGGAGCCGCCCAGCGTCACACCCGCAAAGTCTTCCGGATTGGCGCCTTCCGGCAGATCGTGCCGGTCCAGTGTTCCCGCAAGCACGCGAGCGGACGCGGTTCCTTGCTTGACGCGGATCAGCATTTCCGGAGTCGCGCCCAGCAACCGCCCAGCGTCCGGATCGTCGATGCCGCCGGGCCGCACACAGTACGTCCAACACGAGTCGTACCGGTCGCTCAGCCGCGCAAGCACCGCACTCAGGTCGATGGGCTGCCCCACGTTGACCACCACGTCCCGCGCGAGCACCAGTTTCTCCAGGTCACCGGCCTGAATCATGTCCACACCGTCCGCGACGGCCGCCATCCAGCGGTTCTCGTCCAGGGCACCCGGGGTCGCGGTGGGGTACGACGACGCCGCACTCGTCGTTTCGGACGCGGGTCGCGTTTCGATCGCGGCCGGTGCCTCGACCACGAGAGCCCGCCAGGCGGCGTCGACGTCGGACTCGGTGAGAGTTTCGGAACCGGGGCGGATCAACGTGACCCACGCGCCGTGGTCATCGGAACCGATGACCACCTCCGGGACCACGAGCCCGGAACTCACGGTGGAGGACGGTGAGAAGGCGAACGCGCCGAAGGCGAGTAGGCCGGTGCCGGGACGGTTGACACGATCGTCCACGCGCGCGGCGTTGCGCACCGCGTCCCACCACACACGAGCGGAGGTGAAGCGGGTGCCACCGCGCACCCGGAACTCGGCGGAACGGCCCAGCCCCAACAATCCCTGACCGCGCAGAATCCACGTGGCCGGATCCGGACTACCCAGCAGGCGGCGGACATCCGGACGGGTCGTGAAATCGGCGGCGGCCTGCACGTCGGTTGCGGGCACCGTGAGAACACTCAGACTGGGCGGGGAAGTATCGATGGTCATTGCCCTCAAGCATAGGACGGCTGCGGGCGGAGAAAGCTCACCGGCAATGACACAATGGACGACGGACCGAGCAGTAACGGCTATGGGCACACGGAGGGCTACGGCAGAGTGAAGGTATTGATCAGCGGGGGAGGGCCCGCTGGAGCCACCGCAGCCTATTGGTTGGCCACCCAGGGAATCTCGGTCACGGTGCTGGAAAAAACCAGCTATCCGCGCGAAAAGGTGTGCGGCGACGGACTGACCCCGCGCGCCGTGAAACAATTGCAGCTCATGGGTCTGCCCCACGACAGCGAGCACGGCTACAAGCGCAATCAGGGTCTGCGCCTGGTAGCCGACGGGCGCACCGTGGAATTCCCGTGGCCCGAACTCACCGACTTCCCCTCCTACGGACTGGTGCGCACGCGCGCCGGTTTCGACGAGGACCTCATCCGGCATGCCCAGCGCGCCGGAGCCACCGTGATCGAGCACCGTTCCGTGCAGGATGTGCTGCGCGACGACACCGGGCGGGTCATCGGCCTGCGGGCCACCGTGATGGACCCGGCGACCGGGCGCCGCACCTCGGAAACCGAGGACTACCACGCGGATCTCGTGATGGCGGCGGACGGAAACTCGACCCGCACCGCCGTGGCCGCGGGACTGCACCGCCGCAAGGACCGCCCCATGGGCGTGGCCGTGCGCACTTACTACCGCTCCCCGCGCTCCGAACTGGACTGGATGGAGGGCTGGCTCGAACTCGTGGATGGCACCGATCCCAAGCGGTCGCTGCTGCCCGGCTACGGCTGGGTCTTCGGCGTGGGCGACGGTACCGCGAACGTGGGCCTGGGCATCCTGGACACCTCGCCCGCCTTCGGGAAACTCGACTACCGTGCCGTGCTGCGCGACTGGGCCGCATCCATGCCCGCCGAGTGGACCTTCGACCCCGAGCATCAAGAGGGCCGCGTGGGATCGGCTGCGCTGCCCATGGCCGCCAACCGTACCCCGCATTACATTCCCGGCCTCATGCTGCTGGGTGATTCCGCCGGACTGGTGTCCCCGTTCAACGGCGAGGGGATTTCCAACGCCATGGAATCCGCGCTGTTCGCCGCATCCTGCGTGGTCGACGCAGCCTCGGCCAACGGAGCGCAGCAGCGCGAGAACGCGCTGGCCCGTTATCCGCACATGGTGCACGACGAATGGGGTGCCCATTTCGTACAGGGCCGGGCGCTCGCCGAGCTCATCGGCCACCCCGCTCTGTTGAGTGCCGGGGTGCGCGCCGGAATGCGGATGCCCCAGCTGATGCGATTCGCGGTGCAGGTCATGACCGAGCTTTCTGATCGCCCCGCCCACACCCTGACCGACCGTGCCGTAGCGCTCATTGATGCGCTGACGCCCGCCCGCTGAATTCTCGATAGAGTGGTACACCGTGACTGAAACCAGCCGACTGAATGGCTCATTGCGTTTGCCCGCAGGATTTGAGCTCATTGCCCAGGACGACCACCTGGGTCCACTTGTCGTGGAATCACTCGCGCAGATCGAAACGCGGCTGGAAGAGGCTCTGCGCTCCACCGATCAACTCGCGGATGTGACCGCCCGTCACCTGCTGCAGGCCGGTGGCAAGCGCGTTCGTCCGTTGCTCACGCTGCTCGCCGCAGAAGCCGCCGGTGAAGTCAACCAGGACGTGATCGAAGCTGCGGCGGTTGTCGAACTGACCCACCTGGCCACCCTCTACCACGACGACGTCATGGATTCGGCCCCCCTGCGCCGCGGTGTGGAGACCGCGCAGACCGTGTGGGGCAATTCCGTTGCCATTCTCACCGGTGACCTGATTTTCGCCCGGGCATCGGCCATGGTGTCCGAACTCGGCCAGGAACCGCTGTTGATCCAGGCCAAGACCTTTGAGCGGCTGGTCATCGGTCAGCTGCAGGAAACCACGGGTCCCGTGGACGGTCAGGATCCCGTGGAGCACTACCTCAACGTGCTGGCCGGCAAGACCGGTTCGCTGATCGCCGCGAGCGGCCAGTTCGGTTCGCTGCTGGGCGGTGCACCGCGAGACGTGATCAATATGATGGTCGAATACGGCGAGAAGGTGGGTCTGGCCTTCCAACTGGCCGATGACATCATCGATCTCACCGGCCACGACGACGTTTCCGGCAAGACTCCGGGCACGGATCTGCGCGAAGGCGTGGACACGCTGCCCGTCCTGCTGTTGCGCCGCGATGCGCAGAGCGCGGACCAGGCCGTGGCGGATTCCGCACGCGAAGTCCTGGAACTCATCGACGGGGACCTCTCCAGCGATGAGGCACTGGCACGGGCCGTGGCCGCCGTCAGTGAGCACCCGGTGTCCGCGGAAGCGTGGGACACGGCCAACCGGTGGGCCGATGACGCCATTGCGGCGATCCAGCCGCTGCCCGAAACCGTGACCAAGGCGGCACTGATCGAATTTGCCCACGCGGTGGTCCACCGAGAAGGCTGATACCTCAGTAAGCTGGGGGCTATCCAAAAACCGCCCCGCGTTACGCTGTGATCCAGACTGATGCTCGGGCGGGATGTGTTCCCCCTGTGAGGATCATCGAATGTCCACAAAACCTTTACGTGGTGGCGCTTCCAACGAGGCTTTCTCGGGACGCACCATGTTCATCTTTGCCGCCATCGGCTCCGCCGTTGGTCTGGGCAATATCTGGCGTTTCCCCTATGTCGCGTATGACAACGGTGGCGGCGCGTTCCTTATCCCTTATCTGGTCGCACTGCTGACTGCCGGCATCCCTCTGTTGATGCTCGACTACGCGGTGGGTCACCGTTACCGTGGCTCCGCGCCCTTGGCGTACCGCCGCTTGCACCCCAAGCTCGAGGCCATCGGTTGGTGGCAGCTGGGCATCTGCGTGATCATCTCGCTGTACTACGCCATCATTCTGGCGTGGGCCATGCAGTACACGATCTTCTCCTTCACCAAGGCGTGGGGAGATGACCCGGCGGCCTTCTTCATGTCCGACTACATGCAGGTCTCCGAAGAAGTCACCATCAGCTTCAACTTCATCTGGCCGGTCTTCATCGCCACCGCCATTGCCTGGTTGGCCCTGTTGGTCGTTCTGATGATGGGCGTGCAGAAGGGCATCGGCCGCATCAACGCGATCCTGATTCCGCTGCTCGTGGTCATGTTCCTGATCATGGTGGGCATCGCTCTGACCCTGCCCGGCGCAGCCGGTGGTCTGGACGCCCTGTTCACTCCATCGTGGGAGGCCCTGGGCGACTCGTCCGTGTGGGTTGCCGCGTACGGACAGATTTTCTTCTCGCTGTCCGTGGGCTTCGGCATCATGATCACCTACGCCGCCTACCTCAAGCCCAAGTCGGACCTGACCGGTTCGGCGTTGGTGGTAGGTTTCGCCAACTCGAGCTTTGAGATTCTGGCGGGTATCGGCGTGTTCGCGGCACTTGGCTTCATGGCCGCCGCTGCGGGCACCGGCGTCGGTGATGTTGCGACCTCGGGTATCGGTCTGGCGTTCATCGCCTTCCCGACCATCATTTCGGAGGCGCCGTTCGGCGTGCTGATCGGTGTGCTGTTCTTCGGCGCGCTGGCCTTCGCAGGCTTCACGTCCATGATCTCGATCGTGGAAGTGATCGTGGCCGGTTTCCGCGACAAGTTGGGCCTGAGCCGCCGCACCGCAGTGGCCGTGGTGGTCATCCCGCTGGCTGCTGTCTCGCTGCTGTTCTTCCCCACGACCACGGGTTTGAACCTGCTGGACGTGACGGACGCATTCGTCAACAACTTCGGCATTGTGGCAGCCGCACTGGTGTCGGTGCTCATGCTGACCGCTGGTTTCTCCGCCCTGCCCACCCTGCGCGATCACCTCAACTCGGTGTCCTCCTTCAAGTTGGGCCGCACCTGGATGATCGTGGCCGGTGCCGTGACACCCGTGGTGCTCGGTTACATGTTGATCGACCAGCTCACGCTGAACCTGGCCGAGGGGTACAACGACATGCCCGCCTGGTTCGTGAACGTGTTCGGTTGGGGCATGGCCGGCAGCCTGGTGGTCATCGCGTACCTGCTGTCCAAGCTGCCCTGGTCCCGTCGCACGGCGGCGGCCTTTACCAGCCCCGCGCCCAGCGTGCAGGACGCTTACCTGGACCGCGACATGCTGACCCAGGACAAGTCCTTCACCCACTACCGAGACACCGCGATGCGCAGCCCGGCGTTGGATCAGGACTACTCATTGCGCGCCATTCAACACGGCACCGTGGTGCACCAGCGCGCTCCCTGGGATGAGGGCAAGGCAACCGCCGACGACGCCCCGGCGTCCCGTTCCGCGGGCCAGCCCACCCATGACAATCACGAAGGAGGTGCCCGATGAGCACCACCGCAATCGTCATGATGGTCGTCGCTATCGTGCTGGTGTGGGGCGGACTTGTGCTCTCCATCATCAACATTCGACGGTCACCGGAAGAGGTCGACGAGCTGGATCCGGACTACCCGGAGCAGCCCGATGGGTTCGGTAACCCGGATCAGCCGGAACAGGGGGAGCGCTCCCGCGTGAGCGAACCGACCCGCTGAGCGGGCGCCGTCGTCACGAGGCGAACGCATGATGAGGGCCGGGGCCAGCCAGGATTCCACGAGGAATCCCGGTGCGCCCCGGCCTTCGCCGCACCCGCGCAGGAGCAGGGGCTAGGCCGCGTCCCGCTCGCGCTGCAGCCTGCGTGCGCGAGGTGCGCGAACGGCGTCGAGAATCATGAGGAGCACGGCGCACCACACGATACCGAAACCGATCCAGCGCTCCAGCGGCATGGACTCGTTGAGCACGGTGATGGCCAAGATGAACTGGCCGATCGGTGCCACGTACTGGATCATGCCTACGGTGCTCAGGGGCAGCCGGGCGGCCGCGGATCCGAAGAGCAGCAGGGGGACCGCCGTGATGATGCCGGAGGACGCCAGCAGCCAGAAGTGGCCCGCGCCCTCGGAGAACAACGTGATCTGACCGTCGGAGTTCAGGAAGAATACGGCCGCCAATGCCAGGGGAGCGATCGCCGCAGTCTCACCGGTGAGCGTGACGAGTGCCGGATAACGGCCGCCGATCGTTGATTTCACCAGCCCGTAGAAGCCGAATGAGAAGGCCAGCGCCAGCGACAGCCACGGCACGGATCCGTAGACCACGGACATGATGAGCACGGCCAGAAAGCCCACCGCTATCGCAGCCCACTGCAGGGGCCGGAGCTTCTCGCGCAGGACGATCACGCCCAGCAGGACCGCCACGATGGGGTTGATGAAGTACCCCAGGGAGGCTTCCAGCGTGTGGCCGGTGGTGGTGGCCACAACGTACAGCAGCCAGTTCGTGGCGATCAGTACACCGGCGATCACCAGGGCAATGACCGCCTTGCCGTCCCGGAAAAGCTGCACCAGCGTGCCCAGCGATCGCGTGAGTGCCAGCAGAATCAGGCAGAACAGCACCGAGAACAGCACGCGCATCGAGACGATCTCGTACGCGGTGGCGGGCAGCAGGAGCACGAAGTACAGAGGCAGCAGGCCCCACAGGCCGTAGGCGCCGAACCCGTACAGAAAACCGGCCCGGGTCCTTTTCTTACGATCAGGTCCCGAGCCGGTCTCAGCGTTATAAGTCACCGTCCGATCCTAACGGCGGACGGCCACTCGATCACACTCCGAAGAAACGACTGAAGAAGCCCTTCTTCTTTTCGCCCTTCTTTTCCAACTGCTCGTTGGTCTCCACTTCTTCGCCGTCGACCACGGCGGGAGCGGAGATGTCCTCGGCGGCATCGGGGCCGGCCACGGTTTCCCGGCGGGCGGCGGCGTCCTGCTCGCGCACCTCACGGATCTCGAGGTCTTCGCGAACCTCCACGACCTCGCGCTCGTCACGTCCACGATCGGCCACGACGGTTTCTTCCTCGCGCGGGATACCCGGCTGGGAAGCAGCCAGGTCCGGCTCGGGAATGCGCGCCATGGTGGTGGTGTCCGGCTGCGGGGACGCCTGCGGGCCCGCAGTGGGCTCGCCCTTGTCTTCCGGATCCGGCAGCACGGTTGTCTGCACACGACCGGGAACGGCCGGTTCCTGGGTGGGCTCCTGGTCGAACGGGCGATCGCCGTCGCGCACCTCGCTCGCGGGAACCGCAACGTCGTCCTCGGGTTGTTCCGGTTCGGGAGCCGAAATGTCCTCGGTGGACAGCTCCTGGGGCAGGGGCTCTTCCTCGGTCGCCGACGCCGCCCTGGCCGCCTCGCGCTCACGACGCTCGTTCTCAGCGGCCTCGCGTTCGCGCTCGTTCTTCTCCTCGGCCTCGGCACGTTGCAGCTCGCCCAGCTGAACGGCGAGCTTCATGGCGACCTGGCGATCCTCGCGCAGGGCCTCGCGGTGGGTCTCGGCCTGGCGCTCGAGCTCCTCGAGTTCCTTCTCACCGACGGAAGGTTCGGCGGGTTCTACCCCGGTGATCTGGTGATCATCGAACCAGAAGCGCTGAGCGCCGTCGTGAACGGTGACCACGCACGTTGCATCCGTGTCCCACTCGACGTGAGCGCCTCGCAGGGCGGCATAACTGTTCACGGCCAGATTGTGGTCCACGGCGGTGTCGGTGGTCAGGGACTCGCCGATCACCTGCATCATGCGCTGCTCGGTCAGGCGGGGCAGCTCGAAAGCATCGCCCTCGAGCAACAACCACGCGGTGATGTTGCCACCGGCGCGTGCGGGGTAGTGGGCGTACAGACCCGTGACGGCCTTGGAGGCCAAGGTCAAGCGACGTGCCAAGCCATCCTGGATGGGCTGTTCGTCGGTGGTGAGTTCGTCGACTTCCAGCCGCTGGCCGGCCTCCTTGGCCTGGACGGCTGCGGAGACGACCTCAGGGTTGAAGTGACCCAGTTCCTGCCAGGACCAGATCCAGGTACCGCGGGAGGCGGACTCGGTGCCCAACAGGTACGGGGTGAGTGTGACCGGCGGGGTCGTCTGCAGGGTGAACGACGGCGCGGAAAAATCCACGTCCCAATCCGCACCCTGAGACAGTTCCGCCAGCACTGCCTGGTATTCGGTGGAGATGAAAATCGAAGCGTCGATCAGCTCCTGCAACGTTTTTGTCATACCACCCAGGCTAACAACTGGCACGGCCCCTCTGTGCAGCCCATGGCGGTTTTGACCGCGTCTGGCAGAAAGATCTCAGGCTGCTGACGTCGCGGCCGCGTTCGATAGGGTTGTTTGCAGAGGAACGCGGGGGAATCCCGCTCTACCAATGGGCGCCGGGTTGCCGGGCCGAAGGGACACCTACTCACCATGACCTCAACTCCGCACGCCGAACAGAACTCCGGTACACGCAGCGAACGAGAGCTGGTGGCGGAGATCGGGCGTTGGGTGCTGTCCGTGCTTCGGACCGAGTCCGGCTGGGACTCCATGCGTGTCGATTTCAAGCCGCAGGGTGATCGCGTGTACTTGCGAGTTGCGGAGAACCGGGACGGCACGGCTATCCCCGGTGCGGCCGGGCCCATTAAACAGGGCAGCCCCGTGTTGGATTCACTCGAAGAGTTGCAACGCAGTTGCTACCTCAAGGGACGCGGGACGTGGTTCTCCACAAGCGTCACGATCGCTGCGAAGGGTTGGCCAGACCCTGAATACCGATTCGCCGCTCGGTACAACTACCACGACCTGCCACCGCAATTCTCGAACGAAGGCCGGTACGGAGCCCAGGACATTGCCACGCATCTCGGCACCTACCCTCGCACCGTGGCACGCACGCCCGAGTGGGCCATCGGCATCACGGGGGAACAGGGAATCGACCTCGAGTTCGTCGACCCCGCCGAGGACCAGAGCGCCCAGGCCGACGACGCCCACCCCCGGTTGCGCGCGGCCATCGCCCAGTACGTCGCGAACCCCGTGGACCAGGCCATGGCCAATGTGCTCCGCGAGGCCATGACCGGAATGGTGCTGCTGGACATCACCGGTTCCGACCTGGTGCCGGGCGAAGACGGCCAGCCTGTGGGTCCGGAATCCAATATTCGTGTGCAGGCCTTGGGGCAGAAGGACGGCACCCGTGCGTTGGCGGTCTACACGACCACCGAAGAAGCGCGCACGGTGTTCCGTGAGAACAACAAGGACTCCGAGAAGACCGAACCCGTGCTGTTCCGACAGCCGTCCGGGGCCGTGCTCAACATGGTCGCCACGGACCCGCAGTACGACGAGCTGGTGTACGACCCCGGGGGAGAAAACCCCATGCGCATCAAGCGCGAACAAATCGAATGGGTCAACAGGACCCCGCAGAACCGACCGGTCAAGGAAGCCCTGCTGGACAACAACATGTCCGGCTTGCTCGCAGCCGTCCTCAACCCCAACGGTCAGTTGTTGTTCGGAACACGGGATCAGGACGGCAAGTCCATGCCGGTGATGGTCCAACCGGAGGACCCCAACGCGGCGCCGGACACCATCATGGTGTTCACCTCCGCCGCGGAAATTGCGGCCCTGGACACCAGCCTGCAGGTTCGCGCGGCACCCTCGCGTGAGGTGTTGAAGTTCGTGGTGGATTCGGGTGCGGCGGGCATGTGCGTGAATGCGCTGCCGCCGGTGGCTACGATTCCCACCCAGCAGTTGCGAGAGCTTCTCGACCTGGTCGCACAGCAGGAGAACCAACAGCAAGACGAACAGCACTAATGGCCACGCTGCTGTACCGGGTAGGCGCCTGGTGTGCCCGGAAAGCTCCGGCCGTCATGATCGTGTGGCTCATGATCCTTGCACTCGCCGGAGCAGCGGCATTCGTGTTCGCCAAGGGAACCAGTAGCCAGTACTCGGTTCCGGACGCCCCGTATCAGCGGGTGCTGGACGAGATGAACGAGCGCATGCCGGAGGCCACCTTCGGCTCAGGCGCCGTGGTGTTCCGTACGACGGGCGGTCAAGCGTTTTCCGAGAAGGAGCGGGAAGAGATCACTTCGGCCCTGGACGGTGCCGTTGAGGACGTCCCGGTCATTTCTTCGATCACGGACCCCTTCGAGGCCCAAGAGCAACTGGACGGCGCCGCGCGGAGCGTGGCCGAGGGGCAGCAACAACTGGACTCGGGTCAGGACGAGCTCCAACGTGGCGAACGTGAGCTCGAGCAGCAGCGCCGCGACTTGGACCGCGCTTAGCAACAGCTGGACCGGTCCCTGGAGCAGTTGCCGGGAAACCCGAGTAGAGAGCAAGCGGCTCAGGCGAATCCCGCCATGGCCGATCAGATCGAGCAACTCGAGGACGGCCAGAGTCAACTTGAGCAGGGCGAGGCCCAGCTCCGGGACTCCCGGCAGGAACTCGAGTCACGGTCGGAAGAACTGAGTACGGCCCAGCGTCAGACGGCGCTCACCGAGGAACAACGATTCGTCAACGAGGACGGGACAGTCGCCCGAGGGGTCGTGGATTTCTCGGAGAGCACCACGTCCATGAGCGCTGAAGAACGCGATCACGTCACCTCGGCGATCAGTGGGGCGCTGCCAGCAGGTGTCGTTGCAGACTATTCCGTGGAGATCACCCAGGACGTCTCAGGGCTCGTGGGCTCCACGGAGCTGATCGGTATTGCGGTGGCGGCCGTCGTCCTGTTCATCGTGCTGGGCAGTATCGTCATGGCCGGGCTGCCCGTGGTCAGCGCCGTGATCGGGTGCGGCACCGGAGTGGCCCTGGTCTACGCGTTGTCCTCCGTGGTGGACATGACCGCCACCGATCCGGTGCTCGCACTCATGCTGGGCATGGGCCTGGGGATCGACTACGCACTGCTCATCACCCACAGACACCGCACCAACGTGCTCGACGGAATCCCGCTGCGGGAATCCATCGCGCGGGCCACCGGCACCGCGGGCACGTCCGTGCTCTTCGCGGGCTTGACCAACGTGATTGCCCTGGCGGCCCTGGCCACCGTGGGCATCCCCTTCCTGGGGACCATGGGCTTGGCCGGCGCTGGCACCGTCATGCTCGTCATCCTGGCCTCGGTCACCGTGACCCCGGCGTTGTTGTCCCTGGTCGGCCACCGTGCAGTGCCCGCCAAGAAATGGCGCGAGCGCGGGTTCACCGAAAACGGCGAGAAGGTGGCTCGACAACGTGAGGTGGGCCCAGCGGCGTCGGCGGGTGAGCTGGCTTCCCGAATGTCCGCGCGAGCCCAGGCCCAGCGCATCGAAGCCGATGTCCGGCGCGAGGCCCTGGCTGCCGGCAACGAACCGGAAGCCCTCGCCCTGGCGCGCGCCAACAAGGGGTGGGGTGCGTTCGTGACGCAGCACCCCATTGCGATGATCGCTGTGGCAGTGGTCGTGCTTCTGGCCCTGGCACTGCCGGCTATGCAATTGCGGCTCGGCCTGCCCGACGGCGCCGCGGAACCTCCCGGGTCCACCGCCAACACCGCCTACCACGTGGTCTCCGAGAACTTCGGCGCGGGGGCCAACGCTCCCATCGTCACCATGGTGTCGCTGCCGGATGAAAGCCCGACCCGCGAGCGGGCCAACGCCGCGGCCGTGGATGCCGCCGAGTACATCGCTGGCATGGACGGTGTGGTTACCGCGGTGCCGGCAACCATCAGCGACGACTTCCGCACCGCGCTCGTGACCGTGACACCGGAGACCGGTCCGGCGGATTCTCGCACCGAAGAACTCGTCAAGGACCTGCGGGACCAGCGTGAGGAGATTCAGGACGCGACCGGCACCGACGTGGGATTCACCGGGCAGACCGTGGCCAACATCGACATCTCGGACACGCTCAACGCCGCCCTGCCCGTCTACATGGCCATTGTGCTGGTGCTGTGCCTGGTCATCATGCTGCTGGTGTTCCGCTCGATCTGGGTGCCCGTGATGGCCACGCTGGGCTTCATCTTCTCCACCGTCGCTAGTTTCGGCGCGGTGGTCATGGTCTATCAAATGGGCTGGGGAGCTGACTTCTTCGGCGTGCACGACCCCGGACCCATTCTGGCGTTCCTGCCCATCCTGCTGGTGGGGGTGCTGTTCGGGCTGTCCGTGGACTATCAGATCTTCATTGTCTCGGGCATGCGCGAGGCGTACATGCGAGGCTTCGAGGCGCACGACGCCGTGCGGGTCGGTTATCGACAGGGCGGCACCGTGGTGACCGCGTGCGGTGTGATCATGGTGTCCGTTTTCGCAGGCTTCATCTTCGCCCACGTGTCCGTGGTGCGGCCCATCGGGTTCGCCCTGGCGTTCGGCGTGGCCATGGATGCGTTCCTGATTCGCACCACGTTCATCCCCGCCACCATGCAGCTGCTCGGCAAACACGCGTGGTGGCTGCCGCGCTGGCTGGACCGGATCCTGCCCAACGTGGACGTGGAAGGCGAGAAACTCAATGAGCGTCTTGCCGCCGAAGACCGGAAGGGCCGGGAGATGTTGGTCGAGACCGTCTGAGGCGGCGGCGTCGTCCATGAGGCCGCGGAATGGGTCGGGACAAGGTGGGCCAGGAGGCAGTTGACCGGGAACAAGGAAGTGGCCCCGGAACGAGTAAGGTCCCGTCCCCGCGTGAAGTGGGAACGGGACCTTCTGCTCGGTGACTGGCCGATCAGCTACTGACCGGCCCGAGAGAACGAACGATCAGATGCCGTACGCGTCGTTGCCAGCATCGCGAGCAACGGCCTCGCGTACGCGTTTGCCGAGGTCGGCGTCAACGTTCTCCCAGTATTGGAAGGCGCGTTCCTGGATGGCCTCGTCGGCCACGTCACCCACGTGACCCGCGATGTTTTCGACCGTCATGGCCTTCTCTTCGTCGTTGAAGACCTCGCGGTACAGCGTGCCCGCCTGACCGAAGTCATCGTCTTCGGAGTGCAGGGTGGCCGCGGCGCGCAGCATATCACCGTCGGATTCCCAACGCAGCTCATCAGCGGCATCCTTGCCACCGGCAACCGGGCCACCCGTGGTGTTGGGGGCGTAAACCGGCTGATTGGGGTGCTTGAACGAGTAGCGCATGGGGCCGTCGTGCGAGTAGGAGTTCTGCTCGGAACGGTACGGGTAGTTCACGGGCAGATCCGCGAAGTTCGCACCAATGCGGTGACGGTGGGTGTCCGGGTAGGAGAACACGCGGGTCATCAGCATCTTGTCCGGGGAGATCTCCACGCCCGGGACCGTATTACCCGGGGAGAACGCAGCCTGCTCGATCTGAGCGAAGTAATTCAGGGGGTTCTGGTTCAGGGTGAACTTACCCACCTTAATGCGGGGGTAGTCCTTCTTGGAGACCGTCTTGGTGACGTCGAACGGGTTGAACCGGTAGGCCTTGGCGTCCTCGTACGGCATGATCTGCACGTACACGGTCCACGAAGGGAAGTCGCCGTTCTCGATGGTTTCGTAGAGATCGCGGCGGTGGGCATCTGCGTCCGCGCCGGCGATTTTCTCCGCCTCATCACCGGTCAAGCATTCGACGCCCTGGTCCGAAACGAAGTGGTACTTGACCCAAAAACGTTCGCCGGCCGCGTTGACCCATTGGAAGGTGTGCGAGCCGTAACCGTTCATGTGACGGTAGGACCTGGGGATACCGCGGGGGCCCATCAGATAGGTCACCTGGTGCGCGGACTCGGGGGACTGGGTCCAGAAATCCCACTGCATGGTGTTGTCACGCAGTGCCGAGCCCGGAAGCCGCTTCTGGGAGTGGATGAAGTCCGGGAACTTGATGCCGTCACGGACGAAGAAGACCGGGGTGTTGTTACCCACGATGTCGAAGTTGCCGTCGGTCGTGTAGAACTTCAGCGAGAAACCACGGGGATCGCGCCAGGTATCCGGAGACCCCTGCTCGCCGGCCACCTGCGAGAAACGAGCCAGCATAGGAGTCTTGGTACCCGGCTGGAACACGGCAGCTTTGGTGTATTGGGAGACGTCCTCGGTGATTTCGAGTTCACCGAAAGCACCGGAGCCCTTGGCATGCACCACTCGCTCCGGAACGCGCTCGCGGTCAAAAGCCGCGAGCTTCTCGACCACGTACGAGTCATGGAGAACGATGGGGCCGTCAGCACCGACGGACAGCGAGTGCTCGTCGGACGCTACTTTCTTCCCCAATTGGTCGGTGGTGGCCGAGCCAGTCATTCGCAGGCCGTGTTCATGGGGAGTGGTGTCAGACATGGTTCCTCCTGGGTGATGGACGGGATCCGACGGACGTGCGGTCAATTACTGAACGGCGGAGCTGTTCGCCATGTCTTGCTGACATTGCGCGCAGATCCCCCGATACACCACCTCGGCGGACAGCAGTTTCATGCCGTGGTCCTCCGAGGGCGTGAGGCACGGCGAGTGCCCCACCGCGCACGCGACATCCGCGATCATTCCGCAGTTGATGCAATACGCGTGATGGTGGTTGTCTCCGGTGCGGGTTTCGTAGCGCGCAGGCGAACCGGGCGGTTCGAACTTGGACACCATGCCAATGGCCGTGAGATCCGCGAGGACCACGTAGATGGACTGAACAGAGATGTTCGGTAGGACCTGACGGACCCGCCGTACGGTGTCGTCCGCCGTGGCGTGAGGCATTGCGTCCACCGCGTCGAGTACCGCGAGACGTTGTTTGGTGACCCTGCGTCCGTTCGAACGCAGCTGCTCGGCCCACTCCTGCTGTGAGGGGTGGCTTGCGCCTGTCTGCGTGGTCTCCATGGCAACCACCATAACTTTATTTTGAGTAGCTCACAATAGAGCTGAGTGGCGTGCGTCTCACTCGGAGGGTTCCAAAAATCTTTTCGGTTTTCGCGTCACGATTCGGACGTTCGGCTGTCTACATAGTGAATCTCGCGCGGGCTGCGTGTGATTCCGGACGGCCTTTTCGCTCGGAGGTCGCCGTACCGCCGCAGTCGGAGCACAAGGACCGGGGAGGGCCCTGCGTCGCGGTGGGCTAGAGCGACCAACTTCCGAGTGGGCTGCTCGGGATGGGGGAGAGACGGGTGACATAGGAGACGGGGGTGCGGACGAGGGGAGACACCGCACCCCCGGCCCACCTCTTGAAACACTTGGTATCGGTTTTGTCACAGTCGGTATCTCAAGCCATGTAGTGCCGGTGTGCTGACACAATAGATGGACCTGTCAGCACCCTTAAGGCGCCATGGAACATCACCGACGTCCCACTCCGAGGGACGGCCAGCAGAATTCGACACCAGCGGCCAACGACGAGCCGTTGCTCGACGCTGTCCGAAACGGGGATAACCAGGCGTTCGGTGAGCTGTACGAGCGTCATCGTGGCGCGGTGTTCGCCGTAGCCCGTTTACACACCCACAGCCAGGCCGAGGCCGAGGACATCACCTCGGAGGCCTTCACACGTGTGCTCGCGCTCCTGAAATCCGGTGGTGGTCCGCGACAGTTCTTGCGCGCCTACCTTGTCACCGCCGTTTCACGCTTGGCCGCCGATCGGGCCAATGACCTCAATCGCACCCAACCGCAGGAACCCCAAGAGCAGGGCAAACTGGATCGTGTCCAGCTCTTCGACGACACCCTGGTGCGACAGGTCGACGCCGCCGTGGTTGCCAGGGCTTTCGCCTCACTGCCCGAGCGTTGGCAAGAGGTGCTGTGGTACCTGGAGATCGAGGGATATCGGCCCCGTCAGGTCGCCTCCGCGGTGGGTATGCAACCCAACGCTGTTTCCGCACTGGGAAAGCGCGCCCGCGATGGCCTCCGCACCGCGTACATGCAGCAGCACGTGTCCGCTCAGGCGCTCGAGGAATGCGGTGAATACTCCGCGCAGCTGGGAGCGTTCGTGCGCGGCACGCTCACCCCGTCCAAGATGAAGCTCATGCAGGACCACCTCGATTCCTGCGAACGGTGCACCGCCGAATACCTCCAGCTCCAGGACCTGGGTGTGGGCCTGCGCGGCTGGATCCTGCCCATCCTGGCTGGTTTGCCTCTCTGGGGCGATGCCTCGGAGCGGCTCATTGCCGCACTCGGCACGGCGGGTGCCGGGGGCGCCGCTGGCGTCTCGGGTTGGTTGTCCGGGACGACGGCGCCGCTCGGGGCCGGTGCCGAGGGCGCCTCAGTTCCTGCAGTGGCCACGGCCACGTCTGTAGGCAGCGCGGGAGCGGCGGCGTCGGGGGCGGTCGCCACTACTGCAGCCGGCGGGTTCCTGGCAGGCTCGGCCACCAAGGTCATTCTCGCGGCGGCTGGTGTAGCCGTTGCCGGAGCGGGCACCGCGGGCATCGTGACTGCGGTCCAACCGGACTCGTCCGAAGTGGAGATCACACGGCAGGCGCAGCCGGCCACGGATGGGCCCGCCGGAGTCGGCACGGGAGAGGGCGCATCTACCGGTGATACCGCCGGGGGTTCTGCTGGCTCTGCGGACGGGTCCTCGGATGTTGACTCCGGTGGCGGCCCAGGTTCTTCTGCCGGATCCGATACCTCCGATGAAGCCGAGGGTCAGGCGGAAGCCGGTGGCAACGGCAAAGCTGATCCCCCCACTGGCGATTCCGGCGGCCGCCAAGCAAACGCGGGTGCCGATAAGGCAGAAGGCGAATCCAACGGCGGATCGGACGGGAAAGAATCCGATGTGACCGGTGCGCCACTGGGGGCACAAAGTCCGAGTGTTGGCGGTGAGAGAGCCAGCGGCGAGCAGCCCGGTGACGTCCTCGCTGGTACTGGTGCGTTACTGCCCCCGTACTCGGACCGGGACTCGGGCCCGGACTCGTCGTCTTCGAGAGATACCCCTTCGGGCATCGACATGCCCTCGTTGCCTGGGGATACCGATATTCCCCAGCTCGAAGTACCATTCATTCCCACCCTGCCGGGCCCTGAGCTGCCTCTTGAACCTCCGGTTTCGGAAGATACGGGTCCTCTGGACGGCCCGGTTGTGGACCCGCTTGACGGTGATGAAGAAGATGGGACGCCCGAGATCCCCGGGCCCATTGACACTTCGGATCCGTTGATCACTCCTGTTCCCGAAGTACCTGTCCCTGAAGCACCTGGCATTGAAGACCCAGTGCCCGGCGATCCTGTACCCGGCGATCCGGATACAGACGATCCAGGTACGGATATTCCAAGTACGGATATTCCAGGTACGGATGTCCCAGAGCTCCCGGGCGAGGACAACAGCGGAAACGACAGCCCAGGGAATTCTGGTAACCCGGGCAACGGCAACGGCAACGGCAACGGCAACGGCAACGGGAATGGGAACGCGGCACCTGAGGGAACCGGCAATACGAACCCGGGCATTCCGCAACCCCAGCCGGGCGCCCCGGAGGTGGGCGCGCCGGTGAGGCCGGGAGCGCCGTCGTTGCCTGAAATCCCGCCGCTGGACGGGCCGGGCACCCAACCCACCGCTCCCGCGGTGAATCCCAATGCGCCGTCGCCAGCTGTACCGACTGTTGAACCCGTGCTGCCCCCGGCTGAGGACGTGGGCGATCGAAACGCGGATAGCGCGGAGAATCCCGGCGATGTCACAGGCTGGTGGGGAACACTTCCAGAAGGTTGGACGTTGTCCGAATGGATCGTCATTGTCTTTACCGGCGGGCGCCCGTGATCTGTGCGTAGTAATGCCGGTGCGGAGGAGAAGGTGGAATGCACAAGCATTACAACGGGCTGAAAACCGTGCTGCTGTTGGGTGGCATGTGGGCGGTGCTGCTGGCCATCGGCGCAATCATTGCCGGTGCAACGCGCAGCTCGGTGTTCATCGTGATTTTTGCCGTAATTGGCCTGGTCGGTACCGCGTACAGCTACTGGAACTCCGACAAACTGGCCATCCGTTCCATGCGTGCGATCCAGGTGACGCCGCAGCAGGCGCCCACCATGTACCGCATCGTGCATGAGCTCTCCCAGCGGGCGGGCCAGCCCATGCCGCGTTTATACATTGCCCCCACTATGAGCCCCAATGCCTTTGCGACCGGACGCAACCCGGAGAATGCCGCCGTGTGCTGCACTGAAGGCATTCTGCAGATCTTGGACGAACGGGAACTCAGGGGAGTGCTGGGCCACGAGTTGATGCACGTTTACAACCGGGACATCCTGACTTCATCGGTAGCCGCGGCCGTTGCGGGTCTGATCACGTCGGCGGCGCAGTTCTTGCAGTTCGCCGCCATCTTTGGTGGCCGCGGTGGTGACCGTGGGGGAAACCCGTTGGTCGCGCTGCTCATGGCATTCCTGGCTCCCGTGGCAGCCATGGTCATTCAGATGGCCATCTCGCGGACCCGCGAATACGACGCCGACCAAGACGGGGCTCAGCTGACCGGTGACCCCCTCGCGCTTGCTTCGGCGCTGCGCAAGATTGAGGGTGGTGCCTCCCAGCGCCCCATGAATCCCAACGATCAGAAGGTGGTCAACACCTCGCACCTGATGATCGCCAACCCGTTCCGCGGTGGCGGCCTCAAGAGCATGTTCCGCACTCACCCGTCGACCGATGACCGGGTGGAACGCCTGGAGAACATGGCGCATAGCGGCGGTTACTACGGTCGCTAATCGATTCAAGATGAAGGTGCGGCCGCGACTTAATTCGTGGCCGCACCTTCATTTACGTTAAGGCTCGTTTTACCCTACGCAAAACATCATAGACTCGTGGATTTTTGTCAATAAGGCGTTCAAGGCGATTTTCAGCCAAAAGTCGTGGTCTTCACGAAAATATAGAGTTTCATCATAGCCTCCCACGGTGAACCAGTCTTGTTTTCGAAACAAGGCGGTTGCAAAGATGATGCCTTCGGTTAGCATCAACTTTAGTGAATATGGGGGAAGTTGCCATGGCCCGGTAGCGTCGCCCATGAATTCTGCCTGTGCATAAACTATCCCAATCGTGGGCTCACTATCTAGTATCTGCGCCGCTTTTGATACGTAAGTGGGGGCAATATAATCGTCTGCGTCCACGGGGAGGATGTAATCGCCCGTTGCTGCGGTGATGCCGGCATTCCGAGCTGCCGCCGACCCTGCATTGTCTTGTCGAATGACTTTGACCCCGTGCCACGGAGGGTTCTCCATGAGAGCTATGGTCTTGGGGTCCGTTGAGCCGTCGTCGACAATGATCACCTCTAGATCAGGGTGATCTTGGTTCAGAACCGAATGCGCGGCTTCATCTACCCATTCATGGGCGTTATAAACCGGAATCACCACTGATACGCGAGTCATTCTCCCTCCCCTGAATGGACCGAGTCAGCGGTAGTTGACGAACTGAAGATCAACTTCCAGCTCTGAGCCCTTGAGTAGGGCAATGACATCTTGCAGGTCATCACGGGACTTTGAAGAAACGCGCAGCTCATCGCCCTGGATGGTGGCCTTCACGCCCTTGGGGCCTTCATCGCGGATGAGCTTGGTGATCTTTTTCGCCTGGTCCTGGGCGATGCCCTCCTTGATGGTGGACTCGATGCGGTACTCCTTGCCGGAGGCGTAGGGCTCTCCGTCGTCCAGGGACTTCAGGGAGATGCCGCGCTTGACCAGCTTGGACTGAAACACGTCGAGAACTGCTTGAGCGCGTTCTTCGGAGTTGGCCTTGATCAAGATCTTTTCGCCGGAGAAGTCGATCTCGGCACCCACCCCGCGGAAGTCGTAGCGCTGGGACACCTCTTTCTGAGCCTGGTTGAGCGCGTTGGAGACTTCCTGCTTGTCTACCTTGCTGACCACGTCGAACGAAGATTCTGAAGCCACGATGTTCCTTTCATTGGGAGTTTCAGGGATGTCGTTAACTCTTACGGACAAGCCTAGTGCTCGTTCCGGTGCCGGAGTTGTTATCAACTTGTCATCGGGAGCACAGGCGGATCTCAGGACGGCAGGTGAGGATAAGTGCATGACTCAGATCGACAGCAGCCGTTCTGCTTCTTCCCATCATTCTTCCTTGTCAGGACACGTTCTCCCTATGAAAAAACAACCGCGCATCCGTGTGCCCGGGGTCAAGGCCTCCAGGTCCGCACTCCGCCGGGGCAGTGGCGCCCTGGCAGGAACGGCCCTTGCCGCAGGCCTGATCGTCGGTGGCTCGGGAGCCGCTCAGGCTCAGCCTCCCCGTGCGCTCATGACGCCTCCAGTGGTTCAACCTGGGGCCATAACCGGTCAGGGCGTGGCGGTTCAGCGGAGATTGGACGGCATCCGGCAAGACCTGGATCGTGCCGTCGCCGTGGGCGACGTGACGCGCGAACAGGCCGACGCGTTCGTCACCAAGCTCGTTCGGCACATGGACTGACAGCTCCGATTTTGGAGTCGGGCTCATCCCTGTGTAATGTTGAGGTGCTCCCGCTCGCGGGGGCACCTTATTGCTCATTCACGTGAGTGATGCCGCGGCAGATTACCCGAGCGGCCAAAGGGGGCTGACTGTAAATCAGCTGGCTATGCCTACGGGGGTTCGAATCCCTCATCTGCCACCGTGTGATCTCTCAGGAGATCAGCGACAACCCGGACCCTTATTTGGGGTCCGGGTTTTTTGCTGTCCGGGTGGTGGTCCTGGGGGTCGTCCGAGGGGTTGGTAGTTGCGGGTGGTGTCGATGGTGAGCTCTTTCAGGAGCTCACCGGTGGCGGCGTTGATAACGCGTAGGTGGAGGTCGTCGACGAGTTTGAGTACGGGGGTTCGGGCGTTTTCGATGCCCATTCCGATGTGGTGCATTGTGCCGTTGACTCGCAGGGTGAGTTTCCCGTGTTTGTCGACTTTGTCGTTAAGGACTCTGTAGTGCCGGTCGTTGGTCGTGGTGGTCGGGGTGGCTTTGGGTCGAGCGTTGTAGATGGTCGCTGGGGTCGCTCGGTGAGGCAGGGATCGGTGGGGCCGGTGGTGGTTGTAGATGGTGGCGAAGGTATTGAGCAGGGTTTGTAGTTCGGTGATGGTGTCTGGTTGATGGGGTTGGCGGGTGAGCCAGGCCTTCATGGTTTGTTGGAAGCGTTCGACTTTGCCACAAGTGGTGGGGTGGTTGGGTCGAGAGTTCTTCTGGGTGATTGAGTGGCGTGCGAGTTCGGTTTCTAGACCGTTGCGTCCGTGGCCGCGGCCAGCGAAGCGGGTGGTGTAAACCAGCCCGTTATCGGTGAGCACGGAGGCGGGGTAGCCGTGGTTTTCGGCGGTGTGGAGGAAGGTGGTTTGCGCGATCGGTCCGGTGATGTGTGGGTGGGCGCTGATGTGCAGTGCGTAGCGGGAGTGGTCATCGAGCCAGGTGATGATTTCGGTGTCGGTGTCGTCGGTGAGCCGGTAGTGGGTGAAGTCTGATTGCCAGGTCTCGTTGGGCATGTCTGCTTGGAAGCGGACGTAGGAGGATTTGGGTCGTTTCTTCGGTGCCGGGGCGACTAGGTGCTCTTTGGTGAGGATCCGGGCCACGGTGGCTGCGGAGATGGTGATGTTGTGGTGATGGGCCAGATGCCAAACGATCGTGTCGGGGCCGGCATCGACACCGCTAGCCACGAGCTGTTGGCGGATACCGGTGATGGTTTTGACCGTTGACTCAGGTGTGGCTGCGGGGCTGGTGCGTGGCCGGCGGGAGCGTGGTTGGAAGGCTTTCTCGCCCTCGGCGCGGTATCTGGCTAGTAGCCGGTAGATCCAGGAGCGGTGGACTCCGTAGGTGCGGGAGACCTCGCTGACGCTGCGGTGTTCCACGATGACGGCGGTGATGACCAGGCGTGCCTTCGACATCCTCGAGCATGACCCATACTGATTGGTGATGCGGATGTCTTGAGAGATCTGTCGCGTATGTCCTGAAGGAACACACCTCATCTGCCTTCGAGAAAGACCCGGACCGTGAGGTCCGGGTTTTTTCGTCGTAGAACTCAGGGTCAGGGTGCATCCACCCACTGAACAAGCTGGACGATGATCCCGTTCGGATCAAGAACTTGGAAGTACCGTTCGCCCCACGGCTCGGTCTCGATGGCGGTGGGGATCACCAGGTCGCGGGAGCCTAATCGGTGCCATTCGGCGTCGATGTCGTCGACCTCGAAGACTATGAGCAGGCCGGTTCCGGCTGTCCCCGCGTGACTGGCTGGTTTGAAGGTATCGAGACCTGCTCGGAGGAGAACCACGTTGAACCCGGCGTCTTCGCGGCTCAATGAGGCGAATCCATCCTGGGCCATGACCTCCTGGAAGTCGAAGTGATCTTTGAAGAACGCGGCTGAAGCTTGAACGTCGTCCACATTGAGGGAGATGGCAGAAGCGGTGATGTTCATGGGGGCTCCTTAGATTAATGCCGTACATCGTACGGCATTAGGTAGAATGCAGTTATGCCACAGAAAATTCCCAAGACCCCGGAGGATAACGACCTCGAGGTCGTGAAGAAGCAGCTTCGGCTGCTGTGGGTTGGTCATGACGAGAAGCCGGTTCGTCCCGGGCCGCGTCCGCGCATCACCGTGGATGACGTGGTTGGCACCGCTATTGAACGAGCTGGATCGGCTGGCTTGAGTGGACTGACTATGCGGGACTTGGCTGCTGACCTCGGCGTGAAAACGATGACTTTGTATGCCCATGTGCCAGACAAAGGGAGCCTCTTAGCGCTTATGTCGGATCATGTTTTCGACAGTTCGGCCAGGTCATTGCCCCATTCAGGGGCGTGGCGCGATCGGGTCGGGGCGGTCATCGACGATACGTTCCAGATGTACTTGTCACATGACTGGCTTTCGTCCATTCACACCGAGCAACCAGTCTTGGGCCCAGGTTTCCTGGGGCGATATGAACGACAGCTCGAGTGTCTTCAAGGGTTGGGTCTCAGCGATATCACTCTGGATGCGACCCTGACTTTCCTCAACAACTTTGCTCGTACGGCAGCGCTGGACGTTGCCGACCGAGAAACCCTGAACAACTCCGGACCGGATTGGTGGCAAGCTGCTGGACCTGTCCTCGAGGAACTGGTATCCCCGAATGACTATCCCCTGGCCACCCGTGTGGGGACCTCCGCCGGTCAGGCGCAGGGTGGGGCGTACAACGCCCGGAGTAACTATGCCTTCGGTGTTGACCGAGTGCTCGACGGCCTGGCTGTTCTCGTGGACAGGCCCTTGCCCTAGCGCTCCTCCAGTCGAACGGAGTTGCTACGCAACCGCGGCAACACCTGGTCGCCGAGTAGGCGTAGCGTTCGCAGAGCGCTCTCGTGCGGCAGTCCGTTGATATCCACACGCAGCAGGATTCGCTCCACCCCCAGTTCCCGGCGCAGGGTCGCGAGTTTGTCGACGACGTCGCTCACCCCACCCACCACGAGCGAACCTTCCGGTCCACACTGAGCCGCGAATTCGTCGAGGGTCCAAGGTGAAACCTCGGGCGAGGCTGCGCCGAACGCGCGTGTGCCCGCGGCGAAGTAGGGGTGCGCCTGCTGGACGGCCGCCTCCCAGGGGGTGGGGGCGGCGTCGTCGGGAATGACGAACGCCGGAACCGCGAGACCCACGCGCGCGGAGGCTTCGTCCCCGAACCCGTGCAACGCCTCGCGATACGCCTTCACGTAGGGGACCAGATGACGCCACTCGCCCTCCATGACGTTGAGCATCACACCGAGCCCGTGTCCCGCCGCGCGCAAGACCGACCTGGGTGAGCCCGACGACGCCGCCCACACCAGATCTCGCGGGTCCCGTCCGGTGGCGGGCAGCTCCACGTTCGTAGCCCGCTCGCGGAAGGTCCCGAGCAGGTCTGAGGGGCCGGGGCGAAGCAGGCCGAGGAGCTGGTCGAGACGTTCTTCGAAGATTTCTTCCCGGAGGTGCGGGTCGACCCCGAAGAGTTCCAGGTCGCGGGGGAGCCCGCCCTGTCCGGCGACGAGCTCGGCGCGACCCCGGGAGAGCAAGGACAACGTGGTGGTTGTTCTGCAAGACGTACCGGATCTGCGGTGGTGAGGTTGCTTGCCGTGGCGGACAGTCGGATTCGGTCGGTCACCGAACTGATCGCAGCCAAGAGCAGCAGCGGATCCTGGTTGATTCGGTGGGGGCCGTGGCCCTCACCAATGCCGAAAATGTCCAGCCCCACGGATTCCGCGGTGCAGCCGAGTTCCAGCACGTGGGCGAGGCGCTGGGCTGGGGTGCATCGGCGGTCGGTCGTCGGGTCAGCGGCGGTCTCGCCCCAGGACAAGATTCCAAGCTGCGTGTTCACACGGCTTCTTCCGCGAAGTTCGCCCCGGCGGGGTCTTGTGCCCGCAGTGAACGCTCTGGGGTTGAAACTCCCGGCGTTTTAGGCTGGTTCCATGGCTACTGTAGACATCACCCAAGACACTCTGGGCCAGACCATCTCCGACAACGATATTGTTCTGTTGGACTGGTGGGCAGACTGGTGCGGCCCTTGCAAGCAGTTCGCTCCAACCTACGAGGCGGCATCTGAGCAGCACTCCGACATCGTGTTCGGCAAGGTGGACACCGAGGACCAGCAGGGACTGGCTGCCGCAGCGCAGATTTCCTCGATCCCCACTCTCATGGCTTTCCGGGAGGGCATTCTGGTGTTCTCCCAGCCCGGTGCCATGCCGGCCAACGCTCTGGACCAGGTCATTGACGCGGTCAAGGGCTTGGACATGGAAGAGGTTCGCGCCGAGGTCGAGAAGCAGGCCGCCGAGGGCGAGCAGGCCAACTGACCCAGCTCAAGACTTAATCGCCCAGGGGTGCTCTCCGGTCGGAGAGCGCCCCTGGGTCTTTTTCTGTTCGAGATGGACCGGCGCGGTATTCCTTCCGCGCGGCCAGATCTCGCTCTCGAGACGGCCGGCTAAGCCGCAGTCACGCCCAGCAAAGATCCAATCAGGAATGTGGCGCCGAGTGCGAGGGCGCCACCGATCACCACGCGAGCAGCGGCACGTCCCACGTGCGGGGTACCACCCAGCCGCGCGCCCAGGCTGCCGGTGATGGCCAGGGCCACGAGCACGGCAACGAACGTCACGGGAATCCGCCATTCCGACGGGGGTAGCAGGATGGCGAGCATCGGGAGCAGCGAACCGAGCAGGAAAGCGACCGCGGAGGCCCATGCTGCGGCCCACGGACTCGGAATGTCTCCCGGATCGATGCCCAGCTCCGCATCCAGGTGCGCCAGCAGGGCATTGCGTTCGGTCAGTTCCACCGCAACTTTCCGAGCTGTGTCATGAGACAGCCCGCGGGACCGGTAAATACCGATCAGTTCTTCCAGTTCGGCCTCCGGCATTTCCCGGAGCTCGAGTTCTTCCTTGGCGATCAGGGCTTCCTGCGAGTCTTTCTGGCTGGAGACCGATACGTATTCCCCCAGCGCCATGGACAGGGCACCGCCGATGACGGCTGCCGAACCGGCCACCAGGATCGGCCATGAATTGGCTGTCGCACTGGCAACACCGACCACCGTTGCAGCGACGGACACGATGCCGTCGTTCGCGCCCAGGACTCCGGCGCGAAGTTTGTTGAGTTTCTCGCCGTACTTGTCATTGTGGGGTTCGGTGATGACGTGCTCGCTCATGTCTTCAGTGTGCTCCGGCACCCAAAATTTAGCTAGCTAGGTTAACCAACCCTCACTTGGCCATTCATTGATTCGGAACTCGACCCCCAGGATCAGTGCCGGCGATGGTCTGCGGGAGTCAGCCGTGGCCCGAACGCCGGCTTTCGATGACCGCTGGCCTTGATGAGCCGCACCACGCGTTGACGGTTCCCCCGCCACGGTTCCAACAATTCCTCCATGCGCTCGTCCGAGCCCGGTGCGCCGTCGAAGAACCAGCACACGTAATCGGCCAGGTGGTAATCGCGCACGCTGATCCCGTCAGGGTCCGCGTGCGTACACTGGGTAATTTCCGCGGCGGTCCACACACCGATCCCGTTGAGAGTCTGCAATTTGGCACGCACCACGACGGGGTCCTCGAGCAGCCCGAGGCGTTCCAACGCCGATGCGCGCTGAACTACTCGCATGACGGTCGCGGACCGGTGCGGATCCACGCCGGCACGGTGCCACTGCCAGGACGGGATCTTGCGCCACTGCTCCGCCGTGGGGGGCGCGTACATTCCGACGGGGGCGGGGCCGGGCGAAGGTTCACCCGCCAGTCGGACCAGGTAGCGATAGGCACGAATGGCCTCGATGGCCGTGACACGTTGCTCAATGATGGCGATGACGGCCCGGTCAATCACCGCGCCGGTGGCCGGCAACCGCAGTCCGGGGTGCCGACGGCGCGCCAGTGTCAATCGTTCCGGGAGTAGGCCGTAGGCGGGGGAGGACTCGAAATCAGTCCAGTCATCCGCGGCACCACACCACCGTGGAGCCTGTGAAATCCATGCGGCCGCTCCCGGGCCCCATGCATCAACCACGATGTCCCGTTCCAGCGCGGTCGTGTCCGTGCCACCGGATCCGCGGGTGAATCGTGCGGAGACGGCCGAGCCCAGATACCTGGTGGTGATCCACACGCACTCGGGGGAAAGTACCCTCACCGTGGGATCGTTCGTGCCGCGGCCAAGCACCGACAAGGTCTGCCCCAGATGCACCGATCCGCGCGGTGACCAGCGGAGCCGCACGGGCTCGGACCCGAGTTGCTGCGCGGTGCTGGCGACCATTTCCAGGGACATGCTCGTCATCATTCCACGGGCCTACGACACGCATAAACGACTCGCTCGTACGGGGGCCGCAGCAATCGGCACGCCGACCTTTGCCGAATTTTATGTCGTTTACATGTTCATCTGCAGGTGAGAGGGCTGGGATATCCTGCCCACGACTACCACCCACGTGAGGAAATACCGTGTCCACCTCGTTCGCGCGTTCCAAGCCTTCAAGGGGCGGCTTGGTGGTGCGCGGGGTCAAGGCTCCCAGCGTCGGGCCCTGGTTGCCATGTGCGATCGCAGTGGCGTGCACGACCCTGTACGTGCTCTTCTCACTGTCCCAGTGGTACCGCTGGGACGTGCCGTCGTGGGATAACGCGATCTTCACCCAGTTGCTGCAGTCTTACGCCTCCGGTCAGCCACCCGTGGTCAACATCAAAGGCCACGACTTCAATTTGCTCGGCGATCATTTTCATCCGTTGCTAGTGGTGCTCGCGCCGGTCTACGGCTTGTTCCCCTCCGCACTGACCTTGATGATCACCCAGGACGTCCTGTTGGGCATTTCGGTGGGGGTGGTCACAGGGTGCGCCGTCCGCTCCCTCCGGCCGGCACCCGCCGCCGCGATCGGAGTGGCCTACGGGTTGAGCTTCGGTCTACAGGGTGCCGTATCGGTGCAGTTCCACGAGATCTCCCTCGCCGTGCCGCTCCTGGCTCTCGCAGTGGCAGCACTGAGGGAACGGCGGTGGGTCACAGCAACCCTGTGGAGCGCGCCGGTGGCCCTGGTCAAGGAAGATCTGGGTATGACGGTCGCAATGTTGGGCGCGGTCATGTTTGGTCACGCGTTCCGGCCCGCGGCGCGGGTGTCGGGGATGCTCTTGAACCGCGTGTACGAACCGGCGACCGAGCGCGGACCGGGCGCGCGAGCGGCGTCGTCGTCGTCGTCGGCGGCAACGGTGAGAGAATTCGGCGCGGCTTTGAGCCGCACCGCGCAACGGCCGGCCCTGCTGGGTGCCCTGCTGATGCTGTGGGGGGTGGGGCTGAGCCTGCTGGCGATCTGGGTGGTGCTTCCCGGTCTGAACCCCAATGATTCCTTTGCCTACGCGGACAAACTGGACATCGCCGGAATCCTGCGTGATCCGGCCGGAGCGGTGATCTCCTTGTTCGTTCCGGAACAGAAACTGGGCACGTGGCTGCTGACCCTTGCGGCCGGCGCGGTGATTGCGGTGCGCTCGCCGCTGGCGCTGATTGCGCTCCCCACCCTGGCCTGGAGAATGCTGTCGCCCAATCACGGTTATTGGGGAACGGGCTGGCACTACAACGCGGTGATCATGCCCATCGTGTTCATCGCCCTCGTCGACGCCGTGGTGAGACTTCGCGCATCCGGCGCCGGGACTCGTGCGCCCCGGACACTTGCAAAGATGGCCCCGTGGCTGGCTCTGGGCGTGGCGCTCGTGGTGGCAACTCAGCAGCCGCTGTCTCAGTTGGTCACGGGGGAGGCGTGGCGCGGGGACCCGCGGGCGGGCGTCAAGCGCGCCACGGTCCAGGCGGTACCGGAAGGCGCATCCGTGGCAACGGACTTGACGCTGATCAACGGGCTGGTGTCCCGCGCGGACGTGCACTGGATCGGCAATCCCGGTGATCCCGCCCCCGAATTCGTGGTGATCGACCGCGAAGGTGGCACGTGGGGAGAGGACCCTCCGCAAGGCGCCTCGGAGTACGCGGAGGAGCTCTATGGGGAGACGTATGTCACCGTACGTGATGAGGCCAACATCATCTTGTTGGAACGGGAGTCTCCGTAACGTGACGATGTGCGCTAGAGTAGGGCGTTATCATTCCGGTTTTTATGTCCTCATTAAATCGTTTCGCCGTAGCAGGCATGTCGATCAGAGGCACACGCGGTAGGACCGCACGCGCCGGTGTCAATCATTTCCACCCCACCGAAGCGAGGTTCACCCATGCCTACTGAATTCACCCCTGAAACTGCTGCAGAGCTTGAGACGCCCACCACTACCGAGGCTCCCCAGGACGCTGAAAACGTTCCTGAGCCCGCCGATTCCAAGCCCGACACCCCTACCTTCGCCGACCTCGGCGTGGACGGCCGCATCCTGGCCGCTCTCGACGATGTCGGGTACGAGTACCCCTCGCCCATCCAGGCAGCCACCATTCCCGCTCTGCTGAGCGGCCGCGACGTGGTGGGCCTGGCCCAGACCGGTACCGGTAAGACCGCGGCCTTCGCGGTTCCGGCACTGTCCAAGCTGGCTGAGCTGTCCGACCTGCACGGCCCGCAGCGTTCCACCCGCGTTCTGGTGCTGGCCCCCACCCGTGAGCTCGCGCTCCAGGTGGCCGAGGCCTTCGGTTCCTACGCAACCCACCTCGACGAGTTCACTGTGCTGCCCGTGTACGGCGGTTCCTCCTACGGTCCGCAGCTGGCCGGCTTGCGCCGCGGTGCCCAGGTCGTCGTGGGTACCCCCGGCCGTGTGATCGATCACCTGAGCAAGGGTTCGCTCAAGCTCGACGACATCGCGTACGTGGTGCTGGACGAAGCCGACGAGATGCTTCGCATGGGCTTCTCGGAGGACGTCGAGAAGATTCTGAGCCAGACCCCGGAGGAGAAGCAGGTCGCGCTGTTCTCCGCCACCATGCCCAAGGCCATCCGCCGCATCGCGCAGCAGTACTTGCGCGATCCCAAGGAGATCACGGTCAAGGCCAAGACCACCACGGGCACCAACACGCGTCAACGCTTCATGCAGGTCATGGGCCCGCACAAGCTGGACGCCATGACCCGCGTGCTCGAGGTCGAGGACTACGACGGCGTGATCGTCTTTGTCCGCACCAAGGCCGCGACAGAGGAAATCGCCGACAAGCTCAAGGCCCGGGGCTACACCGCAGCAGCGATCAACGGTGACATTCCGCAGAACCTGCGTGAGCGCACCGTGGACTCACTGCGTGACGGCAAGGTCGACATCCTGGTCGCCACCGACGTCGCCGCTCGTGGCCTGGACGTCGAACGCATCTCCCTGGTCGTCAATTACGACATCCCTCACGACACCGAGTCCTACGTGCACCGAATCGGCCGTACCGGCCGCGCGGGCCGCAAGGGCGAGGCCATCCTCTTCATGACTCCGCGCGAGAAGTACCTGCTGCGCGCCATCGAGAAGGCCACGCGGCAGCCGGTCGAGCAGATGCGCATGCCGTCCGTGGAGGACGTCAATCGCACCCGCAAGGAGAACTTCGCGAACCAGATCGCGGAGACCATCGAGTCCGAAGATCTCTCCTTCTTCCGCGAGCTCGTGGAGCAGTACGAGAACGAGCACGACGTGGATGCCGCTGAAATTGCTGCGGCCCTCGCTGTGATCGCTCAGGACGGCCGCCCCTTCCTGGCTGAAGAGCTGCCCGAGGTCCCCCAGCGCAAGCGTGACCGTGAGCGCCGTGAGGGCTCCGACGGACCTCGTGGCGGCGGTGGCCGCCGCAGTGGACCCGAGGCCGGAATGCGAACCTACAAGCTGGCCGTGGGCCATCGCGACCGCGTGGCACCGGGTGCCATCGTGGGCGCGTTGACCCACGAAGGCGGCCTGAACGGGTCGCAGATCGGTGCGATCGACATCCACCCCAACTTCACATTGGTGGGCCTGTCCGAGAACCTGCCCGCAGGCACCATGGACAAGCTCTCCAATACCCGCATCAACGGCTCCCCGATCCGGATCCAGGAGGATCGTGGACCCGGTGGCGGTGGTGGCGGATCTCGCGGAGGCTCCCGTGAGGGTGGCCGGTTCCGTGACCGTGACGGTGACCGCGGTGGTCGTTTCGACCGCGGCGGCCGCTCGGACCGCGGTGGCGACCGTGGCGGTGACCGCGGAGGCTTCCGCGGCGGTGACCGCCCCCGCAGCGGTGGCTCCTCGTACCAGGATCGCCCCCGCAAGAAGGGCTTCCCCAAGGGCAATGGTGGCTTCCGCGACCGCTGATAGACCCCGCTGACCGCCCGATTCAGGGTGGTCGGCACCCCGCGGATACTCTGCGGATTCGGCGAGTTCACCTCGTTTTTGCAACTCGCCGAAATGCTGTTAGAGTTTTCCGCGTTGCCCCGATAGCTCAGTGGTAGAGCGCCATCTTGGTAAGATGGAGGTCCCGGGATCGATTCCCGGTCGGGGCTCTCATGATGAGGGCCTGCGGCTTGTGTGAACGAGCCGCAGGTTCGTTCATGAAATGGCGGTGTAGCTCAGCTGGTTAGAGCGCACGACTCATAATCGTGAGGTCGACGGATCGAGCCCGTCCACCGCTACTTTCAAGGCGTCGTTCCACACGGAACGGCGTCTTTTTCTATGCCGTGCTGGTCGGCCCAGTAGGCTGAGGGAAAATCTTCCGTCCGACCGAGGAGAGCCATGGCCATTTCAGAAGAGGTGGTGGGGCGCACGTACCCCGCCGCCCCCGCTTATCAGGTGTCCCGAGAGAAGATCCGCGAGTTCGCCTCGGCGGTCAAGGCCACGGACGGCGTCCACTTCGACGTCGAGGCCGCCCAGGCCGCCGGTTACGACGATCTCGTGGCTCCGCCCACCTTTGCGATCATCGTGTCCCAGCGCGCCGACGCCGCTCTGATCCAGGACCCGAGCGCGGGCATCGACTTCTCGCGCGTGGTCCACACCGAGCAGCGCTTCACGCACCACCGTCCCATCGTGGCCGGTGACGAGCTGCTCGCCGCGGTCACGGTGGACCAGGTGCGTCCGCTGGGTTCCGGGGCCATGATCACGTCCCGGGTGGAAATCACCACGCTCGGGGGAGACCAGGTGGCCACCACCACGTCGTCGCTGTTGGTACGCGGGGAGGATCAGTAATGAACATCGCATTCGATCAGCTCGAAAAGGGCCAGTCCATCGGTGAGCGCACCGTGCCGGTGTCCCGTGCCGACCTCGTGAAGTACGCCGGTGCCTCCGGTGACTTCAACCCGATCCACTGGAATCAGGACTTCGCCCAGAACGTGGGTCTTCCCAACGTGATTGCCCACGGAATGTTCACCATGGGAGCCGCGGTGGGTCTGGTGACGGAGTGGGCTGGTGACGCGGGCGCCGTCGTCGACTATCAGACGCGTTTCACCAAGCCCGTGGTCGTGCCCAACCGTTTCGACGGTGAGGTCGAACCGAGCACGGCGTTGTCGGTGCGCGGCGCGATCGGCCTGGTGGATCCGGACGCTCGCACCGTGCGTGTGGACCTGACCGTGACCGCCCCGGATCTGGCCCAGGAAGGTGCGGATCCGGCTGAGGCCAAGGCGCTCAAGGTCTTGGTCAAGGCTCAGGTTGTTGTGAAGTTCTAGCACTAGAGTTGTCCATCATGAACGCACCCCGACTGGCCGATCTGACCACCACTGCGGTGGGAGGCCCCGCGACCCGTTACCTCAAGGCGGAGACCGAACAGCAACTGGTCCAGGCGGTGGCACAGGCCGATGAAGTTGGGGAGCCGGTCCTGATCGTGGGTGGCGGATCCAACATTTTGGCCTCGGACCACGGCTTCGAGGGAACGGTGGTGCACGTGGCCACTCAGGGTATCGACGTGCTCGACACGGATCCGGCCATGGGCACCCTCGTGACGGTCCAGGCCGGTCATTCGTGGGATCAAGCGGTGCTGTGGAGCGTGGAGCAGCGCTTGGCGGGCCTGGAGACGCTCTCGGGCATTCCCGGCACCACGGGTGCAACCCCCGTGCAGAACGTGGGCGCGTACGGCACCGAGGTCTCACAGACCATTGAAAATGTCCACACGTGGGACCGTCAGGCTGGGGAACCCCGAACCTTCAGCGCGGACGAGCTGGAATTCTCCTATCGTGATTCCGTGCTCAAGCGGAGCATGGAACACGGATCACCGCGCTATGTAGTGCTCTCCGTGGCCTTCCGCTTGCTCCCGCAGGAGGTGGGTCTCCCTGTGCGCTATGGGCAGCTAGCAGGAGCGCTGGGCGTCGAGATCGGCGAGTGCGCACCCTTGGACACCGTGCGCGAGACCGTGCTGCGATTGCGCGCCTCCAAGGGCATGGTGCTCAACCCTGAGGATCGGGACACTTACAGCACCGGGTCGTTTTTCACGAACCCGATCGTGGACGATCCCGCCCGGCTGGCAAGCATCCCGGACGACGCCCCACGCTATCCGGTGCTCGACGCCGCCGGTCACGAGATCCCCGGTTCCACCAAGCTCTCCGCAGCCTGGCTGATCGATCATTCCGGATTTGCCAAGGGGTTTGGCCTTCCAGGGTCCCGCAATCAGCAGCTGGACCTTGACGGGGAGACCGTGGCCAACGGCCGCGCAGCCCTCTCGACAAAGCACACCCTGGCCATGACTAACCGCGGTGGGGCGTCTTCGGATGATTTAGCGGCGCTGGCGCGCACCGTGCGCGACGGTGTGGAGCACGTGTTCGGCGTGCGCCTGGTTCCCGAGCCTGTCCTGCTGGGGATGAGCCTCTAGATGCTCGCTTCAGTATGAGTTCCGAATTACAGGAAGAAATCCGGCGAGGCGAGGAAGGCGGCCGGATCCACAGGACCGTGCTGCGGATCAAAGCCTTCTCGCACAAACACCCCGCTCTGCGCGCGATTCACCTGACATTGGTGACCGTGCTGGGCGCGGTCTTCGTGGTGCTGGGGATCATCATGCTGGTCACCCCCGGCCCGGGATGGCTGTTCATCTTTCTGGGCATCGGACTATGGAGCACCGAATTCGCGTGGGCGCACCGGCTCAACCAACGAGTCAAGCGGCTGGCGATCACGGCGTGGCGCTGGTGGTCCAACATCGTGGCCGAGTGGCGCTTCCGCCGAGCCCGTGACAAGCCCCATCACCTAGTTCAGGGGCCGCGACACATGCGTGTCACGGCCCCTGAAACGAACGAGAAGTAACTACCTACTTACAGCGTGCCTGTCACGATCTTGAGCATGCGGCGCAGGGGCTCAGCGGCACCCCACAGCAGCTGATCTCCCACGGTAAAGGCGGAGATGTACTCCGGGCCCATCGAGAGCTTGCGGATGCGGCCCACGGGGATGTCCAACGAACCGGAAGCAGCCACCGGAGTCAGATCCTGTGTGCTGGCTTCCTTGGTGTTCGGAATGACCTTGGCCCACTGGTTCTCGGCATCAATGATCCGCTCGATCTCGTCCACCGGGATGTCTTCCCGCAACTTGATGGTCAGCGCCTGGGAGTGGCTGCGCATGGCCGCAATGCGCACGCACAACCCGTCCACGGGAATTGAATCCTTGCCGGAGCGACCCAGGATCTTATTGGTCTCGGCCTCGGCCTTCCACTCCTCGCGGGACTGGCCGTTACCCAGGTCGGCGTCGATCCAGGGGATCAGCGACCCGGACAGCGGGACACCGAACTGAGATGCGTCCAATTCGCCGGAACGCTGCTTGGCGAGTACCGCGCGATCGATCTCGAGAATGGCCGAGGCGGCGTCGGCGAGCTGATCCGAGACCGAACCGTGGATGTCGCCGAACTGCTGAATGACCTCGCGCATGTGGCGGGCACCGCCACCGGAGGCGGCCTGGTAGGTCATGGATGTGGTCCACTCGACCAGGTCGTTGTTGAACAGCCCGCCCAGGCCCATGAGCATGCACGAGACGGTGCAGTTACCGCCGGTGAAGTCCTTGACGCCGCGCGCCAGGCCGGCGTCGATCACGTCGCGGTTGACCGGGTCCAGCGGGATGATGGAGGACTCCTCCATGCGCAGCGTGGACGCCGCGTCGATCCAGACGCCGTCCCAGCCGGCCTCGCGCAACTTGGAGTGCACGGCCTTGGTGTAGTCGCCGCCCTGCGCGGTCACCAGAATGGGCAGCGCGGACAGAGCCTCAATGTCGTAGGCGTCCTTCAACGTGCCTGTGTCGCCCAGACCGTCAATGGTGGGTGCGGCACCTCCGGCGTTGGAAGTGGAGAAGAACACGGGATCAAGGCTCGCGAAATCGTTCTCGGCGCGCAGACGGTCCATCAGAACGGAACCGACCATGCCGCGCCAGCCGATGAAGCCTACGGCTGAGGGTTGTGAAGTCATGCCGCCCAGTCTATCGACCGATGGATAGGGCACGAATCACAGTTACTCCTGGTTGCGGGGATCCGGGGTCTCGGCGACCAGATCCCGGTAACTCGGGAACCGCTCCAGGTAATCGAGCACGTACGTGCAGGTGGGGCGGATCTTCACGCCTTGTTCGCGGAACTGATCGAAAACGAAAGTCACCAGCGTGCGCGCGTAACCTTGGCGGCCGAAGGCCTCGGCCACGATGGTGTGTTGCACGTCCACGGTGCCGTCCTCGAGGACTTCCACGCCCAGGAAGCCAATGAACTGCTGGTCGTCCCACAAGTCGTAACGACCGAGGTCGGGATTGGCGCGGAGCTCGAGCGTGGGGCTTTCATGAATGCTCGGTGTGGGGCCAGTAGTCACGGCGGCTCAATCCTCCAAGGTTGATGTGGTCAAGATCACGCTATCGCATGTATCGAGGGCACCGCGCACTGAGTCGCGCGAAGACTCACGTCCGGGTGTATTCGTCCACGCGGAAGCGGGGGCCCTTGCTCGATTCGGCCCAGTCGGCCAGTTCGCGATGGCTCCAGGACTCATCCAGTTCCGGCGCCACGGTATCGCCTTCGACGGGTAGGTCCACGGTGGTCACGTAGGCCCGGCGCAGCGGCAGTTCTGGGTGCGCGAGGGCGTCGGCCCAGATGCGGGTCCCGCCGATCGCCCAGATGTCGCCGTCCGGCTGCTTGAGTAGCGATTGGGCCAGATCCAGGGCTTCGGCGTACGACGCCGCCGTCCACACGTTGTTCTGGTCGCTCGCCACGGTCTCGGGGTGGCTGGTGACCACGATGTTCGGTCGGGCCGGCAACGGGCGGAACTTGGGCGGGAACGATTCCCACGTGCGGCGGCCCATGATGACGGGATTCCCGGTGGTCGTGATCGAGAAGAATCGCAGATCTTCGGGCACGTGCCAGGGGATCGTGCCGTCCTTGCCGATCACACCCTCCGGGCTCTGCGCCCAGATGCCACCCACGGTGGGGCGTGCCGATCCTTTGGCGCTCATACCGCCACCGGCGCCTTGATGCCCGGGTGGTGCTGGTATCCCACGACCTCGAAGTCCTCGAACTCGTAGTCGAAGATGGATTCCGGTTTGCGCAGGATTTTCAACTGAGGATACGGGTAGGGCTCGCGGGCCAGCTGCTTGGTCACTTGTTCCACGTGATTGCTGTAAATGTGGCAGTCACCACCGGTCCAGATGAACTCACCGGGCACCAGATCGCACTGCTGAGCCACCATCATGGTGAGCAGCGCATAGGACGCGATGTTGAACGGCACACCCAGGAACAGATCCGCCGAACGCTGGTACAGCTGGCAGCTCAGGGCATCGGGGCCGTCCTCACGGGGCTGGACGTAGAACTGGAACAGGGCGTGGCACGGCGGCAGCGCCATGTTCTCGACCTCGGCCGGGTTCCACGCCGTCACCATGTGACGGCGCGAATGCGGCGACGTCTTGATGGATTCCACTACGCGGGCGATCTGGTCGATGCTCTCCCCATGACCGGCCGGCCAACTGCGCCACTGCACGCCGTACACCGGACCCAGATCACCGTTTTCGTCCGCCCACTCGTCCCAGATGCTCACGCCGCGTTCCTGCAACCAGCGCACGTTCGAGGATCCGGAGAGGAACCACAGCAGTTCCAGGGCGAGGGACTTGAAGTGCACACGTTTGGTGGTCAGCAGAGGGAAGGACTCCGAGAGGTCATAGCGGATCTGACGACCAAATACGGAGCGCGTGCCCGTGCCGGTGCGGTCGGACTTGATCGCACCGTCGGCCATGACTTCGGCCAGGAGGTCTTCGTAGGGCGTGGGAATGACGGTCATGGTTTCCTTTGTGCAGAATACGACCCGGTGTCGTTGTCTTGATCGCGGGGCAGCCCGGCGGGCGCGGGCCCGGCGGCCACGGGTACTGGGTCGAGGAGAAAGGCCGGGTTGACCCTCGGGGGTCAGTCGTCGAACGGGGTGATGATTTCACAACTAACGGCCCGGCTCTTTTTGTTCCGGGGCATTTGCAGCACGATCATCTCGCCGGGGGACAGGTACGGGTCCGACTCCGGCAGGTCGTCGCCCAACGAATTGGGCATATGGCGGGAGAGCACTTTCAAGACGGTCGGGAGCACCGGTCGGTGCGTGCACAGCACCACGGGGTGTTCCGTGTCGAAGAGCTGCTCGACCACGGCGGCAGCTTTCTTGGGAGAACGCTTGTGGGAGGCCTCGGTCAACTGCGACCGTTCCTTGACCTTGGCGTTGTACTTCTTGGCGAACGGAATCACCGTGGACATGCAGCGCAACCACGGAGAGGTGATGACCCGGCGGGGTTGCCAGGCGGCCAACAACCGGGTGACGGCCAGGGCTTGCCGTTTGCCCGTGGCGGCCAGGGGGCGGTCACCTTCGGCCCGCTGCCACGAAGAACGGGGCTTGGCCTTGGCGTGGCGCACGATGATCACGGGGCGGGTGGCTAGGTTTCCGTGGCGGTGCAACCGGACCAGCTCGTCGAGGGGCTCGCGGTCGTCGTCGTTGGTCAGCATCTTGCGTGCGTGGTCGGCGGACACCCATCGGAGCTCGTCAACTTCACCGTGATCCGGTTTGGCCTTGACGGACGGTGAGATCTCGGCGGCCCAGTACTTCACCAGCTTCCACTGGTCCTTCACCTGGTAGCGGATGTCAGGCAGTGGCACACCAAGGCGCACAGAGAGACCCACTTCTTCACGCAGTTCACGCACCGCGGTTTCCGGGAGAGTTTCCCCGTTGTCCTGCTTGCCCTTGGGCCAGGACCAGTCGTCGTAACGCGGCCGATGAATGACCAGCACTTGTAGCTCACCTGCGCTGATACGCCAGCACAAACAGCCTGCGGCGTAGATGTCGATCTTTCCGGAGGCATTACTTTTCGCCATGACCCGCTCTCTGTCTGATGGACCGAGGTGGTGCACACGGATCCACCTTGTGGGGTGGAGCGGCACCTCTTCGATGCTATCCGGTGATCCGCTATCCGGTGATCTCGCCCCGGAACATCACGTCCAGGTGCCAGCGCTCGAAACCGAGTTTCTCGTACAGAGCCATGGCTGCGGTGTTGTCCCCGTCGACGTAGAGCATGACATCCTCGAGGTCCTGATCCGCGAGGTAGTTGATGCCCGCCGCAGTCAGCGCCTTGCCCACACCGCGGCCCTGCTGCTCGGGGGAGATGCCCACCGCGTAGACCTCGCCCATCGCGGGCGAACCATCAGAGGCCGGGTGAATCTTGGTCCAGTGGAAACCCTGGATGTCCTGGGGATCCTCCGCGCGTACGGCCAGCAGGAAGCCGGGTGCGTCGAACCAGTCCTCGGCTTCCCTCTGCCGCAGGTCGTCGAGGGTCATCTTGCCCTGCTCGGGGTGTTCGGAGAAGGCTTGGGAGTTGACCCGCAGCCAGCCGTTCTCATCACGATCCACCTCGAACGGACGAATCTCGAGGTTCTCGGCCAAGTCCACCGGCAGGGGAAGATCCGACGCCCCACGCAGCGAGCGCTTCAACCGGTAGAGGTCTCGCACGGAGCTCAGCCCGTAGGTTTCCGCGAGCCGTTGGGCACCCGGATGATTGCCGTGGGCCCACGCCTCCACGGTGCCCTCGACCTGCCCGCGGACCTCACGCGCGAGGGCCGTGCCGATTCCCGCACCGCGGTGTTCGGGGTCCACCACCAGTTCAACCGTGAAGGTCGAGGCCTGATCCGGATCGGGATTGATGACGGCCGCGCCCACCAGGGCGCCGTCCTGGACGGCGGTGACCGACCGGAGCCCCGCCTTGGCCGAACGCACGTCAACCAGAGTTTGGTCCGAGAAGGGGGGATCGCCGTCGGCGCGTGTGGCTCGCTGAGCTAAGTCCGACACTGCTGCGGAATCGGTGATTCCGTCCTGGCTGAAAATGGTCACGGCCATGGCATACCTCCACTATGAGCGGTTGACCGGCGCGTCAGGACTCGGTGTCCCGACCCGCCGTGAAGCTGTACCCCACGTTACGCACCGTGGTGATCAGGTGCTCGTGATCGGCACCCAATTTCGCGCGCAGCCTTCGAATATGCACATCCACCGTGCGAGTGCCGCCGTAGTAGTCATAGCCCCACACTTCGGACAGCAACTGGGCCCGTGTGTAGACCCGCCCCACGTTCTGCGCCAGGAACTTGAGCAGCTCGAATTCCTTGTAGGTGAGGTTGAGCGGAGTGCCACCGATCTTCACGGTGTAGGAACCATCGTCGATGGTCACGTTGCCTGCACGGATCAACGTGTCGTCCTCGGTTTCCTCGGCCACCTTGGCGCTCGCGAGCCGCAGTCTCGCCTCGATCTCCGCGGGCCCGGCATTGGTCAGCACCACGTCCGTGACACACCACGACGCCGCCACGGCCGCCATTCCGCCCTCGGTCAGGGCCACGAGCACGGGGGCGGGGTTGTCGCGAGCGGCCAAGGCTTGGGCCGTGTTGCGCGCGGCCACCATGTTTGAGGTGCCGTCGAGAACCACGACATCCGGTCGCTGCACTCGCTTGAGCGCCCCGGGGGAACTGAGGGGCACCACTTCTACCTTGTGCGACAGCAGTTCGAGTCCCGGCAAAACGCCGGCAAGCGCGTTGGTTGCATCGCTGAGCAGCACAATCTGGAGCACGGATCATCCCGTCAGTGGTGAGCGGAGCCCCGTACGGGAGTTCCCCGGGAGGCTGTGACGACCATTATAAATATTCGAAAGGTCCGTTAACTTTCACCGACATGGCGGAACATCCAAGCTCCGGTCCAGTTGCACGCTGACGTGTTCCCCACGCGGGGGCGGTTAGGCTGAAGGCAGCATTTTTCCCTGACCGTGCGCGAAGGACACCCATGAGATACGCAAGAATCATCGGCGCTGCCGCCGTCTCGTTGATTCTTGCCCTCGCCGCCAGTGTGCTCGGCGGCTGGCTCCCCTTGATCGTCTCCGTGGCCATGGCCGTGGTCATCGCCGTGGGATGGCCCGCTGCAACGGGCATCAACGCGCGACGTAGGCACAACGTGATCATTGCGGTGGCGGGTGTCATCGCGTGCTCACTCGTCACCTTCGTCCCGGATCAGCAACTGATTTGGCTTCCCGCGGTGGTGGGTGTGGCGTTCATGGCCGTGTGCGTGGCCGAGCTCGTGCGCGGCGAAGGTGCCAAGGGGCGCCTGGAATCCACTCTGGCGTCCGTCACAGGCGTACTCGCCGCTGTCAGTGCCTCCGGCTGGGTCGGCCTGGGCCACGTGGAAGAACTGTATGGACTGGGAACCTGGGTGACCCTGGGGGGCGTGGGCCTGCCGCTGGCCGTCATCATCACCGTTGTGGGATTCCGGATCATCTCGGCAGCGCCCGAAACCCCCAAGCGACGGGGCCTGTTGACCCTCGGCGTAACACCCGTTGCACTACTCGGCGTGGCCGCACTTTTTGCCGGTCGGGTGCTGGGCTCCGTGGTAGCTTAGAGCCATGCTTGCACTCGAAATCTTCTTCCTCGTCCTGTTGGTTCTGGCCGGTCTCGCTATCGGCGGCATAGCACTGAAGGTCATCACCAGCCTCTACAAGGGCCAGCTCTAAATCCATGCCCGTAGAGATCCCCACCAATCTCACCCCGGAGCTCGTGCCGTTCGCATGGCTCCTGGGAACCTGGGAGGGTGACGGCTTCGTCGGTTACGGAGACGCCGAACAGCGTGCGTTCCGGCAACGAGTCACGTTCGAGCAGCACGGTCTGCCGTTCGTGATCTATCGTGCCCAAACCACGCTCCTCAATGAAGAGGGCGAATCCCAGCGCGAGGCCACCTACGAACAGGGTTTCTGGGAACTGGCTCGTCCCCGCGAAGACGGCGACATCGGTCCCGGCATGCTGCCACCCGATCCCGTGCCGGTCCTGAAGGCCGCACAAGACGTCGAGGATCTGCGCAACGCGGACGGTGGCTTCGACATCTCCGTGTCCATGCTGCACCCCGGCGGCATCTCCGAGCTGTACCTGGGGCAGATCAAAGGACCTCGCGTGGACCTGGCCACTGACGCCGTGATGCGCGCTCAGGGCTCCAAGGAGTACGCCTCCGGGACCCGGCTCTACGGTCTGGTCAATGGGAATCTCATGTGGGCCTGGGACATGGCCGCCAACGGTCACGAACTGGCCACGCATGCCTCCGCCGAACTGAAAAAGGTTGATCCGCAACAGTGACTTCCACTGAATCCTCGTACCGATCCGTTCTTCTGTCGCGTCCCGGCGCGGTGGAGGCAGAAGGCCTGGACGAGGGGGTGGCAGGCCACTACGGAGATCCCGTTCCCGAACAACGTGCCCTCGCGCGCGGCACCGGGTACGTGGACCAGTCGCAGCGCGGCGTGGTCACCGTGACCGGCGCTGATCGTCTCAATTGGCTCACCACGCTGTCTTCTCAGGTGCTCACGGGTCTGAAGCCAGGACAGAGCACCGAAACCATGTTCCTGAGCGTCCAAGGCAGGGTTGAGTACGCTCCCCACGCCGTGGATGACGGGACCACCACGTGGCTCATTGCCGAGGCCCAGGAAGCACCAGGGCTGGCTGCGTGGCTGGAGTCGATGCGCTTCGCCCTGCGGGTCGACGTTGCGGACGTCACGGACCAGTGGGCCGTTATTGCCGCGACCAAGGATCTGAGTTCGGAACTGGCCGGTGCCCCGGAAGGCGAGCAGGCGGCGTCGGCATCCGTGATCACGTGGCGCGATCCCTGGCCCGAGATTTCTCCGGGTGGCTACGCTTACAGTGCGGCACCGGAACACCCGGGGCTGGAACGCCCCTGGTTCGAGCACCTGATTCCTATGACGGTACTGGATTCAGCGGCAACTGCACTGAACCAGCGTGGACTCGTCCCGGCGGGTTCCTGGGCCGCGGAGGCGCTGCGCATTGCCGCGTGGCGCCCGCGCTGGGGTGCCGAAACGGATGTCAAGACCATTCCCCACGAGCTCGACTGGATGCGCACGGCAGTGCACCTGTCCAAGGGTTGTTACAAGGGGCAGGAGACCGTGGCCCGTGTGCACAACCTGGGACACCCGCCGCGTAGGCTCACGTTCCTGGATCTCGATGGGTCCCAGCACACCCTGCCGTCAGCGGGGGCGGAGGTCACGCTCAACGGTAAGAAGGTGGGGCAGGTGACGTCGGCGCGACTGCATTATGAGGCCGGCCCCATTGCGTTGGCCGTGCTCAAGCGCAACGTGGACCCGCAGGCCGAGCTGCTGGTGCGGGACACTGTCGAAAGCGCCGCGGCACAGGCTGACGCCACCCTGCCGGAGGGCGCCGAGGACGCGGGATCGACCGAGCAATGGTCTGCCGCCCAGACCGTGGTGGTCCAGCCCGACGCGGGTTCCGTGGTCGGTAGGCCCAAGGACCTCATGCGCGGACCTCGCGACGGCGGCATGCGACTTTAGGTCTCGCCAGACAAGAGAATCGCGGCGGTTCAGGTAGCTACCTGAACCGCCGCGATTCATCTCTCTGCCCCGGCCACGGGGAGGGGTTGCCTTGCAGTGGGGCCGGTGCCGGTTCGCCAGCGCCGGTTCGCCGACGCCGCCGGGAGACTACCGCCCGAATAGCACCATGGCCTCTTCGTAGCGATCCAGCGGGACCTCCTTGAGGCCGTCCAGTGCCTCGGCGAAGTCGACGCGCACCACGTCGGTGCCGCGCAGGGCGCACATCTGACCCCAGTCCTGATCCGCGGCCATGGTCGCTGCAGCCATGCCGAGACGCGTGGCGAGTACACGGTCGAAACCGGTGGGCGCGCCGCCGCGCTGGATGTGCCCCAGGATGGTGTTACGGGTTTCGATACCGGTGATGTCCTCGATCTCACGGGTCACGTAATCCCCGATGCCGCCCAGGCGCGGTCGGCCGGATGCTTCCTGGCCCTTGCCCGCGATGGCCTCTTCGTAGCCTTCGGGGATGAAACCCTCGGCCACGACCACGAGCGGTGCGCGACCGCGGTCGTAGACTTCCTTGACCCACTTGAAGACCTGCTCCATGGAGACCCCGTATTCGGGGATCAGGATCGCGTGGGCACCGGCCGCCATGCCGGAATGCAGCGCGATCCAGCCCACGTGGCGGCCCATGACCTCAGCCACCATGCAGCGGTGGTGTGATTCACCGGTGGTGCGCAATCGGTCCATGGCGTCGGTCGCGATAGACACGGCGGTGTCGAAACCGAACGTGTAGTCGGTGGCCTTCAAATCGTTGTCGATGGTTTTGGGAACGCCCACCACGGGGAGCCCCGCATCCGCAAGCCTCTTGGCGCCGGCCAGCGTGCCCTCGCCGCCGATGGCAACGATCGCGTCGATCTCGTTGGCCTCCAGCACCTTGGCAATGTTCTCCGGACCGCCGTTGGGGCCGTCGAACGGGTTGGTCCGCGAGGTGCCCAGAATGGTGCCGCCCTGGCGCGCCAGGCCACGAACACTCTGGCGAGGAAGGTCCATGATGTCGCCTTCAACCACACCGCGCCAACCGTCACGGAAGCCCACGAACTCGTGGTCGTAGGACTTGATTCCGTGCAGGACAGCACCGCGGATCACGGCATTCAGTCCGGGGCAGTCTCCACCGCTCGTCATTAGGCCAATTCTCATGCGTGCTTCAGCGCTCCTGGGTGATCGAGTGTCGAACCTTCCGTTTCCAGTCTAGTGAGTTGGGAGTATTGCGGATGAAGGCCGGTACCGCGCCGTGTTCAACACTCGTTAACCCCGCCAACTAGGATTGATCGCGAGACGTATACAGGTGCCGCCCGCGGCACAACCCACTAGGAGGACATATGACCCCGCAGCAGGAACCGGCACGGGAGAACCTCCGCGAGTTCATCGACAAACTTGTGGAACAGGGGTACACGGTGCGGGACGGGCAGTCTCCGGACCCGGACCTCATCGATCCAGGTGGAAGCGCCGTGGAGACGTGGCGCGAGGGCTACCCGTATGACGAGCGCATGTCCCGCGAGGACTACGAACTCGAGAAGTACCAGCTCCAGATCGAGCTGCTCAAGTTTCAGTACTGGGGTCAGGACAATGACCTCAAGCACGTGATCGTGTTCGAGGGCCGTGACGCCGCAGGCAAGGGCGGCACCATCAAACGCTTCACCGAGCACCTCAACCCGCGTGCCGCACGTACGGTGGCGCTGAACAAGCCGTCGGACCGTGAATTGGGTCAGTGGTACTTCCAGCGCTACATCCAACACTTGCCCACCAATGGCGAGATCGTGCTGTTCGACCGTTCGTGGTACAACCGTGCCAACGTGGAACGCGTCATGGGCTTCTGCACCGACGAAGAGTACGAAAGTTTCATGGAGCAGGCACCCACGTTCGAGCAGATGCTCGTGGACGCGGGAATTCACCTGACCAAGTTCTGGTTCTCCGTGACCCAGCACGAACAGCGCACCCGCTTCGCGATCCGCCAGATCGACCCCGTGCGCCGTTGGAAGCTTTCGCCCATGGACCTGGCTTCCCTGGACCGCTGGGAGGACTACACCGTGGCCAAGGAAGAGACCTTCCGCCGCACGGACACGGACCACGCGCCGTGGATCACCATCAAGTCCAACGACAAGAAGCGTGCCCGACTAAACGCCATGCGCTACTTCCTCAACCAGTTCGACTACGAGGACAAGGACACCTCGGTGGTGTACCCACCGGATCCGCTGATCGTCCGGCGCGGCCGCGACGCCGTGGACGACTGACGACCACCGGTCGTTGAACAGAAGCAGGGACCCGCACCACGTGGTGCGGGCCCCTGCTTCTGCTGGCTGATCCCTCAGGCGATCTCGTTCAGTTCCTCCTCGGCCCGGGCGAAATTGTGGCGGTCCACCAGGAACCACGAGGCCGCCGAGTTGACGGCCGCCACGGTCAGCACGGAGGGCCACGCGCCGATCTTCTTGGCCAGCGGGTGGGACAACCCGAAGCCCGCCAGGTACAGCACGCTCAGGCCCGCGGTCGTGGCGGGTCCGGCGGACTTGTACCAAGTGCGTCCGGCCATTACGCCGTCCGCCAGCAGGGCCACACCGCCCAGCGCGCGGATTTTGGTCAGGCGGGCCACGGCGTAGCCACCGATCAGACCACTGGCGACCACGGCGGAGCTGGGCATCTCCACGGGGGAGGGTAGCTGCTGGTCCACGGAGTGCAGGGTTTCTTTGAAGTTCATCTACTTGGCTCCCAGAACTTTCTGTAGGCGGGACAGGCCCTCGGCAAGATCATCGTCTCCCAGGGCGTAGGACAGGCGCAGGTAACCGGACGGGCCGAACGCTTCACCAGGGACCACAGCCACTTCGGCCCGTTCCAGGATCATTTCGGCCAGCTCTGCGCTGGTCTGGGGCGTCACGCCGTCGAATTCGCGACCCAACAGTGCGGTCACGTCCGGATAGGCATAGAACGCGCCGGTGGGGGTGGGGCAGACCACGCCGTCAATGGCATTGAGCCCGTCAACGATCACCCGACGACGGCGATCAAAGGCCTCGCGCATGGCAGTCACCTGGTCCATGGGCCCGTTCAGGGCGGCGAGTGCCGCGCGCTGGGCCACGTTGTTCACATTGGAGCTGAGGTGGGACTGCAGGTTGGCGGCGGCATTGATGACATCCTTGGGGCCGACCATCCACCCCACGCGCCAACCGGTCATCGCGTAGGTCTTGGCCACACCGTTGAGCAGGATCAGGTGCTCGTGCAATTCGGGAGCGGCCTGGGCGATCGAGGTGAACTCCACGCCGTCGTAAGTCAGGTGTTGGTAGATCTCGTCGCTGATCACAAAGATGCCCTTGGACGCGGCCCATTCGCCCACGGCCTTGGTCTCCTCGGCGCTGTAGACCGAACCGGTGGGGTTGGAGGGCGAGCAGAACAGCAGTGCCTTGGTGTTCTCCGTGTAAGCGGCCTCAAGCTGTTCGGGGGTGACCTTGTAATCCTGATCCGCGCCGGCAAACACCTCGACGGGGTTGCCCCCGGCCAAGCGGATGGCCTCGGGATAGGTGGTCCAGTAGGGGGCGGGGAGCAAGACGTCGTCGCCCTCGTCCACCACGGTATGGAATGCCTCGTACACGGCCTGCTTGCCGCCGTTGGTGACCAGAACCTGCGACGGTTCTACGGTCCAGCCGCAATCACGAGCGGTGGCGTCGGCTATTGCCTGACGAAGCTCGGGCAGGCCTGCGGCGGGGGAGTACCGGAAGTTCTTGGGATCCTTGAGAGCCTCGGCGGCAGCCTCGACAATGTAATCGGGGGTCGAGAAGTCGGGTTCACCGGCACCGAAACCGATCACGGGACGCCCCTCGGCCTTGAGCGCCTTGGCCTTCGCGTCCACCGCGAGGGTCGCGGACTCGGCAATCGCGTCGATCTTGCGGGAAATTCGCTGCTGAGCTGGGGGCATGGTGGTCAACTCTCCTCGGTTCGGTGACGGCGTCCGCCCTGACTGCGCAGCCAGTAGGCGCTCGCCTCCCAGTTTAGGCGCGGATCTGCTTGCTTTGCACGGAGGGCCCCGTGCGCGTACCATGGCTTGTTGGTGCGTTTACTTTCGCACGCCTGAATTCGGACCGAGTGCCGGATCGGTCGGGCGAAGGTGGTAAGCTCATGCACCGTGTTCGTGGTCTTGTGTGAACAAGCCGCAAACTGAAGGGCAGTGGCGCAATTGGTAGCGCAGCGGTCTCCAAAACCGCAGGTTGCAGGTTCGAGTCCTGTCTGCCCTGCTTCAGACCTACAACGGCACATAAACCACCGCCGGGAACCAATCCACGCAGGGGAGAGCCGATGTCGCACACCGTTACCGGAGAAACCTCGGACCAACCCGCTGGATCCAATCAGCAGCGGGGCTTTTTAGGTCGCATCTGGTTGTTCATCCGACAGGTCATCGGCGAGCTGAAGAAGGTCGTGGCGCCTTCTCGCCGCGAACTCGTCAACTACGTTCTGGTCGTGCTGGTCTTCGTGGCCTTCATGATGTTGCTGATTTCGCTTCTGGACCTGGGCTTCGGTCAGGTTGCCATTTGGCTCTTCGGCAACGGCGAACAGGCCTGAGACCACTCAATCTTCTAGTCGTCCATAGAAAGCAGGAATCACCAGTGACCGACCACGAGCTCGAAAACGAAGCCACTGAGGCAACGCAGCCGGAGTCCGCCTCGGCGGATGCTGCGCAGTCAGAGGCTGCCGAGAGCGTGTCCGCCACTGCCGATCAGGCTGAGCAGGCCCCGGCTGAGACCGAGACCGCAGACGTCGATCAGGCCGACGCCACGGAAGCCCCGGCTGAGGCACCGGCAGAGGCAGAGGGTGCTGAGGAGCAGGACACCGAGGACGAGGTCGACCCCGTCGAGGAGTTCAAGTCCAAGCTGCGCCGCCAAGAGGGCGACTGGTTCGTGATTCACACCTACGCCGGTTACGAGAATCGCGTGAAGACCAACCTGGAGACCCGTATCCAGTCCCTCAACATGGAAGAGGACATCTTCCAGATCGAGGTGCCGATGGAAGAGGTCGTGGAGATCAAGAATGCCCAGCGCAAGACCGTGCGCCGCGTTCGGATCCCCGGCTACGTGCTGGTTCGCATGAACCTCACCGACGCCTCCTGGGGCGCGGTTCGCCACACCCCGGGCGTCACCGGATTCGTCGGGCAGGATGCCTACAACCCCGTGCCGCTGCGCATGGACGAAGTGTTCGAGATGCTCGCACCGGTGTTCGAGACCCCGGAGAAGGCCAAGGGCCTGGGCGACACCTCCGGCGGCGGTGCCGCGGGCGGTGCGGCGGAACCGGCCATCACCGTGGACTTCGAGGTCGGCGAGTCCGTGATCGTGAAGGAAGGTCCGTTCGAGACCCTCCCCGCCACGATCTCCGAGATCAAGGTGGAATCCCAGCAGCTCGTGGTGCTGGTGTCCATCTTCGAACGCGAAACCCCGGTCACCCTGGGCTTCCACCAGGTCACCAAGATCTGATCTGGTCTTTAATTTTCGGACACCCCCGGATGAGCTTTGGTCCGGGGCGTTTCCGTTCGGTCACCGCGCCACGGTGACCACCCGCCGTCGTACGCTCCTGTGCGGCGGTACGTACAGCAAGCAAAGGACCATCACATGGCTCCCAAGAAGAAGGTCGCAGGCCTGATCAAGCTGCAGATCCAGGCAGGTGCCGCTAACCCGGCTCCTCCCGTGGGTCCCGCACTGGGTCAGCACGGCGTCAACATCATGGAATTCTGCAAGGCCTACAACGCGGCCACGGAATCCCAGCGCGGCAACATCGTGCCGGTGGAAATCACCGTCTACGAGGACCGTTCGTTCACTTTCATCACCAAGACCCCGCCGGCTGCTCAGCTGATCAAGAAGGCTGCAGGCGTCGCCAAGGGTTCCGGTGTGCCCCACACCAACAAGGTCGGCAAGATCACCATGGACCAGGTCCGTGAGATCGCCGAGACCAAGAAGGAAGACCTCAACGCCAACGATGTCGAGGCTGCTGCCAAGATCATCGCCGGCACTGCCCGTTCCATGGGCATCGAGGTTGCCTGAGCGCTCTAACTAGCTCTCAGTACCAGACATTTTCCCGTGGCAGGGCCGAGCGCGGTCCGCAGACCACAACTGCACAAGGAGAACAAGCAGATGGCAAAGCGCAGCAAGGCATACCAGGCGGCTGCCGCCAAGATCGAAGAGGGCAAGTTCTACGCCCCCGCCGACGCAGTCGCCCTGGCCAAGGAATTGGCCGAAGGCAGCAAGTCCGACCCCACCGTCGAGGTGGCCATGCGTTTGGGCGTTGACCCCCGCAAGGCGGACCAGATGGTTCGCGGCACCGTGAACCTTCCCCACGGCACCGGTAAGACCGCTCGCGTGGTCGTCTTCGCAACCGGTGACAAGGCTGCGGCTGCTGAAGCAGCCGGCGCCGACTACGTGGGTTCCGACGACCTGATCGCCAAGGTCCAGGACGGCTGGGTGGACTTCGACGCCGCCGTGGCCACCCCGGACATGATGGGCAAGGTCGGTCGTCTGGGTAAGGTTCTGGGTCCCCGTAACCTGATGCCGAACCCCAAGACCGGCACCGTGACCATGGACGTGGCCAAGGCTGTCGGCGACATCAAGGGCGGCAAGATCGATTTCCGTGTCGACAAGCACTCCAACTTGCACTTCATCATCGGCAAGGCGTCCTTCGACACTCAGAAGCTGGCCGAGAACTACGGCGCTGCACTGGAAGAGGTGCTTCGTTTGAAGCCCTCCGCTTCCAAGGGCCGTTACGTCACCAAGGCCACCGTTGCCACCACGTTCGGCCCGGGTGTTCCCGTGGACCCGAACGCCACCGAGGTTGTCAGCGAGGCGTGAGCATCGCCCGTGCCCGGATGAGGCACGGTTGACGCTATAGAACAGAAGGGCTCGGACCATTCATGGCCGGGCCCTTCTGTCTTGCCCGAGGCCGCAGCGGTAAACTAGGCAGTAGACTTGCTGTTTCAATCGGCTGCAATGGTGCATGATCGATTGTAGGCAGGTGCGTTCCGAACAGCTCGGAGCGTGAAAGGAGTCCCCCGTGAGTCAGACATCAGCGCTTGCCATTGAGCTGATGCGTATCCCTGACGAGTTCGATCAGGCCGCGCAGGATCAACTCGGGCAGGTAGCCGCCCTCGTGCAGGCCTCGCGTCGTTACGTGTGGGGGACCTCCGAGCTGAGCAATGAGGCCCATGACATCTACCGTGACCTCAAGGACCCGTACGAACGGGTCAATATTCTGTGTGCCTACATGGACGGTCGGCTGGTCGGTCGGGCGGAGGTGCGCATGCCGTTGATCGCCGACACTGATGTCGCCCAGATCGTGGTGGACGTGGACCCGGACGAACTGTCCGAAGGCATCGGACGGACCTTGCTGTCGGCGGCCGAGCAACTGGCGTACGGGGAATCGCGGCGCGTGATCCGGTTGGTGACGGAACATCCGGCGTCGGAATTGCGAGCCCCGGCCGGTCCCGGTGACGGAAGCGTCATGGGCGGTGAGACCAGCGGTGTGGGTGTCGAATGGATCGACGCCGCGGACGGTTCCGGGAAACTTCCTGCGAGCCACCGGCAAACCCGCTTTGCCGAGCACGCCGGCTACGAACTTCAGACCGTGAGCAGTTTCGCGCTGCTGGACGTTCCCTTGCCGCAGGAGCGCCTCGAGGCAATCGAACGGTCGTTGGAAGAAGTACCCTTCGCCGATCGCTACGCACTGCACACGTGGGTTGGTTCTGCGCCGGAACACTTGTTGGAGCCGCTGGCTCGACTCCACGCGCGGTTGCCGAGCGACTCCTTCGTGAAGCCGATCGTGACCGATCCGGACCCGTGGGACGCCGAACGCGTGCGCCGCACCGAGCAGCTGCGCGAAGAAGACGGAGACCGGTCCCTCATGGCCGTGGCCGAGGACCGGGACGCCGGTGAGCTGGTGGGAATGACCGAACTGATCCTGGCGCAGCACCGACCCACCCTGGCCCTCCAGGACGAGACGCTGGTGATCCGCGAACACCGAGGGCGTCGGCTGGGCATGCGACTGAAAATGGCCAACCTCAAACAACTGGTCGAGGTGCAACCCGAAGTGGACACGGTGTACTCGTGGACCCACACCGGCAACGACCGGATGAACTGGGTCAACGCACAATTGGGTTTCCAGGACGCTGGGCAGTCCGCCGTGTGGATGAGGGATTTCCGGGCCGACTGACCCAGGGTCTACCAGGGCAGGGCCAAGGCCTCGGTCCGGGCACCTGCGGATAAGCCCTCGACCGGCACACTCAGCAGCGCTTGGGCGCTGGACAACCCTCGAAGCATGTTGGCGCCGATCTGCCTGCATGGTGACCAGGCGCCGTCGGCGTGTTGGAAAGCCGGGACCAACCGTTCGCGGCGGGTGCCGGCAATCTCGTGGGCGACCGTCACGCTGACCGGCACCGGAGCAGGGCGGCCCAGGAGTCCGCAGAGGAATGGCACAGCCAACACCGTCAGCGCCGTCATGGCTGCCAAGGGATTCCCCGGCAGGGCGAGCACCGCGGTGCCCGGGCCGCACGCGGCGAACAAAGTGGGATGACCGGGTTGAAGATCCAGTTCGTCGATGATCGGTGTCGTACGACGTTCCAGGTGCGCTCGCACGTGATCGGCGCGGGAGCGGGCCGTGCCTCCGGTCGTGATGACGAGCGGCACGCGGTCCGTGATCGCGACGTCGAGGGCGGCCGCAAAGACAGCGGCGTCGTCGGGCAGCCGCCGCACGGAATCGACACGTGCGCCCAGGGACGTGAGAACGGGCGGCACCGTGGGCGCGAAGGCGTCGCGGACGAAACCCGGTGTCGGAACCCCTGAGGATTGGACCTCCGAACCCGTGAGCAGTAGCCGTGCATCCGGAACGGGAACCACCGGTACCTTGTCCACCCCGCTCACCGCGGCCAAGGCGATGTCCGCCGGACTCAGGACGCTCCCGGCAGTGAGAATCCTTTCGCCGGATCGACATTCGGTCCCTGCGGGCCTGATGTGCCGGCCCTCGAGTTCGGAGGTCGGGCAGGAATCGTCGAACCGTAATTCATCTCCGGTACGCAGCGCGTATTCATCCCGAATGACGGTGTCGGTTCCGCCGGGGATCACCCCGCCCGTCACCACGGGCACGGCCTGACTCGGAGCCAATTCGAGAGCCGCAGTGGACGCGGCATCGTGCACAGAAGTGTCCCCGGTCATCACTCGCCAGGGGCCCGAGCCGCACACGGCATAACCGTCCATGGCACTCGAGGCGTAATGGGGCACAGGGCACAACGCGTGGACATCGCAGGCCAGGGTCGCTCCGACCGCGTCCACGAGGTCCACCGATACGGCGGAAGAACGGGTGCTGACCAGCGCACGGCCCAGCTCGTGAGCGATGTGCTGCGCAGCGCCACGGCGTGCATGGCGAACGACCTCGACGCCGCGCCACCACGTTCCGTCGGGCAATGGGGGCGGGGGCGCTGACTCAGCCACCGGCAAACGGAGGCAGCACGTCCACCGTGGCCGCCGGAGCAATGGGCGATTCCGGATCCTTGCGGGCCACGCCATTGACCAGCCAGGAACACTGAGGAAGGACCTGCGCCAGGGTCTTTTCACCCGCGGGGGCCACGGGGTGCAAATGAGTGAGCACTTGCTGAAGTTCCGAACGCGTCATGGCCGTGTCAGCGGCCACTTCTTCCTGCTCGGTGCCTGCGGATGCGGCGGCGGCCGCGAAGTAACGAACGAGCACTGTTGTGTCAGCCTCCAATGGCGCTCATGCTGCGATCGGGCTGAACATAATCCTCGGAGTCCAGGCCCGCGTGGTCCATGCCGTGGGCGCGGGGTTTGACCCACATGGCAGCCCGCCAACGCTGGGCGATGTCGTGGTCTGTTGCGTCAGAGCGCAGCAACTGCATCAGGTCTGTCTCGTGGTGGGAGAACAGGCACGAGCGCACCCTGCCCTCGGCGGTGATGCGGGTGCGCGTGCAGTCCGCGCAGAACGGTTCGGTCACGGAGGCGATGATGCCCACGGTGCCGATAACTTCTGTTCCTCCGCGTTCGCGCACGATCATTTTCTCCGCGGGCGCGCCGTTACGCGGATCCCGATCCGCGCTCAGATCGAAGTGCTCGGAGAGGTCCTCGCGAATCTCCGCAGCGGTCACCATGTTGGTGCGGGTCCAGCCGTGATCGGCGTCGAGCGGCATCTGCTCGATGAAGCGCAGCGAACAATTGTGCTCGAGCGCCCAGCGCAGCAGCTCGGGGGCTTCGCGGTCGTTGACGCCGCGCATCAAGACGGCGTTGAGCTTCACCGGAGACAGCCCCGCAGCCTGCGCGGCGGCCACGCCCTCAAGGGTCTCGCTGAGTTTGTTGCGGCGCGCGAGTTGCTTATACGTCTCGGCGCACAGGGTGTCCAGGGAGACGTTCACGCGGGTCATGCCAGCCGCGACAAGCCCTTCGGCGCGCTGGGCCAGGCCGATCCCATTGGTCGTCATGGAAACTGGGAAGCCGGGCAGCGCCTCGGTCACCGCGGCCACGATTTCTTCGAGGTCCGGGCGGATCAGGGGCTCGCCGCCGGTGAGCCGGAGTTCCTTGACCCCGAATTCTTCTGCGGCAATGCGGGTGAGCCGCACGATCTCGTCAGTGGTCATCAGGGACGACTTGGACAGCCAGTCCATTCCCTCCGCGGGCATGCAGTACGTGCAGCGCAAATTGCACTTGTCCGTGATCGAAATTCTCAGGTCCGTGGCCACGCGCCCGAAGCGATCCACCAGGGGCCCCTGTTCGGGCACGCCCCGGGTCGGTAGCGCTTGCGGGATACCGAGGAAAACGGACATGGGGCCAGTCTAAGGCGTGTGTCCAGCCCGCTTAGGGTAGGGGGTATGAGCCGCAGCATCGACGATCACGCCGCAGCCGTCTGCGACGCCCTCGCCCACGGTTACGACGCCGCCGTCGCCGGTCTCGAGCTTCCCTTGGCTCGGGCGCGTGGCCGCGTGCTCGCTCGGGACCTGACGGCTCCGATCTCGCTGCCGCCCTTCACGAACTCCCAAATGGACGGGTTCGCCGTGCGCAGCTCGGAGTTTCGCAGGACTCCGGATGGAGAAGGAAACGTCACGCTGCCCGTGTCCGGAACGCAGGCGGCCGGGGCCGCGCCGTCGGCCCTCGCACCCGGCACCGCCATGGCCGTGATGACCGGAGCCGCCCTGCCCGCCGGCGCCGATGCCGTGATTCCCGTGGAGCGAGTCACACCCTCATCCTTCGACACCGATCGCATCACCGTCACGGCGGAGAACGCCGCCACGATTGACCCCGGGACTTTCGTGCGCGCGGAGGGCAGCGACGTCGAACGCGGTTCGGTCGCCTTGCCCGCCGGGACCACTCTGGGACCCGCCGCGCTGGGTGCGTGCGCCGCACTGGGTCTGGACGGCGCTGCCACGGTGACGGTGCGAAATGGCCCAGCCGTCCTGGTGGTGACCGGTGGGGACGAAGTCCTCGCGGCCGGGCAACCCTTGGAACCCGGTGCCATTTACGACGCCAATGGTCCGCTGCTCGAGGCGTGGCTCGAGGAAGCGGGTGCGTTCTCCGTGACCACGCTCAGCGTCACGGACGACCCGGAAGAATTTTCCCGGAGACTTCGAAAGGCCGTGGCCGGCGCAGCTCCCCATCTGATCATCACGAGCGGGGGGATCAGCGCCGGCGCCTTCGAGGTGGTCCGAGTGACCTTGGAACGTGAAGCCCAGATGTGGTTCGGGCACGTGGCAATGCAGCCAGGAGGGCCCCAGGGCCTGGGCGTGTACCGGGACGTACCCGTGGTCTGCCTTCCCGGCAACCCTGTCAGCACGTGGGTCTCGTGCGAGATGTTCCTGCGGCCCGCTCTTGCGGACGTCTGGGGTTGCTGCACGCCACCCCGCTGGGCCTCCGCGGTTCTCGCAGAACCAGTACGCGGTCTGCCCGGTCGCACCCAGCTGCGTCGGGGTGTTCTCGAAACGACGGACGACGCCGCGCGGGAACCTGTCGTGCGCTGCGTGGGGGGAGCGTCGTCGCACCTGTTGATGTCAGCCGCGCGCGCTAACGTGTTGCTGCGGATCCCCGCGGGAGCCAACGAACTCACGTCCGGGACACGCGTACAAATTTTGCCCGTCAGTGGCGGGGCGATCAGACAGGAGACGGCCAGTGAGTGACAACCAGGAACGGTTGACGCACGTGCGCGAAGACGGCACGGCGCACATGGTGGACGTGAGCGAGAAAGCCGTGACGTCTCGCGAAGCCACCGCGGTAGCCGAGGTGATCACGCGACCGGACGTCATCGAGCTGCTGGCCACCGGCGATCTCCCCAAGGGCGATGCCCTGGCCGTGGCCCGGATTGCCGGCATCATGGCGGCAAAGCGCACTCCTGATCTGATTCCGCTGTGCCACCCGCTGCCGTTGTCCAAGGTCACGGTGGATCTGGTTCCGGGCGAAGACCGTGTGAGCATCAGCGCCACGGTCAAAACACGCGGTGTCACCGGGGTGGAAATGGAAGCCCTGACGGCGGCCAGCGTTGCCGGACTCACGCTCTACGACATGATCAAGGCCGTGGACAAGGCCGCCCAGATCACGGGCGTGCAGGTCGTGGCCAAGTCCGGCGGTAAGAGCGGCGATTGGAGCAGACAGTGACCGACACCCACGGGCCCAGCGATGAGCACGGGGTCAAAGATCACGGTCCCCATCGGGACGAATCACACGGGGCGAACCTGCTGGGCCGCCGCGCGGTGGTCGTGATCGTGTCCTCGTCCGCCGCACGTGGCACGGCCCAGGATCTGTGCGGCCCCATCCTGCACGAGTGGCTCACCGGAATGGGGCTCGCCGTGGATCCGGTGCGCGTGATTCCGGACGGTCCGGAGGTCGAGCAAACCCTGCGCGAGCTCACAGAACAGACACCGCAGGCCGAACGCCCAAGGTTCATCGTGACCAGCGGCGGAACCGGTCTCAACTCTGACGACGTCACCCCGGAAGCCACAGCGCGGATCCTGGAACGGGAATCCCCCGGAGTCATGCACGGCTTGTGGGCGTATGGGCTTCAGAAGACCGCCACCGCCGTAATGAGCCGCGGGGTGGCAGGTCAAGTGGGTATGACATTCGTCGTGAATCTGCCCGGTTCCAAGGGTGGGGTGAAGGACGGGATGGCGGTGCTCGAACCGCTGCTGGACCATATCAGCGCTCAACTGGAGGACGTGCACGGCCACGGGGAGGAGCGCGGTACGGCAGCCGAACCCGCGCCAGCGGCGTCGTCGTCCCGAGTACTGCACGCACAGGTGACGAACGAGCCCTTGGACCCGGCGCGCGCCCAAGCGGCCGTGAGCGCGGCTGACTGCGGGGCGGTGGTGGGCTTCAGCGGTGTGATTCGTGACCATGACGACGGCCGCTCGGGCGTTACGGGACTCGAGTACAGCGCTCACCCGGATGCCGACACCGTGATCCGCCAGGTGGCCGAGGAGATCGCGGTGGAGTTCCCGCAGGTGCGGATCTGGGCCGAACATCGCATCGGCTCGCTGGCAGTGGGGGACAGTGCACTGGAAGCCGCGGTCGCGTCCGCCCACCGCAAGGAAGCCTTTGCGGCGTGTGATGCCTTGGTGGACCGCATCAAGGCCCGCGTGCCCATCTGGAAGCGACAGACCTATACCGATGGCACCCATTCGTGGGTGGGCCTGGACGGATGACGACTCATGGTCAGCAGAATCGTGGTTCCCACTCGAGTACGGAAATTGTCTGCGGACGGTGAAGAATTCACCGGACCGGACAAGCTCGCGGGTGAAGAACCGTTGGAGATCCGGCTCAACGGCGAACAGTTCACCGTGACCATGCGCACGCCCGGCCACGACTTCGAACTGGTGCCCGGCTACTTGCTGAGCGAAGCAGTCGTCCGGCAGATGGACCACATTGCGGGGATGGATTACAGCTCGGGTGTGGACCAGGACGGCCATCGAACCTACAACGTGATCGACGTGCGGCTGGCTCCGGGAGCGCCGGGGCCCAAGAGGGTTGCAGCGCGCAACGTCTACACCTCGTCCTCGTGCGGGGTCTGCGGGACGTCGTCCATGGAGGAGATCGTCAAGCCGAGTTCGTATCCGCTGCCGCCGGTGCGCCCGGCCATGGGAGCGGAACGGCTCGTGCGGTTGCCCGATGAACTCCGCGATCATCAGAAGGTCTTCGATGCGACCGGGGGAGTCCACGCCGCAGGGTTGTTCCTGGCCTCGACCCAGGAGCCGCTCGTGGTGCGGGAGGACGTGGGCCGGCACAACGCCGTGGACAAGGTCATCGGATGGGCCATGCACCACGACAAACTCCCGCTCAACGACTGCGTACTGCAAGTGTCCGCCCGGGCATCCTTCGAACTGGTCAGCAAGGCCGCCATGGCCGGAATCCCGGTGCTCTCGGCCGTCAGCGCGCCCTCGGCACTCGCGGTGAAGCACGGCCGCGAGCACGGGGTGACCGTGGTGGGTTTCAACCGCCGCGGCACGTGCAACGTGTACACGCACCCGGAGCGGATCAGGGAGTAGAAAGCTCGCCACGAGACATCCGAATCTGCGGAACGTGTTGCGGGAACTGTCGATTTGGCGTGCCCCGAAATCGTCGGGTACATTGGTGCGTACCTAAGACCGCCGGTCATCACGCGTGCGCAAGCCTGTGTGATCGAAGAGTTCTCCGGAAACGGAGAATGGCCAGCGCAGGTGAACCAGCACGAATCTTTTCGACAGCGTCCTGCGGAGTGAACCGTTTGCGTTGTGTATCAGGTCGAGCCCCGGGCATCTGCGCGGGGCTTTTTTGTGTTCCGAAGCGGATCACGAGAATCCGGCATACACAAGCAAGGAAGGAGCACCATGGCGAATCCTGAAAAGGCTGCCGCGGTTGCGGAGTTGAAGGAATTCTTCTCCAACTCGCACGCTGCCGTCCTGACGGAGTACCGCGGGCTCACCGTGGCTCAGCTGAAGACGCTGCGCCGCGCACTCGGTGAGAACGCTGAATACGCCGTGGTGAAGAACACGCTGACCGCAATTGCGGCCAAGGAAGTCGGCATCGACGCGTTCGAGGGCCAGCTTAACGGCCCCTCGGCTATCGCGTTCATCTCGGGTGACCCTGTCGAAGCTGCCAAGAGCTTGCGTGACTTCGCCAAGGACAACCCGGAGCTGATCGTCAAGGGCGGTTACCTTGACGGCGTTGCAATGGACGAAGCGGAGATCAAGAAGCTTGCGGACCTCGAGTCCCGCGAGGTTCTGCTGGCCAAGGTCGCAGGCGCTGCCAAGGCGTCCCTGTCCAAGGCTGCCGCGCTGTTCCAGGCCCCGCTGTCCAAGACCGTGCGCACCGCAGAAGCCCTGCGTGCCAAGGTCGAGGAACAGGGCGAGAACGCCGCCTGATCCCTCACGGGATCCCCTGGGTTTCGGGTTCCGGTTCCGGCCGGATGAACCCGTGTTCTATCACCACGCAAAACCTCGTCAGCGCCCGCGGGCACTGACAACCACGTAAAAGAAGGAGCCAACACCATGGCTAAGCTGACCACCGAAGAATTGATCGAGGCTTTCAAGGAGCTCTCCCTCATCGAGCTGTCCGAGTTCGTCAAGGCCTTCGAAGAGACCTTCGACGTAACCGCTGCTGCCCCCGTGGCCGTGGCTGGTGGCGCTCCCGCCGCCGGCGGCGAAGCTGCTGCTGAGGAAGAGAAGACCGAGTTCGACGTCATCCTCGAAGCTGCAGGCGACAAGAAGATCCAGGTCATCAAGGAAGTTCGTGCCTTGACCTCCCTGGGCCTGAAGGAAGCCAAGGACCTCGTGGACGGCGCTCCCAAGCCCGTTCTGGAAGGTGCCAACAAGGAAGCCGCAGACAAGGCCAAGGAATCCCTCGAGGCTGCTGGCGCTACCGTCACCGTCAAGTAATTCCCCGCGCTTCGAGCGCAGGTACGGCCGCGTAGCCTGACCCGCAAGGGCAGGTGGCGGTACTGCTACTTCGCAAAGCCCTGCACTGTTTTCGGTGCGGGGCTTTGTGCTGCCCGGGGTTGTGCGAAACTAGGACTGACCATCTTGGCCGTCACAGTGCGGCGGGAGAGCATGGCGGGTGCGTAAGCATCGCGCCATCGCCGAAGGAGCAAACCCTCCCCGGGAATCTCTCAGGCACCCGTACCGCCGCACCAGGCCACTCTGAAGAGCTCGTCCCTGGCATGACGCCGCGGCCGAGCACCGACGGGGCAGGTCGGTGATCGCGGATATCCGCGGCCACCGGCGAAATCTCTCAGGTTGATGTACAGAGCGGGGAGGAACTCACCGGGACTTAGCACGCCCTCAAGTAACCCAGGAGACCCTCACATGTCTTTCCTGCCCCGCCACATCGGCCCAGACGCCGATGACATCACCACCATGCTCAACGCCGTGGGCGTGGACAGCCTCGATCAGCTGATTGATCGGGCCGTCCCCGAGAGCATCCGATTCCGCGACACCTTGGACCTGCCTGCGCCCCTTGACGAGACCGAGGCGCTGGCGGCCATCCGCACCATCGCGGGCAAGAACACCGTGATGCGCCAGATGATCGGTCAGGGGTACTTCGACACGGTCACCCCCGCCGCGATCCGCCGCAACATTCTGGAGAACCCGGGCTTCTACACCTCGTACACCCCGTACCAGCCCGAAATTTCCCAGGGCCGCTTGGAACTGCTGCTTACGTTCCAGAACGCCGTGATCGACCTGACCGGCATGGACGTGGCCAATGCGTCCCTGCTGGACGAGTCCTCCGCCGTGGCCGAGGCCGTTCTGATGATGCGCCGCGCCAACCGCAAGTCCCGTAGCTCCCGTGTGATCGTTGACAGCCGTTCCCTTCCGCAGACGCTCGCCATTCTCACCGGCCGCGCTCGCGCCGCCGGCATCGAGCTGGTCATCGCGGACTTGGGCGCCGACGACGCCGCGGCCACCTTGGCCTCGGACGGAGACTTCTTCGGTGTGGTCGTCGCGCAGATCGGCGCGGACGGTGATGTCATCGATCCCAGCTCCGTGATCGAGGCTGCCCACGAGGCCGGTGCTCTGGCGACCGTGAGCACCGATCTGCTGGCCCTGACCATGCTGCAGAGCCCGGGTTCTGCCGGCGCCGATATTGCCGTAGGTTCCGCCCAGCGATTCGGTGTGCCGCTGTTCTACGGTGGTCCGCACGCCGCGTTCATGGCCACCCGCAAGGGCGTGGAGCGTTCGATGCCCGGTCGCATCGTGGGCGTGTCCACGGATTCCTCCGGTGCCCCCGCCTACCGTTTGGCCCTGCAGACCCGCGAGCAGCACATCCGCCGCGAGAAGGCGACCTCCAACATCTGCACCGCTCAGGCATTGCTGGCCATCGTGGCCGCCGCGTACGCCGTGTACCACGGTCCCGCAAAGCTGCGTGAGCTGGCCGAGCGCCTGCACGGGCTGGCCACGGTCTTCGCGGAGGGGCTGCGCGAGCGCGGTATTTCGGTCGCGCACGAGCGGTTCTTCGACACAGTGACGTTCACGGTCGAGGGCAAGGCCGATGACATCTTGGCTGCTGCGGCACAGCGCGGCATCAACCTGCGCCGCGTGGACCAGGACACCGTGGGCGTGAGCTTCGGTGAGTCTCACACCGGCGAGGACGTCGAGGACGTGTTGGCAGCGGTGTCCGAGGCGTGCACCATCGGGGAGAACGTGGAGCGCAGCTCCGATCTCCTGGATGGTGTTCCAGAGGAGTGGCACCGCACGGACGAGTACATGACCCACCCGGTCTTCCACACGCACCGTTCCGAGACCTCGCTCATGCGTTGGCTGCGTCAGCTGGCAGACAAGGACCTGGCGCTGGACCGCACCATGATCCCGCTGGGTTCGTGCACCATGAAGCTCAACGCCGCTGCGGAGATGGAGCCCATTTCCTGGCCGGAGTTCGCCAACATCCATCCGCTGGCCCCACAGGACCAGGCACAGGGATGGCACGAGTTGATCGAGCAGCTCGAAGGCTGGCTCGCGGAGATCACCGGTTACGCAGCAGTGTCCGTGCAGCCCAACGCGGGTTCGCAGGGCGAGCTGGCCGGGCTGTTGGCCATCCGCCGCTACCAGGTCGACCGCGGGGAAACCCAGCGCAAGACCATCCTGATCCCGTCTTCCGCCCACGGAACCAATGCGGCATCGGCGGTTCTGGCGGACCTGAAGGTCGTGGTGGTCGCGACCGCAGCGGACGGTCTGATCGATCATGAGGACCTCAAGGCCAAGATCGAATCGGTGGGTGACGAGCTCGCGGGCATCATGGTCACCTACCCCTCGACCCACGGCGTGTACGACACGGACATCTCCATGGTTTGCGAGGCCATTCACGATGCCGGTGGCCAGGTGTACGTGGACGGCGCGAACCTCAATGCGTTGATGGGTCTGGCACGTCCGGGCCGGTTCGGCGGAGACGTCTCCCACCTGAACCTGCACAAGACCTTCTGCATCCCACACGGCGGTGGCGGGCCCGGCGTGGGTCCCGTGGCCGTGGCCGAGCATCTGGTGCCCTACCTGCCCGGTAACGCAGTGGAGGCCAAGCTCGACGAGCGCGGCGCGGGCTTCCCTGTCTCGCAGGCCCCCTTCGGTTCGGCCGGTGTTCTGCCGATCACGTGGATGTACATCGCCATGACCGGTGCCAAGGGGCTCACCGAGTCCACGCGCACGGCCGTGCTGAGCGCCAACTACATCTCCCGGTCGCTTTCGGACGTGTTCCCCACGCTGTACTCCGGCGACGGTGGACTGGTTGCCCACGAATGCATCCTGGACCTGCGTGCCATGACCAAGGCCTCCGGTGTGACCGCAGAGGACGTGTGCAAGCGACTGGTCGATTTCGGTTTCCACGCACCCACCCTGGCGTTCCCGGTGGCGGGCACACTCATGGTGGAGCCCACCGAGTCCGAGTCCCTAGAGGAACTGGATCGTTTCATCGAGGCCATGCGCACCATCCATGCCGAGATGCAGGAGATCGCCGACGGCAAGGTCGCGCTTGCGGATTCCGTGGTTCGCCATGCCCCACATACAGCCCAGGTGCTCACTGCCGACGAGTGGGATCGCTCGTACCCGCGCTCGCAGGCCGCTTACCCCGTGCCCTCGCTGCGTCGCCTCAAGTACTGGTCGCCCGTGGGTCGCGTGGACAACGCTGCCGGTGACCGTAACCTGGTGTGCTCGTGCCCGCCGATCGAGGCGTTCGACGCCGCCTACGCCGTCGCTGCTGCGGGGGAGGAGCACTGATGAGCGAGAAGAAAACAGCCCTGTACGACGCACACGAGGAACTGGGCGCCCGGTTCACCGACTTCGGCGGCTGGTCCATGCCCGTGCGCTACGCGAGTGACACCGCTGAGCACCACGCGGTGCGCCGCGGTGCCGGAATCTTCGACCTGTCCCACATGGGTGAGGTGGAGGTTTCCGGTCCGCAGGCCGGGGCGTTCCTGGACTTCGCGCTGGTGGGCGTGCTGTCCGCGATCTCCGTGGGCCGCGCCAAGTACTCGGTGATCGTGGACGCGGCCGGCCGCGTGCTCGACGACCTGATCACCTACCGGCTCGAGGAGAACCGCTACCTGGTGGTCCCCAACGCGGGCAACCAGGAAGTGGTCGTGCGTGAGCTGACCGCTCGCGCCGAGGGTTTCGACGTCGCTGTGACCGACCAGGGTGCCGAGACCTCCTTGATCGCCGTGCAAGGTCCCCGCGCTCTCGAGGTGCTCAAGGCCACGGACCTGGACCCGAGCGACGTCGTCGAAAATCTCAAGTACTACGCCGCCGCTTCCGCTCGCTGTGCGGGCGTGGAGGTTCTGGCCGCTCGAACCGGTTACACCGGCGAGGACGGTTTCGAGCTGTACTGCAGCAACCAGGACGCCCCGGCGCTGTGGTCCGCGCTCCTGAAGACTGCGGAGAAGCTGTCCACCGAGGACGCTCCCGTGTCTGCGGCCGGACTGGCCGCGCGTGACTCGCTGCGGCTCGAGGCCGGTATGCCGCTGTACGGACACGAACTGTCGACCGAGATCACCCCGGCCGAGGCCGGCTTGGGCAAACTTGTGGAGATCGCGCTGCGCAAGAAGGGTGAAGCGGGCACGGACACGGTGGGCCGTGAGGCGCTCGCGGCCGTGGTCGAGTCCGATCCCGAGCGCACCCTGGTGGGTCTGGAAGGTGTGGGCCGCAAGCCCATTCGCGCCGACTACACCGTGGTCTCGGGCGGGGAGACGGTGGGGGTTGTCACCAGTGGACTGCCCTCGCCAACGCTGGGCAAGCCCATTGCCATGGCCCTTGTAGCCACGGACGCGCTGGGCCGGATCGCCGACGGCGACGTGAGCGTTCAAGACGCCCGCGGCCGTGACATTGAGGTCAAGCAGACCGACATGCCGTTCTACAAGCGCGGCTGACCAGCGCTTCAGACGTTCCGTTCAGCAAACGCTGTCACGACAACGGGCCGGATACCTCGTTCGAGGTATCCGGCCCGTTGAGTCCTTCGAGGTCAGTGCTGGTTTCGGAAGGCACGCTCTTGGCGTGTCGATGTCTACCGGAACGCGGGAGCTTTCGGGCTCGGTTTGGTCAGTCCCGGTCCTTGCGCGGCATGAACGCGCGAACCTTGGCCAGCTTGTGGGAACCGTCGCAGTGCGGGGCGATGCTGGTCATCCCACACCGGCACAGGGCAATGACCTTGCGTTCGGGCGGTAGCGGTTCCGCACCGGGCTCCGCAGCCATCAGGAAATCCCCGCGCACCAACAGGGGACCCTTGGTGCATACGGTGATCACGGGCGATTCGGCAGAGCCTGGCGCCGGCCGGGGTTCCGCAGAAGCATCGGTCTCGGACAGCTCCGTTGCATCCCTGAGATCGTTCTGCGTGCGGGACAGTGGTTGCGACTCGCGGGGGACGGAACGATCGGGCAGCGCCCCCTCGTTGTGGGGGTGCGGCATGTCGTCGGTCCTGTCCGCGCTCATACCCGGGGTTCCGGGGTGAGCAGCGAAGACCGGCCCGAGGACCATGCCTCCAGCATGTGATCACCCGCGCGTCCGTCCACGTAGAGGCACGCGGCGGCCCCGAAGAAGATATCCTCGGTCAGCTGAGGTTCGTCATCGACGAGGTTGCCCACGAGGTCTCGGGCGGCCAACTGTTCGTGCACGGCGTCGGCCTCGACGTGTTCGTCGAAGTACCAGGTGACGTCCTGGCCGTAGCCACGCTTGCGGAACGCGTTGCCGTAGTGCTTGTTGGGGATCGTCGAAGTCATTTCGAAGGCCGCAAGGTGCCCCACATTGGCCCCGCGCAAGCGGCGGTGGAGACCGAACATGCTGATGAGGTTGGTCGAGGCCAAGGTGCTCGCCGGTACCACGTCCAAATAGACATCAGGGGTGTCGTCCAAGCCGAAGTTGCGCATGGTGCGGGCAAAGATTTCCGAGTGCACCTTGTCCGGGTGACCGCCACCGTATTCGTCGGCCTGGATCTCGACCATGGCAGCCTTGGCGCGTCCCTGGAGCTTGGGGATGGACCACGTGTGCGGATCCGCCTCGCGCAGCGTGTAGATGGAACGCTGAATCAGGAACTCCCGAAGCAAGTCCTCGGTGGCGTTCTTGGCCAGCCACATGGCGGTGCCCGGCTTGGCGGCAGGTTGAGTCATCTCGAAAAGCATTTCCGCGGCGGCCTTGCCGTCACGGGGGAGCGGGGAGGGTAGTTCGACCTCGGCTCGCAGTTGTGCTTCGAAGCGTTCCTCGATGGATGAGCGAATACGGATCAGGTCCGGGTCCCACTCCCATTCGCCGCGCACGAACTCGGCCGGGCCGTAGTGCAGCAGGTACAGCAGGAAGAGGGAGAGCTGAAGGTCTTCGTCGGTCTTGATGTCGTGGCACTCGTCCAGCGCCCGTTCGACTGCGGCACCCAGTTCGAGCTTCGCTTCGGGGGATGGGTGCCCGTTGGTCAATAGGGCGATCAGCGCCGAGCTCGCAAGCCCTCGGGCAGTGGGGGCCTCGGTTCTTTCCTTGAGTGTGGTCACCGGTCTCAACTTTCTGTCACTCGCAGCATCCTGCTTGTATACATGGACCCAACAGTGTGGCCCACCATGCGTGACACCGCAGAGGACGGACCGTAATCTACTATAAGGCGGCTTAGCTTGGGTGGGTCGTCCACTACCAGTATGTGGTCCGAACCTTGTTCCGGGCGAGTATGCCCGTTCATGGGTTACGGGCTGGGAGGGAAGAAACGTGTTCCTGAAGAATGTGGCCCCCGGAATCCATTTGATCCAGAGTCATAACGTCAACTGCTATCTGCTCGAGGACGATCAGGGACTCACCCTGGTGGACGCGGGTCTTCCGAGGGTCTGGAACGAACTGGGGCATGCGATCCGTGAACTCGGGCGAGCACCCGCAGACCTCCAGGCATTAGTGCTGACACACGCCCATTTCGACCACGTGGGAGTGGCCGCCAAACTCGTTGAGCGTCTCGATATTCCGGTGTATGCCCACCACCAGGAAGTAACCCTGGCCGCGCACCCCTACCGTTACGCGCATGAGAATCCGGCCGCGGCGTATCCCTTGCGACACCCTCGGGCCATCCCGGTGCTGCTGTCCATGGTGTTCGGGGGCGCGGCAGCGGTGAAGGGGGTGACGGTCTCACAGCCGCTCGAAGCGGGGCAGGAGGTTCCTGTTCCGGGGCGTCCCAGGGTGGTCCTCTCTGCCGGCCACACGTACGGGCACTGCGCCCTGCACATGCCCCAATCCGACGCGCTGATTACCGGTGACGCGCTCGTCACGCTGGATCCGTACACTGCGCTCACCGGGCCTCGAATTGTGGCAAAGGCGGCGACCGCGGACAGCGCCATGGCCATGGAATCACTGCGCGCCTTGGCGCAGACCGGCGCCACGGTGGTGCTTCCGGGGCATGGGGACCCGTGGCTGCGAGGGGTTGAGCAGGCGGCCGATGAGGCGCGCCGCAGGGGAGTTGCTTAGCGGCCGGGTGAACCGGACGTGGCCAGGACGGTGGTCTGCATGATGGTAGTTAATGGGCGAATCATTAAAGCAGCAAGAAACTAATCAGTAGGTATACCATTTGCGATGGCCACCGCGTAGCGTGGACTGACACGGGCCCCTTCTCGTCTCATCGTCTCGGAGAAGTCGCTCCTGCACCAGAGCTGAACCGCTCGGTTAGGACATGTCATGGCCATCCACGCGTACACGGCAACCGAACGCCGCCAGCGAGTCGAAGCACCCGCGGTGCCCCGGTCCAAGGGCCGGATGATCGTCGGCTGGCTCACCTCGACCGATCACAAGACGATCGGATACATGTATCTGATCTCGTCATTCGCCTTCTTCTGTGTGGGCGGTGTGATGGCACTGTTGATCCGCGCCGAACTCTTCGATCCCGGTCTGCAGATCCTGGAGACCAAGGAGCAGTACAACCAGCTGTTCACCATGCACGGCACCTTGATGTTGCTGATGTTCGGAACACCGCTGTTCATCGGCTTCGCCAACGTGTTGGTGCCCATTCAACTCGGCTCCCCTGATGTCGCGTTCCCCCGGCTCAACGCGCTAGCGTTCTGGTTCTTCCTGTTCGGGTCCCTCGTGGCAATGGCCGGGTTCGTCACTCCGCAGGGTGCGGCGTCCTTCGGATGGTTTGCGTACGCCCCGCTCAATGACACGACCTTCAGCCCTGGTGTGGGTGGAGACCTGTGGTTATTCGGGCTGGCACTGCAGGGCTTCGGCACCATCTTGGGCGGCGTCAACTTCATCACCACGATCCTCTGCATGCGCGCTCCTGGGATGACCATGTGGCGCATGCCCATCTTCACGTGGAACATCCTGCTGACGTCCATGCTCGTGATCATGGCGTTCCCACCGCTCGCCGCCGCGCTGTTTGCGCTGGGTATGGACCGGCGCATGGGAGGACACATCTTCGATCCGGAGAACGGCGGCGCCATCCTGTGGCAACACTTGTTCTGGTTCTTCGGTCACCCCGAGGTGTACATCATCGCCCTGCCGTTCTTCGGCATCGTGTCCGAAATCATTCCGGTCTTCTCCCGGAAACCGATTTTCGGGTACAAGGGTCTGGTCTTCGCGACCATCGCGATCGCCGCGCTGTCCATCACGGTGTGGGCCCACCACATGTTCGTCACCGGAGCGGTGGCGCTGAGTTTCTTCGCGTTCATGTCCATGATGATTGCGGTGCCAACCGGTGTGAAGTTCTTCAATTGGATCGGCACGATGTGGCAAGGCTCGGTGACGTTCGAGACGCCCATGCTGTGGGCCCTCGGTTTCCTCTTCACGTTCCTCTTCGGAGGGCTCACGGGCATCATCCTGGCCACGCCCGCCCTGGATTTTCACGTATCTGACACGTACTTCGTGGTCGCGCACTTCCACTACGTGGTGTTCGGCACCGTGGTGTTCTCCATGTTCGCTGGCTTCTACTTCTGGTGGCCCAAGTTCACCGGCAAGATGCTCAACGAGCGGCTGGGTAAGGTCCACTTCTGGATGCTGTTCATCGGCTTCCACATGACCTTCCTCATCCAGCACTGGGTGGGGGTCAGTGGTATGCCCCGCAGGTACGCGGACTACCTGCCGGAGGACGGGTTCACGTGGATGAATCAACTCTCGACCGCCGGAGCCATGCTGTTGGGGCTGTCCATGATTCCGTTCTTCTGGAACGTGTACGTCACCCACCGGCACGCCAAGAAAGTGGAGGTGGACGACCCTTGGGGCTTCGGCTGTTCGTTGGAATGGGCCACGTCCTGCCCGCCACCGCGCCACAACTTTGCATCCTTGCCCCGCATTCGCTCCGAACGGCCCGCCCTGGATTTACATCATCCGGAGTTGGCGGCCTTTGCCAGTCAACAGTTCGACGCCGGGAAACCGGTGGCCGGGGGTGTCGGAACACGCGGCAGTTGATGACCCGGGCCGCGAAACCCGGCCGAGCGGCGTCGTCGTCCTGGGTGGGGGTTCGGCACGGAAGGGGAGGTCGGAAACCGGAGGGGCGGGGTATCTTACGACGAGTTGTCCCGTCCGTCCACTACGGGTCTGGACAAAGTGGAAAAAAAGTCCTAGACTGATAGCTTGCGTTGTCCCTTATACATGCGTGCCTTCATATAGCGGTGGGCGCCACCGGGGCGTGTTGCGCAATCAGCCAACACCGGCCCCCAATTCTCATCTCGGGAACCTCGCGAATTCACTGCATGTCTGTGGAAGGATCACATCTTGGTCGCCTCGAGCACCGATTCGAACGTCACCGCCAATCACCCCACGAGCGATAACATTCCTCGCCGAATTTCCTTCGCAAAGATCCACGAGCCGCTGGACGTCCCCAACCTGCTTGCACTTCAGACGGACAGCTTTGACCGTCTGGTGGGCAACGAGCGTTGGCAGGCCCGTTTGGCACAGGCCCAGGAGACCGGCGAAACCGGCGTGGCCACCACGTCCGGCCTGTCGGACATCTTCGAAGAGATTTCCCCCATCGAGGACTTCCAGGGCACCATGTCCCTGTCGTTCTCCGAGCCGGAGTTCTACGACCCCAAATACACCATGGACGAGTGCAAGGACCGTGACGCCACCTATTCGGCGCCGCTGTACGTCAAGGCCGAGTTCATGAACAACACCACCGGTGAGATCAAGCAGCAGACCGTGTTCATGGGCGATTTCCCGCTCATGACCGAAAAGGGAACCTTTGTGATCAATGGTTCCGAGCGCGTGGTCGTCTCTCAGCTGGTGCGTTCCCCCGGTGCTTACTTCGAAAAGGGCCAGGACCGCACCTCGGACAAGGACATCTTCTCCGCGAAGATCATCCCGTCCCGCGGCGCATGGTTCGAGCTCGAGATCGACAAGCGCGATCAGGTGGGCGTTCGCCTGGACCGCAAGCGTAAGCAGTCCGTGACCGTTCTGCTCAAGGCACTGGGCTGGACCGAATCCAAGATCCTCGAGGAGTTCGGCGAGTACGACTCGATCCGCGCAACCCTCGAGAAAGACACCACCGAAACCCGCGAGGATGCCCTGCTGGACATCTACCGCAAGCTGCGTCCGGGAGAGCCGCCCACGGTTGATGCTGCCCAGTCCCTGCTGGACAACATGTACTTCAACCCCAAGCGCTACGACTTGGCCAAGGTGGGTCGCTACAAGATCAACCGCAAGCTGGGTCTGGACAAGGCCTTCACGGATGCGGACGCTTCCGTGCTGTCCGTGGACGACATCGTGGCCATGATTCGTTACCTGGTCACCCTGCACGCCGGTGGCAGCACCATGGAGGGTGTCCGCGACGGGGAGCCGCGCGAAATTCACGTTGACGTGGACGACATCGACCACTTCGGTAACCGTCGCATCCGCGCGGTGGGCGAGCTCATCGAGAACCAGATCCGCACGGGCCTGTCCCGTATGGAGCGCGTGGTTCGCGAGCGCATGACCACTCAGGACGTCGAGGCCATCACGCCCCAGACCCTGATCAACATCCGTCCCGTTGTTGCCGCCATCAAGGAGTTCTTCGGAACCTCCCAGCTGTCGCAGTTCATGGACCAGAACAACCCGCTGGCCGGTCTGACGCACAAGCGTCGCCTCTCCGCGCTGGGCCCGGGTGGTCTGTCCCGTGACCGCGCCGGCATGGAAGTCCGTGACGTGCACCCCTCGCACTACGGCCGGATGTGCCCGATTGAAACCCCTGAGGGTTCCAACATCGGTCTGATCGGTTCGTTGGCGACCTACGCGCGCATCAACCCGTTCGGCTTCATCGAGACCCCTTACCGCAAGGTGGTCAACGGTGTGGTCACGGACGAGGTCAGCTACTTGACCGCGGACGACGAGCGTGGCGTGACCATCGCGCAGGCCAACGCACCGTTGACCGAGGACGGTCACTTCGCCGAGGACGCCGTTCTGGCACGTGCCGCTGACGGTTCCGGTGAAGCCGTGCTGGTCGAGCCTTCGGACGTCGAGTTCATGGACGTGTCCCCGCGCCAGATGGTGTCGGTGGCCACCGCCCTGATTCCGTACCTCGAGCACGACGACGCCAACCGCGCGTTGATGGGTGCCAACATGCAGCGTCAGGCTGTGCCGCTGTTGGTCTCGGAAGCACCGCTGGTCGGTACCGGTATGGAGCGCTACGCCGCTATGGACGCCGGCGACTCCGTTCTGGCCATCAAGCCGGGTGTGGTCGAAGAGGTCTCCGCCGATCAGGTGAAGGTTCTCAACGACGACGGCACCACCAAGCTCTACCCGATCAACAAGTTCGTTCGTTCGAACCCGGGTAACACCTACAACCAGCGCGTGATCGTCTCCGAGGGCGAGCGGATCGAGGACCGTACGGTCATCGCCGACGGCCCCTCGACCGACCAGGGCGAGCTGGCACTGGGTAAGAACCTGCTGGTTGCCTACATGTCCTGGGAAGGCCTCAACTACGAGGATGCGATCATCCTCTCCCAGCGCATGGTCTCCGAGGACGTTCTGACCTCGATTCACATCGAGGAGCACGAGATCGATGCCCGCGACACCAAACTCGGTGCCGAGGAAATCACCCGTGACATCCCCAACGTGTCCGAGGAAGTGCTCTCCGCCCTGGACGAGCGCGGCATCATCCACATCGGTGCCGAGGTTCAGGCCGGTGACATCCTGGTGGGCAAGGTGACCCCCAAGGGTGAGACCGAGTTGACCCCGGAGGAGCGCCTGCTGCGCGCCATCTTCGGTGAGAAGTCCCGCGAAGTGCGTGACACCTCCCTGAAGGTGCCCCACGGCGAGTCCGGCACCGTGATCGGCGTCCGCGTGTTCGATCGCGACGACGAGGACGACGACCTGCCCGCCGGCGTGAACCAGGTGGTTCGCGTGTACGTGGCCCAGAAGCGCAAGATCACCGACGGCGACAAGCTCGCCGGTCGTCACGGTAACAAGGGTGTGATCTCCAAGATCCTGCCCATGGAGGACATGCCGTTCCTTGCGGACGGTACCCCCGTTGACGTGATCCTGAACCCGCTGGGTGTGCCCGGCCGTATGAACCTGGGCCAGGTGCTCGAGGTTCACACCGGTTGGCTCGCCAAGCAGGGCTGGAACATCGAGGGCAATCCCGAGTGGTTGGACCGCCTGTCCAACTTCCCCAAGAGCTCCGGCCCCACCAACGTGGCCACCCCGGTGTTCGACGGCGCTAGCGAGGACGAGATCTTCGACCTGTTGGATCACACCAACCCGACCCGCGACGGCGATCGTCTGATCGACCGCAGCGGCAAGGCCCGGTTGTTCGACGGTCGTTCCGGCCAGCCGTTCCCGGACCCCGTGTCCGTCGGCTACCAGTACATCTTGAAGCTCCACCACTTGGTGGACGACAAGATCCACGCTCGTTCCACCGGTCCGTACTCCATGATCACCCAGCAGCCCCTGGGTGGTAAGGCTCAGTTCGGTGGTCAGCGCTTCGGTGAGATGGAGGTGTGGGCGCTGGAAGCGTACGGTGCCGCGTACACCCTCCAGGAACTGCTCACGGTGAAGTCCGACGACGTTCACGGTCGCGTCAAGGTGTACGAAGCCATTGTCAAGGGCGAGAACATCCCCGAACCGGGTGTGCCCGAATCCTTCAAGGTGCTCATCAAGGAAATGCAGTCGTTGTGCCTGAACGTCGAGGTCCTCTCGGCGGACGGCAACGCAGTGGAAATGCGTGATTCCGAAGATGACAGCTTCCGTGCAGCCGACGAGCTCGGCATTGACCTTTCGCACTCCGAGCCCAGCTCGGTCGAAGAGGTCTGATTCCCCACTCGTAACCGGTAAGCACGAACAACTTCAGGATTTTTAGAAAGAGGGACAGGACCTTATGTCCAACGATTCTTCACTAGGCCTCATGCGTATTGGCCTGGCCACCGCGGACCAGATTCGTAGCTGGTCCTACGGCGAGGTCAAGAAGCCCGAAACCATCAACTACCGCACGCTCAAGCCCGAGAAAGACGGCTTGTTCTGTGAAAAGATCTTCGGCCCCACCCGGGACTGGGAGTGCTACTGCGGTAAGTACAAGCGTGTCCGTTACAAGGGCATCATCTGTGAGCGCTGCGGCGTCGAGGTGACTCGCGCCAAGGTGCGTCGTGAGCGGATGGGCCACATCGAGCTCGCTGCTCCCGTCACCCACATCTGGTACTTCAAGGGCGTTCCGTCGCGCTTGGGTTACCTGCTGGACCTGGCTCCGAAGGACCTCGAAAAGGTCATCTACTTCGCTGCCTACATGATCACCTCCGTGGATGAGCAGGCCCGTCACGACGACCTGCCCAACCTGCAGGCTGCCATCGACCGCGAGAAGAAGCAGATGGAGGACACCCGCGACGCAGACATCGCTGCGATCGCCCGTGACCTCGAAACCGAGCTGGCTCGTGTCGAGGAAGAAGGCGGCAAGGCCGCCGAGAAGCGCAAGCTGCGTGACTCCGCCGATCGTCAGATGGCCAACGTGCGTAAGCGCGCCGACCGCGAGATCGATCACATCGAAAAGGTCTGGGACCGCTTCAAGAACCTCAAGGTCAACGACCTCGAGGGTGACGAGGCCCTGTACCGCCAGATGGTGGATCGCTACGGCATGTACTTCGAGGGCTCCATGGGCGCCGAGGCCATCAAGAAGCGTCTGGAGACCTTCGACCTGGCTGCGGAAGCCGAGTCTCTCAAGGAGACCATTGCCACGGGTAAGGGTCAGCGTAAGACTCGTGCCCTGAAGCGCCTCAAGGTCGTCAACGCGTTCCTGACCACCGACAACTCCCCGTTGGGTATGGTCCTGGATGCCGTTCCGGTGATTCCGCCGGAGTTGCGTCCCATGGTTCAGCTCGACGGTGGCCGTTTCGCCACCTCGGACCTCAACGACCTGTACCGTCGCGTGATCAACCGCAACAACCGTTTGAAGCGTCTGCTGGATCTTGGTGCTCCTGAGATCATCGTGAACAACGAGAAGCGCATGCTCCAGGAAGCTGTTGACTCGCTGTTCGACAACGGCCGTCGCGGCCGCCCCGTCACCGGACCGGGTAACCGTGCCCTCAAGTCGCTGTCCGACATGCTGAAGGGTAAGCAGGGTCGTTTCCGTCAGAACCTGTTGGGTAAGCGTGTGGACTACTCGGGCCGTTCGGTCATCGTGGTGGGTCCGCAGCTCAAGTTGCACCAGTGTGGTCTGCCCAAGCAGATGGCGTTGGAGTTGTTCAAGCCCTTCGTGATGAAGCGCCTGGTTGACCTCAACCACGCTCAGAACATCAAGTCCGCCAAGCGCATGGTGGAGCGTTACCGCCCGCAGGTGTGGGATGTCCTCGAAGAGGTCATCACCGAGCACCCGGTTCTGCTGAACCGTGCTCCCACCCTGCACCGTCTGGGTATTCAGGCGTTCGAGCCGCAGCTGGTCGAAGGTAAGGCCATTCAGCTGCATCCGCTCGTGTGTGGTGCGTTCAACGCTGACTTCGATGGTGACCAGATGGCAGTGCACCTGCCGCTGTCGCCGGAGGCTCAGGCCGAGGCTCGCGTCCTGATGTTGTCCTCGAACAACATCTTGAAGCCCTCGGACGGTAAGCCGATCGCCCTGCCTTCGCAGGACATGATCATCGGTCTGTACCACCTGACCACCGTTCGTGACGGCTGGGCCGGTGAAGGCAACAGCTACTCATCGGTGGCCGAAGCCATCATGGCCTACGACTCCGGCGAGCTGCACCTGAACTCCAAGGTCAAGATCGAGCTTGAGAACTTCGTGCCGTACGCCGGTTGGGAGGCTCCCGAAGGTTGGGAACCCGGCCAGCCCGCCCTCGTCGAGACCACCCTGGGTCGCGTGCTCTTCAACGAAACGCTGCCCGAGGATTACCCGTGGGACGAGAACGTCGCCGACAAGAAGCACCTGTCGTCGTTGGTCAATGATCTTGCCGAGCGTTACCCCATGACCCAGGTGGCTCACACCTTGGATCTGCTCAAGGACGCCGGTTTCCACTGGGCATCCCGTTCGGGTGTGACCGTGGCGATCTCGGACATCGCGACTCCGCCGGAGAAGCCCGCCATCATGGAGGGCTACGAGGCTCAGGCCGCGAAGATCCAAGGCCAGTACGACAAGGGCCTGATCGATGACGACGAACGTCGTTCCGAATTGATCGACATCTGGTCCAAGGCAACCGATGAGGTCGCCGAGGCCATGCGTAACAACCTGACCGCGAGCAACACCATCAACCGCATGGTGTCCTCGGGTGCACGTGGTAACTGGATGCAGGTCCGTCAGATCGCGGGTATCCGTGGTCTGGTGGCCAACCCCAAGGGCGAGATCATGCCCCGTCCGATCAAGTCCTCCTACCGCGAGGGCCTGTCGGTTCTGGAGTACTTCATCGCTACCCACGGCGCTCGTAAGGGCCTGGCCGATACCGCGCTGCGTACCGCCAACTCGGGTTACCTGACCCGTCGTCTGGTCGACGTTTCGCAGGATGTCATCGTTCGCGAGGCGGACTGCCAGACCAGCCGTGGTCTGGTGCTGCCCGTCTCGGAGACCGACGAGTCCGGTGTGCGTTCGTTGCACGAGGACGTCGAGAACACCGTGCACGGTCGTGTGCTGGCTACGGACGTGGTCGACGCCAACGGCGAGATCGTGGCCGAGGCCGGACAGGACATGTCCGACGCCCTGATCAATAAGCTGTTCACCGCCGGTATCGACGAGGTCCGCGTGCGCTCCGTGCTCACGTGTGAGTCCGCCGTGGGTGTGTGTGCTGCTTGCTACGGTCGCTCCTTGGCCACCAACCAGTTGGTGGACATCGGCGAGGCCGTGGGCATCGTGGCTGCGCAGTCGATTGGTGAGCCCGGTACTCAGCTGACCATGCGTACCTTCCACACCGGTGGTGTTGCCTCCTCGGACGGTGACATCACCCAGGGTCTGCCCCGTATTCAGGAGCTCTTCGAGGCGCGTACCCCCAAGGGTGTCGCCCCGATCTCCGAGGTGGCCGGCCGCGTGCGCATCGAGGACACCGACAAGTCCCTCAAGATCGTTATTGTCCCGGACAACGGCGACGAGGAATTTGCCTACCCGGTGCTGCGTCGCGCCAAGTTGCTCGTGCACGACGGTGATTCCGTGGTGGTCGGTCAGCAGCTCGTGACCGGTGCGGTTGACCCCAAGGAGGTGCTGCGTATTCGCGGTCCTCGTGAGGCTCAGAAGCACCTGGTGGACGAGGTCCAGGGCGTGTACCGCTCCCAGGGTGTGGGCATCCACGACAAGCACGTGGAGGTCATCGTCCGTCAGATGCTGCGGCGCGTGACCATCATCGAGTCCGGCGACACCGCGTTGCTGCCGGGTGAGCTGGTGGACAGCGTGCGCTTCCTGGAGGCCAACCGCGGTGCGGTGGCCGAGGGCAAGCGTCCCGCAGCGGGCCGTCCGGAGCTCATGGGTATCACCAAGGCTTCGTTGGCGACCGACTCGTGGCTGTCCGCCGCGTCCTTCCAGGAGACCACCCGCGTTCTGACGCAGGCGGCCATGGAAGGTAAGTCGGATCCGCTGCTGGGTCTGAAGGAGAACGTGATCATCGGTAAGCTCATCCCGGCCGGTACCGGCCTGGCACGTTACAACAACGTTGACGTGGAGCCCACCGAAGAGGCCAAGGCCTCGATGTTCACCGATCCTTCCGCGTTCGCTGACTTCAGCTACGCCGAGGAGAACTCGGGTGCGTTGGGTTCGGAGTTCCAGGCCATCCCCTTGGATGACTACGACTTCGGCACCAACTGATCACACGACGCGGTAGCTGAGCTGCCGTAGTTCGTTCGACCGAAGGCCGGTCCCCAAGGATGTGGGGGCCGGCCTTCGGCGTTGTCCGGGAGACTACGCTGGGTACAGGTAATTCTGGTGGTGGTACTGGCACGGGCAGGGCCCGCTTTGGCGGGGCAGGAGGGCGACATGGCGAATTCGACGTCGGGTGATTCGGTTCTCGCTCGCGTGGAACGGATTCTGGCGGCGTTCGGTTCAGAGACCCCGGTGTTGCAGCTCAAGGACATCGCCAGTTCTGCTCAGCTCCCCACGTCCACTGCACACCGTTTATTGACAGATATGAAGCAGATCGGCTGGATCGAGTCCGCCCGCGGGCAGGGCTATCGGGTGGGGACCCGGTTGTGGGAACTGGCCTCCCGGGCCGCATTGGCAGAGGACCTGGCGTCGGTTGCCATCCCGTTCATGTCGGACGTCCACGCGGTGCTTCGACAGCACGTGCACGTGGGAGTCGTGGAAGGCGACGACGTTCTGTTCGCCGAGCGGATCCTCGGCAAGAAGTCGGATGTGCCGCTGCGCTCGAACGTGGCGGGCAGGTTACCCCTGCACCAATCGGCGGCGGGGCTGGTGCTGATGTCCCAATACTCGGAGTCTTTCGTCACGGAATATTGCCAGCGGGTGCGCGACGACAGTTTTCCCGAGGGGATTCCTACGGATCGTCTGATGACTGACCTGCGCCGTTTCGCGCAACGCGGTTATGCCCTGCAACGCGGTCGAATTGACCAGGAAACCGGTGGTATCTCGGTGCCGGTACGGGTGCCACAGTGGCACCGCCCGGTGGCGCTGGGCGTGGTCATGGCGCTCGAGGATATGGGCCCGGCAGAAGTGCCCGGCGTCGTGCAAACGTTAAGGGTTGCCTCGCGCGGAATCTCCCGTGCCATGGGCGCACCGTAACAACTGTCAAAGGTTGTCCTTTGTAGCAGAAACCTTTGCCGCGTCCTGGATGAATGTCTGTGCGTCCACAGCCGCCGCATATTGAGCGGACGTGAGGGAAGGGCCCGAAGCCCGACCTCATGTCTACCGGCTGTGGAGCATGTGATCAGTGCTAACTTCCGGGGCCAGGTTGAGACGGCGCAGTAATTGAGCATTGAGTGCCACGACGACTGTCGATGCGGACATGAGGATTGCGCCGATGCTCATGGGCAGAACGAACCCGATCGGAGCCAGGATGCCCGCGGCGAGAGGTACGGAGATCAAGTTGTACCCGGCAGCCCACCAGAGGTTTTGCTTCATCTTCCGAAAGCTCGCACGCGAAAGTTCTAACACCGAGAGCACCGAACGGGGGTCGGAGCTAGCCAGGATGACTCCGGCCGATCCGATGGCGACATCCGTGCCCGCGCCGATGGCGATGCCGACGTCGGCCTGGGCCAGCGCAGGAGCATCGTTGACTCCGTCGCCGACCATCGCAACCTTGCGGCCCTCGCCTTGGAGCTCCGCGACCTTCATGGCTTTGTCCTCGGGGTGCACGCCGGCGAAGACACGGTTGATACCAAGCTCGTCGGCAACCGCTTGAGCCACGGCCTCTGCATCGCCGGTGATCATGACGACCTGAACGCCCTGAGCGTGGAGAGCGTCAACGGCGTCGCGTGACTCGGTGCGGATTGCGTCGGCGAGACGCAAAGCACCGATCACCTGACCGTCGGAAATGACGTGGAGGATGATCGCACCCTCATTTCGCCATTGCGCTGAGATGGGTAACTCCTTGAAGGAGCGCTGCTCAAGAAGGTACGGGCCCCCAACTTCGATGACCATGTTGTCGACGGTGGCCCTAACCCCGATGGCTGGGGAGGACGTGAAGTTCCTGGCTCGAGGTGGTTCCAGACCGCGTTGCTGGGCTGCATGGGTAATGGCACGAGCGAGGGGGTGTTCACTGTCGGACTCGGCCGCTGCCGCTAAGGCAAGCACCGTGTCCTCGGTATGTACGCCGACAGTATCGACGGCGGTGACCGTAGGTTCGCCCTTGGTCAGTGTGCCGGTTTTGTCGAAGAGGACTGCATCAACGGTGCGCGTAGACTCCAATGCGAGCCTGTCTTTGATGAGCACTCCGCCGCGGGCGGCGCGTTCGGTAGCGATGGATACTACCAGCGGTATTGCGAGGCCAAGGGCATGGGGGCAGGCGATGACCAGGACCGTAATGGTGCGCACGACGGCTTCGTCAGGGAGACCTATTAGGGACCACACGAGCGCCGTAATTACGGCAGCGCTGAGGGCGAACCAGAACAACCATCCGGCGGCGGTATCGGCGATCCGCTGGGCACGGGAGGAGGACGCCTGAGCATCGGTCACAAGCCTCTGGATGCCTGCCAAGGCAGTATCTTCGCCGGTAGCGGTTACCTCGATCCGCAGCCCCGAGTCTGTGGAGATAGTGCCGGCGACCACGTGACCACCGACCCCTCGGCTGACGGTCCTGGACTCGCCGGTGACCATCGATTCGTCCATGGACGCGGACCCGTCGATGATCTTTCCGTCAGCTGGCACAGAGGCACCCGGACGGACAATCACGATATCTCCGACAGCAAGGGCTGTGGGCGCGACTTTCACGACTCTGTCGCCCTCAATCTTCTCGGCTTCATCGGGGATGAGCGCCGCGAGAGAGTCAAGGGCCGAGGTGGTCTGGGCTAGGGAGCGCATTTCTATCCAGTGGCCCAGAAGCATGATGACCACTAGTAGTGCGAGTTCCCACCAGAAATTGAGTTCATGACTAAGCCACTGCAGACTTGCGCCCCAAGAGGCGAGGAAGGCTACGGTGATGGCCAAAGCGATGAGCAGCATCATGCCGGGTTTGCGAGATCGGATCTCGCTGAACCCGCCAGTGAGGAACGGCCATCCACCCCAAAAGTACATGACCGTGCCCAGGACCGGGGAAACCCACCGCACCCAATCGGCATCTGGGAGTGTGTAGCCGATGAGCTGGGCAAACATGTCATTGAATCCCACGACGGGAATCGCGAGGACGAGCATGATCCAGAACAACCGCCGAAACTGTCCGACATGATCACCGTGCCCGCCTTGACCTGCGTGGCCATGACCACCGTGCTCCATGGGTGCACCCCGCTCCCCGTGTACAGAGTGGTCGTGGTGGCCCGCATATTCGTGGGGGGTAGCCTCGGTTGCCCCGTGGTGGGTGTGCTGATTATTCATGGTCTGTCCATTCCTCGATGCCCGGTTCCTGTTGGCTAGGAGTCGGGCTGCATCTCGCTTTCGACAACCCACTTGTGGTTCGTCATTTCCATCCCGTCGGCTTCGTAGTCAACGACGTAGACGGTCTCGTCGGTTGAAAACGCGATCGTTGCTATTGCTCCGTTCATACCTTCCATATGATCGGCAGCTACCTTGACGTCGGTGCCATCGGCCAGGCGCTCGTTACCCGCGTCTTCAAGTTCTTCCTGAACGACCCATTTGTGATCGGTGACGGGGTCTCCACCCTCGGTGGGCGTGTAGTCGATCGCGTACGTGTACGTGTTGTATGCGCCGACCACGGTCGCGCTGGCACCGTTCATACCTTCCATGTGATCGGCTGTGAGGGTTACCTCGGTATCCACGGGATATTCCGGGTCGGTGGCTGCTGTCATGCCCTCGGGCACGGGGCCGCCGTCCATTGGGTGATCCATGCCGCCATGCCCCGCGTGCGCGTTGTCACTCTGGGAAGCCGACGATGCTGGCTCTTCGTTGGCTGAATTCGAACAACCGGTGAACGCGATTGCTCCGGTGAGCGTCACAGTGGCTATGAGGGTGCGCGTGCGCTTGTTCATCTGAAGCTCCTTGTCTGACGGGGTGAACTGGAGAGAAGTGGGATTCTTGCAGACTATTGAGTACCCATCGACGGATATCGAAGTTGATGGCCACCCGTGTGGCTCTTCTGAAGAGCTTGGTTTCAGGATATACCCGTGGGGGGTATGGGGCAAGGCTGTTTGCCTCGTTCTTCAGAGTCCAGCACATGTCAGCACTGGGTCTGTGGTGTTGTCTCGGGTGCGCACACGGGTCTGCCAAGGGGGGTCCACGGTCAAGCGGGCGAGTGCATGGAGTCAAAGGGGTTGGCGCGGGTTCAGGGTCGATGGAAACTGCTCCGGTCGGAATAAGATGATGTGTGTACGTGCCAGTTCATTGGAGGAGCACCGCATGACTAAGCTTCAGTCAGGCCGTCGACAAAAGCTGATTCTTGCATCTTCGGCAGTCTGTTTCGCATCCGCTCTTGCACTCTCGGGCTGCACAATATCTGCCCCTGAGGCAGTGCCTACATCGTCGGGTGACCTTGCAGTAAAGAGTGACCTCTTGGCTAACCATGGCTTGGAAGGACTTGGTGCGGCGGAAGTCATTGAGCGCTTGGACACCATGCCTGTTTCCAATCGGCCCGCTGGCCTGCAGGCGTCAGTGCAGCCTGATGCGGTCGTGCTTTCTGACACGCAGCAGCGCGAGGCTCGGCTCCCCCTGCCTGAGGATGGGATGTATGTCTCAATCGCTCCTTACAAGAGCCAGACACACGATTGTTATTTTCATAGCCTGACTACTTGTGTCGGCGAGCTGGGTAACACGGACGTGCAGGTCAGACTCACGAGCGGCAGCGGTGAGGTTCTTGTCGATGAAGTGCGCAAGACGTACGACAATGGCTTCCTTGGACTTTGGGTACCGCGTGATATAGACGCCACGCTCAGAATTAGTCACGCAGGTCAGATCGGAACCGCAAGCATCTCGACTAAAAACGAGGACGATCCCACTTGCATCACCAACTTGCGCCTCGCATGAACGATTGACGGGCCTGTGTCGCCAGCGGCTTTCGAATGCGCCATTCCATTCAATGGAAGCACTGTGATGCGAGCCATGTCCGCCACGCATAATGTGAGTCACACGTGCGCAAGGAGGACACATGGTCAAAGAGCGAACAATCGTGGAAACCCAGGTCGGCATCGTGGGCGCAGGCCCCGCCGGGCTGATGCTTTCCCACCTGCTGTACAAGGCAGGTATCGACAGCGTGGTTGTGGAGAAGCGTTCCCACGACGAGATTGCCAACACGCACCGCGCCGGCATTCTCGAGGCCGGCACCGTCAAGATGCTGGTGGAATCCGGCGTTGACGGGAGGGTCCTGACAGAAGGCCACGAACACGAAGGCACCACGTTGCGCTTCGAGGGTGTCAGCCACCGCATCGATTTACAGAAGCTCGTGGGGGAGTCCGTGTGGCTCTACCCGCAGAACGAGGTGTTCGTCGATCTGGCCGCCGCTCGCAAGCGCGATGGTGGAGACGTCCGCTACGAGGTGACGGACACCCAGATCGTTGACCTCACGTCCGAGCAGCCCAAGATCCTGTGTACCTCGGCTGACGGAGAAGACCTCGAGATCCGCTGCAAGATCCTGGTCGGTGCAGACGGCTCCAAGGGTATTTCCAAGCGTCAGATCCCCGAGGACATCCGTACGGACAACTTCATTGAGTATCCGTTCGCGTGGTTCGGCATCCTGTGTGAGGCTCCGGCCTCGGCTCCCGAACTGATCTACGCGAACTCGGAGCACGGCTTCGCATTGATCTCCCAGCGCAGTGACACCGTTCAGCGCATGTATTTCCAGTGCGATCCCAACGAGAACATCGACGACTGGGACGACGAGCGCATCTGGGCGGAGCTGCAGCGCCGCATCGACGGCCCGGACGGGCTCCAGTTGCAGCGCGGCAAGATCTTCGACAAGACCGTGCTGCCCTTCCGCTCCTATGTATGCGAACCGCTGCGCTACGGGAACATGTTCCTGGTGGGGGATGCCGGTCACACGGTTCCGCCCACCGGTGCCAAGGGTCTGAATCTCGCCTTCTGCGATGTTCGCGTGTTGGCTCCGGCCATCATTGACTTCTTCGACAAGGGTGACGAGAGCGGTCTGGCGGAGTATTCGGCCAAGGCCCTGGAACGCATTTGGAAGGCGCAGAACTTCTCGTACTGGGCCACCAATCTCATGCACATCCAGCCGGGGGAGAACCCTTTCAACCAGAAGCGCCGCCGCGGCGAGTTCGCGGCGATCACCGGATCGGAACGGGGCTCCGCCTACTTCGCCGAAAGCTACACCGGTTGGCCGGACAACTGAGCCACGCACTAACCACCGCAGCTATGTCCCCAAAGGAGATGAATCATGGCAGCTGAGAATCCAGAAGACGCCTTCGAGCCGCTCACGGCCAAGGGCGCCGACGACGCCGCTGACAGCCAGGACCAGCTCAACAACGAGATGGCCGAGATCACCAAGCAGTACGAGGAGTCCGGTCGCACGGAGACCCAGCCCCGGCTGGACTACGCGCCCTACCGCAGCTCCATCCTGCGTCACCCCACCAAGGACCCGCGGCACACGGACCCGGAGACCATCGAGCTCTACGCCCCGGCCTTCGGCGAGCGTGACGTGCACAAGCTCGAGTCGGACCTGACCATTCAGGACGGCGGCGAGCCGATCGGTGAGCGCATTCGCATCACCGGTCGGATCCTGGACGGCGATGGTCGCCCGGTACGTAACCAGCTGGTCGAGATCTGGCAGGCCAACGCCGCGGGTCGTTACATCCACAAGCGCGATCAGCACCCCGCACCCATCGACCCGAACTTCACGGGCGTGGGTCGCTGCCTGACCGGTGACGACGGGTCCTACTCGTTCGTGACCATCAAGCCCGGACCGTACCCGTGGAAGAACCACCAGAACGCATGGCGCCCCGCGCACGTGCACTTCTCACTGTTCGGAACCGACTTCACCCAGCGCATGATCACCCAGATGTACTTCCCGGGTGACCCGCTGTTCGCGCTGGATCCCATTTACCAGTCGATCGTGGACCCCAAGGCTCGTGAGCGCCTCGTGGCCGACTACGACCACAACGTGTCCGAGCACGAGTGGCTGCTGGGCTACAAGTGGGACATCGTGTTGAGCGGTTCCAACCGGACCTGGACGGAGGATGACAGCAATGTCTGAGAACACCCAACGCCTGGTACCCACCCCGGGCCAGACCATCGGCCCGTTCTACGGGTACGCACTGCCGTACGAGAACGGCGAGAACCTGGTGGATCGCTCGCACCCCGGTTCCGTGCGACTGCACGGCACCGTGTACGACGGCCACGGCGTTCCCGTGCCGGACTCCATGCTGGAAATCTGGCAGGCGGACGAGAACGGCAACGTCTCCCAGGAGACCGGTTCGTTGATTCGTGACGGCTACACCTTCACCGGATTCGGCCGTGTGGCTGTGGACAACGAGGGCCACTACACCTTCACGACCGTCAACCCGGGCCCGACCGAGGCAGGCAAGGCACCGTTCATCTGCCTGACCGTGTTCGCCCGCGGCCTGCTCAACCGGTTGTTCACGCGCATTTACCTGCCCGAGGACACCGAGGCGCTCGCCAACGACCCGCTGCTCTCGGGGCTGTCCGAGGACGAGCGCGCCACCCTGGTGGCCACCCGCGAAGCGGACGGCTCGTTGCGCTTCGACGTGCACCTGCAGGGTGACGGCGAGACCGTGTTCCTGGCCTACCCGGGGCTTGAATGATCAACACGGGTCTTCTCACACCGGGAAGCCACCGGGCGGCTGAGCTGCTCGACGACCGTGCCGTGGCCCGCGCCGTCCTCCTCACGGAGGCGGCGTGGGTCGCGGCCCAGTCACGTCTGGGGCTCGTTCCGGAAGACATCGCTCACACCTGTCGTGAGGCGGTCGACCGCGTCACTCTCGACGAGGTGTCGCTGAACCGACTGGCAGTAGCCTCCGAGGGCGGCGGCAATCCGGTGATTCCGTTGCTCGCCGATTACCGCGCCGCGGTCAAGGAACTGCACGGTTCACCGGTGGCCGCGGTGCACAAGTCCCTCACGAGCCAGGACGTCATGGACACCGCGCTCGCGCTGGTGCTCAAGGCCGCGCAGGACAGTCTGGTGCCGGATCTGCAGCGCACCGGTGACGCGCTCGCCGGCCTGGTCGAAGCACACGCGGAGACCGTCATGGTCGGCCGTACCCTCACCCAGCACGCCCTGCCCATTTCGTTCGGTCTCAAGGCTGCCTCGTGGCTTGCCGGTGTCGACGACGCCGCTCGCGACGTTTTCGAGCGCGCCCACCTTCCCGTGTCCTACGGGGGAGCCTCCGGAACCCTGGCCGCGGGCATGGCCCTGTGTGATCAGGGTGCAGGCGCGGATGAAACCGCAGAACGACTTTTCACTCTCATCGGGTACTGGGCCGAGGAACTCGGACTGGCCGTCCCGGAGCAGGTCTGGCACACCGACCGAGTGCCCGTCCTCAGGGTGGCCGGAGCGCTCGCGGAAACGACTGCCGCATTGGGACGCATGGCCAATGACGTGCTGTTGATGTCCCGGCCCGAAGTGGGGGAGCTGCGCGAGCCCACAGCCCCGGGTCGAGGGGTCTCCTCCGCCATGCCGCAGAAGCAGAATCCCGTGTTGAGCGTGTTACTCAAACGCACCGCCTTGGCCGCGCCTCACCTCCTGGGGCAGGTCAACTCCGGTGCCGCGGCGGCCGTGGACGAACGCCCGGACGGTGGCTGGCACGCCGAATGGCCCGCACTCCGCGAGCTGGCGGTCCTGACCACCGCGGCGGCGTCGCACGCTGCGGAACTCACCGAGGGCCTGACCGTCAATGCGGAGCGGATGGCTCACAACCTGCGCGATGCGGGCACCGGTGTGATGGCCGAACGGCTGAGCGCCGCGCTGGCCCCCGTGCTCTCCGAATCCGACGGCTCCACTGCCAAGCAGCGGGTGCAGGCGGCCGTGCGCGAGCACTCCGTCGATACTGACGCGCTCGCAAACCACTTGACCGATTTGGTCATGGCCGAGGACGCGCCGGCCTTGCCGGAGGGTGTGAACCCGCAGGACCGTGACGGCGTGAGCGCCTGGCTGCGGCAGCTGCTGGACCCGCGCGGCTACCTGGGTGCCACGCAGCAACTGTGTGCCCGCGCCGTGAAAAACCACCGAGGAAGGTTGATTGCATGAGCGTTCCCGAGCTTGGACTCGTGGAGTTCTCCAACCCCGAACAGCTTCCCGATGACGCCCCACTGGCGGTCCTGGGGCCAGGAATCGGCACGTCCGTGAGCAACCTGTACGGCCGTGTTGCCTCCCAGCTGGGCCAAGAGATGCGCGTGGTCGGCTGGGATCTCCCCGGTCACGGCGTGAGCGGGCCGGCACAGGAGTTCACTGTTGCGGAGCTTGCGCAGGGTGTTCTGGATGCGGTCGCCGGACACGTATCTGCCGGGCCCTTCCACTACGTGGGCACGTCCATCGGCGGCGCAGTGGGGCAACAGTTGCTCGCCGAGCACTCCGACCGCCTGGCCTCGCTGACGCTCATTGCCACGACCGACTACTTCCCGGATCCCGCAGGCTGGCACGAACGCGCGGATCTTGTGGCGCAGGCCGGGCTCCGACCCAGGTGATCAACTCCGCCAAGTTGTGGTTCGCCCCTGACTTCTTGGCGAACAACGCCGAGGCCGGTACGGCCTTGCTGCATGATCTCCAGAACGCGGACCGGCTCAGCTACGCGGCCGCGTGCCGATCACTGGCAACCTTCGACCTGCGGGACACCAAGCCGGAGACCAAGGTGCCCGTTCAGACGCTGTCCGGACCGAGCGACGTCGTCACCGGTCCTGAGACCGTGCAGGAACTGGCCGACAAATTAGGCGCCCGCCACGAAACCGTGGCGAACACCTCCCACCTGCTGGCGGTCGAGGCGCCGCAGGTCACCGCAGAGCACATTTCCCGATTCATCTCGGCCCACCGCTGAGCAGAAAGGACATCATGACGGATCGTTCAGAACGCACCCAGTCCCAGGCCCACAGCGAGGGCATGACCGTGCGCCGCGAGGTGCTCTCCGACGCCCACGTGGATCGTGCGGAGGCGGGCAAGACCGAGTTCACCGAGGAGTTCCAGGACTTCATCACCCGCTACGCGTGGGGCGAGATCTGGACCCGCCCGGGCCTGGATCGACGCATGCGCAGCGCGTGCGTGCTCACCGCTCTGATCGCGGCGGGGCACTGGGAAGAGTTCGAGATGCACGTGCGCTCGGCCATCGGTAACGGTCTGACGCCGGACGAGATCAAGGAGATCCTGCTCCAGTCGGCCATCTACCTTTCCGTGCCGTCTGCCAACAACGCGTTCAAACACGCCCAGAAGGTGCTCTCGGACATGGGCGTGCTGGGTGAGTAGTCCCAAGGGCGCCGCGACGAGGGCAACAGTTCATCAATTATGTTCGCTATACGAACAGGTGTTCACATGGCGCGCACTTTTGGTTACTCTGAAATCACGCAACGCGGCGTCGTCGGTCGATGGAGACGGTGTCGCCCCGGAAGACCGGGTGAGCCCAAACCGTGAGGATTCACATGAACCACGCTTACGTGTACGACGCAGTCCGCACCCCGTTCGGCAAGGTGGGCGGCGCGCTGTCCAGCCACCGCCCCGATGACCTGGCCGCCCTCGTGGTCAAGACCATGGTGGAGCGCGCTCCCCAGCTGGACGCTTCCAAGATCGACGAGGTCTACTTCGGTAACGCCAACGGCGCCGGCGAAGAAAACCGCAATGTGGCCCGCATGGCCACCCTGCTCGCGGGTCTGCCGACCTCGGTGCCCGGCTCCACGATCAACCGCCTGTGCGGTTCGTCCCTGGACGCCGCGATGATGGCTTCGCGTCAGATCGAGGTGGGTGAGGGGGACCTGCTGCTCGTGGGCGGCGTGGAATCCATGTCCCGCGCTCCGTGGGTGCTGCCCAAGACCGAACGCGCTTTCCCGATGCAGGATCTCAAGCTCGCCAACACCACCCTGGGCTGGCGCCTGGTCAACCCGGAAATGCCGGATGCCTGGACCGTCTCCCTGGGCGAGGCCACCGAGCAGCTGCGCGAGAAGCACAACATATCCCGTGAGGACCAGGACGAGTTCGCCGCTCGCTCGCACCAGCTCGCCGCCAAGGCCTGGGACGAGGGCAAGTACGACAACCTCACCGTGAGCGTGAAGCCCAACACCAAGCGCGGCGTCGAGTTGACTCGCGACGAGACCGTTCGCGCGGACTCCACCGCGGAGACCCTGTCCGGTCTGCGCACCGTGTTCCGCACGGGCGAGGACGCCACGGTCACCGCCGGTAATGCGTCCCCCATGAACGACGGCGCGTCCGCCGCGTGGCTGGGCAGCGAGAAGGGCGCGGATCTGCTCGGCAGCGCACCCATCGCACGCATCGCCGGTCGCGGGGCTGCGGCCAATGAACCCCAGTTCTTCGGTGAGGCACCGGTCGAGGCCGCCAACCTCGCGCTCAAGCGCGCGGGCATCTCCTGGGACGACGTCGCCGCGGTAGAACTCAACGAAGCGTTCGCCGCACAGTCGCTTGCGTGCCTGCGCCAGTGGGGCGTGGACCAGAGCATCGTGAACACGTGGGGCGGTGCGATCGCGATCGGTCACCCGCTCGGCGCCTCCGGTACCCGCGTGCTCGGCACCCTGGCACGTCGTCTCGAAGAGTCCGGCGAACGGTGGGGCGTGGCCAGCCTGTGCATCGGCGTGGGTCAGGGCCTCGCCGTGGTGCTCGAGAATGAAAACGCCAAGGGCTAAGCGCTCAACACAGACCAAACGAAGAAAGACATACAGCTCATGCTGAATATTGCAGACAGCGTGGCCGCGGCCGTGGAGCCCATCCACGACGGCGCCTGCGTGATGATCGGTGGCTTCGGTGTTGCCGGGCAGCCCGTTGAGCTCATTGACGCGCTCATCGAGAACGGCGCCAAGGACCTCACCGTGGTCAACAACAACGCCGGCAACGGTGACGTGGGATTGGCCAAGCTCATCCAGCTCGGCCGCGTGAAGAAGATCATTTGCTCCTTCCCGCGTCAGGCGGATTCGTGGCACTTCGACGAGAAGTACCACGCCGGCGAGATCGAGCTCGAGGTCGTGCCGCAGGGCAACCTGGCCGAGCGAATTCGCGCCGCCGGTGCCGGTATCGGTGCTTTCTACACGCCCACCGGCTACGGCACCCCGTTGGCCGAGGGCAAGGAAGTTCGTGAACTGGACGGCAAGCACCAGGTGCTCGAATACCCCATCCACGCGGACTTCTCCCTGACCAAGGCACACACCGCTGACACCGCGGGCAACCTGGTCTACCGCAAGACCGCTCGGAACTTCGGCCCCATCATGGCGGCCGCTGCCAAGCACTCCATCGTGCAGGTGAGCGAGATCGTCGAGCGCGGTCAGATCGACCCCGAGGTCGTGGTGACCCCCGGTATCTACGTGGACACCGTGGTCAAGCTCGAAGCTCCCAAGCAGGTAGACCCGCGAGAGGAAGGTGCGGCATGAGCGCCCCGCAGAACAGTGATCACGCACTGAGCCCCGAAGAGCTCGCAGAGGTCGTAGCCCGCGATATCCCCGCCGGCGCCTACGTCAACCTGGGCATCGGCCAGCCCACGCTGGTTTCCAACTACTTGTCCCCCGAGGACGACGTCACCCTGCACACCGAGAACGGCATGCTGGGCATGGGCGCGGAAGCCAAGGGCGACGAGGTCGACGCAGATCTCATCAACGCGGGCAAGATCCCCGTGGTCGAGACCGAGGGTTGTTCCTACTTCCACCACGCTGACTCCTTCGCGATGATGCGCGGCGGTCACCTGGACTGCTGTGTCCTGGGTGCCTTCCAGGTGGACCAGAACGGCAACCTGGCCAACTGGCACACCGGCAAGCCCGGCGCCATCCCCGCAGTGGGCGGTGCCATGGACTTGGCCACCGGCGCCAAGCAGACCTTTGTGATGATGACCCTGCAAACCAAGAAGGGCCAGTCCAAGCTGGTGGCAGAGTGCGATATGCCGCTGACCGGTGTGGGTTGCGTGTCTCGCATCTACACGGACAAGGCTGTGTTCCTCATCGAGGAGGACGGCGTGCGCGTGCGCGAGACCTTCGGCATCGGTTTCGACGAACTCACCGAGTTGGTCGACATCGAGCTGAAGCCCGCCAACTGACGCCAGCGCGGGGGCGGAACTTTCGAGGTTCCGCCCCCGCCTTGCTTTAATCGAAGTTGCTTTCGACAAAACCCGTGCTCGACCCGTGTGATTTGGAGCCCCCGTGAGTGCCGACGCAGACTCCGCCGACAAGAGCCAGTACGTCCAGTCGCTTGCGCGCGGGCTGTCCGTGATTTCCGCCTTCGACGCCGCTCAACCCGTCATGACCCTCTCGGACGTCGCGCGCCACACGGGTTTGACGCGAGCCACCGCCCGCCGGTTCCTCCTGACGCTCGAGTCCCTGGGATACGTACGATCCGACGGGCGGATGTTCGAACTCACGCCCAAGGTGCTGCAGCTGGGCTACTCGTATCTGTCGGCGCTGTCGCTCCCGCAGATCGCGAATCCACACTTGAAGAATCTTTCGGACACGCTTCAGGAATCCACGTCCCTGTCCGTGCTCGACGGGCAGGACATCGTGTATGTGGCTCGGGTGGCCACCCACCGCATCATGACCGTGGCCATTGCGGTGGGAACCCGGTTCCCCGCGTATGCCACGTCCATGGGGCGAGTGCTGCTCGCAGGACTCACCGCCAAGGAGCTGGGGGAGTACCTCACCACTGCGGAGCTCTCTCCGTTGACCCGGCGGACCACCACCGAGCGTGATGCCCTGGTTCAGGAGCTGCAGCGCGTGCGGGAACGGGGGTACGCCGTGGTCGACCAGGAACTGGAAGTCGGGTTGCGCTCGGCCGCGGTTCCGGTCAAGGACCTCACCGGGCGCACCGTTGCCGCGATCAACGTGTCCATGCGCGTGGGAATGCCCGGGGTGGACACCGAGCACCCGGAGGCTCAGGTCATTCCGGAACTATTCGCGTGCGCAGCGGCGATTTCCCAGGACCTGGCGGCGTCGGGGAACTGATCGTCGCGTGCCCGTGGTGTGTGGGGACCCTGACGACGGACGTGCCCGTAGCAGCGTCGTACGGGGTTCTGCCGGTGTGCAGGAACAGGGACGCGACGTATGCGATCGGAAGCGCGTAGGAGAACGCCGTCAGAAGCCACACGATGGGCGGCACGGCACCGGACGTATCGCCGGGCATGGTCAAGGCGAACACGGCCGCGTGACCGATGAGCCACGGAACCCCGATCTTGAGCGCATTGCGGACCAGCGCCGCCCAGACCGATGGGCCGCCGTGTCCTTTGGAGACTCGCAATCCCGTAAGGCGTTTACCCGGCGTTGCTGCGCGCGGTCGTGATTCGGTGACGGCGGCGGCCAGTACCACGGGCACCACAACTACAAGAGCGCCGATCAGATTCAGCTGAAAGTAGCTGAGGCCTCCGGTGAGGCCCGCCAGATGGAGTGGCACTCCCACCGCCGCGGTGAGACCCACCCACCCGAGGATGCACACCCAGTCAATGATCCAGGCGACAAGTCTGACAACCCCTAGTCTCTTGTCAGCCCGGGCGGTGGGTCCTGAACGAGTCGACATCTTCAAAAATTACGTATCGATGTCTTCCAGGTCAATGGGGACTCGGGGGCCAGTTCGCAGTTGCCCGCGACAGCTGCTATGGTAGCTAGGAATTGCTCGGTCACGAGCGTGTGCATTTTCGATTCAATGGCAAATTGGACCCTGTCCTTTGGTACGCGGTTTGTACCTAGATGCCATTTTTTTGTCATGCCTGCTTCCGTGACTCACCAATCCGCAGTCAGCAGGCCGTTCACCCGGTGAACGCAAGGTCTGCCCAAACAGGAGGCACTGTGCCAACTATTCAGCAGCTGGTCCGCAAGGGCCGGACGTCCAAGGTCGTCAAGACCAAAGCCCCCGCGCTCAAGGGCAACCCCATGAAGCGCGGCGTGTGCACCCGTGTGTTCACCACCACCCCCAAGAAGCCGAACTCGGCTCTCCGTAAGGTGGCTCGTGTCAAGCTCAACGGCGGCGTGGAAGTTACCGCGTACATCCCCGGTGAGGGACACAACCTGCAGGAACACTCCATCGTGCTGGTGCGCGGTGGTCGTGTGAAGGACCTGCCGGGTGTTCGCTACAAGATCGTGCGCGGCGCACTCGACACCCAGGGTGTCAAGGGTCGCCAGCAGGCTCGTTCCCGCTACGGCGCCAAGAAGGAGAAGAAGTAATGCCTCGTAAAGGTCCCGCTCCCAAGCGCCCCCTCGTCGTAGACCCCGTCTACAGCTCTCCCGTTGTCACGCAGCTGATCAACAAGGTCCTGCAGGACGGCAAGAAGTCCACCGCAGAGCGCATCGTCTACGGCGCCCTGGAGGGTGTTCGTAACAAGACCAACGCCGACCCCGTCGCAACCTTGAAGAAGGCCCTCGACAACGTCAAGCCGGCCCTCGAGGTCCGCTCCCGCCGTGTCGGTGGCGCCACCTACCAGGTTCCCGTAGAGGTCAAGGCAGGCCGCGCCACCGCGCTGTCCCTGCGCTGGCTTGTCGGCTACGCCAAGGTTCGTCGCGAAAACACCATGACTGAGCGTCTCCAGAACGAGATCCTCGACGCCTCCAACGGCCTGGGTGCCGCTGTGAAGCGCCGCGAGGATACTCACAAGATGGCTGAGTCCAACAAGGCCTTCGCCCACTATCGCTGGTAAAATCCGATAGTCGTGTCGACCCCGCCAACAGCGGGGTCGACACCTGGGCCCGGCACCAACCTTTACGAAGGGAACCATCGTGGCACTTGACGTGCTTACCGACCTGAACAAGGTCCGCAATATCGGCATCATGGCTCACATCGATGCCGGTAAGACCACGACCACCGAACGAATCCTGTTCTACACGGGCATCAACCACAAGCTCGGCGAGACGCACGACGGTGCATCCACGATGGACTGGATGGCGCAGGAGCAGGAACGCGGCATCACCATTACCTCCGCCGCGACCTCGTGCTACTGGCACGACAACCAGATCAACATCATCGACACCCCCGGTCACGTGGACTTCACGGTCGAGGTCGAGCGCTCCCTGCGTGTGCTCGACGGCGCCGTGGCAGTTTTCGACGGCAAGGAGGGCGTTGAGCCCCAGTCCGAGACCGTGTGGCGTCAGGCTGACAAGTACGAAGTTCCGCGTATCTGCTTCGTCAACAAGATGGACAAGCTCGGTGCTGACTTCTACTTCACCGTGGACACCATCAAGTCCCGTCTGGGTGCAACCCCGCTCGTTCTGCAGCTGCCCATCGGCGCCGAGAACGATTTCGTGGGCGTTGTCGACCTGCTCACCATGAAGGCTTTCGTGTGGGAGGGCGACTCCAAGGGTGACGTGTCCCTGGGTGCCAAGTACGAAATCCGCGAGATCCCCGAGGATCTGCAGGAGCGTGCCGAGGAATACCGCAACCAGCTGGTCGAGTCCGTGGCCGAGGCCAACGACGACCTCATGGAGAAGTACCTCAACGGCGAAGAGCTCACTCAGGACGAGATCAAGCACGGTATCCGTGAGCTGACGATCAACTCCAAGGCATACCCGGTGCTGTGTGGTTCGGCATTCAAGAACCGCGGCGTGCAGCCCATGCTCGACGCAGTCGTTGACTACCTCCCCACTCCGCTGGACGTGCTCTCCGTGCAGGGTCACTCCGTGAAGGACGAGGAAGAGGTCATGACCCGTCCGGCAGACGCGAACGCTCCGTTCGCTGCTCTGGCGTTCAAGGTCGCGGCTCACCCGTTCTACGGTCAGTTGACCTACATCCGCGTGTACTCCGGTAAGGCCAAGGCCGGGGAGCAGGTGCTGAACTCCACCAAGGGCAAGAAGGAGCGCATCGGCAAGCTGTTCCAGATGCACTCCAACAAGGAGAACCCGGTGGACGAGATCTCCGCCGGTCACATCTACGCGGCCATCGGACTGAAGGACACCACCACCGGTGACACCCTGTGCGATCCCTCGGACCCCATCGTTCTGGAGTCCATGAGCTTCCCCGAACCCGTGATCTTCGTGGCCATCGAGCCCAAGACCAAGGGTGACCAGGAAAAGCTCTCCACCGCTATTCAGAAGCTCTCCGCTGAGGATCCCACCTTCACGGTGTCCCTCAACGACGAGACCGGCCAGACCGAGATCGGCGGCATGGGCGAGCTCCACCTGGACATCCTGGTGGACCGCATGAAGCGCGAGTTCAAGGTCGAAGCCAACGTGGGCAAGCCGCAGGTGGCTTACCGCGAGACCATCAAGAAGCCCGTGGAGAAGGTCGACTACACCCACAAGAAGCAGACCGGTGGTTCCGGTCAGTTCGCAAAGGTGCAGGTCGCTTTCGAGCCGCTTCCGCTGGACGCCGAGGAACTCTACGAGTTCGACAACAAGGTGACCGGTGGCCGCATCCCGCGCGAGTACATCCCCTCCGTGGATGCCGGTATCCAGGACGCCATGCAGTTGGGTGTTCTCGCCGGTTACCCCATGGTCGGTGTCAAGGCCACCCTGCTCGACGGTGCCTACCACGATGTCGACTCGTCCGAAATGGCGTTCAAGATCGCCGGTTCGATGGTGTTCAAGGAAGGCGTTCGTCGCGCCAACCCTGTGCTCCTCGAGCCGCTGATGTCCGTGGAGGTTCGCACCCCCGAGGAGTACATGGGCGACGTGATCGGCGACCTGAACTCCCGTCGTGGTCAGATCCAGTCCATGGAGGACGTCACCGGCGTCAAGCTGGTGAAGGCCCTCGTGCCGCTGTCCGAAATGTTCGGCTACATCGGTGACCTGCGTTCCAAGACCCAGGGTCGCGCCGTGTACTCGATGCAGTTCGACAGCTATTCGGAGGTCCCCAAGGCTGTCGCCGACGAGATCATCCAGAAGAACCGCGGCGAGTAAGCCCACCGGGGACTAGTCCCCGAATTTCGATAAACCACTAAAGCCAAAGTAGACTTGCACAGGTTTCGACTGCAGCAGTGCTATGCGCTGTGATAGCAGACTCCGGACATTCGGAGTCGTCGAGTAAGTCTCACCTCAATGTTCTAGGAGGAACACATCATGGCGAAGGCCAAGTTCGAGCGCACCAAGCCGCACCTCAACATCGGCACCATCGGCCACGTTGACCACGGCAAGACCACGCTCACCGCTGCGATCTCCAAGGTGCTTGCTGACAAGTACCCGGACATCAACGAGCAGCGCGACTTCGGTGCCATCGACTCCGCTCCGGAGGAGAAGCAGCGCGGCATTACCATCAACATCTCTCACATCGAGTACCAGACCGAGAAGCGTCACTACGCACACGTTGACGCCCCCGGTCACGCGGACTACGTGAAGAACATGATCACCGGTGCTGCTCAGATGGACGGCGCAATCCTCGTGGTTGCCGCTACCGACGGCCCCATGGCTCAGACCCGCGAGCACGTTCTGCTCGCCCGTCAGGTGGGCGTTCCCTACCTGCTGGTCGCACTGAACAAGTCCGACATGGTCGACGACGAGGAACTGCTGGACCTCGTTGAAATGGAAGTTCGTGAACTGCTGTCCGACCAGGGCTTCGACGGCGACAACGCACCCGTGGTGCGCGTGTCCGCTCTGAAGGCTCTCGAGGGCGACGCTGAGTGGGTCAAGTCCGTCGAGGACCTCATGGAGGCCGTAGACGAGAACATCCCGGAGCCGGAGCGCGACACCGACAAGCCGTTCCTGATGCCCGTTGAGGACGTCTTCACCATCACCGGTCGTGGCACCGTGGTGACCGGCCGTGCCGAGCGTGGCACCCTGCCGATCAACTCCGAGGTCGAAATCGTCGGCATCCGCCCGATCCAGAAGACCACCGTGACCGGTATCGAGATGTTCCACAAGCAGATGGACGAAGCCCTCGCGGGCGAGAACTGTGGTCTGCTGCTGCGTGGCCTCAAGCGTGACGATGTCGAGCGTGGCCAGGTTGTCTGCAAGCCGGGTTCCATCACCCCGCACACGGACTTCGAGGCAAACGTCTACATCCTGTCCAAGGAAGAAGGCGGACGTCACAACCCGTTCTACTCGAACTACCGTCCGCAGTTCTACTTCCGCACCACCGACGTCACCGGCGTCATCACGCTGCCCGAGGGCACCGAGATGGTCATGCCCGGTGACAACACCGAAATGAGCGTTGAGCTGATCCAGCCCATCGCCATGGAGGACGGCCTCGGCTTCGCTATCCGTGAGGGTGGCCGCACCGTTGGTTCCGGCAAGGTGACCAAGATCATCAAGTAATCTCTGATGACTGAAGTGATCGTCGGCTAGCCCGATACACCACTCCGTAAGGCCCCGCCAGTTTCGTGCTGGCGGGGCCTTACGCGTCTCGGCAGTACGGCGACGACGACGCTCGGCCGGCCGCGGCGGCGTCGTCGGCCTTGCGTACGGCCTGCGGGCGGGGGATGAGAAGAGCGCGTTTGCAAAGGCGTGTAAATCTCTGGCAGAATGGTCGCTGTTGTTCACGTGTCGGCGTGTGCCCGTAAAAAGGTCCCGACCGCGTCGGGCGAACCGGTACACCGAAGCAGCCTCAACGAGCCATGGCCTCCATGGGAACCACATGAACAGCCATCCAATCGACACCATAGAAATTATTTGTGCGAACTCGTGTTTGCGTTTTCCGCGACACGCCCGAGTTCGGGTGTCGGTGCTTCAGCAGGGTGAGGAACCCGGTTCTACCGGATTCAGCCTGTGTGAAGTGGCGATATAAGCGCCAAAACACAAGGAGCGAAAGCTCCACACAGGGAAGTACTTGAAGAAAGAGAGTCACGACGCCATGGCGGGACAAAAAATCCGCATCCGGCTGAAGTCCTATGACCACGAGGTCATCGACGTCTCGGCCCGGAAAATCGTTGAGACGGTGACGCGCGCAGGCGCCACGGTAGTGGGACCCGTCCCGCTGCCCACGGAGAAGAACGTCTACTGCGTGATCCGCTCGCCGCACAAGTACAAGGACAGCCGTGAGCACTTCGAAATGCGCACACACAAGCGGCTGATCGACATCATCGACCCCACGCCCAAGGCCGTCGATTCGCTCATGCGTCTCGACCTGCCGGCTGACGTGAACATCGAAATCAAGCTGTAAAAAGGATCGCACCCCAATGACTACCACTTTCGAACGCCAGGTTAAGGGCCTGCTGGGCACCAAGCTCGGCATGACCCAGGTCTGGGACGAGAACGGGAAGTTCGTGCCGGTGACCGTGGTCAAGGCCGACTCCAACGTCGTGACGCAGCTGCGCAACGAGGACAAGGACGGCTACAACGCCGTTCAGATCGGCTTCGGTGCGATCGATCCCCGCAAGGTTTCTAAGCCGCTGGCTGGCCACTTCGCCGCCGCCGGAGTAACCCCGCGCCGCCACGTCGTCGAACTTCGTACTTCCGACTCCGCTGACTACGAGCTCGGCCAGGAACTGTCCGTCGAAATCTTCGACGCCGGTACCAAGGTCGACGTCGTCGGCACCACCAAGGGCAAGGGCACCGCCGGTGTTATGAAGCGTCACGGCTTCTCCGGCGTTGGCGCCTCCCACGGTGCACACAAGAACCACCGCAAGCCGGGATCCATCGGCGGCGCGTCTTACCCCGCACGTGTTTTCAAGGGCATGAAGATGGCTGGTCGCATGGGCAACGCCCGTCACACCACCATGAACCTGACCGTTCACGCTGTTGACGCCGACAACTCCCTGCTGCTCATCAAGGGCGCCCTGCCGGGCCCCAAGGGATCGGTCGTCCTCGTCCGAACCGCAGTGAAGGGAGCCTGATAAGCCATGGCAACTGAAACCGTAAACGTCGAGCTGCCCGCTGAGATCTTCGACGCGCAGACCAACGTGGCACTGCTTCACCAGGTCGTCGTCGCTCAGTTGGCCGCTGCTCGCCAGGGAACGCACAAGACCAAGACCCGCGCCGAAGTTTCCGGTGCAGGCCGTAAGCCGTTCAAGCAGAAGGGCACGGGTCGCGCTCGTCAGGGCTCCATCCGCGCTCCTCACATGACCGGCGGTGGCGTTGTCCACGGTCCGACCCCGCGTGACTACTCGCAGCGCACGCCCAAGAAGATGAAGGCGGCTGCCCTGCGCGGTGCCCTCTCGGACCGGGCTCGCAACAACCGCATCCACGTGGTTGCCAATCTGGTGACTGCTTCCGAGCCGTCCACCAAGGCTGCCAAGGAAGCACTGCGTTCGATCACCGAGCGCAAGAACGTGCTGGTTGTTCTGGACCGCAGCGACGATGTCACTGCATTGTCCGTGCGCAACCTGGTCAACACGCACGCCGTGTACGCAGACCAGCTCAACACGTACGACGTGCTCGTCTCGGACGACGTGATCTTCACCAAGGCCGCTTACGACTCGTTCGTTGCTGCTGCGTCCGCTACGGGTAAGAACCAGGAGGACGCCAAGTGAGCGCGATCTACAACAAGGACCCGCGCGATGTGATCATTCGCCCGGTCGTCTCCGAGAAGTCCTACGGACTGATCGACGAGGGTAAGTACACCTTCCAGGTGGACCCCTCAGCGAACAAGACCGAGATCAAGTACGCCGTGGAGAAGATCTTCGGTGTCAAGGTCGAGTCCGTCAACACCCTCAATCGTCCCGGTAAGCGCAAGCGCACTCGCTTCGGCTGGGGAACGCGAAAGGCCACCAAGCGTGCCATCGTGTCCCTTCGGGAAGGTTCCATCGACATCTTCGGCGGTCCGCTCGCCTGAGCGGAGACCACTTTAACGAGGAATTTCAACTATGGCTATCCGTAAGCACAAGCCGACAACCCCGGGCCGTCGTGGCTCGTCGGTTGCCGACTTCGTAGAAATCACGCGCACCACGCCCGAGAAGTCTCTGGTGCGTCCGCTGCCCAAGAAGGGCGGTCGTAACAACACCGGTCGTATCACCACCCGTCACAAGGGCGGTGGACACAAGCGCCAGTACCGTGTCATCGACTTCCGTCGTCACGACAAGGACGGCATTGACGCCAAGGTCGCTCACATCGAGTACGACCCCAACCGTACGGCTCGCATTGCGCTGCTGCACTTCGTTGACGGCACCAAGCGCTACATCGTGGCTCCCAACAAGCTCAAGCAGGGCGATGTTGTCGAGTCCGGCCCGTCCGCCGACATCAAGCCCGGTAACAACCTGCCGCTGCGCAACATCCCCGTGGGCACCGTGCTCCACGCCGTGGAGTTGCGTCCCGGTGGCGGCGCCAAGCTGGCTCGTTCGGCCGGTGCCTCCGTGCAGCTCGTCGCCAAGGAAGGCAAGTACGGCCAGCTCCGTCTGCCCTCCGGCGAGATCCGCAACGTCGACGTGCGCTGCCGCGCAACCGTGGGCGAGGTTGGCAACGCCGAGCAGTCCAACATCAACTGGGGCAAGGCCGGCCGTAACCGCTGGAAGGGCATCCGCCCGACCGTCCGCGGTGTCGTCATGAACCCCGTGGATCACCCCCACGGTGGTGGTGAGGGTAAGACTTCCGGTGGTCGCCACCCGGTCAACCCGAACGGCAAGCCCGAGGGACGCACCCGTCGCCCCAACAAGGAAAGCGACAAGCTCATCGTCCGTCGTCGTCGTACCGGCAAGAACAAGCGCTAAGGAGCCTGACTAATGCCACGCAGCCTCAAGAAGGGCCCTTTCGTTGATCAGCACCTCTACCTGAAGGTCGCCAAGGAGAACGAGAAGGGCACCAAGAACGTCATCAAGACGTGGTCCCGCCGCTCGATGATCGTGCCCGACATGCTCGGCCACACGATCGCCGTGCACGACGGACGCAAGCACATCCCGGTGTTCATCACGGAGTCGATGGTCGGGCACAAGCTCGGCGAATTCGCTCCCACCCGCACATTCCGCGGCCATGTGAAGGACGACAAGAAGGGCAAGCGTCGCTGACCTCTGGTTAGCACGTAGCACTTCTTCGACAAGACGAGAGAAGGAAAGCAATGGAAGCCAAGGCATCTGCGCGCTACATCCGCGTGACGCCTATGAAGGCCCGGCGCGTCGTCAACCTGATTCGTGGCCAGCAGGCGAATGAGGCATTGGCGATTCTGAAGTTTGCCCCCCAGGCAGCTTCCGAGCCGGTATTCAAGGTTCTCGAATCCGCCGTAGCTAACGCACGGCAGAAGGCCGACCGTGAAGGCCTCGCGTTCAAGCAGGAAGACCTCGTTGTCTCCGCTGCTTACGTGGACGAGGGCCCCACCATGAAGCGGTTCCAGCCGCGCGCCCAGGGTCGTGCGTACCGCATCAACAAGCGCACGAGCCACGTGACCGTGGTCGTGGCGACCCCGGAGAAGGAGGAGGTCCGCTAAGTGGGACAGAAAATCAACCCCAACGGATTCCGTCTGGGTATCACCACCGACCACATCTCGCACTGGTACGCCGACTCCAACCAGCCGGGCCAGCGCTACAAGGACTACATCCGCGAGGATGTGAAGATCCGCGAACTCATGTCCAAGGGCATGGAGCGCGCCGGCATCTCCAAGGTCGAGATCGAGCGCACCCGTGACCGTGTGCGTGTGGACATCCACACCGCCCGCCCGGGCATCGTGATCGGCCGCCGCGGCGCCGAAGCTGACCGCATCCGCGGTGAGCTCGAAAAGCTGACCGGCAAGCAGATCCAGCTGAACATCCTGGAAGTCAAGAACCCCGAGACCGACGCACAGTTGGTTGCTCAGGGCGTCGCCGAGCAGCTCGCTTCTCGCGTGGCCTTCCGCCGCGCCATGAAGAAGGCTATTCAGTCCGCACAGCGTGCGGGTGCCAAGGGTATTCGTATCCAGTGCGCCGGCCGCCTGGGTGGCGCTGAAATGTCCCGCTCGGAGTTCTACCGCGAAGGCCGTGTGCCCCTGCACACCCTGCGCGCGAACATCGACTACGGCTTCTTCGAGGCCAAGACCACCTTCGGCCGTATCGGCGTGAAGGTCTGGATCTACAAGGGCGACCTGACCTCCAAGGAACTGGCTGCACAGCAGGCCGCTGCTCCGTCTTCGCGCGGACGCAACGACCGTCGCGGTGGCGCCGGTGGCGGCGAGCGTCGTCGTCGTGGTGGCAATGACCGTAACGACCGTGGCGGACGCCGTGAGCGTAACGACTCCGCCGCAGCCCCGCAGCAGAACAACGCTGCGGAGGCGCCCAACGCAGAGGGTGGTAAGTAATGCTTATCCCACGTCGTGTTAAGTTCCGCAAGCAGCACCACCCCAAGCGTCGGGGCCAGGCTAAGGGCGGAACCCAGGTATCGTTCGGCGAGTGGGGCATCCAGGCACTGAGCCCGGCATATGTCACCAACCGTCAGATCGAGTCCGCGCGTATCGCAATGACCCGTCACATCAAGCGTGGCGGTAAGGTCTGGATCAACATTTACCCGGACCGTCCCCTGACCAAGAAGCCTGCCGAAACCCGTATGGGTTCCGGTAAGGGTTCTCCCGAATGGTGGGTCGCCAACGTCAAGCCCGGACGCATCATGTTCGAGATCTCCGGCGTGTCCGAAGAGGTCGCCCGTGAGGCGCTTCGTTTGGCAATCCACAAGCTCCCGATGAAGGCACGTATTGTGCGTCGCGAAGGTGGTGAATGATCAATGGCCATTGGATCTAAGGATCTGAACATGGAAAACCTCGCGGAGCTCGACAACAGTGCTCTGACCGAGCAGTTGCGGAAGTCCAAGGAAGAGCTGTTCAACCTGCGCTTCCAGTCCGCAACCGGTCAGCTCGAGAGCAACGGTCGTCTGAAGTCCGTCAAGCGTGACATCGCCCGCATCTACACCGTGCTCCGTGAGCGCGAGCTGGGCATCCGCGAAGAGGTCCAGGCGACTGCTGTAGAGACCGACAAGAAGGCAGCCAAGAAAAGCAAGAAGGCCGCCAAGTCTGAGGATGATGCCAAGTGAGCGAGCAGGTTAACAACGAGGCCACGGCCGAGCGCGGTGACCGTAAGACCCGTCGCGGCTACGTAGTCTCCGACAAGATGGACAAGACCGTGGTCGTGCAGGTCGAGGATCGTGTGAAGCACGCCCTCTACGGCAAGGTCATGCGTAAGTCCAAGCGCATCAAGGCGCACGACGAGGAGAACACCGCTGGTGTCGGTGACCTCGTGCGTATCGCCGAGACGCGTCCGCTGTCCGCCAGTAAGAACTGGCGCATCGTGGAGATCATCGAGAAGGCCAAGTAAGGCTTCCCGAGATCGACAAAGCATGCCGGCTCTGAGCCGACACACGGGCCCTCATCTTCGGATGGGGGCCCGTGGCTTTGCCGGAACCGCCCAGTTGGACCTACCAGTCCGTGGGCTGTACAGTGGATCAGTACGCGTGTGGCACACGTGTGCCCACGTCACTGACTTCGACACTGCTGAGTCAGAATCCACAATGCCCCACGGCCCGCCCGGCGGACCGTGATTTCCGCAGGGAAATCGGGGCATGAACCAGCGTCTTCGTGCGGCTTTACGCGCGAAGTACCACGCGGCATCGCCAAGCGATGTTCACCGCGTGCCGTTGCCCGTTCACGGATTCTGGTTGAGCAGACCGATCCTCGGTGGGGCAGCGAAGCAGACGATTAGTTCGTCTGAATTACTTCGAATCACTCACGCCACAAACCCAGCGCGTACGTGCTTTGCGAAAACGCCTCGGGCCCCTCCTACGGCCACGGGGAGCACCGTTCAGCGAAGCGTTCAAATATCTACCGTTCCGCAAGGCTCGACATCGTCCAAATATGGATGAGAACCGGCGCGACGACAGGAGAAATCAGTGATTCAGCAGGAGTCGCGGCTTAGGGTCGCCGATAACACGGGTGCGAAGGAAATCCTCACCATCCGTGTACTCGGTGGATCCGGACGCCGTTACGCAGGCATTGGTGACGTCATTGTCGCCACCGTTAAGGACGCAATCCCCGGTGGCAACGTCAAGAAGGGCGACGTTGTCAAGGCAGTTGTGGTCCGTACCAAGAAGCAGAGGCGCCGTTCCGACGGTTCCTACATTCGTTTCGACGAGAACGCCGCAGTGATCTTGAAGACCGACGGGGATCCCCGTGGCACGCGTATCTTCGGCCCCGTGGGCCGCGAGCTGCGCGACAAGAAGTTCATGAAGATCATCTCGCTGGCTCCGGAGGTGCTCTGACATGGCGAAATTCAAGATCAAGACCGGAGACCTGGTTCAGGTTATTTCCGGCAACAAGCAGAACAAGGGCAAGCAGGGCAAGGTCCTGCGTGTGATCACCGAGACTTCCCGCGTGGTTGTCGAAGGTGTCAACGTGGTGACCAAGCACAAGCGTGCCAGCGCCCAGGGCGAAGCCGGCGGCATCGTCAAGACCGAGGCTCCCATTCACATCTCGAACGTGATGCTCGTGGACCCGGAGACCGGCAAGCCGACCCGCGTGGGCTATCGCACCGAGACCGTGGAGCGTGACGGCAAGCAGAAGACCGTTCGCGTTCGCGTGTCCAAGAGCACCGGCAAGGATCTGTGATGAGCGAAACGACCGAAACCAAGATGACCCCGCGGTTCAAGACCAAGTACCAGGAAACCGTTGCGCCGGCACTCCAGGAAGAGTTCGGTTACACGAACGTCATGGAACTGCCCCGCATCACCAAGGTTGTCGTGAACATGGGTCTGGGCGAGGCAGCCAAGGATTCCAAGCTGGTGGATTCCGCCATCAAGGACCTGACCGCCATCACCGGCCAGAAGCCCGTGGTCAACCGTGCCAAGAAGTCCATCGCGCAGTTCAAGCTGCGCGAAGGTATGCCCATCGGCGCTCACGTCACCATGCGTGGCGATCGTATGTGGGAATTCCTGGACCGTCTGGTCACGCTGGCCCTGCCGCGTATCCGTGACTTCCGTGGCTTGTCCGACCGTCACTTCGACGGCAACGGCAACTACACCTTCGGTTTGACGGAACAGTCCATGTTCCACGAAATCGACCAGGACCGGATCGACCGTGTGCGCGGTATGGACATCACCGTGGTGACCACCGCAAAGACTGACGACGAGGGTCGCGCGCTGCTCAAGGCGCTCGGCTTCCCGTTCAAGACCAACTAATTCCCGCGACGTCAGAGGTCCCGACTGGCTGTAACCGGTCGGGAAACCGTGACGAGGAAGGGCATGTGCCCAAACATGACAATGACAGATCCTGTCGCAGACATGCTGACGCGTCTGCGTAATGCGAACTCCGCATACCACGACACCGTGAGCATGCCGTACTCCAAGCTGAAGGCTCGGGTTGCGGACATCCTCAAGGCCGAAGGTTACATCGCGGACTGGAGTGAGGAACCGGCCAAGGTCGGTAAGACCCTCACCCTGTCCCTGAAGTTCGGCCCCAACCGTGAGCGCTCCATTGCAGGCGTTCGCCGTATCTCCAAGCCGGGTTTGCGCGTTTACGCGAAGTCCACCAACCTGCCGAAGGTTCTCGGCGGCATGGGCATCGCGATCCTCTCCACCTCTTCGGGTCTGCTGACTGACAAGCAGGCCGGCAAGAAGGGCGTGGGCGGGGAAGTCCTCGCGTACGTCTGGTAATCGGCAGCACAGAACAAAGAAAGGAAGAGAACATGTCACGTATTGGACGTCTCCCGATCTCTGTGCCCGCCGGTGTGGAGGTCGCTGTGGACGGTTCCGTGGTGAAGGTCAAGGGCCCCAAGGGCGAATTGACTCACACCGTGGCCGCTCCCATCACCGTGGTTGTTGAAGACGGCACCGTTCAGGTTGCCCGCCCCAACGACGAGCGCGAGTCCCGCGCTCTGCACGGTTTGACTCGTACCCTGATCGCCAACATGGTCCAGGGTGTCTCCGAGGGTTACAGCAAGCAGCTGGAAATCGTCGGAACCGGTTACCGTGTTCAGGCCAAGGGCGCCAACCTGGAGTTCGCTCTGGGTTACAGCCACCCTGTTCCGTTCGAGGCTCCGGACGGCATCACGCTGTCCGTGGAAGGTTCGAACAAAGTCACCGTCGCCGGTATCGACAAGCAGCAGGTTGGCCAGGTTGCCGCAAAGATCCGCAAGCTGCGTCTGCCCGACCCCTACAAGGGCAAGGGCGTGCGTTACGCCGGCGAGCAGATCCGCCGCAAGGCCGGAAAGGCTGGTAAGTAATCATGGCTCTCGTAATCAAGGGCAAGTCGAAGTCCGCTCAGCGCGCACGTCGTCACCGCCGCGTACGCAAGTACGTTTCCGGTACCGCTCTGCGTCCCCGTCTCGTAGTGACCCGTTCCGCGCGTCACATGGTCGCTCAGGTGATCGACGACGACAAGGGTGTAACCCTGGCGTCAGCTTCCACCATGGAAGCTGACCTGCGGGCCGCCTCGGAGGACAAAACCGCCAAGGCCAAGCGTGTCGGCGAACTCGTCGCCGAACGCGCCAAGGCTGCCGGTGTCGAAACGGTTGTCTTCGACCGTGGCGGTAACAAGTACCACGGCCGTGTGGCCGCGGTGGCCGATGGTGCCCGTGAAGGAGGTCTGGCGCTATGAGCGAGCAGAACAATGAGAAGGAAACCAAGGTGAGCGAAGCCACCAACGCTTCCAACGAAGCTACTGAGGCTCAGCAGGGAACCGAGGACAACCGCGGTGGCCGCGGCGGTCGCGGTAACCGCAACGAGCGCGGTGGCCGTGGCGAGCGCGGCGGTCGTAACGAGCGCGGCGGCCGTGGTGGCCGTGGCGGTCGCGAGGAAGAGAAGGACAAGTTCCTCGAGCGCGTCGTGACCATCAACCGTGTCTCCAAGGTGGTCAAGGGTGGCCGCCGCTTCAGCTTCACCGCCCTCGTGGTGGTTGGCGATGGCAACGGCATGGTTGGCGTGGGCTACGGCAAGGCCAAGGAAGTTCCCGCCGCCATCTCCAAGGGCGTCGAGGAAGCCAAGAAGAACTTCTTCCGGGTTCCTCGCGTGGAAGAGCGCACCATTCCGCACCGCGTGCAGGGCGAAGCCGCTGCCGGTGTCGTGATGTTGCGTCCGGCCACTCCGGGTACCGGTGTTATCGCCGGCGGTCCGGTGCGTGCCGTACTCGAGTGCGCGGGCATCCACGACGTGTTGTCCAAGTCCTTGGGCTCGTCCAACCAGATCAACATCGTGCACGCAACCATTGAGGCCCTGCGTATGCTCGAAGAGCCCGCTTCCGTGGCTGCCCGTCGTGGCCTGCCCATGGACGAGGTTGTTCCGGGCCCGCTGCTGCGCGATATCCAGAAGGCAGGTGCCTGATGAACGGAAAGCGTATTCAGGCCAACGGTGCCACACTGCGTATCAAGCAGATCCGCTCCGTGGTCGGTCAGAAGCAGAACATGCGCGACACCCTTCGTTCCCTCGGTTTGAAGAAGCCGGGCAACGTGGTGGAGCGCAAGGCCGATGCAGCGACCGCGGGCATGATCAATACCGTGTCGCATCTCGTAGAGGTTGAGGAGGCCGAGTGACCATGGCTGAAAACACTGGGAGCAAGAAGCAGCACGCTCTGAAGGTTCACCACCTGCGTCCGGCCCCCGGATCTCACCAGTCCAAGACCCGTGTGGGTCGTGGTGAGGCTTCGAAGGGTAAGACTGCCGGTCGCGGTACCAAGGGCACCAAGGCGCGTTACCAGGTGAAGGCCGGTTTTGCCGGCGGTCAGCTGCCGTTGCACATGCGTCTGCCCAAGCTGCGCGGGTTCAAGAACCCGTTCCGCGTCGAGTACCAGGTCGTGAACCTGGATCGTCTGGGCGAGCTGTTCCCCGAGGGCGGCACGATCGGTATTTCCGATCTCGTTGCCAAGGGTGCAGTGCGCAAGAACCAGCCGGTCAAGGTTCTGGGCACCGGAGAGATCTCCGTTGCACTGAACATCACCGCGGACAAGTTCTCGGCCTCCGCGGCTGAGAAGATCGCAGCTGCCGGCGGTTCCACGCAGACCGCGTGAGACTGAACGCAGTAATCGGTTGTAGGGTGTAACCCTGAACTGAAGCGGGCCCCGTGCCGTATTGTCGGCACGGGGCCCGCTGCTTTTTATCAGGGTGTTCGCGCTCACCTCTCGCGTGTGCGCGCAACATCCTTCGCTAGACTTGCCCGGGGTCGGGACCGGCCGGGCCAACACTGAAGTTTTTGGAGGAGGACCTGTGCTCAGTGCTTTCGCACGGGCGTTCACAACGCCGGAACTGCGCAACAAGCTGCTGTTCACCCTCGGGATCATCGTGATCTACCGGTTGGGCACTTTCATTCCTGCGCCTGGCGTGGACTACGGCAACGTACAGCAGTGTCTAGCACTGGGTAACACGACCGGTGGCGTGTACGACTTGGTCAACCTGTTCAGCGGTGGCGCACTGTTGCAGTTGTCCATTTTTGCGCTCGGTGTGATGCCGTACATCACGGCGAGCATCATCGTGCAGCTGTTGCGCGTGGTGATTCCCCGGTTCCAGGAACTCCACGAAGAGGGTGCCCAGGGGCAGACCAAACTCACTCAGTACACTCGTTATCTGACCATTGGGCTGGCCGCGCTCAACGCGACCACCGTGGTCTCGCTGGCTCGATCCGGCGCGCTGTTGGGTGACTGCCCCTTGCCGATCATCCCGAACGATTCCCTGATGATCCTGGTCATCATGATTCTTACGATGACCGCCGGCACCACGCTGATCATGTGGCTGGGCGAACGCATCACCGACCGCGGTGTCGGCAACGGCATGTCCTTGCTGATCTTCACCTCGATCGCCGCAACCTTCCCGTCCGCACTGGGCGACATCCTTCGCACCCGCGGCTGGGGCCTGTTCCTGGCCGTGTGCGCTGTGGGACTCGTGGTCATCACGTGCGTCGTGTTCGTGGAGCAGTCGCAGCGTCGCATCCCGGTGCAGTACGCCAAGCGCATGGTGGGTCGTCGAACCATTGGCGGCACCAGCACCTACATCCCACTCAAGGTCAACATGGCCGGCGTGATCCCCATCATCTTCGCCTCATCCATGCTCATGCTGCCGTCCATGATCGCGCAGTTCGGGATGCCGAATGACGGCTCTCCGGTGCCCGGTTGGGTCAATTGGATCAACACGTACCTGACATCCGGTGACCACCCGGTCTACATGGTCACGTACTTCCTGATGATCGTGGCGTTCACGTACTTCTACGTGTCCATCACGTTCAATCCGGAAGAGGTCTCCAACAACATGAAGCGATACGGCGGCTTCATCCCCGGAATTCGCGCGGGCCGGCCCACGGAGAACTACCTGCGCTACGTGCTGTCCCGCATTACGCTCCCGGGTGCTCTCTACCTGGGCATCGTGTCCATGATCCCGCTCATCGCTCTGGTGTTGTTCGACGCCAACCAGAACTTCCCGTTCGGTGGTCCTTCGCTGCTGATCATGGTGGGCGTGGGTTTGGACACCGTGAAGCAGATCGACGCGCAGCTGCAGCAGCGTCACTACGAGGGGTTGCTGCGTAAGTAGTTGTCCACCAAGTCCCGCGGATCCGTACGATCCGCCCCGCTGCCGGGCTGTTGCCAGTAAAGTGGTGGGGGACCAGAGAAGTTCGTGCAAGGAGAAACCATGACCCGTTTGTTGATCATCGGACCGCCAGGCGCTGGCAAGGGCACTCAGGCGGCTCGCATTTGTGAACGGTTGAACGTTCCTGCGATCTCCACCGGGGACATTTTCCGAGCCAATATCAAAGAGCAGACCGAACTCGGCAAGGAAGCGCAGCGGTACACGGACGCGGGCAATCTGGTGCCGGACTCCGTGACCAATTCCATGGTGCGGGACCGTTTGGCACAGGATGACGTGAACAACGGGTTCCTGCTGGACGGTTACCCGCGCACCGTGGCCCAGGTCGAGGAGCTGGACAGCATCCTCGAGGCCAATGGCACTCACCTGGATGTCGTGCTGCTGCTGACCGCTGACAACGACGAGCTCGTCAAGCGCTTGCTCGGCCGCGCGCAGGATCAGGGCCGCACCGATGACACGGAAGACGTCATTCGGCACCGCCTGGACGTGTATGACCAGCAGACCGCGCCGGTCGTTGGCGTGTACGAGAAGCGCGGCATTGTCACCGAGGTCGACGGCCTGGGCGACATCGATCAGGTCACCGAGCGCATCATGGCGGCGCTGGCCAGCTGAAATGCGATCTCGCTGAGATAAGAATTTGGGTGTGAGCCCTCGGAACGGCGCCATACAGCGCGTTCCGAGGGCTTAGCCGTTGATAGAACTCACCACTACGAAGGGAAGCGCGCACCGTGTTTGGTCGCCGCAAGGTAGAACTGAAGTCCGATGCCCAGCTTGCGCTCATGTCGCGAGCCGGGGTGGTGACCTCGCGCGCGCTCGACGCCGCCGTGGCCGCTGCCGTTCCCGGGGCCACCACCGCTGATGTGGATCAAGCTTTCCGGGACGTCCTGGCGGCCAACAATGCCGAGTCCAACTTCCTGGGCTACTACGGTTATCCGGCCACGGTGTGCGTATCCGTCAACTACCGCGTTGTTCACGGAATCCCGGGGGACCAGGTGTTGCTCGATGGGGACATTGTTTCCATCGACGGCGGTGCCATCGTGGATGGTTGGCACGGTGACTCGGCTCGCACTGTCCTGGTGGGGGAGCACCACGACCCGGCGGACGTCGAGCTGTCCAAGGTGACCCGCGCGGCGATGTGGCGCGGCATCGCGGCCATGGCCACCGGCACTCACGTGGGTGACATCGGTCAGGCTGTGGAGGATTACGTCCACGGATTGGTCGGACAGCGGTTGGGGATCCTCGAGGACTACGTGGGCCACGGCATCGGCACCGCCATGCACATGGCCCCGGACGTTCCCAATTACGCCGTGCGCAACCGCGGACCCCGGCTCGTCCCGGGCATGGCACTGGCTATTGAACCGATGCTGGTGCGCGGCGGGATCGAGACCAAGATCCTGGACGACGACTGGACCGTGGTGACCGTGGACGGCGCCAACGCGAGCCAGTGGGAACACAGCGTGTGCCTGCACTCCAAGGGCCTGTGGGTCCTCACCGCTGAAGACGGCGGCGCATCCGAACTCGAACCCCTGGGCGTACATCCCGTCCCGATAGCCGCATCCTGAACCGCACGCGCGGTACGCACGAGCGAAAGGACCTGACATGGCCACCGACGTAGAGATCACCGAACGACCTAAACCCGGGCAGCTGGTATTCAAACCCGCTCGCCGGGGTAAACCCCCGCAGCACCTGGCCGACCTGGATCTGGCCGGGCGCAAGAAGATGCTGCAGGACGCCGGCTACCCGGCGTTCCGAGCGGCGCAATTGTCCAAGCACTACTTCGAACGGTTCGAAACCGATCCGGACAAGATGACCGACCTGCCGGCTGGACAACGCGAGGAACTGGTTGCCGCGGCCATGCCGCCACTGTTGACCACGGTCAAGAACCTCAAGGCGGACCAGGGCATGACGGTCAAGTCCGTCCATCGGCTGTTCGACGGCGCCATGGTCGAGTCCGTGCTCATGCGATACAGCAAGCGCGTGACCATGTGCATCTCATCCCAGGCAGGTTGTGGCATGAACTGCCCGTTCTGCGCGACCGGTCAGGCAGGTCTGACTCGTAACCTCTCCGCCGCGGAGATCGTGGACCAAGTTGTCCAGGGCATCCGAGGTCTGCGTGACGGTGTGGTGGGTCCTGCAGAGGAAGCACCGCTGCGCGTGTCGAACATCGTGTTCATGGGCATGGGGGAGGCCCTCGCCAACTACAAGGCCACCATGGGCGCGGTACACCGCCTGATCGATCCGTCACCGGAGGGTCTGGGACTTTCCGCGCGCGGGTTGACCATGTCCACTGTGGGTCTGGTGCCCGGGATGCGGAAGTTCACGCAGGAGAAGTTGCCCATCACCCTGGCGCTGTCCCTGCACGCCCCGGACGACGAACTGCGCGACGAACTGATCCCGGTCAACAATCGGTGGAAGGTGGATGAGGCGCTGGATGCCGCCCGCGAGTACTACGACGCCACCGGGCGCCGTGTATCAATCGAGTACGCCCTGATCCGTGACATGAACGATCAAGGCTGGCGTGCGGATTTGCTGGGGGAGAAGCTCAACAAGCGCGGTGCCGGTTGGGTGCACGTTAACCCCATCCCGCTCAATCCCACCCCGGGGTCCAAGTGGACGGCCTCGCGTCCTGGAGTCGAGCAGAACTTCGTGGAGCGTCTGCGCGCCCACGGAATTCCCACCACGGTGCGTGATACACGCGGTTCCGACATCGACGGCGCGTGCGGCCAGCTGGCCGCGGACGTCTAGACCCGCGGCGGCGTCGTCGCCCCGGATCGACCCGCCGCGAAGGTCGCAGGTGACTCACTACCCGTTACCGGATTGCATATCAAGTCTCAACCGCGTAAAGTATTGCGTTGGTTGTCTGTGCTCGCGCCGCTGAGCCCTGCCCGTCCACATATCCACCCCGAGCTCACGCTGCAGGGGCGCAATGTGGCTGTCGGCAATCAGCGGAGAGAGTCCTGTAAACCGTCCGGATAGATAACCGGACCCCTCGAAAAGTTAGCGGAGGATATGGCCAAGAAAGACGGAGTCATCGAGATCGAAGGCACTGTGGTCGAGGCTCTGCCCAACGCGTCGTTCCGTGTTGAGCTGAACAACGGTCACAAGGTGCTTGCCCACATCTCTGGGAAAATGCGCCAACACTACATCCGAATCCTTCCTGAGGACCGGGTCGTGGTGGAGCTGAGCCCGTATGACCTAACCCGAGGCCGGATCGTCTACCGCTACAAGTAGAAATTCGCGGCACCACGCACCGCGCGGATCGTTGTGATCTGCGGGGTGTTTGCTGCGTTATTCACCACCACTAGTACGCGAAGGAATGCGATGAAGGTCCAACCGAGCGTCAAGCAGATCTGCGACAACTGCAAGGTGATTCGCCGTAATGGCCGAGTCATGGTGATCTGCTCGAACCCCAGGCACAAGCAGCGCCAGGGCTGACGGGAGCGCTCCCGCCCACGCAAGTGGATTGACAGAACGGACACTGCAGCTAGCACCGCACGGTGCGGCAACCCCCGGCACGGAGGCCGGAGACCGAACGCAACATCTTGTTCGGGACGCAGTGTTCAAGACCTCCGGACAGTACAAGGAGAACCGCCAATATGGCTCGTCTCGCAGGCGTAGACCTCCCCCGCGAAAAGCGGCTGGAAATTGCGCTGACTTACATCTACGGCGTGGGTCGTACCCGTGCACTCGCAACCCTTGAGGCCACCGGCATCTCGGGTGACGTGCGCGTGAAGGATCTCACCGACGCTCAGCTCGTCGAGCTGCGCGACTACATCGAAGGCAACTACAAGGTCGAAGGCGATTTGCGCCGCGAGGTTGCCGCCGACATCCGCCGCAAGGTCGAAATCGGCAGCTACCAGGGTGTGCGTCACCGCCGTGGCCTTCCGGTCCACGGTCAGCGCACCAAGACCAACGCACGTACCCGCAAGGGTCCCAAGCGCACGGTCGCCGGCAAGAAGAAGTAATCGTGGTCGCCACCCAAGCCGGTGGCTGATCAACGTCGAAGATCTTTGTAGGAGAATTCATGGCTCAGAAAACTCGCGCGACGGCTGCTCGTAAGCCGCGTCGCAAGGTTAATAAGAACGTGACTCAGGGCCAGGCCCACATCAAGTCCACGTTCAACAACACCATCGTTTCCATCACCGACCCCTCCGGTGCCGTTCTGTCGTGGGCTTCCGCCGGCGGCATGGGCTTCAAGGGATCCCGTAAATCCACCCCGTTCGCCGCTCAGCAGGCCGCCGAGGCCGCAGCCAAGGGTGCTCAGGAGCACGGCATGCGCAAGGTTGACGTGTTCGTCAAAGGACCGGGTTCCGGACGTGAAACCGCTATCCGCGCACTGCAGGCCACCGGGCTCGAGGTTGGTTCCATTCAGGACGTCACCCCGTCCGCTCACAATGGTTGCCGTCCCCCCAAGCGCCGTCGCGTTTGATGCGTGCAGCGTGAGCACCGAACCCTCAGGGTTCGGTGCCCGCGCATCGACGCGGTGATCTCGCCTGATCTCCGCGCACCTCACCCCTTGTTTTCCACCACCTGCGTGCGTCATATGGCGGAGGCACGCTGAAAGGAAACATCAGTGCTCATCGCACAGCGCCCCACCCTCACCGAAGAGGTAGTGGCTGATAACCGCTCCCGGTTCGTGATCGAACCGCTCGAGCCCGGTTTCGGCTACACCCTCGGCAACTCCCTGCGCCGCACTCTCTTGTCCTCCATCCCCGGTGCCGCCGTGACCAGCATCCGCATTGACGGTGTGCTGCACGAGTTCTCCACCGTGGACGGTGTCAAGGAAGACGTCACCGAGCTGATCTTGAACATCAAGAAGCTCTCGCTCTCCTCCGAGGAGGACGAGCCCGTGACCGCGTGGCTGCGCAAGCAGGGACCCGGCGAAGTGACCGCCGCTGACATCTCGGCTCCGGCCGGTGTCGAGGTCCACAACCCGGAACTGCACATTGCCACCCTGAACTCCAAGGGCCAGCTGGAGATCGAACTGACGATCGAGCGCGGCCGCGGCTACGTTTCTGCTTCGCAGAACAAGTCAGCGGATGCCGAGATCGGTCGCGTTCCGGTCGACTCCATCTACTCCCCGGTGCTCAAGGTGACGTTCCGCGTGGAAGCCACCCGTGTGGAGCAGCGCACCGACTTCGACAAGCTCATCCTGGACGTGGAGACCAAGGAAGCCATCACCCCGCGTGATGCCGTTGCTTCCGCCGGTACCACCCTGGTCGAGTTGTTCGGTCTGGCTCGCGAGCTCAACACCACGGCTGAGGGTATCGAGATCGGCCCGTCTCCCACGGACGCTGCCGCTGCCGCTGACATGGCTCTGCCCATCGAGGATCTCGAACTGACGGTTCGTTCCTACAACTGCTTGAAGCGTGAGGGCATCCACAGCGTGGGTGAACTGGTTGCACGCTCTGAGGCAGACCTGATGGACATCCGTAACTTCGGTGCCAAGTCCATTGACGAGGTCAAGGCCAAGCTCCAGGAGCTCGGCCTGGCACTCAAGGACTCCCCGCCAGGTTATGACCTCGCCGCGCACGCAGCTTCGTTGGAGGACGAGGACGAGAACAACAACCCGTTCGACGTCGACCTCGACTGAAGTCTTACAACTTTCCCGTTTCTCACGAGGCAGCCTGCTAGCCACGCGAGAGACCGACCACCAGGAGACCTACTATGCCTACCCCTACCAAGGGACCCCGTCTCGGCGGCGGGCCTACCCACGAGCGCATGATGCTCTCGAACATGTCTCAGCAGCTGTTCGAGCACAAGCGCATCACCACCACGGTGACCAAGGCCAAGCGCCTTCGCCCGGTGGCCGAGCGTCTGATCACCTTCGCCAAGCGCGGTGACCTGGCTTCTCGCCGCCGTGTGATGCGTCAGCTCAACGACAAGTCCGTCGTGCACGAGCTGTTCACCGCCATTGCTCCGGCCATGGACGGCCGCGACGGTGGTTACACCCGTATCACCAAGATCGGTAACCGCAAGGGCGACAACGCCCCCATGGCCGTCATCGAGCTGGTCATGGAGCCCGTTGCTTCCAAGTCCACCGTTGCCGAGGCCGTGAAGGCCACCGAGAAGGCTGCTGCAGCCCCGGCTGCTCCGGTCGACACCCCGGCCGACACTACTGCCGAAGAGGTCAAGGCTCAGGAGATCCCCGCTGAAGAGCAGGCTCCCGAGACCCTTGAAGAGGCAGCTGAGGTCGCAGCCGAGAACCAGGATGCTGAGTTCGCCGGTTCGCACGCACCGTTGGAGTCCGGCGAAGCCCCCGTGGGCTTCTCCATCAAGGGCAACAAGAACTCCATGAAGTACCACGTTCCCGGCTCCCGCTGGTACTCCGGTACCACCGCCGAGATCTGGTTCGATTCCCCGGCCAACGCAGAGGCCGCTGGTTTCCAGCCGGCCGGTGGCGCTGCCGCTCAGAAGATCTCTGAGTAAGCACGTAGCTGCTTGATCGACGCCGCCGCAGGTAACCTGCGGCGGCGTCGTCGTTTTTCGGGAGGTTATGAACATGTCGGGTGAATTGGTTCGTCTGCGGATCGATTTGGCCTACGACGGCGCTCCGTTCAGCGGGTGGGCGGCGCAGCCTTCCCTGCCCACGGTGCAGGGAGCGGTGGAGGCCGCGCTCGAGCTGGTGCTGCGCCATCCGTTGCGCACCGTGGTGGCCGGTCGCACGGATACGGGTGTGCATGCTCGCCGTCAGACCGTTCACGTGGATGTTCCGGTCGATGCGTGGGATACGGTGACGCGTGGCGCGGAGGTTGCCCCCGGGGCGGCTCTGGTGCGCAGGTTGAACGGGGCGCTCAACCGGGTTCTCGGTAAGGACCGTACGAATCTTGGCTTTCAACCAGCCCTCGGTGCCGTGGTGATTCACGACGCCGCTCTGGCACCCGCCGGTTTCGACGCTAGGTTCTCGGCGTTGTCGCGTAGCTATGCCTATCGCATCTCCGACGCCGCCAGCGGCCACGATCCGCTCACGCGTGGTTTTGCGTGGTGGGTCAATGAGGAGCTCGACGTCCCTGCCATGAATGCCGCAGTGACCGATCTACTGGGGCTGAACGACTTCCTGAGTTTCTGCAAGCCGCGGGAGGGCGCAACGACGATTCGCGAACTGCAATCCGCGTCGGTGGAACGGGATGCTTCGGGTCTTGTGACGGTGCGGCTGCAGGCGGACGCATTCTGCCACCACATGGTCCGCTCCGTGGTGGGCGCCGCAGCACGGGTGGGCCAGGGGCGCTACGAACAGGACTGGTTGGGGGAGCGGTTGGAGGCGCGCGTGCGCGACGCTCGCGTGTTGCTCGCACCCCCGCACGGGTTGGTTCTGGAATCCGTCGAGTACCCCGCGGATCACGAACTGGCCGCCCGTGCGGAACAGACTCGGGCCAAGCGTCCGGAGGACTGAACCCCTGGTTACCGACTGGTTGAACGCGTAGTCTCGGTAGAAGAGCACTCATCTTTGCGGCTCTGGATGACCCTCACGGGATTCTGACCGCGATAGGTGGGAGCGCGCCGTCGGCGGACGTCGTGTGTGTGGAAAAGCGGAGGATCCGTTAATTGGCGCGGATTTGAAGCTTCCGGTAACATTGATTGCTGTTGTGCGTGCCCGCCTCGGTCACGTGTACCCATAGCGGTTGCTCATGTTGCAGAGCGCAAGACCGATTGGTGCACCGGGTTGCGGGAGCGCGGATGCCGCCAGGCTCTCACCCTGGCCCCGAAGCACAGCGAAACAACCCGACACGGTCTCTCGTGTCATCAGTAGACAAACGAAGGCAGATCAACGTGCGTACGTACACTCCGAAGCCCGGTGACGTCCAGCGTCAGTGGCACGTCATCGACGCCACCGACGTAGTCCTGGGTCGTCTTGCCAGCCAGACCGCAACACTGCTGCGCGGGAAGCACAAGCCGACCTTCGCTCCCCACGTGGACATGGGCGATTTCGTCATCATCATCAACGCAGAAAAGGTCGCACTGACCGGCGCCAAGCTGGAACAGAAGCGTGCCTACCGCCACTCCGGTTACCCGGGCGGTCTCAAGTCCACCAACTACGCAGAGTTGCTGGAAAAGAACCCCACCCGTGCAGTGGAAAAGGCCATCAAGGGCATGCTGCCCAAGAACAAGCTGGCCGCTCAGCAGCTTTCCAAGCTGAAGGTCTACGCAGGCCCCGAGCACCCGCACTCGGCACAGCAGCCCAAGCCCTACGAATTCACCCAGGTCGCCCAGTAATTCGGGCCAACGAGAGCACAACAAGGAGAATCGTGGCTCAGAATACTGAAGAAGTAGAAGTTACCGAGATTGTCGAAGGTGCTGACGGCACCGAGGAGCTGAGCAGCTACACCTCGGAATCCACCGGCCCCGTCGAAGGTGGTGCCCCCGCTTCCGAGCGCGCACCCCTCACCGTTTCCGGTCAGGCTGTCGGCCGTCGCAAGCAGGCCATCGCCCGCGTGCGCCTGGTCCCCGGGTCCGGCAAGTGGATCGTCAACGGCCGCGAACTGGCCGAGTACTTCCCGAACAAGCTCCACCAGCAGGAAGTGAACGATCCATTCCGTCTGCTGGACCTCGAAGGCGCTTACGACGTGACCGCTCGCATCTCCGGTGGTGGCCCCTCGGGCCAGGCCGGTGCCATGCGTCTCGGCATCGCCCGTGCACTGAACGAGATCGACTTGGAGCACAACCGCCCGGCACTCAAGAAGGCCGGCTTCCTGACTCGTGACGCCCGCGTCATCGAGCGCAAGAAGGCAGGCCTCAAGAAGGCCCGCAAGGCTCCGCAGTACTCCAAGCGCTAATCCAGCGTTTACGAACCGGGTCCCACATTTCGGCTTTGGCCGAAGCGTGGGGCCCCGCTTCGTTTTAAGGCTTGGCTCCACAAGCGCTAGAACTACGCGCCCACACGTCGGACACGGCGTGGACCCGGGGTCCCTCACGTTGGCATCGTCCGACGTGCGGGGCTCGGCCGCGTTTAAAGTTCCTTTAGGGCCCTTGCAGGCATCTCATGTTTCGGTAGAGCCCTTGCGCAGCTGTAGAAGGGTTCTAACGGCGCACAATGTGCGCGGCAAGGTTCTAATGGCACATATGGCGGTTTCGCGTCTCAAGTGGCCTAGCGCGTACGTGGTGGGGGAGCGGCGTCGGCGACTCGTGCCCGCGCAACCGGCCAACGCGACCCGAACAAGAAGCAAATGGGGCGTAAAATGGGACGCGGAGCACAGTGGCTCCGCACCCGAATCCACGAGAGGGCCCGGATGAGCACGCAAGCGGACCAGAACCAGAGCAAGACTTCGGCGAAGAAGGACCAGGACAAGAAGGCCGTCGCTGAGGAACTCGCCCAGGAAAAGGATGTCGTGACGAGCGAGATCGACCAGGAAGAGCACCACCGCATCTCCGTGGTCGAGGATTACGCGGCTGAGCTGGACGAGATTGCGGAACTCGGCCGCAAGCTCCACGACGATGCCGGACTGTCCCGCTCCGATGCGTGGAAGCGCGGCTACCCGTACGACGAGAAGATGAGCCGCAAGGAGTACGAGAAGACCAAGCGTGCTCTGCAGATCGAGCTGCTCAAACTTCAGCTCTGGATCAAGGAAACAGGTCAGAAGCTGCTGATCATTTTCGAAGGCCGCGATGCCGCGGGCAAGGGTGGTTCGATCAAGCGCTTCACCGAGCACCTCAACCCGCGTGGTGCTCGCGTGGTGGCGCTCGAGAAGCCCACCGACATCGAGCAGACCCAGTGGTACTTCCAGCGTTACATCAAGCATTTGCCCTCCGGCGGCGAAATCGTGCTGATGGACCGCTCGTGGTACAACCGTGCCGGTGTGGAGCGCGTGATGGGTTACTGCACGTCGCAGCAGTATTACGAATTCATGCGTCAGGCCCCCGAGTTCGAGCGCATGCTGGTGAACTCAGACACCCACCTGATCAAGTTCTGGTTCTCGGTGACCCGTGCCGAGCAACTGGCTCGTTTCCAGGCTCGTCGTACGGATCCCGTGCGTCAGTGGAAGCTGTCACCGACCGACGTGGCATCCCTGGACAAGTGGGATGACTACACGGAGGCCAAGGAAGCCATGTTCTTCTACACGGATACGGGGGACGCTCCCTGGACCGTGATCAAGTCCAACGACAAGAAGCGCGCCCGCCTGGAAGCCATGCGCCACGTCCTGTCCCAGTTCGACTACCCGAATAAGGACCACTCCGTAGTGGGCACGCCCGACCCCAAGATCGTGGGCGGTTCCAACGACGTCATGGACGACAACGGAGTCAACCCGGACGGGTTTCCGGTAGTCCGACCCGGCAACGACTAGTCGATGCGCTTCGCGGTTCTCGCGTGGCACGTCGTAGGATGACAGGCGATGTCTAGAATTTTTGGAACGGACGGCATTCGCGGACTCGCGAACGGCCTCCTCACAGCTGACCTTGCAATGGAGCTGTCTCAAGCAGCCGCGATCGTGTTGGGCCACGGGCACGCCAAGCCCGGCGTCCGACCTCGAGCCGTGGTCGCACGGGACGGTCGCGCGAGCGGCGAGTTCATCGGGGCGGCGGTCACCGCCGGTCTGGCGAGCTCCGGCGTGGACGTCTACGACGCAGGGGTGATTCCCACTCCGGCTACGGCGTACCTCGTGGCGGACATCGACGCCGATTTCGGTGTCATGATCTCCGCATCCCACAACCCCGCTCCGGACAACGGCATCAAGTTCCTTGCCCACGGGGGTAAGAAACTGCCGGACTCCATCGAGGACAAAATCCAGGAAGTCTACGAGAAGCGCGAGTTCCTGCGCCCCACGGGTGCTCAAGTCGGCCGCATCAACCGGCTCTCGGACGCCGAGGACCGCTACATCCTGCACTTGGTCGGCGCGATCCCGCAGCGTCTCGACGGTCTCACGGTGGTTCTGGACTGCGCCCACGGCGCGGCATCCGGTTCCTCACCGGATGCCTTCCGCGATGCCGGTGCCAATATTCACGTGATCGGCGCCCAGCCGGACGGCCTCAACATCAACGACGGCGTGGGCTCCACCCACCTGGGGCCCCTCAAAGAAGCGGTCATCAAGTACGGCGCGGATCTCGGCATCGCCCACGACGGCGACGCCGATCGCTGCCTGGCCGTGGACCACACCGGTACCGAGGTGGACGGCGACCAGATCATGTGCATCCTTGCAATGGCCATGAAGGACGCAGGCAAGCTCAACCAGGACACCCTGGTGGCCACGGTCATGAGCAACCTGGGTCTGCAGCTGGCACTCGAAGAGCAGGGCATCCGCCTGGAACGAGCAGCGGTGGGTGACCGGTACGTCCTGGAATCCATGGTCGCCAACGGTTACAACCTGGGTGGCGAGCAGTCGGGTCACGTGATCATGGCCGATTACGCCACGACCGGTGACGGTCTGCTGACCGGCCTGATGTTGGCTTCACGCGTTGCGCAGACCGGAATGCCGCTGTCCGAATTGGCCTCCGTCATGACCCGCATGCCGCAGACGATGATCAATGTGGCCAACGTGGACAAGGCCGCTGCCAAGACTCACCCCGAGGTACTTGCCGCAGTGGCGGAGACCGAGGAGCGCCTTGGCGGAGAAGGGCGTGTCCTATTGCGCCCGTCCGGTACCGAACCGGTGGTGCGTGTCATGGTCGAGGCCGCCAGTCACGAGCAGGCCCGACATGAAGCCGAGGCACTAGTGAAGATCGTGGAGCAGCACCTTCGCCTGAGCTGATCCGGTTCCGGTTCGCTTTTTAACTACTGAGGCCCCGCTTCCTTCTGGAAGCGGGGCCTCAGTAGTAGTCGGGATAGTTGGAAAGAATTACAGGGTCTTGGAACCGGGGCCGTCCACGGTGCCACCCTTGCCTGCAACCAGTGCGTCGCGGATTTCAGTGAGCAGCAGGGTGTTGGGATCGGCTTCCTCGGCGGCGGGGTCGATGCCCAGGCGACGGTTGCGAGCCTCGATCATCTTGTTCATCGGCAGGACGATGGCGAAGTAGACAGCGGCTGCGATCAGCAGGAAGTTGACGATGGCGGTCAGCAGGACACCGAACTTGATGTCGTTGCCGTTGAAGGTGACCAGCGCGAAATTGTCGAAGTTGGGAGAGCCCACAATGCCGGAGATGGCGGGCATGAGGACGGATTCAACCAGAGCGTTGACGATCTGGCCGAAGGCAGCGCCGATGATGACGGCGACGGCAAGGTCGAGGACATTTCCCTTCATGATGAATTCTTTGAAACCATTAAGCATGGCGATAGATTACCCAGACCGCTGGCCAACAGGAAACAAAAAAGAGCAAAGTTATCCAACATCACACTTAAAGTAGAAAGCTACCTTGCTAATTCCCGCATTATTGGTATACGCACTAGTGACAAGTCATGAATTAGTCATCGAAAGGTATCAATTCTTTCGAAGTAGCACGCGTCTGGTCTTGTGATCTTGGTCCTTGGAAAGTATGAGTCGCGCCCGTCCCCGGGTAGGGCGAACATTCTGTTCCAAGTTGGGTTCGTTGATGCGTCGCCAAATATCCGTGGCCACTTCTACGGCCTCGGCGTCCGTGAGGTTGGCGTAGCGGTGGAAGTAGGACTGAGGATTCGCGAACGCTGAGCTGCGCAACGCCTGGAATCGCTCAACGTACCAGTGCTCGATGTCACTGGTGCGTGCGTCCACGTAAATACTGAAGTCGAAGAAGTCGCTCAGTGCCAGGGCCGCACGGTTTCCCGGGCTCAGCTTGGCGGGCGCGAGCACGTTCAGGCCTTCCACGATCACGACGTCGGGTTTGGTCACCACGATCTCCTCGTCCGGGAGGATGTCGTAGGTGGTGTGTGAGTATTTGGGCGCCCGCACCTCGGGTGCGCCGGATTTGATCTCGGACATGAAACGCAACAGCGCACGGCGATCGTAGGACTCCGGGAACCCCTTGCGATCCATGAGCCCGCGACGGACCAGCTCCGCATTCGGGTAGAGGAACCCGTCCGTGGTAACCAATTGGACGTTGGGGGTGGACGGCCAGCGCGAGAGCATTTCACGCAACAAGCGCGCAGTCGTCGATTTACCGGCCGCCACGGAACCCGCGATGCCAATGACGAAAGGGGTTCGTGCGTGATCCTCACCCAGGAAGGCGTTGGTCTCCGAGTTGAGGTGATTCGCGGAGGCGTCATAGAGCGTGAGCAAACGGGAAAGGGGGAGGTAGACCTCACGCACCTCATCCACATCCAGGCGGTCACCAAGACCGCGCAGGTTCTCGATTTCCTGCGCGGTAAGGGGCACGTCTATTTCGTGCGACAAGCGCGACCACGTCTGTCGGTCCAGCTCCACAAACGGGGATGCGCGATGAGTCAGTGACTGTGTGCTCATGTTCAGACCAGTCTATGGCCGGTGGTGTGGCAGGTAACAGCAGTGACGCGGGTGGTTTCCGGTAGAGTTCTCCGCATGTGTGGAATTGTGGGCTATGTAGGATCCCCGGACGTCAAAGCCGGTGGACACAACGCGTTGGACGTGATTCTCGAGGGTTTGCGTCGCCTCGAATACCGTGGATATGACTCCGCCGGCGTCGCTGTCATCGCGGACGGCAAAGTGGATTACCGCAAGAAGGCTGGCAAGCTGACCAACCTTCTGGCCGAGCTGGAGGCCTATCCGCTGCCGGATTCCCAGATCGGCATCGGTCATACCCGGTGGGCCACCCACGGTGGACCGTCGGACGTCAACGCGCACCCGCACGTGGTGGACGGCGGCAAGCTCGCCATGATCCACAACGGCATCATCGAGAACTTCAATGAAATCAAGCGTGAGCTGGCCGCCGAGGGCGAGACTTTCGTGTCCGAGACCGACACCGAGGTCGCCGCGGTGCTGTTGGCTCGCACCTACAACGCGCAGCCCGCCGACTCCAAGGACCTGACCGTGGCCATGCAGGACACGAGCCGTCGTCTGGAAGGCGCGTTCACCCTGCTGGCTGTGCATGCCGATCACCCGGACCGCGTGGTGGCATCCCGCCGTAACTCCCCGTTGGTCATCGGCCTGGGCGAGGGCGAGAACTTCCTGGGCTCTGACGTCTCCGGTTTCATCGACTACACCAGGAAGGCTGTGGAGATGGGGCAGGACCAAATCGTCACCATCACCGCCGATGACTACAAGATCGTGGACTTCAACGGCAACCCGGCGGAGGGTAAGCCCTTTGACATCAAATGGGATGCCGCCGCAGCGGAGAAGGACGGCTACCCGTCCTTCATGGAGAAGGAGATCCACGATCAGCCTTCCGCCGTGGAGCAGACCCTGTTGGGCCGCCTGGACGAGTCCGGTCGCTTGACCCTGGACGAAATCAAGATTGACGAAACCGTTCTGCGCTCGATCGACAAGATCGTGGTGATCGCCTGCGGCACGGCGTCCTACGCCGGTCAGGTCGCTCGTTACGCCATTGAGCACTGGTGCCGGATTCCCACCGAAGTGGAATTGGCCCACGAGTTCCGTTACCGCGACCCCATTGTCAATGAGAAGACCCTGGTCGTGGCCGTGTCCCAGTCCGGAGAGACCATGGATACCCTCATGGCCGTGCGGCACGCGCAGGAACAGGGCGCCAAGGTGGTTGCCATTTGCAACACCAACGGTTCCACGATTCCCCGCGAAGCGGACGCCGTGCTCTACACGCACGCCGGTCCCGAGATCGCAGTGGCCTCCACCAAGGCGTTCCTTGCGCAGATCACCGCGGCCTACTTGTTAGGGCTGTACCTGGCACAGCTGCGCGGCAACAAGTTCAAGGACGAGATCGCCACCATGCTCACCGAGCTGGAGGCCATGCCCGCCAAGATCCAGCGTGTGCTCGACGAGATCGAGGGCGACGTCAAGGATCTGGCACAGGCCATGAAGGACGCGTCGTCCGTGCTGTTCCTGGGCCGTCACGTGGGATTCCCCGTGGCCATGGAGGGTGCGCTCAAGCTCAAGGAGATTGCGTACATTCACGCCGAGGGCTTTGCCGCCGGTGAACTCAAGCACGGCCCCATCGCTCTGATCGATGAGGGCCAGCCCGTGTTCGTGATCGTTCCCTCTCCCAAGGGCCGCGATTCGCTGCACGCCAAGGTGGTCTCCAACATTCAGGAGATCCGCGCTCGCGGTGCCGTGACGATCGTGATTGCGGAAGAAGGTGACGAGGCCGTCAAGGACTTCGCCAATCACATCTTCTACGTGCCCGAGGCACCCACGCTGCTCCAGCCGTTGCTGGCCACCGTGCCGTTGCAGATTTTCGCTGCGGAGCTTTCCACGGCCAAGGGCTACGACGTGGACCAGCCGCGTAACCTCGCCAAGTCCGTGACCGTCGAGTAAGACTCTCGTCCCACGCATCGCCGACGGCGGGTGCCCACCGAATTTTCGGTGGGCACCCGCCGTCGTTATTCGTGTCCGCACCCGCGGGTAGGCTGGCGGGCATGATCGTGGGAACGGGCGTGGACATCGTGGACGTGGAACGGTTCAAGAGGCAGCTGGAGCGGACGCCTCGGTTGCGGGAACGCTTGTTCGTGGAACACGAGCGCGACCTTTCCCTGAACTCGCTCGCCGCGCGGTTCGCCGTCAAGGAAGCCGCGGCCAAGGCGCTGCTGGCTCCGCCCGGAATGATCTGGCAGGACTGCTGGATCACCAATGACGAACACGGTGCGCCCCGTTTACACACCACGGGTACGGTGGCAGAAGTGGCCGAACGCCGGGGCGTGGAGTCGTGGCACGTGACGATTTCCCATGACGGCGGGATGGCCGTGGCATTCGTTGTGGCCGAAGGATCGGGAGGTCCCAGAAGTGATTGACGCATACACCGGCGCCAGCGTACGCGCTGCCGAACAACCCCTGCTCGATGCGGGGTACGGGGACATCCTGATGCGCCGAGCCGCACTGGGGCTGTCCCGGGTCTGCGAAACACATCTACGCCGCGCCAATCGCAAGGGCTTGCTGTCCGGCACCACAGCCATCATCCTGGTGGGCTCCGGCAACAACGGTGGAGACGGTTTATGGGCGGGATCGTTCCTACGCCGTGCGGGCGTGATGGTGACTGCAATTCTGACCGGGTCCAAGGCTCATCCGCAGGGGCTCAAGGCACTGCGCGCGCTGGGCGGATCCGTGGTTCGACTCGAAGGGCAGGACGAGGCAAGCGACCCGAATGCGGAGCCCGATGCATCGATCGCCGGATTTCACACCGTGGATCGTGGTCAGGCCCTGTCCAAACTGACGTCCGCGCACCTCGTGGTTGACGCCGTGCTCGGCACCGGCGCCTCGGGCGGTCTGCGGGGCGAGGTCGCTGCACTCGTTCAGGATTTCAACGCCTTTCAACGCACCAGCCCCACGGGTCCTCGCATCGTCGCGTGCGACGTGGTGTCCGGTGTGGATGCCGATACCGGGGAGGCTCCCGAGCCGGTGTTGAAGGCTCACGCCACCGTGACGTTCGGCGCGGCCAAGGTGGCCCACGTGGTGGCTCCGGGGGAGCAGGTCTCCGGTCAGCTGACGGTCATACCCATTGGGATTGAGGAGCGCTTGGAAGACCCCTCGGTCTTCCGGCTCGAAGCCAGGGACATTCTCAAGGCTTGGCCCCGTCCCACTCCCACGGACACCAAGTACACGCGCGGGGTGCTGGGTGTGGTGGCGGGTACCCCGAGTTATCCGGGTGCGGCCATCATGTCCACCAACGCCGCGGTGAACTCCGGCGCGGGCATGATTCGTTTCCTGGGTGACGCCACCACCCGCGGCATGGTGTTGGCCCAGAGCCCCGAGGTTGTGTGTTCGGACGATCAGCCCTGGGACGTGCACGTCCAGGCATGGCTGGCGGGACCCGGTGTCGCGGACGATGAAAGCCAATCCGCACGCGTTCAGGCCGTGATCGAGTCCCCGGAGCCCGCCGTTCTCGATGCCGGTGCCCTCACCCCAGCGGCACAGGCTGTCGCGGACGGGCGGCTCGGGGCTCAGAAGATTCTGACCCCGCATGCGGGGGAATTGGAGCAGGTCTTCGAATGGCTCAAAGGGTTCGGTGTCACGGATGATGCCCCGGACCGCGACCGCATCGAAGCAGCACCCGTTCATTGGGCACGCGAGGCGGCGCGGCTGACCGGTGCCACGGTTCTTCTCAAGGGCGCCACCACCATCATCGCGTCACCCGGCTCCGACGAGGACGGGGTCGAGCAAGTGTGCTTGAGCATCGGGCAAGCCAGTCCATGGCTGGCCACTGCGGGTTCGGGCGACACGCTCGCCGGAATTCTGGGCACCGTGGTGGCTCACGTGGCCGAGCACCCGGATGCCCTCCGCAACCTGGGCGCGTGGGCCCGCGAGGACGGCCGTTGGGCCGCCGCAGCCGCCCTCGGAGCCGGTGTGCACGCGCTCGCCTCGCGCGTGGACGGAGAGGGCCCGGTGCCTCCCACGGTGTTGGCGGCCAACGTGCGCAAGGTATTACGCACAACGCGACAGTAAGTACCCGCTATTCTTGGGTGTTGGCCAATGACGTCCCAACGCGCCCGCGCGTACGCAACGTCGTTCGCCATGACATCAATCTCTAGGAGACAACCCCATGGAAGTTTGGCCCGGTCACGCCTATCCGTTAGGCGCCACGTTCGACGGCACAGGCACCAATTTCGCCCTCTTCTCGGAAGTGGCCGAAAAAGTGGAGCTGTGCCTGTTCGACGAGGACGGCCAGGAAACCCGCGTGGACGTCACCGCCGTGGACAGCTACGTGTGGCACTGCTACCTCCCCCAGGTGCAGCCCGGTCAGCGCTACGGCTATCGCGTGCACGGCCCGTGGGATCCTTCCCAGGGTCTGCGCTGCAATCCCAACAAATTGTTGCTCGACCCTTATGCCAAGGCCGTCGAAGGCGGCATGGACTGGGACGAGTCCATGTTCTCTTACCACTTTGGCGATGAGGACTCCTACAACGATCAGGACTCCGCCGAGCACATGATGAAGGGCGTGGTGATCAACCCGTTCTTCGACTGGGAGGGTGACCGCACCCCGCACACCCCGTACCACAAGTCCGTGATCTACGAAGCCCACGTCAAGGGCCTGACCATGCAGCACCCGGACGTTCCGGATGAGCAGCGCGGCACGTACGCGGGCGTGGCACACCCCTCGGTCATCGAACACCTGCAGAAGCTCGGCGTGACCGCCATTGAGCTCATGCCCGTGCACCAGTTCGTGCAGGACTCCACGCTGTTGGATCAGGGTCTGCGTAACTACTGGGGTTACAACACCATTGCGTTCTTCGCCCCCCACAACGAGTACAGCTCGGCCTCTCACCTGGGCAGCCAGGTGCAGGAGTTCAAGGCCATGGTGCGCGCACTGCACCAGGCCGACATCGAAGTGATCCTGGACGTGGTCTACAACCACACCGCCGAGGGCAACCACATGGGTCCCACGCTGTCCATGAAGGGCATCGACAACAACGCGTACTACCGCACCGTTGACGACGACCACAAGTTCTACATGGACTACACCGGCACCGGTAACTCCTTGAACGTGCGCCACCCGCACTCGTTGCAGCTGATCATGGATTCGCTGCGTTACTGGGTGACCGAGATGCACGTGGACGGTTTCCGCTTCGACCTGGCCGCGACCCTGGCCCGTGAGTTCTACGATGTGGACAAGCTCTCCACGTTCTTCGAGCTCGTGCAGCAGGACCCGATTGTTTCGCAGGTCAAGCTCATTGCCGAGCCGTGGGACATCGGCCCCGGCGGCTACCAGGTGGGTAACTTCCCGCCGCAGTGGACCGAGTGGAACGGTAAGTACCGCGACACCGTGCGTGACTTCTGGCGCGGTGAGCCCGCAACCCTGGGCGAGTTCGCCTCCCGTATCACCGGTTCCGCGGATCTTTACGAGAACAGTGGCCGCCGTCCGTTCGCGTCCGTCAACTTTGTGACCGCTCACGATGGCTTCACACTGCGCGATCTCGTGTCCTACAACGAGAAGCACAACGATGCCAACGGCGAGGGCAACAATGACGGCGAGTCCCACAACCGTTCCTGGAATTGCGGTGAGGAGGGCCCCACGGACGATCCCAATGTCTTGGCCTTGCGCGCCCGCCAGCAGCGCAACTTCCTGACCACGTTGCTGTTGTCCCAGGGCACGCCCATGCTGCTGCACGGCGACGAGCTGGGCCGCACTCAGGACGGCAACAACAACACGTACTGTCAGGACAACGAGCTGTCATGGATCAACTGGGAGCGCATGGACGGCCCGTTGATCGAGTTCACCGCAGCGATCACGCACCTGCGCCAGAACCACCCCACGTTCCGCCGTTCGCAGTTCTTCGACGGTCGCCCCGTGGACATGGGTGAGCGCTCGGACGAAGATCCCATGCCGGACATTGCGTGGCTCAACGCTGACGGCACCCCCATGGTGCCGAAGGACTGGGACGAACCGCTGACCCGCTCCATGGGTATGTGGCTCAACGGTCAGGGCATTGCGGGCGAGGATATGCGCGGCCGCCAGATCGTGGACGTCAACTTCATCGTCTACTTCAACTCGGCTCCCGAGGAAGTAGAGTTCACGTTGCCCGCAGCCAACTACGGCGAGAAGTGGGAAGAGATCCTGGACACGGCCGGCGAGCACGGTGACGGCGAGATCCGTGATCACTCCACGCAGATCACGCTGGCCGGTAAGTCCACCGTGGTCCTGCGCGCGTGGGAAGCTCCCGAGGAAGAGCCGGACGCGTCCGTGGCCGCTTCGGTGGCCGCTTACGCCCAAGCACCCCAGGCTCAGTAGCAATTCGCAGAGTGAGCGCGCCCTGACCAAGGGCGCGCCGGACACAACCGCCGACGCCGCCCGGTACCGGGCGGCGTCGGCGGTTGCGTTAACGGTCGCGCACCGTGTCCACGACTCGTTCTCGCTCGTGGCGGAGTGGCTGGCATTGCGGGGCGTGAGCGACAAGACTGGAAGGGTGCTGACTCCCACCTCAACGTACCGGTTGCAAATCACCTCACAGCAGGACCTGTTCCGCGCGGCGGAACTCGTCCCGTACTTGAAGCGCCTGGGCGCGGATTGGGTCTATCTTTCGCCCATCCTGCGTGCCACGAGCGGCTCGGATCACGGTTACGACGTAACCGATCCGACCGAAATCGATCCCGAACGCGGGGGAGCGGATGGCCTGGCCGCGCTCTCGGCGGCCGCCCGAGACGCCGGAATGGGCGTGGTGGTGGACATCGTTCCCAATCACCAGGGTGTGGCCGTACCGCAGGAGAACCCGTGGTGGTGGTCGCTGCTCAAGGACGGCAAGAACAGCCCGCACGCTGATTCCTTCGACGTGGATTGGGACGCGGGTCATGGCAAGCTCCTGATTCCGGTCTTGGGTGACGGGGACGAAGACCTCTCCGCGCTGACCGTCGAGGACGGCGCCCTGCGTTATTACGAGAACGTGTACCCGCTGGCGGAGGGCAGCTATCAAGAGGGCGATTCGCCGCAGGAAGCGCACGCCAAGCAGAACTACGAACTGGTGAACTGGCGCCGCGGTGATTCGGAGCTGAATTACCGCCGGTTCTTCACGGTCACCACGCTGGCCGGCGTGCGCGTGGAAGACCAGAAGGTATTTGACGAGTCCCACGTGGAGGTGCGCCGCTGGTTCGACGAGAAGCTCGTGGACGGCCTGCGTATCGACCACCCGGACGGCGTGCGCGACCCCGAGGACTACCTCGAGAAGCTCGCGGATGTCACCGGCGGTGCCTGGACGACGGTCGAGAAGATCCTGGAACCCGGAGAGTCGCTGCCGCAGCAGTGGAAGACCGCGGGCACTACGGGCTACGACTCGCTCGGCTGGATCGACCGCGTGCTGACCAACCCGGAGGGCCACTACGAGTTGGCCTCCCTGGACACCAAGCTGCGCGAAGGCGACCCCGTGCGGTGGGAAGAACTGATCCACGACACCAAGCGCCGCATGGCCGATGTGGGTCTGGCCGCCGAGGTGCACCGACTGGTGCGCAACCTCCCCGAGAACTTCGGACATTCGGACGAACAGGCCTACGACGGCCTCGCGGAAATCCTCGCGAACTTCCCGGTGTACCGCACCTACTTGCCGTTCGGCGTCGACTATCAACGCGAAGCCGTGGCTGCCGCGAAGAAGGCCCGCCCGGAACTGAGCGCCGTGATCGACGATCTCGCCGCAGTGTTGGGTGACGCAGCGGCGTCGGTGGAGGAAATGACCGAGGTTGCAAAGCGTTTCCAGCAGACCTCCGGCATGATCATGGCCAAGGGCGTGGAGGACACCGCGTTCTACCGGTTCACCAAACTGACGTCCCTGACGGAAGTGGGCGGTGATCCCTCCGTGTTCTCACTGACACCAGCCGAATTCCACGAGCTGGCCGCGCAGCGGCAGCGGGAATCCCCGGACACCATGAATGCTCTGACCACGCACGACACCAAGCGCTCGGCCTCGGTCCGCGCTCGTATCACGGTGCTGTCCGAATCGGCCAAGGCCTGGTCCGAGGTGCTCGCCACCTTGTACTCGCGAGCCCGCGACGCGGGGATTTCCCTGCAGGACGGCCCGGCAATCAACCTTGTACTGCAGGCCATCGTGGGTGCGTGGCCGCTCGAGCGTGACCGTGCGGTGGACTACGCGATGAAGGCCGTGCGTGAAGCTTCCGTGTCCACGGCGTGGGTGGATGGTGACGAGGAGTTCGAGAAGGAACTGACCCGCTTCATCGATTTCGTCTTCACCAACCCGCGAGCCAGGGGCATCGTGGAGGGTTTCGTGGAGCGCGCCACCGCCCCGGGCTGGTCCAACGGCATGGCGGCGACCGCCCTGCAGTTGACCCTGCCGGGCGTGCCGGACGTGTACCAGGGACAGGAGCTGTGGGAGCCGTCCCTGGTGGACCCGGACAACCGGCGTCCCGTGGACTTCGAAGTTCGCGATGAATTGCTCACCGCTCTGGACTCAGGACTTCCGGGTACTGACGGCGGCTCGCCGTCGGTGGACGAGACCGGTGCCGCCCGCATGCTGCTGACCTCCCGGGCGCTGCGACTGCGCCGTGAACACCCCGAGTTGTTCACCGGCTACGAACCGCTCAAGATCACTGGTGCCCTGGCCGATCACGCGTTGGGTTTCGACCGCGGAGGCGCGGCCACCGTGGTGACGCGCTTCCCCGTGGGTCTGACCAAGGCCGGCGGTTGGACGGACGAAACTGTGAACCTGAGCGACGGCGATTGGGAAGACATCCTGACCCGCCGCACCTTTACCTCGACCGGCGGCGTACAGCTCGCCGAACTCCTTGACATCTATCCCGTGGCGTTGCTGCGCCGAAAGGACCGCTGAGCATGACCAACGATCATCGTTTCGACGTGTGGGCACCCCACGCCCGCGAAGTCACCGTCCGCGTGGAGGGCGTCGACCACCCCATGGAGGGCTTGGCCGAGCGACCCGGGTGGTGGACGCTCGCGGAAGGTGAGCAGGCGGCGTCGGGAACCGTGCGTTACGGCTACTTGCTGACCAAGGTCTTCGACGAGGGCACGGACAAGGAACGCACCTCTGTCTCCGACGTGCTGCCGGATCCGCGCTCGCGGCGCCAGCCGCAGGGTGTGCACGATCTGTCCTGCACCTTTGATCCGGAGGAATTCCAGTGGAGCGACGCCGCCTGGCGGCCTCCGTTGCTCAAGGATTCCGTGCTGTACGAACTGCACCCGGGCACGTTCACACCCGAGGGCACGCTGGACTCGGCCATCGAGAAGCTCGACTACCTGGCGGACCTGGGCGTGGATTACGTAGAGCTCTTGCCGGTCAACGGCTTCAACGGCGACCACAACTGGGGCTATGACGGGGTGGCCTGGTACACCGTGGACGAATCCTACGGTGGCCCCGAGGCTTATCAGCGCTTCGTAGATGCCTGCCATGCCAAGGGAATCGGTGTGATCCAGGACGTGGTCTACAACCACCTGGGTCCCAGCGGTAACTATCTGCCGTTGTTCGCAGATTACTTCAAGCCTGGTGCCTCCAGCTGGGGTGACCTGATCAACCTGGACGACTGGGGCTCGGACGGGGTGCGCGAGTACATCCTGGACAACGTGACCATGTGGCTGCGCGACTACCACGTGGACGGGTTCCGCCTGGATGCCGTGCACGCGCTCGCGGACACCCGCGCCAAGCACATCCTGCAGGAAATTGCCGAACGAGTGGCCGAAGAATCCGAGCGCACGGGTAAGGGCCTGTTCACGATTGCGGAATCAGACCTCAACGACCCGCGCATGATCATCCCCGCCGAAGAGCATGGTCAGGGTATGGACGCTCAATGGCTCGACGACGTTCATCACGCCGCGCACGTGGCCTTCACCGGGGAGACCCAGGGCTACTACGGGGACTTCGACTCCCTGCACGCGCTGGAGAAAACCATGCACACCGCCTACTTCCACAACGGAACGTACTCCACGTTCCGCGGGCGTTCGCACGGGCGAGAGATCAACCCGTCCGAGGTGTTCCCGTGGCAGTTCGTGACGTTCCTGCAGAACCACGATCAAGTGGGCAACCGTGCGGCCGGCGACCGCATGAACCACACCGTGAGTGTTGACCGTGCGCTCTGCGCGGCCACGTGGCTCATGACCCAGCCGTTCACGCCCATGCTGTTCATGGGTGAGGAATTCGGCGCGAGCACTCCGTGGCAGTTCTTCACCGCGCACCCCGAACCGGAGCTGGGCAAGGCCGTGGCCGAGGGCCGCAAGGCGGAGTTCGCCTCCATGGCTTGGGACCACGCGACGGTTCCGGACCCCCAGGATCCTGAGACCTTCGAGCGCTCCAAGCTCAAGTGGGGTGAGGTACATCAGGGCGATCACGAGCGGATCTTCACGGCCTACCGTGACCTGATCGCACTGCGACGCAACACCCCCGAACTGACCAGCCAAGACTGGGCCACCATGGCCACCCAGGCCAGTGACGACGAGCAGTGGTTCGTGCTCAAGCGCATGAGCGAACCCGAATCAGAGCACGGTGTGGTCACCGCGATCAACCTGTCCGACCAGGAACGCGCGCTGCCCCTCATGGGTGGTGACGCGCCCCAGGTGCTGTTTGCGAGCGGCGTCGAGCCCGGGCTGGACACCCCCGGAAAGGTCACGCTGGCGCCCAACACCGCTGCCGTGCTGCGCGTCTGAGCAGGGCTAAAGCCGCGGCGACCGGAATCGACGGATTCCTGGTTGTCGCGGCTTTGCTCTTGTCAGCTATACACCGAGTGTATAGATTTCGGACATGAACAACACTCTGACCCTCTTGGGCCTGATCGCGCGGGAACCGAGCTATGGGTACGACCTGAAATACGAGTACGACCGGTACTTCGGGTCGCAGAAACCACTGGCGTTCGGGCAGGTCTATGCCACGTTGGCGCGGATGATCCGGGACGAGTTGATTGAGATGCTCGGGGAGGAATCCGGCGCTGGGCCCGACCGCAAAAAGTATCAGATCACGGGTGCGGGGCAGCAGAAGGTCGAATCGTGGTTGTTCACCCCGCAGATGCCGGCGGCCACGTTGCAGAGCGATCTGTTCGCCAAGATCGTGGTGGCGTTATTGATTGGCGACGACGCTCGGCGACTTCTCGAGCTGCAGCGCCAGGAACACATGAGTCGGATGCGAGACATGACTCGGCTCAAGCGAGAAGGTGACCTGCTGCAGGTCCTGATGTGCGATCACGGGTTATTCCACATCGAGGCGGATCTGCGGTGGATCGAATTGACCGAAGCCCGATTGGATCAGCTCAAGACCACGCTGGTGCAGTCATGAACAACTTGTCTGCTCCCGTGTTGGAGGTGCAGGGAGTTCACAAATCATTCGGAGCAACCCCTGCGTTGCGGGGCATCGATCTGAGTGTCTCGCGCGGAGAGGTGCTCGCCGTGATGGGGCCCTCGGGGTCGGGCAAATCGACGTTGCTGCACTGCATGGCGGGAGTCTTTACGCCTGACATCGGCGCCGTTACGTACCGCCCCGATGCTTCGGATGCGCGATCGGTGGGGATCAACGAGCTGGGCGAGACAGAGCGTTCTCGGTTGAGGCTTGAGGATTTCGGTTTCGTATTCCAGTACGGACAATTGCTGCCCGAGCTCACCGCGTTGGATAACGTGGCGCTTCCGCTGTTGATGCTTGGCGTCCGACGGAAAGAAGGGTTGGAACGGGCATCAGTATTTCTCGAGAAGCTCGGCATCTCGGATCTGGGTGACTCGCGCGTGGAAGGTCTCTCCGGTGGTCAGGCTCAACGGGTCGCGGTATCCAGGGCTCTGGTTACCGAACCTGCGATTTTATTCGCGGACGAGCCTACGGGTTCATTGGATTCGTTGACTTCCGAAACTGTGCTGACGCTCATGCTTGAGCTCGTGCAGTCATCCGGAACCACCCTGGTGATGATCACTCATGATCCTCGGGTTGCGGCCTATGCGGACCGCGATGTCGTGGTGCGCGACGGCCGAATCGGTGACCGGTGATGTTCGCCAGCGCTCGGTCCGTGCTGCACCTGACGTTGTTGAGCGCGCGATTCTCGGTTGGGCGGTTGGTTGGCATCACTGTGGGCGTTGCCTTGGGAACCGCTCTGATTCTGTTGCTGGCCGGCGCCGCACAGGGGCTGAATGAAAGGGACCACAGGGCCGCGTGGCTTCGAGAAGAAGGCAGGCCAGCATTCGAGGTGCCGCTTGCCGAGGACGGGGTGTCCACGGCGGGCGATCCCATCCCCATTCCGCTGACCTCTGATTCGATTCTGGTTGACCGAGTCGACGACGTATTCCGGGACCGGATCATCCAGCACCGCGCGGTGGCGGCCACGCCTGATTCCACGGTCGAGATCCCAGGGGTGGGTACGGCGCCTGAGCCGGGGACGTACTACGCCTCACCCGCCATGCATGAGTTGATCCAGTCGACCGATCGAGATCAGCTGGGTGACCGGTACGGCAGGTACGCCGGTGCTATAAGCGAGTCGGCACTGGCGGGACCGGACTCCCTGGTGATCGTGTCCGGGGTGTCGGAGAGTGAGCTCAGGGGTCCGTCCTCCGCGACGGCCATGGTCTCAGAGTTCACGGATCAGCCGTACGGCGGCAGCGCCACCGCGTACCGGACGCTGATCGTCATGGGAGCCATTGCGGTGCTCTTTCCCGTCTTGCTTCTCATCAATATCAGCACGCAGTGGGGTGCGACGGTTCGATCCGAACGGTTGGGGGTGCTGCGGCTCATGGGTGCAGCGCCGCGAGTTATTTCTTCAGTTGCCGCTGCGGAGGCGTTCGTGACCTCACTGGCGGGGGCATTGATCGGTTTGGTGCTGGCCAGCATGCTTCGACCGGTGGCGACCTCCCTTGAGGTGGGGGGAATCGCGACTGTTCCTGGATGACCTGGCACTGAGCGGGTGGGTGTCAGCGGGCATCGTGACCTTGGTGGTTGTGCTCGCGACATTTCTGGCGGCTGTGCAGGCAAACAGGCTGCACACGGAGGCATCCGGGGTGAAATCACTCGTACAAGAACGCCGCGTGACAGCCAAACGTGTCATTCCCTTGATGGCAGGGTTGCTGCTCATGGCGGTGTCGCGAGTCTTGCCTGAGTCACAGGACGGAGCGGGTCTTCTCCTCGCATCCACTGCGCAGATCCTTGGATTCCTCATGACGGCCGCGGGCGTCACACAGATCGGCCCGTGGTTGGTTCAGGTAGTCAGTCGAAGTTATGTGAAACGAGCACAGAATCCCGCAGCGGTGATCGCCGGCCAACGCATGGCGCTGAACCCGGGGAATGCCTATCGAGCTGTCTCGGGACTGGTGATTGCGGTGTTTGCAGTCTCGGTGTTCTCTGGAGTGGCGTCGTCTGTGAACTCGCCCCAAGCGCCGTCGGCCGTCGTGGGCGTCCTGCCGCCGGACAGTGTCTATTCGTTCCTGGGCAGCGAATCGTCACCGGAGGATGTTCGGCAGGAAGCTGAGCGAGCGCGGGGCATGGAGGGAATCGAGTCCTCGGTGATTGCCTACGGCACTGCCAGTTATGGTTCGCCCGAGGCCGCCCCGGAGTTGTTCATTCCAACGGCTCAACTGCGAGACCTCGGACTTGAAGGCGCATCGGAGACGGAACTAGCAGCAGTGAGCGGCAACTTCTTAAGTACCTGGAACGGTGTGCCGATGACTCCTCAACCGGCTCCTGAACATTTGAGGGATGAATTGGTCCCGTTCGCAGGGTGTCAAGCTGTGGTGAGTCAGGTGGGGAGGTTGATGCCGACTAGGTCCGCGGGTTTGGGGGTGCGGGGCCTGGTGCGGAATCGGTGTCGGTGGCGTTGGTAGTAGTCCTGCAGGGCCTGA